>JACRLC010000042.1 GCA_016235425.1 Chloroflexota bacterium | reverse complement strand
TTTCGCTATTTTCTGATTCCAATCCGCCTAATTTCCCTATCCTTGACGACTACCTAAGCCTCCATTCTTCCAGAATGAGGGCTTGGAGTTTTCTTTTTCCCGCAGTTCTATTCCCTGATTAGTTCATATTTGGAATTGCTGTCAAAAAACGGAAGTTATTTTTACCTCCGTGATGTCTCAAAATAAAAGGTTACTTTAGCGGTAACGTTGCCTCAAAAAGAAAAGTTACCCAAAGGTTGTCGGTTTTTTCCATGGTGATAGAATAGTTGTGCTCACTCGGAGGATAGGGCAACGCTGGAGAGCGACCCGAGCGCCGTCGTGAGCGGCTATACAACTGGGCAGAGAGAAATCTCTGTCCTTTTCTTTCTGCCCAGTTGGCAGCCTGATAAGCGATAAACTCAATGCTCAGGAAGGAAGTCTCCACAGTTTGGCAACCTGCTTGTCAAGGCGGCGGCGCAGTTCAGCGGGATTGAGACCGAGATACAAGTTCAGTAGATGTGCTTTTCTTTCAAGAGGAACATCTTTGCGTTCCATCACACGTTGAAAGGGTGTTCTGGCGGTATCATACTTGCGAATGACTTTGTTGCCAATCCGTTCCTTGCCAATGAGTTTGAGAACGGGTTGAAAGAAGTTGATATACACGCGCAAGTCCTGGTAGATGCGTTCCAGCAGCTGGTGTTCTTCTTCCGTTTCCAGACGGTCATACCCGATGGTGCGCCGCACCACAGACCAGTTCTTCTGTTCGACATGCGCCTGATCGTTTTTCTGGTACGGACGGGAACGGGTAAAGGTAATCTTCCCGTTCAGACAATAGCGGTAAAGCAGGTCGTTGATGAATTCGGAGCCGTTGTCCGAATCGATGCCCAGTAAAGCAAAGGGCGGGTCTTTGCGCATCCCGTCAATGGAGGTGCAAACTTGTCAGTAACGGTGGTAAAAGTCAGTAGATCATCGGAATAAAATGTCCAGCAAACATCGCATAGAATGTCCCCTTCAAAGAGAGAGGAAGGAGGCAGCTATGCTTAGCAAGGAGGATTATGCGGTGATCAAATCATTATATCAACGTGGTGTCTACCTAAAAGACATTGCAGCCGAATTGGAAGTTCATCCTCGAACGGTGAAGCGTGCCCTGCAGCGAGGCGGCGCTCCCCAGCCGGAACGAAAACACAAGAGCAGCAAACTGGATGCCTATAAAACCAAAGTAGATGAGCTGTTGGCAAACGATGTGTGGAACGTGATGGTCATTTTGCGTGAGATCCAGCAGTTGGGATACATCGGTGGACAAACCATCTTGCGGGACTATGTGCATCCGAAGCGAGTGCTGCGTGCCAGTCCAGCCACGGTCCGTTTCGAAACAGACCCCGGGAAACAATTGCAGAGTGATTGGGGAGAAGTGGTAGTGGAGATCGCCGGGCAAAGGCAAAAGGTGTATTTCATCGTGAACGAACTGGGCTACTCACGACGTTTCCATTTTTGGTGCACAGACAGTGCCGATGCCGAGCACACCTATGAAGGCTTGGTGCGCAGTTTCGAGTATTTTGGGGGAGTGACGCAGGAAGTCCTGGTGGATAACCAGAAAAGTGCCGTTGTGCAAGCCTCGAACGTGGGCAAACCGAAGTTCAATGAACGGTTCGTGGATCTGGCCGGGTACTATGGGTTCACCCCACGAGCCTGTAGACCGTATCGAGCTCGCACCAAAGGCAAGGATGAACGCATGGTGAGCTACATCAAGCACAACTTCTTTGTGCGGTATCGCTGCTTCGAAAGCTGGGCTCATCTGAACCAGCTGGTAGAACAGTGGCTGCGGGAAGAAGCCGATCCCCGTGTGCAGGGAACGGTGAAGGAAGTGGTGGCGGAACGTTTCGAACGGGAGAGACCCCACCTGAAGTCTTTGCCTCAAGTTCGGTACGATACCTCCTACCTGGAATATCGTCAGGCAGCCTGGGACGGATACATCGAAGTGCGTGGGAACCGCTGCAGCGTTCCCGCCGCATAGGCAGGACAGCGGGTGGCGATCCGGATCGGGCTGGACGGGTTGCTACGCATCTATCAGGCGGAAACGATGGTTGCCAGCCATACCATGAAAGACAGGCAGGAAGGCTGGAGTACCCTGGCAGAACATCGCAGCGATATGTGGAGAAACACACTGCCTCAAGTCGAGCAACGCGCCCTGGCGGTCTATGAGGAGGTGCTGTGATGGAACTCGAAAACCTGCTCGAAAAACTGAAACTGGATCATCTGGAACATCAACTGGATGGTGTCTGCGAACAAGCCGCTCAACGGCAGTTGGATTACAAGGCGTTTCTGGCGCAAGCCCTGCAGACCGAATGGCAGGGTCGTTTCCAGCGGAATGTGGAATCCCGTCTCAAACTCGCGCGCTTTCCCTGGATCAAGACGTTGGAACAATTCGAGTTCGACTTCCAGCCCAGTCTGGATCGGAAACTGGTTCGTGAACTGGCGGGGATGAGTTTTGTGGAACGAGCTCACAACGTGATTCTGTTGGGACCGCCCGGTGTTGGCAAAACCCATCTGGCCATCGCCCTGGGCGTGAAAGCAGTAGAAGCGGGATACTCGGTTTTGTTCCTCACCTTGGAACAGCTCATGACACGCTTGATGAAAGCCTTCAATGAGAACCGTCTGGATCGCACTCTGCAGCAACTCAGTTACCCCAAAATATTGATCATCGATGAGCTCGGCTATCTGCCACTCTCCAACACGGAAGCCAGTTTGTTTTTCCGCCTGGTGTCCCGTCGCTATGAGCATGCCAGTCTGATCGTTACTTCCAACAAGAGTTTCCTGGATTGGGGGGAAGTCTTCAATGACCCTGTCCTGGCAACCGCGGTCCTGGATCGCCTCCTGCATTACTCCACCACCCTCAACATCAAGGGCGAGAGCTACCGCCTCAAGGAAAAACGCAAGGCGGGTCTGCTGGGACGGACCAACGTGAAGGAAGAAAAGGAGGTGCTGCTACAAGAGGCTTGATCGATCTTGAGATGGAAGACCCGTTCAAACCGTTTCCGCAGAGCAATTCTTTTGCCTGCGACCACCCCGTCAAGGGTGCTCCGCTGCGCTTCGCATCCCTGCGGGACTTCGCCCTTGACTGGGACCCCGGTCTCCGGCAAATCGCTCTGCTTATGAAACGGTTTGAACTTGAAGGTTTGCCTGGTCCCGATCGTTGACCTTAACGAATCCCGCTGGACAGGCTGCCCGCTGATAAGTGGACTTTTTAAACCGATGATTTTTGGACATTTCTTTTCGTTGTTGACAACGCCTGCGCAGGGCCAGCACCTCGGTCCAGCCGGTGCAAATATCGGTGCAAGTCAGGGTATTTAGGTATTGTCCTTCCGTGCTTTCGCCACAGTGCGCCACCAGGTCGACTTCCATGAACCCTGGAGTATCTTCATTCCAGTCGGCAAAGGTGCGCACGGGAGTCGCAAAACGGCATGACAATGTAATATAATTGTAGAAAAGAGATATCAATCTTAATGGGTAGTAGATGACATAAAATGGTGGTGTGTTGAGCCTTCATGCGTTTCAAAGGTAGTGACTATGAAAATAGCAGCATCTATTTGCCTAATAATATTTGTTCTAACTGTCCCAATAGGATTAGCATTAACTAATCTCGAAATGCAGGCCTTTGATATAGAAACGTACAAGGATGCGTTGATCCAGGAAAGTATATATTTCAAGCTGCCCACCTTGATTTCACAATTTCTTGCCGAGATGGCTAATGACCCCAAAAGCCTACTTGTTGCAAAAGGTATTGATGCATATTCTTTGGAGAAATTATTGGTCTCGATTCTGCCAACTGATGCTATAAAAATAGCAACCAACGATCTTCTGATGCAGTTGTTTGAGTATGTTGACTATAAAAGAACTTCTGTGGAGATTTCGCTGGAACCGATCCATATGGCTATGAATAGTCCCGATGGCATAGAAGAATTCAAACAATTATTGAGTACTTATCCAAAATGCACTTCTGACCAACTTGATCTCCTATTTGATACCGGATTTGTGAGTAAGGAAAACGAGATAATTCTATGCGATCCACCCGGGCAATATGTCAGCAGAAAAGGTCTGATTGTATTCAGTACATTCATACCAGCTCAAATAAAAAAAAAAAAATAACAGACATAATTCCAGAACAAATAGTTATAATTGAAGAGACGCCCGAAAAAGAGGATTTTCGAGAACAAATTAAGCTTGCACGTACCGTTATGCGCTTCAGTTTATATGTCCCTCTTGTTTTTTTGCTTATTGCATCCCTTCTGGTTGTTCGTTCTGGAACGGGCTGGCTGCTATGGTGGGGATGGCCTCTTTTTATAACCGGCATATTGGGGCTAATTCTTGGGTGGTTCGGAGCGCCATTGATTTTATCTACCTTGAATAGCTTTCTAAGTGAAAGACTCAATGCGTTTCCGGCAATTCTCTTGGACCCGGCTACGAGTATTGCGAAGACTATAATTGCACAAATGCTCCAATCTACGACATATCAGGCACTGATTCTTGACCACATCGGGGTAATTATGGTGATACTTGGAACATATCTGCGAAGAAACCCATCTATCTGATTTCCTGCCGCCAGAGATGGCGGCTTTTTTGATAATCTTCCGTATAAGCTGTTGTCAGAGCGCTATTATGTGAACCTTTGATGTTATTGTATTGTTTTCAAGGGAGAAAATAGTCATCCTAAGTTCACCAGCAGTTCCCTCTCACAGTGCAACTGCGAGATACCATATTGCCTGTATAATTGGCAGGTATGTTTATCGAGAAAGGGAATTTGACATGAACCTCCGACAACGACTTGCGAACCAGCTCACGCTTATCCTTGTGATTTTCATCCTCGCCGCCTGCGGACTCCCCGTTGGCAGTGACGAACCCACCGCAGTCCCCACACAGACGCCCCCGCCCCTGCCCACACCAACCCCCGCGCCGCGCGAATTGACCGTGTGTCTCGGCGAGGAACCGAACACGCTCTATCCGTATGGCGGACCGAATGCCGCCGCGCGCAGTGTGCTGGCCGCCGTCTATGATGGGCCGATTGACATGGTGGCATACGAATATCAGCCCGTGATCCTCACGCAAATCCCATCGCTTGAAAACGGGGACGCGCAAATCTCGCCGATTACCGTCCAGGCCGGAGGTCAGGTGGTGGATGCGGATGGGAACCTCGTGCTCCTCGAAAAAGGCCTGCGGGTGCGTCCCGCCGGTTGCCGCGCCGATGACTGCATCATCACCTACGATGGAACCACCCCCCTCGAAATGGACCAGATGATCGTCACCTTCCGTCTGCGCCCCGATGTCACCTGGTCCGATGGCACGCCGCTCACCGCGGACGACTCGGTGTATGCCTTCACACTCGCCTCCGACGCGAGCGCAGTGACCAATACGCACCTGATTGACCGCACGCAAACCTACGAAGCCGCCGACGCGCAGACCATCCAATGGTGGGGCAAGCCGGGCTTTGTGGACGCGACCTACTTCACCAACTTCTTCGCCCCCGCGCCCAAACAGGCATGGAACGAGTTCCCCGCCGGTCAGTTGACTACGATTGACATCTCCTCGCGCACGCCGATGGGCTGGGGACCGTACGTGATCCAGGAATGGGCCGCGGGCAATCATATCCGGCTGGCCAAAAACCCTTATTACTTCCGCGAGGGTTATCCCAAATTCGACACGCTTACCTACCGTTTCATTGCCGACCCGAACACCGCGTTGAGCGAACTCGTGGCTGGCCGCTGTGACATCCTTGATCCCACCGTCCGGCTCGATGGGCAGGCCGCATTGCTGAAAGAAATGCAGGAGGGCGAACAGGCGCAGTCCTTCTTCACGCCCGGCATGACGATTGAATGGCTCGGCCTCGGCATCACCCCCGCCTCGTACGACGATGGTTACGATACCGTTTTCGGCAAGGACCGCCCGGATATCTTCTCGGATCCGCGCATGCGCCAGGCCATCACCTATTGCCTGGATCGCAAGAAAATTGTGGATACCGTTTTGTTCGGCATCACTTCCGTTCCCAACACCTACATCCCGCCTGAGCACCCGCTCTATGACCCGAACATCGCGCCGGTTCCCTTCGACACGACTGCCGGCATAACCCTGCTCGAACAGGCCGGTTGGAGAGACACCGACGGGAATCCGTCCACGCCGCGCCAGGCTGTTTCAGTGAAAAATATTGGGGCGGGCACACCCTTATTGCTCAATTACTACACCACCACCGCCACCCAGCGCCGCCAGGTGACGGACATTCTTACGCAATCCCTCGCGCAATGCGGCATCGGCCTCAACGTGCAATACTTTTCGCAAAACGACCTCTACACCTCCGGCCCGGATGGCCTGCTCTTTGGCCGCCGCTTCGATCTCATCGAATACGCGATGGGCGTTAATGGCATCGAACCGCCCTGCGAGTGGTTCACGAGTGCGGAAATCCCTTCGGCATCCAATAGCTGGATCGGCACGAACGTCGCCGGGTACAAGAATTCCGAGTACGACGCATATTGCCGCGCCGCGACTCTTGCCCTGCCCGATGACCCGGCTTACGCCGAATCCTATCTCCAGACCGAAAACATCTTTGCCACCGACTTGCCCGCCATCCCGCTTTACTATCGCCTGCGCGTTGCCGCGGCGCGCCCGGATGTCTGTCACTTCGACCTCGACCCCTCTGCAAACCCCATGTGGAACATCGAAGCCATTGACAAGGGCGATGCTTGCCAGAACTGATGCGACAATTCCGTTTCGCCGCGCTTTTGCTGACCCTTTTCATCACATCTTGCGCGGCCCCCTTCAACAACGCTCAAACCGGACCTCAAACTGCCACCGCGCCAACCAGCTCATCAGCCCCTGTGGAGCTTCCGCACGCCCCCGAAATTCGATTCGCGCTGGTCGGTGAACCAACCGACGTAAACGTGTGGGCCATGTTCGACGAGCAGGGTGCGAGTTATGCCAACTACGCATTACGCAATGAATATTGGCCGCGCTTGTATACCCTCGCGCCTCCCGATCTTGTTTTCACTCCGCGCGCCGCAAGCGGTGAACCGGCGCCTGTCATTCAGGAAGATGATTTCTTCACATCCACAGTGACCCTTCGCTCCGATTTGAAATGGACGGACGGCTCTCCATTCACTGCCGAAGATGTCGCGTTCGCGGTCAATGCCGCGTTGCAGTTCGAGCTGGGTTTTGACTGGAAGGCTCATTACTCTCCCGATTACCTTGCGCGTGCCGAAGCGGTGGATGCCGCCACAGTCAAGTTTTATTTCAATCAAAGACCCAACGTTGGCATCTGGCAATATGGCGCACTGCAAGGTCCCATTCTCCAAAAGGCATACTGGGAACCAAAGGTCACCGATTCCGCCGCGCTCCTGCCGGATGACGCCCTGCGCGCCTCCATCGCGGATGCAAGCGCGCGCATTGCTCATTTCCAGCCAATCGTGGACTCTTTGACCGCCGAGTATTATTCCCTGCAATCGCAGGGAAAATATTCGCGTGAATTGGAAACCGATATCAAACGCAATCAAGGCGACCTGGATAACGCCAACAACGACCTGGCAAAATTCCTCGCTGAGTACGCAGATAAAGTAACCACCGCGCACCAGTCGCTTTACGCGTTGGACGATCAGGATGAGCCAACTCTCGGTGTGTGGATGCCTGCGGGAAAAGAGGGGGATAAATGGGTCAACGAAGCAAATCCTGATTTTCCTTTTGAGAAACCGAACTTTGACCGTATCGCGTATTCCGTCTTTGAAGACGAAAATGCGGCATTTGCTGCATTTCACAATGGCGAAGCAGACGTTATTCTTTCGATGAAAGGCGTTTCAAATGATCTGGTGGATGTGAAGCCAAATCCCACCTCCAGTTTGCGGTTTCTGGTGTTCAACCCGGCCCACCCCGAACTGGCTGACCCCGCTTTACGCCGCGCCGCAGCCTGCATGATGGACCAGACGGAGTTGACATATCAATTTCTTGAACAAAAAGCCGCGCAATTGTGGGGTGTTGTTTCGAGCGATCCCTGGCAAAACCGGGAAGCGATATTTGGATGCTCAGGCATGGATCGCACACTGCGTGTTCAAAATGCGGTGGAGAATCTTAAACAGGCTGGCTATGAATGGGAGCAGGAGCCGACTTCCACTCAGGCAGGTCGGGGATTGCTTTTGCCCGGAGGCGTTCCGTTCCCCTCAATCGCTTTGTTGGTACCGCCGGAAGATGTCGACCCATTGCGCGCTTCTGCCGCGTTGTATGTGGAAGCGCAGTTTCAGTATCTTGGTATCCCAATCACAAAACAAACTGTTAGCACAGGGGACATCCGCTACGCCGTCTATAGCAATGGCGATTATGACATGGTCATCCTCGGCTGGCGGTTGGGCTTGTACCCCGGTTATCTGTGCGAATGGTTTGGGGCGCAGGGTCAATTTGATTATAACGAGAGCAGGATAAGGTCCGAATGTGAAGCGCTGGGGGTTGAATCTGATTTGGAGGCGGCGCGACTGCATGTCCACGAAATCCAATCCATTCTCGCCGAGGATTTGCCGTTCATCCCGCTTTATGCAGGACTGACGTACGACGCGTATCGAGATGTCCGCTATCCCTTTGAAAATGTGCCGGGTGGGCTTTCAGGTTTGTATGGCGCGCCATCTTTGGCTATCCCTTCGCAATAATTCTTGCTATAATGCAGTCATTCTATTTTCAGGAGTCCGCTGTGGCACAAAACGATAAGAAGCCTCTGCTGGAAGTCCGCAATCTAAAAACTTATTTTTATACTGAAGACGGTCTCGTGCGCGCAGTGGATGGGGTGAACTTTGAAGTCTATCCGGGCGAGGTGCTTGGGCTTGTGGGTGAATCAGGCTGCGGCAAAAGCGTGACTTCGCTTTCGATCATGCGTTTGATCGCGCCTCCCGGAAAAGTTGCGGAAGGGGAAATTCTGCTCAATGGCGTCGACCTGCTCAAATTATCTGAAGAGGAAATGATCAAGGTGCGCGGCAACCGCATTTCGATGATCTTTCAACAGCCGCAGACCGCGCTAAACCCGGTCTTTCAGGTGGACGACCAGATCGCCGAAGTGTTGAACATTCACAAGGATTTTGGCAGGGAAGCCGGGAAAAAACGCGCGGTGGACCTTTTGAAGATGGTGGGTATTCCCGATGCTGAGCGGCGCGCGGAAGCCTACCCTCACGAGCTTTCCGGCGGTATGGCCCAGCGCGTGATGATTGCCATGGCGCTGGCGTGCGTGCCCGAATTGTTGATCGCTGACGAACCCACCACCGCGCTGGATGTGACCATCCAGGCGCAAATTCTCGACCTGATGCGCGACCTGCGGCAGAAGATGGGCACGTCGGTCGTTTTGATCACGCACGACCTGGGCGTGATCGCAGAGATGGCCGAGCGCGTGGCGGTGATGTACGCGGGTGAGATCGTGGAACAGACCGATGTGAATTCGCTCTTCGACCAGCCCCTGCATCCGTACACGCAGGGCCTGATCGGGTCCATCCCTGTGCTGGGCAAGCTCAAGGAGCGGCTGGATGTGATCCCTGGCTCGGTTCCCAATCTCGTAAACCTGCCTCCCGGATGTCGTTTTGCGCCGCGCTGTGCGGCGCGCGAGAAATATAACTGTAAGATTTGCGCCGAGTCCCGGCCCGATTTAATAGAGGTTGGTTCCGGGCATCTGGTGCGCTGCTGGTTATATCAAAGCGCTGAAGGACATGAAGCGCCGTTGAAGCCGCGTTAGCCTCGGCTTTGTGATAAACGAAATCATTATGCCGCGGAGCCAATGAGCATGAGTCAAATGAAAGAATCGCACAAAGCCGAAGACCTCGTTGAGGTCCATAATCTTGTCAAATATTTTCCGGTGCGGGCCGGTTTGATGCAGCGCATCGTCAATTGGGTGAAGGCGGTGGATGACGTCAGCTTTACCGTTCACAAAGGAGAGACGCTCGGCCTGGTCGGCGAATCCGGCTGCGGAAAAACCACCGTTGGCCGCTCGATGCTGCGGCTGATCGAGCCGACTTCCGGCGCAGTGCACTACGACGGCAAGGATGTGCTTGCCCTGCGCGGCCGCGAGTTGAAGGATGTGCGCCGCCACATGCAGATTATCTTCCAGGATCCGTACGCGTCGCTCGACCCGCGCGTTCCCATCGGTGAATCGGTGATGGAAGGTTTGCACATCCACAACATCGGCACGCGCAAGGAACGCTTCGACATCATGATCGAGACCCTCAAAAAAGTGGGACTTGAAGATTATCACGCCCGCCGTTACCCGCATGAATTCTCCGGCGGCCAGCGACAGCGCATCGGCATTGCCCGCGCCCTGGCCCTGCGTCCCAATTTCATCATCTGCGACGAACCCGTCTCCGCGCTGGATGTTTCCATTCAATCACAGGTGCTGAACATCCTGAAAGATTTGCAGGCTGAATTTGGCCTTACCTATCTCTTCGTCGCGCACAACCTCAGCGTGGTCGAACATATCTCGGATCGTGTGGCCGTCATGTACCTGGGCAAAATGGTGGAATTGACTGGTCGCGATGAACTCTTTGCCAGCCCGCTTCACCCTTACACCAAGGCGTTGATGACTGCCATTCCCGTCCCCGACCCGAAACTCAAACGCCAGCGTACCATTCTCAAAGGCGATGTGCCAAGTCCGCTCAACCCGCCCAAGGGCCGCCGCTTCCACCCGCGTTGTCCGATCGCGGGGGAGATTTGCTCCCAGCAGGAACCTGAATTCCGCGAAGCAATGCCGGATCACTGGGTGGCATGTTGGATGGTTAAATAGGCGGGGCTATGAAACATGGTATTTTGATTGTTGACGACCAGCGCGATATTCTGCGCCTTTTACATGCCACACTGGATACGCTCAAGAATGCCGACTTGAAGATCTTTGAAGCGCCATCCGGCGAGGAGGCATTGCTTGAGGCCTCCCGCAACCAGGTCGATCTGCTGATTGCCGATTACCTTCTGCCCGGCATCAACGGCATCGAACTCATGCACAAGATCCGCGCCCGTCATCCCGAAGTGAAAGTGATCCTCGTCACCGGCATGACCGACCGCAAAGTGCGCGACCAGATGCTCAATGCCGGTGCGATTGCGGTCTTCGATAAACCGATCCCGATGGCCGATTTTTTGGACGTCGTCGAACGCGGACTTGGCCTGGTTCGAACCATTTTCCCCGCCCAGGAATCAGACGCCAAAATGTCAGCGCGTCATTCCAGACTGGCGGACCTGTTCGCCAATTTCAGGCAGGATATCAACGCCCAGGCAGTTTTCCTGCTTAATGACAAGGGTCTCGTGCAGGCCCGCGCAGGCGACCTGCACGACAGCAGTTTGGAAGTCTCCCTGTTCTCTGCGTTGATGGCGATCTATAAAGCGGGATTGAAAGTCTCGCGTTACATTCATCAGAATGTGCTGGATGCCTATTACGTCTTCAGCGGCGGCGATCATGACATGCTCCTGATCCCGGTCAATCCCATGTATGCCATGCTCGTGGCCGGGGAAGGACTTGCCAGTGAAGAACGCATCTTTGAAACGGTTACATCCCTGCTGGCCGTAAGAAATGAAGTGGACCGTACGCTCAGGTCAATGGGTGTGACCGGCGAATTGAACCCTCCCACAGAACCCCTGCCCAAACCCGTCCCTGCGCCCGTAAAAAAGAAAGGCAAAACGCAGGAACTTCTTGCCGCGCCGCCTTCCCCCGAAATGGAAGCATTGTTGAAGGATGCCGGTAAAAAGAAAGCGAAGGCAAGTGAAGTGGATACTTTCTGGGACCAGGCCGTTGAAAAGCGCGGCAATGTTCCCACCAATCCCGAAGCGATCACGTATGAAGAGGCGCGCCGGCTTGGCTTGATTCCAGACGAGGGAAAGCAATAATTTGTGATACAATCTTGCCCGCACTGGGGCGTGGTGCAACGGCAGCACACCAGCCTTTGGAGCTGTGGATCTTGGTTCGAGTCCAGGCGCCCCAGCCTACAATTCCCGCTTACGCGGGGCTTCTTTTCTAAGACAGGATTTGCGTGGCCGCGTGCCGCACAATTCTGTCTTTTTTATTGAAAGTTCAGGCGGTAGTTGTACTGCCGCCTGATGATGCAGTACAACTGCATCAGGAACATCGTTTTACCGAGGTGACCCAATGAAGATCACAGCCATTCTCCTTGCCGCCGGGCAGGGGACACGCATGAAATCATCCCTGCCGAAGGTCCTGCATCCCATCGCGGGAAAACCCATGATATGGCACGCGCTGGAGGCTATCAAACACTCCACCACCGAAAAGCCCGTTGTGATCGTCGGCCACGGTGCGGACGAGGTGACCAGGTTCCTCGGCGATTCGGCAGAGTCGGTTTTGCAGGAGCCGCAGTTGGGAACGGGACACGCCGTCATGCAGGCCGAGGCCTTGCTTAAGGGGAAAACCGATTTAGTGGTCGTCTGCTATGCCGATATGCCTCTCCTGCGCGGCGAGACCTTGCAGAGACTCGTTGAAACGCAGATCAATAATCCAGGCGCGATGTCCATGCTCACTGTCTTTGCCGACGATCCGCGCGGTTTCGGGAGAATCGTCCGCAAATCGGATGGCACAGTTTCGGCGATTGTCGAAGAATATGTGGCAACGCCGGAGCAGAAATTGATCAAAGAATTGAACGTGGGCGGGTATTGTTTCAAAGCCGATTGGCTGTGGGACGCGTTGCATCGCATCCCGAAGAATCCCCAAAAGGGCGAGTATTATTTAACGGATATTGTCGAGCTGGCGGTCAATGATAATTTGCCCGTGCAGGCTGCCGTCATGGAAGATGCGGAGGAGACGATTGGCATCAACACCCGCGTGCATCTCTCCGAAGTCGAAGCCGCGATGCGAGTCCGCATCAATCGCGAGCACATGCTGAACGGCGTGACGATGCTCGATCCCGCCTCCGCGTACATCGAAGCGGGCGTGAAGATCGGCAGGGATACGACAATCATGCCGAATACTTATTTGCACGACAAAACCGAGATCGGCGAAGGCAATGTGATCGGCCCGAACGCCATCATCCGCGACTCGAAGATCGGGAATCATTGCAAGGTGCTTGCCTCTGTGATGGAAGGCGCGGTGCTGGACGATGACGTGGACATTGGCCCGTTTGCCCGCCTGCGAAAAGGCGCGCACCTGATGGATCACGTCCACATGGGTAACTTCGGCGAAGTGAAGGATTCGACCCTGCACCCCGGCGTGAAGATGGGACATTTCTCGTACATCGGCAACGCGCAGATCGGCTCGAATACAAACATCGGTGCGGGGACGATTACCTGCAATTACGACGGCGAAAAGAAACACCCAACCGAGATCGGCGAAGATGTGTTCATCGGCTCGGACACGATGCTGGTCGCGCCATTGAAGATCGGCGACGGCGCGCGCACGGGCGCAGGTGCGGTGGTGACAAAGAACGTCGCGGAAGATACGCTCGTAGTCGGGATGCCCGCGCGGGCGATAAGGAAGCTGGAGAGAAAGAAGTAACGCAACACGGAACACGAGATCATTGTTTTTTTGTTGCGTGTTCCGTTTGGAGACAACATGGTTCAAAAGCTCTCAAATGATGATCGCCAATCCCTGATCGATCTCGCCAATGAAGCCCGCAAAAAGGCCTACGCGCCGTATTCAAATTACAAAGTCGGCGCGGTGTTGCGGACAAGGTCAGGCCGTGTGTACACGGGTGTGAACATCGAAAACGCCGCGTATCCACAGACGATGTGTGCGGAGCGCGTGGCGATCTTCAAAGCCGTATCCGATGGCGAACTCGAATTCGATGTCATCTCGGTTGTGACCGATAACGGAGGCTCTCCATGCGGCGGCTGCCGTCAGGTGCTATCCGAGTTTGGCATGGATACGATCGTCTTGATCGCGAACGGAGAGGGGAAACTGATGAAGGAACTGACTGTTAAAGATTTGTTGCCTGAGGCGTTTACACCAAACCACCTCGATAATCCAAAATCGTAAATCCAAAATCGTAAATCGTAAATCGAAATGCCCAAATTCCGTTCCTTCCGCGCCGACAGCGTCGTCCTCCGTCATAGCGACTGGGGCGAGGCCGACCGTTTGCTCACGTTGTACACGCGCGAGCAGGGAAAAGTGCGCGCGTTGGCAAAGGGGGCGCGCAAGGTCACCTCACGCAAGGCGGGACATATCGAACCGTTCACCCACGTCACATTGCAGCTTGCCAAAGGCCGCGACTTGTTCATTGTCACGCAAGCCGAGACGGTGAACGCGTTTCTCGGTCTGCGCGATGATTTGGTCAAGACGGGCTATGCCGCCTACATTCTCGAACTACTGGATCGTTTTACCTACGAAGAAGAGGGCCCGAACCCATCGCTTTTCCGGCTCCTGATCGAATCGCTCGAACGTGTCGAAAAAGAATCGGACGCGTGGCTGGCTGTCCGTTATTATGAAATGCGCCTGTTGGATTTTCTCGGCTTTCGTCCGCAGCTCTTCGAGTGCGCCAACTGCGGACGCGAGATTCTCCCCGAAGACCAGTTCTTCTCCTTCACTGCGGGCGGTGTGATCTGTCCGCGCTGTGGACAGGGATTACCAAACCTGCACCTGATTTCGCTTGAGGCGCTTAAATATATGCGTCATTTTCAACGCTCGAGTTACCGCGATGCCTCTCGTGCGAGGCCTATTCTTGAGGCTCGTGCTGAGCAGGGTCAAAGCATCCAGAAAGAAACAGAAGTCCTCATGCAGGGCTATTTCACTTATCTGCTGGAACGCGAACTCAATACCCCCGGCTTCATCAAAAGAGTCAAACCATAAAAGCGGCTCATCACTCTTTGCGCCTGCGCTTTTGCACCATCATTTTCACGCGCTCAAGGTCAATCTTTTGCGTGTCAACCGGCGTGGCGGCGGAGGTGCTGTCGGATGCGTAGCCGAAGCGGCGCAAAGCCATGCGTCTTACCCAACCCAGGATTTCCTTTGCCGAGAAATCGCCTTCGTAAGGGATGGGAACGGTTGTGTTATTTTCGATTGCTTTTTTCAAGTCTTTTGCGGTAGCGCCTTCAAATTCCGTGCGGCCCGCGCCGATGGCCCAATACACGTGCGCGTCGCTCGAAGCTGTTTTTGCCAGCGGCAGGTAAATGGATAGTTTTTGAGCCAGCCTGTCGAAAGCCTGCGTGCTCATGTTGTACGTCTCGATGCCTCTCAATATCTCTTTGGCTCCCGGCTGTGTCAGCGCATGCACGACCACTTCCATGCTCAAGCTGGCGGGCAATGGATTGAAAGGATGAGGCGCAACGGCAATGCCCCCCAACTGTCCGATGCGCAATAGAGTTTCAACAAGGGGCAATCCTGGCGGCGGCAATTCTTCAACGAACAGCGCCAGCAGGTGGCCGTCCTTTGTGGAGACTTCCACCGCGGGAATGGCCTCCAGCCCGTACTTCGGCGCGAGGGCGCGCGCTTCGAGCGAGCCGCGAATTTCATCGTGGTCGGTGATCGCGATCACATCCAACCCCGCGTCGGCGGCCTGTTTGAGCACGGCCTTTACGGTTGTCGTTGCATCGTAACTGTATAAACTATGGATGTGAATATCCGCTGTTCCCATTGAGCGGGGAAGTATACCCGAACAACATTTTCACAAACCTAACAAAATGTTAAGTTTCAGTCATCGGATTCGCTTCGACCAGTTCAACACAAAGAGCCACGCGACGATCACGACGATCGGCTTCAACACCCTCCACAACAGGATTTGGAACCAGCGCCACTTGAACGAGTAGACGACTTGCGTAATGAGCCAACGCACAAAAAGGGTTTGACCCAGCCCGCTTCGCGCGAGCCGACGCTTGTATCCGCTAAACGAAAATTCATTGCGCCGAAGCGACTCGCCGATTTCCCGCGCGGCCACCGCGCCGTATCCCAACGCGATGCTGATGCCTTCGCCGAAAAGCGGATCCGCGCCCGCGGCATCGCCCACGAGCAATACGCGCGGCACAGAGACTGGATTGGCCGGGTCATACCAGCGGATGGGATGGCCTTTGAGTTCGTATTCATCAAGGTCGAATCCATGCCGTGACATTTCCTTCGCCAGCGGGTCTTTGAGTTGCGGACGCTTTTCGCTTGCGAGCAGGTTCGTATCGTAGACGCCCCAGCAACGCATGGCTTCGCCGTTGACCTGTGTGGGAAAGTCCCAAACATAACCGGCGATGTTTGCGGGCACGGGGAAGAAATCGAAGTAGGCGTCATGCCCCCTCCCTAACCCTCCCCCCAATTCGGAGAGTTTGGGGGAGGGCAGAGTGGGGGTCAACACCTCCAGCGCCCTCGCCGTGTACACCGGCGCGTTTGGCAGGATACACTTGCGAGTGATCCCGTTCGAACCATCCGCGCCGACGACGATTTGCGCGCGGAATGTGGCCGAGTCTGTTTCAACGGTTACACCTTCATTGTCAGGAAGGATGTTTTTCACCGTTACCCCCTCTCTGATTTCCATTCCTCTGCTTTGCGCTTTCTTTGCCAGCCACGCGTCGAATTCATTGCGGCGAATCACGCGCAGGGTCTGCCGTTTTGGGTTTCTAATGGACAGTCCCCTGCCTGCGAAATCGAAGTGAGCCGTGTCCACGTCCGCGTGCGGGACTTCGCTCACGTCCAACCCAAGCCTTTGCAGGATGATCTCCGCGTCGACGACCAGTCCGCCCGCGCAAAGCTTGGGGCGTGGATAATGCGCCTTTTCCAGGATCAGGATGCGGGGCGCGAGATGCGGAGCCGCCTGCTGGAGATGCAGTGCCGTGGAGAGTCCCGAAGGCCCGCCGCCTATTATGATGAGCACGTCATAATCCATGGGGATATTTTATGTCTGATTTTGAAAAAGCGGGGAGGGTTTTCACAAAGCGGACAATTTCGCGCTATACTATGGCTATTCAAAGTGCGGATCAGGTTGGCTTGAAGTAAAACATTGCAACCAAACTGGTCTCCGATCAATCAAACGCCGTTTATTGTTGGATTCATCGAGCACATTTTAGTGGAATGATCGGCAGGCAGGGGGGATTTTGACAGGATCATCGCAGATACCACGCAGAACCCCACCGGAGTCATCCGGGAAACCATCCATCTGATCCCAGGAAAACTTCGACCCGTGTCGAAGCCATTTGCATTTACGGAAGCACATACCGTTTTTGAGCCTGTTATTGGCATTTCACGGAAGGAGAGTTTCCGCCGCGCCGAATCCTGAAAATTATCGTTATTCATAAAAAATATCAGTCAAACAACATTAGAGGTTGCCATGACACAAAATAAAAACATATTAGGGCAGGAAGAACCGCCCATTGTTCCAAGGATCGCGATTGTTACAACCGTCATCCTGATGACGAGCATGATCGTCCTGGTCATCGTGCAGGGACTAAGAAAACCGGTCAGCAGCACACAAGACGGTTCCATTGAATTTGTGCAATCCATTGAGGAGGTTGTTCCTGGACAGGATATCACCGTCAGCGTCAACAATGTGACCGTCCATGTGCCGAAGGATGCGACGAACATGCCGGGCAGTATTTTCCTGATCCCGCGTGAACCCAACCTGTTTGCGGTGGCCGGTGATTTGCAGTGGACGCGTCCCCAGGTGGTCAATGTGGAGTATCAAGACGGAAAAGGGACGCCATATCCCTATGTTGTCTTTTCCAATCTCATCCAGATATGTTTCCGGGTGACCGAACAGCAATGGCGGGATTATGCCCGGCGTCCAGATGCATACCAGGTGCAATATTATGCCGAGGAAAAGAATCCTCCTCATTGGGAACTGTTGCGCATGAAGGCGAATCCTGAAACTTTCCAGTTGTGCGGCCAGACCAATCACCTCACCCTCTTTGCGCTGGCAATAAAACTGGAGGCGGGCATCCCTGTGACCGGTGCAACTCCAATACCCCTCCAGGGGCCATATGGTCCCTAGCCTTCCAGGAATTTCAAGCAGTCCAAGGGCGAGGCTGTTCGGAAGTGTTTCCCTTTTCCTGCTGACCTTTCTGGTATATCTGCGAACGCTCGCACCGGGCGTGTACGGCTTCGACAGCGCCGAATTAGCCGCGGGAGTCTTTACCCAGGGAGTCATTCATCCTCCCGGGTATCCTCTTTACCTGCTGATCGGCAAACTGTTTACATTCCTGCCTTTCGGGGACGTGGCGTATCGCTTGAACCTGATGTCGGCGTTCTTTGCCTCGATCACGGTCGTGATCCTTTTTTTTGTGATCGAGATGATCACTGAAAGTCCATTTCCGGCCTGGGCTTCGGCATTCCTGTTTGCGGTTTCAAATTACTTCTGGCAAATGGCCCTGGTGGCCGAGGTTTATACACCGTTTACGGCTTTTCTTGCAGGCGACCTGCTGGCTGTCTGCCTTTGGCGTAAGACGGGTTTCCCAAAGTATTTGCTCTTGTTTTCATTACTCTATGGACTTACCCTCACCATTCATACCTCCGGCATTCTCTTTGTCCCGGCTTTCGCATGGTTGATTCTTGGAACTCGGCATTGGAAAAGTTCGCATTGGCGGCTGGCTGGTGTGATGGTTCTTCTATTCCTGATCGGGCTATCGCCTTACGCGTATTTGTCGCTTCGAGCGCGCGCCTATCTCCCCATCGACTATTCACGGATCTACTCTGGAGTGGACCTTACGACCCTGCCGGGTTTGTGGTGGCTGGTCTCCGGCAGGGCTTATGCGATGTTTGCGTTTGGTTATCCCTGGCGCGATGTTCCCACTGAATTTCTGAACTTCACAGCATATCTTTGGCGAAACTTTCTTGGGGTCGGGGCCATTCTGGGCGCTATCGGCATTGCATGGCTATGGCGCAAAAGTTGGACCTGGGCAGTCGGCCTGCTTCTGATGTTCATGGCGAATGCCCTGTTCTATGTGAATTACCGCGTAATGGACAAGGACACAATGTTCCTGCCTGCCTACCTGATTTGGGCCGTCTTTGTTGCAGGAGGAATAACAGTCCTTGACGGTTCAATTAAATTGTTGATCCGCAAAGGCTGGCTCGAGCCGCGGCTAAAAAACGCCGGAAGGATATTGCCGATATTGTTCATTGGTCTGGGCTTGATCCTCAATTGGCGCTGGGTTGACATGAGCGACTCAGATGGCTATGCCTTGTTTGCCAAAAAGATGATGTCCGAAACGCCGCCGCATTCAGTGATCATTGCTCCCTGGTCATCTGCCGTCGTGCTGGAATATTACCAGGTGGTCGAAAGCCAGCGCCCGGACCTGCTCATTGTTAATCGCTCGCGGCGCACTGTGGCGAGATATTATGAACTTTGGCGGCAGGGCCTGCCTCATGAGGAAATCCTGGCGCGCATCAACCTGGAGGAAGTCGGCTTCATCAACCGGCACATTCAACAGGAAGCTGTGTATGCCGTGGAATATGACCCCGTCCTTGCCAATAGATTCGAGTACCTGCCGGAGGGTCCCATTTTTAGACTGGCGATACCCTGAGGTTTTTCGCGTTTGAAATGAACGGATCTTTCGCAGGGCAGGCTGATTCCGTTAAATGGAATCAACCCAAGGGTCGGCTGGACGCGCCGCCGGGAATTGCATCGTGTTTTTGCTCCAGGATATGAACGTCATTAAGCATAAACCCCCGACCATGTTTCGAATTGGCGTTCATCGTGCTCTTCGTCCAGATAGAAAGTGAGATAGGTAAGCGCCTCATACGGCACGAACCTCTGCTCTTTGGGATTTTTGATCGCCAGGTCGAAGTATGAACGCCAGGTGCCGGAATTGAAATATACCTGGCTCCTGGCATAAGACGTTCCTCCTTCGGTATCGAGCGGCGCAATCTCGTGATGATGGGTATGACCGTAAACGATAAAGCGCGCTTTATTGTTGAGAAACGAGGGTTCTTTCAGGGCGTGACTGGCAAATGAAGTTTCGACATCCCACATGCGGTTGCGGACCCAGACGACGATATCGTTGATCGTGGAAAACGATGCGCGTTCCGAAAGTTTGACGATCAACTGCATGGCATCCACAACGTCGAATTGAAAAGCCTTGTCTGCCTGGCGCACAAAATCAAGCTGGAGGAATTCGTCGGCAAGCTGGTCCCATGTTTTTTTAAGTTCGTTCTCCAACGCTCTGGTACCGGCGTGATTGCGGATTTGTCCGCTAATCCAAAGCGGCACGGCCAACGCCGGACGGATGTTGGTGATCCTTCGCAGACTGTCCACGATTCCTGTGGGTAATTCATCCCCGTATCGTTTCTGCACTTCGACCGGAAAACGGTTGCATATGTCCATTGTGAAGACATCGCCCAGCGTGGCGTGGTTCCTGCCTTTCTCGCGGTCGAAATTGAATTTATCGAAACAATCGCCGTGGCGGCCCAGGATTTTGTATCTTTCGAAGAGTTCTTTGATGGCGGGAGATTCGTCTGCATCGTGCGGGAACGGGGAAGCCGGGTTGCTCAAGCCCATCTTCTCGATCATCTCCTGGCGGATCTGGTCGAAGGCTTTGCCTCCGAGGTGGTAATACCAGTCGTGATTTCCCACCATGTAATGAAATCGAACTTTCAGCGGAATCCGCTCCCTGCTTTGAGGATCGGGGTGCAAATAAACAAGATCGCCGTTTGCGCAGCCGCGCAGGATTGCCAGCGACTCTTTATTCTCTTCGAAGATGGCACGCGTAACCTGCAACAATTTTGACGCGAAATTTGGATTGTCCGGGTCGCTCCACGGGCGGACGTAATTTTCATCCCCCGGCATCGTATCCAGCCAGTGAGTGGAATGGAGCGGATCGAGAATATCGCCCATCATCACCACGTCGATGCTTTTTATTGGACGGAAAGCGCCTCCCTTGCTCAAGGATGCAAAGTATGCGGTCTCGCGCAGGCGCCTGGCGAATAATTGGAACGCGCTTGCCGGTATGGACACGGCGGTTGTGCCATCCCCCAGGTGCAGATCGCTGATAATGACAAGCATAGGTCTCTCCTATCAAACTATAAAGGACAAGTGAATTATAGTCCGATTGGAGGGCGTCTTACGTCATTTCGACTTCGCTTCCCCTTCGGGGACCTTGCAGGACAAGTCTCTGCCATATCAGACCCTGCAAGCACGCCTGCGCGGACTCGGCCAATTAAATTACTCTCGAAATCCATAACCCTTTGACTCTTAGTCCCGCTCTCCCTATAATGAAAGTGGACTTGGATAAATTCTTTCAGGGACGGGTTATCTGAGCGTAGCAACAGTTTAGATTGTCGGGAGAATCATGCCGAAATCTGGGGGTACCTTCGTTATATGCAAAAGTCTTGCCCGGCATGGGAAGGAGTTGCCAATGGTTGTTGCTAAGCAGGTTGCAGATTTAATTACCACGGCGCGCGTGTTGATTGCCGTCTACCTGATGTGGCTGGGTATCACTCATGGGGCCGCTGGTTTGCCATTGGCGGCCTGGTTGATGATTGCCGACTGGGCTGGAGATGCAGTGGATGGGCGGATCGCCCGGCGCAGTCGCATTCAGTATCGCACCTGGATAGGTGACCATGATCTGGAAGTGGATATGAGTGTCTCGGCCGGGCTGCTCATTTATATGCTCCAGGCAGGATTTGTAAATGGGTGGCTGGCAGGCAGTTATATCCTTCTCTGGGGAGTGTATTTCTGGCGGCAGGGAGGCATCCCGCGTTCTCCCGGTATGCTTTTTCAAGCGCCTATCTATGGCTGGTTCATCTGGGTGTCACTGCGTGATGCTCCGCAAGCCGGTTGGGCTATTGTCGTCTTCCTTGCAAGTGCTGTTGCGCTCACCTGGCCGTATTTTCCCAGGGTAATGGTGCCAGACTTCCTGAAAGGTCTCCACAAAGACCAGGGCAAGTAACCACGGCGAGGAGCTAAACTTTACAGCTTCCTGACAGACCACCCCAGGATCACGAAGTCTCTAGTAGATTGGACTTTGCCCATTTTACAATGAGTAGCAGGCTGAATCCAGTAGGGAAAACAGGGCAGCCTGCGGAATTAGGAACAGGTCGGGGTCTTGGGGCGACCTGCAGTAATTGGAACAGCTCCATAAGTGGTGACGCACAGCC
>JACRLC010000041.1 GCA_016235425.1 Chloroflexota bacterium | reverse complement strand
ATCTGCGGCAGAGGTTGGAGAAACGGTTTTTCTCGCTCGAAGCGCTCCGCCACCACCTCCTTCACCGTTCCTTGCAGACGCGCATCCGCTTCTTCTTTCAGCCACTTTTCAGCCAGTTGGTTCAGGTGTGCCCAGCCCTCGAAGCGGCGATAGCGGACAAAGAAATTTTGCTTGATGTACCCGACCATCCGTTCATCTTTGCCTTTGGTGCGCGCTCGATAGGGTTTGCAAGCCCGGGGTGTGAACCCATAGTGTCCAGCCAGATCGACAAAGCGCTCGTTGAATTTCGGATGCCCGCTATTCGAGGCTTCCAGTACGGCACTCTTCTGGTTGTCTACTAACACTTCGGCTGTGACTCCGCCAAGGTATTCGAAGCTGCGAATTAATTCCTTCATAGGTGTGCTCGGCGTCCTCACTCTCCGTGCACCAGAAATGGAACCGTCGCGAGTAACCCAACTCATTCACGATGAAATGCACTTTGCGCAACTGCCCGGCGATCTCCACCACTAATTCCCCCCAATCGCTCTGCAGCTGTTTCCCCGGTTCCGTCTCAAAGCGCACCGTGGCTTGACCCGGTCGCAGAGTACGCTTGGGCTGGATATACTCCAGCAGAATGCTATAGCCTCCCTCGTATCCCTCCGCCTGGATCTCGCGCAAGATCACACGCGCATTCCATACACCTTCGGATAACAACTGATCCACCTTCCCTTTGTGCGCATCCAATTTGCTGCCTCGGTTCACCCGTTCTCGTTCTGGTGCCCCCTGGCGCTGAAGGGCGCGACTGACCGTCCTGGGATGCACCTGCAACTCTTCGGCGATATCTTTCTGATACACGCCGCGTTGATGTAATGCTTGAATCACGGCAAAATCCTCCTTACCTATCATGGGCGTACCTCCTTGAACCTCTAAGGAAGGTACATTTTAGTCGCGCTTTAGAGGACTTTTTAAGTCGCGTTTTTGGGTACTTTTACCACCGTTACTGACACCTTGACCAGCATGACTTTGTCAAGAAAGGAGGTAAAAGCTTATGTCAACCCCAAAACGGCACTCGCTGGATACGGTGGTCGAGTCCATCGCTCAACTTATCGCTGTGACAAAACAGTGGATGTTGAGCCAAGAGACTCGCTCTACGCAACAGCTGGTGCTCAACGCAGAGCGGATTAAGGCCCTTGATAGTCTGGAAAGACTAATTCGTAAAGAGCTAAAGTCCGCAACGTGTAACAGCGAACGTGTATGGCAACTTGTGAATGTTGTCATCGCTACTGTTACTCGATACGCTCTGAACAGATTGAACGACTCCATCCACTACAAATTACGCCGTGAGCAGTGGGAATCTGTGTTTTCATTGTTCGCGGCAGACTCTTTTATAGGATACCCCCATGATAGGCAAAACTATCAAGCTGCTACGAATTTCAAAAGGGCTAAAGCAATCAGATTTGGCTGAACGCATTAAAGTTTCCACAAACTATATTTCTTTAATTGAAAACGATAAACGTGAGCCTAGTCTTTCTTTTCTAAAAGAATTGGCAAGTAGTCTTGATATTCCTGTTGGCCTGCTGTTCTTGGAATTAGATATGAGCAAGAAAGAAGTCAGTCCACAGGAGAGAGATTTGCTAATGAAAATGAGAGATTTGATAGTTCAAATTGAAATGGTGAGATTACAAAAAACCATTTCATAGGGCAAAATGGAACTTCAATCGTACCAAGACTTGGAAAGAATCTTAAGTATTCCTGCAAGCCAATTACAACATTTGGCAAGTTCAATAGACGAAAATGTAAAATTTGGTCCAAAGGTAATAGAGGGGAAAATTAGAGAAATCTGTGATCCATCGAACAAATTAAAAAAAGTGCAACGGCTTATCAATAAGCAAATTCTGCAAAAAATCCCTTTACCAGGAAGTTTATATGGTTCAGTAATGGGAAAATCACCAAAGATAAATGCTGAACAGCATAAAGGAAAACCTTTTGTTTATGGCTTGGACATAAAAGACTTTTACCCAAGTATCCACTTCACAAGAGTTCAAAAACTCTTGTTGAGCCTGGGTTATTCAAGTGATGTTGCTTCGCTATTAACTCGTTTGACCACATACAAAGGTAGCTTGGCACAAGGTTTTCCTACAAGTTCAACATTGGCGAATTTGATTTTGGCCCCAATTACCCCACGCATTCAAAAACTTTGCAATCAACACAGGATTACTTTTACATTTTATCAGGACGATTTGACTATCTCTGGTGGATATAGAATACCAAATTTGGTAAACCTGTTCACGCTGATTATGAAACAAGAAGGTTTTACATTACATCACTTACCCAAAAAGAAAAGACCAATGCCAAGAACAGGTAAACAAGAAGTGACCGGGTATGTTATAAATCACAAAGTAAATGTCCCAAAAGAATATTATCGAAATTTGCGAATGACCCTTCACTTGTGCAAAGTGAAAGGGATTGAGATGATTGCGGGTGATGTACCTGTAGAAGAATTCAAGGAAAGTATTTTTGGAAAAATTCAATATGTTCTTGAAGTCAATCCAGCTCGAGGGCAAAAATTGCTTGACGAGTTTCAGTCAATATAAAAGGGAGACGGACACAAAGCCTATCCCTACAAAATCCTTTTTATCTACGTTCATCTGTGGTTAAACGCGTTCCCCTCTAAACTGCGTTTCATAAAGCTGAGCATACAATCCATCGAGCGCAAGCAACTGCTCGTGTGCTCCGCGTTCGATGATTCGTCCCCGATCCATCACCAAAATCAAATCCGCCGCGAGAATCGTGGACAGGCGGTGGGCGATGACGATGCTCGTCCGCCCAGCCATGACACGCTTCAGCGCGTCTTGAATCAGGGATTCGGATTCGCTGTCGAGGTGGCTGGTTACTTTGCAGGCGCTTTTATATTCGCTTCTGGTATCGCTGAAATCAGGGCGCGCAAGGCTTTGTTTACCTGTTCTGTTGTATTGAAAACTTTTGCAACGTCGTCATCAAGCAGAACCACAACAGGGGGTCCGTTTCATTTTTCCAGCAAAACGATTCGGCTTCGCTTTTTTATAGTCAAAGCGATATTCGGAAGCCATTCCTTGATTTTACGGGGTTTGGAAGCGGGCGTTTTCTTCATAATCTTTTTTCTCTTGGCTGGTGGCGGGTCGCACCGTAATGATTCGGATTACATCTTCGTGTCGTTCAACAAAACAGACCAGCAACAATCCTCCCGTCGCGAGCAACTCCTCGTGCGTTTCCCTTCTGCTATTCCTGCCCGTAATCTTTCAAAATGCCAATAACCTGTCCTTTCAAAACAGGCAGGTCTTCCTGTGCGGTGAGCCAGACCTTTTCAAGGTCAACGCCGAAATAATCGTGGATGAGTTTATCGCGCATACCTGTAACATCCTGCCAGGGAACTTCGGGATACGTGCGACGAATATCCTTTGAAATGTGTCGGGATGCCTCTCCGATGATTTCAATCTGGCGTATCACCCCGTCTTGAAGCAGACGAGTATTGTTGAATTGGTCTTCGCTGACTCCCTCCAGATATTCTTCAACGACGTTTATCGCATCCAAAATATGGCGCAAATAAAGCAGTTCATCGCGTGCCATAGAACACCCTTAGTTCCTTCATCACCCTCTCACGTATATACGGGCTGATTGCCGCCTCGGTGAGTAAATCCACCTTGCGACCCAATGCTTCGGAAAGTTCGCGTTCCAGGCGGACCATCGTCAACAAACTTTTTCGCTTTGAAAAACGGATGATCAAGTCAATATCGCTTTTCTTCTTCGCCTCCCCGCGCGCCATTGAACCAAATACGCCCACCATCGAAACGTCGTTTTGGCGGCAGATGTCAACAAGACGGGTAACATCGAAAGGATAAGCAACAGCCATGCGCTTATTTTACTTCAAACGCCAAACCTTTACACCCTCTCCCCTCGAAACTGTGTCTCATACAACTGACTATACCCCCCTCCGCCTTCGGCACCTTCTCCAAATCTGACAATTTATATTTTAGATGAATCCAGAAAGAGTTTCAATGTCGGGTTTGGGGGAGGTAGGAGGGGGTCAAACTCTCTCACGTTTAAATTGCGTTTCGTAAAGTTGGGCATACAACCCATTGAGCGCGAGCAATTGCTCGTGCGTGCCGCGTTCAACAATCTTGCCGCGATCCATCACCAAAATCAAATCCGCCGCGAGAATCGTGGACAGGCGGTGGGCGATGACGATGCTCGTCCGCCCGGCCATCACGCGCTTCAACGCATCCTGGATCAGGGATTCGGATTCGCTGTCGAGGTGGCTGGTGGCTTCGTCGAGGACAAGGATGCGCGGGTCTTTGAGGATGACACGCGCCAATGCAATGCGTTGTTTTTCGCCGCCGCTCAAACGGTAGCCGCGCTCGCCGACGATCGTGTCGTAGCCGTCGGGCAAATCCATAATGAACTGGTGAATGTTCGCGGCGCGCGCGGCGGCTTCCACTTCGGCGGGCGATGCGTCGGGGCGGGCATACGTCAGGTTGGTGCGGATGGTGTCGTGGAAAAGGTACGTCTCCTGCGTCACCATGCCGATGGCGTTGGCGAGCGAGTCGAGTGTCACATCCTTCACGTCATGCCCGTCAATGCGGATGACGCCGTCGGTGGGATCATACAATCGCGGGATGAGATACGTCAGCGTGGTTTTGCCAGCGCCGGAGGGACCGACTAACGCGACCAACTGTCCCGACGCGGCGGTAAAGGAGACTTCCTCCAAAGCGACCTCTCTGGCTTGGGATGTTGAGTCAGCTTCCCCGTCGCGAGAAGCGCTTCGTTCTTGACCGTTGACCGCGGACCGTTGACCGTCCATCGTCTTCGGTCCACGGTCTTTATCCGTCAAAGACAAGACCGCGCCCACGTCCTCCATCTTTCCGTAACGTTTGACATCCTTGAGCAGTTTGGTTTCGTCGACGCGATAGTTGAAGGTGACGTTATCGAATTCGAGTTCGCCTTTTATTTCGTTCGTCCTGAGCGTGGTCGAAGGGTCTTTTTCGGCGATATCCTGCGGCAAGTCAATGACTTCGAAGACACGCTCGAAACTGACCATGGACGTGGAGAATTCGACGGGCGCGCCCGCCAGTCCTTGAAGCGAGTTGTAGAGTTGACCGAGATACGAGCCGAACGCGACAATGGTGCCGATAGTGAACGTGCCTTGAATGACGTACCAGCCGCCGAGGCCATAGACGAGCGCCATGCCCACCGCGCTGACGAGGCCGAGCATGACGAAGAACGACGAGCCGATGACTGCACGGCGGATGCCGATGTCGCGCACGCTGGAGGCGCGCTGGCGGAAGCGGTCGGTTTCCTGGTTGGCGCGTCCGAACAATTTGACGAGCAACGCGCCGCCGATGTTGAGGGTCTCGTTCATGTGCGCGTTCATCTTGGCGTTGTGATCCATCGCTTCGCGGGCGATGTCGCGCAGGACGGTGCCGAGCCGTTGCGCAAAGAAGATGAACAGCGGCAGGATGAGCACGCTGACGAGAGTCAGTTTCCATTCGAGCGAAAGCATGACGGCGAGAATCGCAATTGTCTCGATGAGGTTGGTGATGATGCCGACGATGGTGTTGCTGATGGCGTTCTGTGCGCCGACCACGTCGTTATTGAGACGCGACATCAATTCACCGACTTTGGTGTTGGTGAAGAAGCGCAGACTCATCCGTTGCAGTTTGCCGAAAAGCGCCACGCGTAAGTCGTAGATGACGCCCTCGCCGACGGTGGAGTTGAGCCTGCGTTGGATGACGTTGATCCCGCCTTCGATGAGAGGCACCGCCAATAATGCGCCCGCGAGCAGAATGAGTTGATTGAAATTTTTGGCGGGCAGGGTTTGGTCGATCATCTGCCTGAATATCAGCGGCGTGACGAGGCTAAACCCCGTGGTGAGCAGGATCGTCAACAACATCCCGCCGATGTGTCCCCAGTAAGGTTTGGCATAGTTGAGGACGCGTACCAGTAATTCGCGCGTCACTTTGGGCTTTTGGTCGCCCGAACGCATGTATGTAAACCAGCTGCCGTAGTGCATGGGAAACTCCTGGGGAAAGGTAATTAGTAAATGGTAAGTGGAGATTTTTGAGATTGAAGACTGGAGAATTGGAGAATTGGAATTGGAGAATTAGTGATTATCTCCATTTTGCCCCTGTGCGCGGGTTTGGTCA
The DNA here is from genome assembly GCA_016235425.1 of Chloroflexota bacterium. GTDB lineage: Bacteria > Chloroflexota > Anaerolineae > Anaerolineales > Villigracilaceae > JAKOVF01. The sequence goes on along the minus strand of JACRLC010000041.1, from coordinate 49,134 downwards.
ACTGGACGAAGGGGGAGGTTAATGAAAGTCTATGAGGAGTGGTATGAGGGTATAATTTCGTAAATTGCTAAAAAGAGTGTACCGTGCACATGGAGTCAAAGACAGATGCTTAAGGAATCGATGACGGTTGATAACCAAGACCTTCTGACAATCTTGGAAGCGAGTAAATGGGCGACAGATTATTTGAAGAAAAATGTAACATCTTCAAATATTTCTTATCTCATTCAATATGGTCGTGTCAGAAAATATAGCAACAATGGCGTCGCCAAGGTTTCCAAGAAGGAACTCATTAATTATTACAGTTCTTTTCTTGGCAAACGAGAAATCAACTGGAAGGCGGAATTGGGACAGGATGTAAATTGGGCTTTGTCTTTTGACTATCTCAAAGAGGCTGATACTACAAAACACGTACATAGACTACACCCTTACAAGGGTAAATTCATTCCTCAATTAGTTCAGTATTTTATTGACAGCCATACCGACGAATTCAAGAAGGAAGTTTACTTTAAACCTGGCGATGTTTTGCTTGACCCGTTCTGCGGAAGTGGCACAACACTGGTTCAAGCCAACGAACTCGGTATGCACGCTATAGGAATAGATGTTTCAGCGTTTAATGCTTTGATTAGCAACATAAAGATTGAAAAGCATAATCTGATTGGCGTACAAAAGGAAATCCTGCGAATTACAAAATCCCTAAAGACTTTTCTTAATTCGTTAAATGTTCCGGAGTTCGAGCAAAAACTACTGGAGGCCCTTTACGGGTTTAATAATACATATTTTCCATCCCCAGAATTTAGATACAAGGTTCAGCGCAAATTGATTAACGAAGAGAAGTTCGGCAAAGAAAAAGAAACCGAATTTCTCTCTACATATTTAGAGTTGGTTAAAAAATACAAGATACAGTTAAAACAGAATGGCGACAAAAATTTTCTCGATAAGTGGTATTTACATCCTATTCGTCAAGAGATAGATTTCGTTATTGGATTGGTTAACGAAATTGAGGATCCTGCAACCAAAAGAGTAATTCAAGTTATCCTAAGTCGTACTATTCGTTCGTGCAGAGCAACCACCCATGCAGATTTAGGGACTTTGGTTGAACCAGTATCGGCTACCTACTACTGTGCAAAACACGGAAAAGTATGTAAGCCCTTGTTCTCAATCCTGAGTTGGTGGGAACGGTATAGCAAAGATACAATTGAAAGGTTGGTGAAATTTGATAAGTTAAGAACCAATACTCAACAATATTGTATCGTGGGTGATTCAAGAAATGTTGATATCATAACGAAACTGGAATCCGAAGAACCAGAATTTGCAGAAATTGTAAAAAGCAGGAAGGTTAATGGAATTTTTTCGAGTCCCCCTTATGTTGGTCTCATTGATTATCACGAACAACATGCTTACGCTTATGAGTTATTTGGCTTTCACAGACAAGATGATTTAGAGATTGGAGCGATGAATAAAGGTCAAGGAAAAGAAGCCAGGGATTCTTATGCCCATGGTATATCCGATGTTCTAATAAATAGCAAAAAATTCCTGGCAGAGAATTACAGCGTGTTTTTAGTGGCTAACGATAAGTTCAATCTTTACCCTGTCATTGCAGAGCGTTCTGGAATGAAGATAGTGAATCAATTCAAAAGACCCGTTCTAAACCGAACTGAACGAGACAAAGCCGCCTACTCGGAAACGATATTTCACCTAAAAGAAAAACCATGACGCTCTCACGCAAACAAAGAGATGATATAAAAGCGCTACTCAGCAAGAAGATTGAGAATAAACTCAAGGCTTATGGCAGGGAAACTATTTCCATGCCTTTTCTCGCAAGGCTGACACAAGATAACGAGAAGATAGCCGCGTATTCTTTCATTCATTCAATTGCCACATCTTTAGGAATGTCCATATTCGAGGATGTTTCAGTGATAATTGCAAGTGAATATTGTGACGAGTGTTTTAGAAATTACGGCGTTGGAGGGGCTATTTCACCTGAGCAGAAATTGGTCATTGGCAAAATAGTAAATGACCTGCGTGCCAAAAAACGCGCTGTAGATATTCAGAAAGAAAAAAGCGAAGTTCTAGCCGCTTCTTGGAAAAACGGCGAATTCCAAAAATCAGGAAACATCGCTGATTTTTACATGAGAAAGCGTGATGACGAGTATTTCTTTGAAATAAAGACTGTCAAACCAAACATCGATGTTTTTGAAAAGAGTAAAACAAAATTATTGGAATGGGTTGCAAGAAGACGAAAGCCTGTAAATGTGTTTCTTGCCTTTCCGTACAATCCGTATTATCCTGAACCTTATGCAAGATACACAGAAGAAGGATTGATGCATCATCAAGGTGATTTTTTGGTTGGTGATGAGTATTGGAATTTCATTGGTGGCGAGAACACTTTCCCAGAGTTGTTACAGGTATTTGATGATGTGGGTAAAGAATACAAAGAAAAGTTGAAGAAGAAATTTCAAGATATTGCTAAACAAAAAATCGATTCCTATTAATATTCCAGAAAGCAGCCAATTTATTGTCCTGTGCAATGATGTATAAGGGCGCGGTGAGCAATGTGCGCGTTGCACCTTCTTCGACAGGATGCGTCAACTCGATGGGACTCGCACAGGGATGCCCCCTGCCACATACGTAGCCATCCATTACATAAAAGCGACGTGTCTCACGTCGCTTTTTCCATCTTGAAATCTTCAAGGCAATCTTTGCTTTAATTCCTTTGGGTCCAGATACATTTCCACATAACCACAGTTTGGACAGGCCCTCGCCCGGTTGACCTTTGTTACCGTCTTGAGCATACCTGTCTGTTTTTGGGAAACATAGCCAAGGAAACCGCTCCCCGTTGGACTTATCCAGCCTTCATCCATTGTTTCATTACACTTTGGGCAGGGGTGTATTTCCATATTTTTCTCCTTTTATATTGATAAGATGGTTGGCTAAAAGTAACCCCATTATAAAATGATTCATGTATAGACAGTTCTGGTTCCACAAGTATCCACGCGAGAGGAATATGGGAATTTTTGTATTGCCAAAACAGAAACTGCGTTCTAAAATCTTGGCGTCCACTTTATTTACCAAAGGAGATAACCTTATGAGTTCCCTTGATAAAGCAGTTCAAACCCAACTTGATAACATCCAAAAGAAGACAGGTAAATCACTCGCCGAGTTGGCCGCCATCGTCAAAAGCAGCGGCCTGACCAAACATGGCAAGGTCCGTGACATGCTCAAGAAAAAGCTTGGGCTGGGTCATGGCGATGCAAATGCGCTGGTCCATGCCGTTTTTGCTTCGGATGGCACGCGCGCGGCAGATGGCAAAAGCACCGATGCTGTTTTGGATGAAATTTATTCGGGTCTAAAAGCCGCGTTCCGCTCCATTCACGAGGCGTTGATAAAACAGATCAATGAATTTGGCGAATTTGAAATCGTGCCCAAGAAAGGGTATGTCAGCTTGCGGCGCAGGAAACAATTTGCAATGATCGGCCCCAAAACCAACACACGCTTTGAGGTTGGTATCAACGCAAAAGATCTAAAGAAAAATGCCCGCCTGTTGGAACAGCCCAAAGGAAGCATGTGCAATTACATCGTCAATGTGACTGATGCGAAGGAAGTGGATGCAGAGTTGATCGCGTGGATCAAGTCCGCATTTGAAAGCGCAGGATAATCGTATTAGAGATCATCACTTCGATTTGACCATGACCGCTTGTAAGAATCACAGTTGGCACTGGCGGGGATGAAGGAGGCACATCATACAAAAATCATTGGGCGTGGCAAACAGATTTGCGCGATAATAATATAGTCATTCCCCCTCACAATCAACATTTTCTTCATCTGTAGCAGGAGGCCGAAAATGAAAAAGGCAGTCTGTATTGGCATCAATAATTATCCCGGCATATTCAACGACCTGAAAGGCTGTGTCAACGACGCGAACGATTGGTCAGAGTTATTGAAGGATTTGGGTTTCGATGTCAGCCTGATGCTCGATTCGCAGGCCACGCGTCAAAACATCAAGGCCGCACTGCAGGGACTGGTGGACGGAACGAAAGCTGGGGACATCGCCGTTTTCACCTATTCCGGCCACGGGACGCAGGTCACGGATGCCAACAGCGACGAAGGCGATCCGTACGACGAGGCCCTTTACGTGTATGACGGCACGATCATAGACGACGAATTACGTCCCATTCTGAAAGGGATTCATCCGCAGGCTACACTGGTGGTGATTAGCGATAGTTGCTTTTCAGGATCGGTCACGAGAATCGCGGCGCTGGCGGCGCAAAAATTCACGCCACGCTTTGTCCCTCCAGCCGTCTCCACCGTCGGCAGGGCGGCGCGAAGGCCCTTCCTGATGCCCGAGACAGACATGCCCGAAATCCTTATTACCGGATGCACTGATAGCGAATACTCATACGATGCTGAATTCGATGGACGGCCCAACGGGGCCATGACCGCACTGGCGCTCCGCGTCATCAGGCAAGACCTGAACGCAACCTACAGGGAATTTTACGCGGGCCTGCGCAAATTACTACCCTCTTCGGATTATCCGCAGACGCCGCAGTTGGAAGGTTCGGATGCAAACAAGGATCGAGAGTTATTCGAACCCCTCGCGGTCGAACCTGGACCTGAACCTGCTCCAGAACCTACACCGTCTCCCACACCCCAACCGACTCCGGAATCACCGGGTTGCATCGCAGGTGCAATACGACAATTGACCCGTTTCTTCAGAGGATAAAATAACGAAAATATTTTTCGTGCAAAGACATGCTTCCTCTCCACGAAATCGAAACCTTTCTTCAGCATGTCCCCGCGCACTTGCAAGAGATCGTGCTCGAACTGCGGAACTTCATTGCTTCAGCCGCGCCCGACGCAGTCGAGACGGTTCGCTGGGGCGGGCTGAGTTATTATCACGAGAGGCGCGGCGGGATTGTCAGCGCGGGGATCTGCCAGATCGAAATTCACAAGGATCATATCCGCCTGGCCTCTGTTCATGGGGCATTCCTGCCCGACCCGCGTCATCTCTTGAGGGGACTCAAAAATACAAACGCTTCATCAGAATCAAATCATTCGATGATGCTCCCTGGGAATATTTGAAGGAGTTGATCAAATCTGCAACGCAATTTGACCCGCGCTCGATTTAGGCATGGGAAAAGGGATTGACAGGTTTAGAAAATATGTTCTATAATAATTCAACTTCGTTCTTCCCCTCTTTAGTCAAAGGAGATAACCCCATGAATAACCTCGATCAAACCCTCCAAACCCAGCTCAACAACATTCAAACAAAGACAGGCAAGTCGCTCGACGACCTGGCCGACATCGTCAAAAGGACTGGATTGACCCAACATGGCGAAATTCGTTCCATGTTCCTTCGTGAATTTGGGTTGGGGTATGGAGATGCGAACATACTCGCCCATGCGATCATAGAGTCTGCATTCGAAAGCGCGGGATAAGCTCATGGAAAAAACGATCAAACAGGATGATTTCCTGGTCAATCTGTTCAGCCTGCTGGATGAGACATTCGACAACACCCACGGCATTTACCTGGACAATGACACGTCTCTTTTTCGGACCCTTGAAACTGTTTCCGCCAAAGAGGCCTCCATCCCCGTTGGAGGCAAGTGCGCCTCCCTCGCCGCACAGGTTGCCCACGTGAACTTTTACCTCGAAGTGCTCGAACGCTACGTTGTCCATCACGATACCAGCCGCGTGGACTGGGGCGAGATCTGGCGCACCGTCGAAAAGGTCACACCGGAGGAATGGGACGCGCTCAGGAATAAATTGAAAGAGACTTATCACCGCATCGAAAAAATATTCCATAGCAACGAAGTTTGGAATGAAGACTCCATCGGCGGTTCACTGGCAATTGCCGTACACACCGCATACCACCTGGGCGAAATCCGCCAGGCGCTTTGCACGCTCAAGAAATAGACAAACATGAACTGGAAAAACTGGATCGTCGTCCTGCTGATCATTTTTAATTCCGGCTGGATGCTCTTCGACGGGACACGCGCCCTGGTGGTTGGTGATTACATCACGCCCGTGGCCGGCGAGTACGCCGGTCGGCTCGGCCCGTGGTCGAATCTCGTCAAAGCTGCCGGCATTGAGCCGCGCTCCACCTTGATGAAATTATATTTGTCGCCTATGGATTGGCCGCCCTGACCATCGCGATCTGCCTCGCCCTCGGCCTGCCCCGAGCGCGCACCGCGGGGACCATAATTGCCATCCTTGGATTATGGTACCTGCCCACCGGCACAGCGGCAAACATCATCGTGTTGATTTTGATTTTTGTAACCCGGAGGTAAAACATGCCCACACGTCCCCGCTACGAAATGCCCGATTTTATCCGCGACGCACTCAACGCACGCGGAGTGATGGACGCCTACCAGTCCCGTCCGCTGTATCAGCAAAATGATTACATTGGCTGGATCACGCGCGCCAAGACGGAAGCTACAAGGCAAAAGCGCATCAATCAAATGCTGGATGAACTCGAACACGGGGGAGTTTACATTAGGTAGGACAAGTTGACAATTTGTGCTACTGTGGCAAAATAGGGATATGACTAAACAAGACATCATTCAAAAAACAACCGCGTACATAAAACAGGAATTCCGAAACGATTCCTCCGGCCATGACTGGTGGCATATTTACCGCGTCTGGAAGAATGCACTCAATATCTGCGAACATGAACAGGCGGATATGTTCATCGTCCAACTGGCGGCACTGTTGCATGACATCGACGATTGGAAATTCAACCCCAACGGGGACGAGACACCGATCCGCGCGAAGGCCTGGCTGGATCAATGCAAAGTGGATGCAGAAATCTCCCGCCACGTGTGCGAGATCATCGCGCATCTTTCGTTCAAAGGCGCGGGGGTCGAAAACAAGATCAACACCATCGAGGGCATGATCGTCCAGGACGCAGACAGGCTGGACGCCATCGGCGCGGTGGGTATCGGCCGCGCCTTCGCCTATGGCGGCTACAAGGGACGCCCGCTTTACGATCCCGACGCTCCTCCTCAATTACATGCCACTTTTGAGCAGTACAAAAACAGCCAAAGCGCCACCATCAATCACTTTCACGAAAAACTGTTTCTGCTCAAGGACATGATGAACACATCAACAGCCAAACATATCGCCGAGGAACGACACACTTATATGCTCGAATTCGTTGAACGCTTCATGCAGGAATGGGATGGCGCGGACTTCCCCCGATAAAAAGAGACTGTCACGTTGGGCGTGACAGTCTCTTTTTATAACAAGGCTTTTAGCGTTTGAATAGTTTTTTCGGGATCGTTGAAGAGCAGGCCCTTCATGCCGACCTTTTCACAGCCTTCGATGTTTTGCAGGAAATCATCAACGAACATCGCTTCCTTTGCCTTGACCTTGAGTTGGTCCAGCGCAATTTGGAAGATCCTCTCCTCAGGCTTGACCACGTTCACCTCCGCGGAGATGATCATGGCATCGAAAACATCGTCGAATTTTTCTTTGGCGATGAAATCGCGCAGGTCGTTCCAGGCGTTGGAGATCAGGCCAATCTTGTACTTGCCGCGCAGGCCGCGCATGAGATTGATGAGGTTACGGTCGAGCACGTCGCCGCCGAAGAATTCATCGCGGATGGCTTTCGCTTCGGTGGCGGGACGATGGAGCCGTTTCATCACCGCCGCCCAATGCTGGTCCACCGTTGCCGCGCCGATGGACGCCTTGCGGCTGGTCTCGCTATCGAGGACCAGCTGCACGAGATCCTCGTATTCCATATTCAGGCGCTCGGCCAGATGCTGGCGCGGCGCCTGAAACTCAGTACGCATGATCACCCCGCCGAAGTCAAAGAAGATGGCGCGAATCACGATAATGACTCTTCCGCTACTTTTTCTTGCTTACGGCGGGCTTGGACTTGGGCTTTGCCGCTGTTTTTGTCGCGGTCTTCTTTGCGGCAGGTTTAGCCGCTGGCTTCTTTTCGGTCGTCTTCTTTGCCGCGGGCTTTTTGGCCGCTTTGGGCGCGGCTTTCACAGGTTCAGCCACGGCAGTAACCGCAGGTTTCTCTACAACAGGCGCGGGGACAGGAACAGGAGTCGGCGCGGGCGGGTTGGCGGCTTGTTCCTCCGCAACCTGCCGCCAGTTGGGGAAGGCCAATTCCAGGCGCTCGCGTGCAACGGAATTGGCGCGGCGGCAACGCGGGCAATGGGCGTCATAGTGATGCAGATTTTCGGCGTGCATTCGCTGGATCGCGCCGAGCACTTCGGCGCGTCCGAGTGTGAACGGGGTCTGGCAGTAAAAGCAACGTAGGTTCATCTCAACTCCTTTGTGAGGGAGGAGGGCCTTTTATGCCCTCCTCGATTAATCCTGAATCGATTCTACACTGATTTCCCTGCCGGGGCGAATCTCCTTTTCGTACAGGTCAAAAGCCTGGTGAACGTGCATACCGGCTCTTTCATACAGGCGCAGTGCGCCGGTCAGGTTCTCGGCATCCACACCGAGACCGGCTTTTCGTTTGCCGCGGCGGTAGAATTCGCCAAAGGAGTGATGCAACAGGGCCAGACCAATGCCGCGTTTGCGCCAGGCACGGCGGACGCCCAAAACGTTCACGAAGCCGAGGTCGGGGTCATCATAAGAATTCGGGCGGCAGAGACTTATGCCCGCGATTTCGTCCCCATCCATGGCAAGGAACCAGAGCGTGGGGTCGAAGCCTTCGTATTCGGTCATAAAATGTCTGAAGCGCGCGAAGCCTTCTTCAAACGGCTCTTCGACGAACCCGAAGTGGTCGCGAAAGGATTCGACATCCGCGCGATAAATGGCTTCGGCGTCTGTTTCAGGGTTGTACGTGCGGATCGAAACGGAATCAGGCCAGACCGGCGCGGGAGGCGGGGCCTCCATATTGATCCGCATTTGGTACGAACTGCGGATCTGTTTGTAACCCATGTCATCGAACAACTTTTTGGATTTCTCCGCGGGGCGGTAGATGCCGATGCGCGGCGCGAAGCGCAGGTCCGCGGGGATCTCTTCGATGGCTTTGCAGGCGCGTTCTTCGGCCCATTGGAGCATCCACGTTCCGAGGCCCAGGCCGCCAAAATCCGGGTGGACGCGTCCCCAAATCCACGGGTGGACGGGAGGCTTGGCCGTCGTCCAGACTTCGATGTAGCCGACCATCCTTCCATCCGGCGCAAAGACGAGGCGGATGTCGCGGGCCGGGTCGAAGCCGGGCGAGACCCATTCGGTGCGAATAGCTCTCGCATCGGTGATTTCATCCTCTTTGATAACGGATTGCGACCAGCGGTTATATAACTCCAACGCGGATTCCACGTCTTCCAACGCTGCACCGCGGGCGGTGAAGCCTTCGGGCAATTCAATTACATTTTGTTTTTCAAGTGTTGCTTTCATTCTTCCTCTTTGTTTGATTCTTCCGCTATAGCGGGAAAGGGTCAAAATCCATCCGCAGATCTAGCAGATTACGCAGAAAAAATCTGCCAAACCTGTGCAATCTGTGGATAGGCCTCCGTTATGTTTATCACTGCGTTTCCAATTCGCGGCCAGGGTGGAGTTCCTTTTCGTAGGTGACGAACTCGCTTGCCGCGTACATGCCGGCGCGCTTGTATAAACGCGTCGCACCGGTAGGGTTGGACGCGTCCACGCCGAGACCGATGGTCTTCATGCCGCGCCTGTAGAATTCGCCAAACGAGTGTTGAAGCAGGGCCAGGCCAAGTCCTTTTTTGCGCCAGGGGCGGCGGACTCCGAGCGTGCGAATCCAGCCGATGCCCATGCGGAAGCGATTGAGGGAGACACCGGCCACTTCATCCCCATCCCAGGCGATGGCCCAGAGGGATGGGTCGTATTCGGGGTCGTCAAAGCGGCTGTGCGTGAATTCTTCAAAGGTTACATCGCGGCTCCCCCAGTGGTCGCGGAAGGATTCGTTCTGCGCCTGCCAGACCGCGCGCTCGTGCTGTTCCCTGATGAACGGACGCAGTTCAACACCCTCCGGCCAAACCGGCACGGGCGGCGCGTCTTCCAGTTTTATTTCCATGCGCCAGTGATAACGGACGGGGATATAACCTTCGTTCTTGTGCAGGTTGCGGCCTTCCTCATCCTTGCTGTCCATGGCGCTTTGGATGAACACGCGCGGGCCCGGCGCGGCCAGTTCCATCTCTTCGTGAGCACGCGCCTCCATTCGCCGCAACAGCGACGTGCCGATGCCAAGCCCCTTGAACGCAGGATGGACGTATCCATCCGCCCGTAGGTGGGCATGTTCGTTCTGGTTTCCAAGTTCCTCGTAGCCAACCACCCGTCCCTCTTTCGTTTCGACGACGAAGGCGTCGGTTTCAAGATTGAAGTCATCGTTCTCCCATTCGTGTTTCAGTTCTTCGGGAGTGACGGCCACCGTGGTATCGCCATCTGCTTCGCACACATCGTAGATGAGTTTTGCCACAGCGTTGAGGTCTGCCCATTTAACGGCGCGCAGGTTGAGGGTCGAAGAAAGAAGCGGTTCTTTTGTCCATAATTTGGTCATGATGTTTTTCCATCCAATCGTCACGCAGGATGCCCATATAAAAAACATCCCAGCGTTTTCCATCGCGGAGTATCGCTCGGCGGATGCGTCCTTCATGCTGAAACCCGGCCTTTTCGTAGGAACGAATGGCACGCGGGTTATATTCAAAAACGGTGAGGGTAACGCGGCGCAGGTTTACTTCAGTAAAGGCGAAGCGCAGGATGATGTTCATCGCATCTGTACCATAGCCTTTGTCCCAGTCTGCGCGCTCGCCGATGCCAAGCCCAACGAAGGCATCGCGCGTGCTCCAGTTGGTCACGTCCAGGTTGATGTCGCCAAGCAGTCGGTTATCCTCCAGCGAACGGATGCTAAAGTAGTGATGCGCCTGCGGATCATCATCCAGCATTTTCTCGAACACGTCTTGCTGCTTTTTGCCGGAGTACATTCCGTCGGCGCGCATATCAATCAGGCGCATAAACTCGGAATCGCGCCGCCAGTTTCCATAGGCTTTGCCAAGTTCCTCCGCGTCAAGTGACGCAAGCCGAACAAGACTGCCCGTGAGAATATCTTTCATGGCATAACTCCCTGCATGGCAAACCATTCTTCACGCAGGATGCCCATGTAATAACCGTCGTAACGCTGGCCATCGCGCAGACCATCGCCGCGTGCCATGCCCTCCATTTTGAAGCCGACCTTCTCGTAGGATTTCAAGGCGCGCGCATTAAAAGAATGCAGGCCGAGAGAAATGCGCCGCAGGTTGGCTTCGACAAATCCATATTGCACGATCAGGCGCATCGCATCGGTTCCGTAGCCTTTCCCCCAGAAATCGCGCTCACCGAGTGCGATGCCCACCCATGCTTCGCTGTGAGTCCACGAGTGAACCCACAGCGAAACACCGCCGATCAATTTGTCTTCCACCAGGGTGCGGATCGAGAAACGGAAGGCTTGTGACTCTTCCTTTTCAGTGTCCTTCTCGATCCGTTCCTTGATCCATTTCTCCGACCACAACTGGGCCGGGTCGCTATCCGCGAGACGATGCGCCTCTGAATCGTGATCCCAGCGGACAAATGCCTTTGCCATGATCTCCGGCGATTCGACTGCCAGCCGGACGAGGGTTCCGCAATAGATGTCTTTCATCGCTTCACCCTCGACCGTTGGCCTGGTCCCGCCATTCAGAATTCAACAAGCCGAAAGCGACGATGTCCCAAAACTCGCCGTCGCGGTTGAGGGCTTTGCGCCGGCGCACTTCTTCGACGAAACCGAACTTTTTGAACAGGCGGAGCGCGCCCTCGTTATAACCGGGGACGACTGCCGTGATCCGGTACAGGTTCAATTCGCCGAAGATATAGCGTAATAACAGACTCAATGCCTGCGAGCCATATCCCTTGCGGCGATCTGTCTCCGCGCCGATGCCAAGGCGGATGTAGCCGTTGCCGTTCATCCAGTCAATCCATTCGACCTGGGCCTTGCCGATCAAACGGTCATCTGCGCGGGAGCGGATGGTGAAATAGAACATGTTCTTGTCCTCTTCCATCTGCTTTTCAATGGCTTCGTACTGCTTCTTGACCATTGCAGGCGAAAGCGGGCGGACGGGTTTTAGTTCCATCAGGCGCATGAATTCGGCGTCGTGCGTCCATTGGGATTCGATCTCGGGATGCGCTTCATGGTCAATCGGCCCGAAGCGGATATCCTGGGCTTCAAAGAGCTGAGTTTGAATGTCTAACATGGTGGTTCCTCCAAAAATTAAAACAAAACGGCCGCGGGTCTCGATCAGGCCCATGGCCGCCTGGGAAACAGGCAAATAAAAACGGCCACAGGCATGGATGCGCCGCGGCCGTTATGACAACAAGATCAGGTTCTAACGGTGAGCAGGCGCGTTCCAAGGCAAATCAGCACCCTGCGGGGTGCGGGAAAACTTGGTGTAAAACGTGTTCATTACCATTGGTTCGCGTCTCCTTTCGTTAGATTTACTTTCTTCAAGTAGGCGCGAGTTTATCACACGCCTGAGAAGAGAGTCAAGGCTTTTGTTCAAAACAGAAAAGATTTCACCGCCCAAAATACAGTACCGCAGGGGCATACCGCGCGCAACCCTTTTTCGCGTATAAAACCAACATAATATACAGCGACAAAATTTAAATCTGAGAATAGGCCATGTTCGTCTGGAAGACTGAAATGGACAAGAATCACATTCAAACAATTTTGATCATTTCGGAGGATGCCGAAACGGTTGCAGTTTGGGAAACTCTTTTTCTACAAAAGAACTGCTCCGTGATCCACGAAACGTCACCACAGAATGCGTTGCAAGCCGCGCGCCTGATTGCCCCTTCATTGATCATCCTGAATTTAAACGTATCCCATGAGGAACAGATTTCCCTGTGCCACCAACTGCGCCGCACCACCCGCGGGACGATCCTGCACGTTTCACCTGAAAGGGAAGAACAGGAAATCTACGATTATTACCTCGCAGGCATAGACGAACACTTTGTTTCCCCGCTCAATCCGATGATCCTGCTGATCAAGTCCATGGCCTGGCTCGCGAAGCAGGATTGGATGGAAATGCAAACACAGTCCATCCGCACCTACGTTTAATGGTTTATTGTGAACTGTTGGAAAGCAAAACGACGGACGTTTGCCCGTCGTTTTACTTTATAGTATTACCCTGTGAAAACTACGTCAACCGCGAAGATTTTGTAGCGCGATATTTATATCGCCTTTGGCTGCGGAATGAATTCCGCGTTACGGATTACTCGTCAAAATTTGCCCGGTCAGTAAGGCTTCCAACGTTTCCTGGGCGAGGCGTTCCCTGCCGGGGGTAAGCAGGGCCGGGTCCACATCGGCGATGCCAAGCGGGGACTGAATGCTAGCCCCCCCTTGTCCCGCAACCAGGTTGGGCCAAGCCAGCTTGATCGCTTCGATGATATCCGGTTGAATGGTCATCACCCAGCCGCCGGGACGCGGCTCCGGCATTTGCGTACCTATGAGCATCACACCCTGGGTCCCCACATAGGAGAGAAACTCTTCATTATACAGATCAGGATAGATATACAAGGTGTAAACGTCCCTGTCATTGATGAGGACGTTGGCGTAACCGCCATAGCGCGACGGGTCTTCATCGGCGGGGATTTCAATGTATTGCGGATAAGTATAGGTGGTAAAGTAAAAGGTGCGGCAGAGGCCGCAATAAAATGTCATGCCGTTTACAAAGGCATTGTAGGCGCGTTGGGCATCGGCATTTCCCTGCGGAATCATCATGCCAATGTGATACTCATCGGTGATCATCGCCGCCACATAACCGGCAAGGAAAGCCGGAATATCAGCCTGCCCATCCGGGGCCAGTACACTGACATTTCCTCCGGCGGTCAGGTCAGGGACATTCACGGCCAGAAACTGCACTTGCGGCGCGTTGGAAGCCAGTGCGGCAATCCCCGGATCGGGCGGCAGGGCGATCACAATTTTGAGCATCGGGTCTGTCAAATCCTCGGACATTAATACATTGCGGACCTGAAATCGAAAGCCGGACTGTTGTGCCAGGTCATAGACCGTCTTTTGGTACAGGCCGGACGCGGCCTGGTCCATATCCGCAGGGATGACCAAAATTGCCAGCGGTGTGGTTGGAGCGGGTGTAAACGTGGGCGTGGGGATCGGGGTATCGGTTGGAATAACTGTAGGAATCTCAGTGGCGGCTGGCTGTCCGCACGCGCTCAGGATGGCAAGCACAAGGGTGATGAACAGGGCAAATTTGAGTCGCACAAGCATGCTCCAAAAATTAAGAATGCCCGAATTATACTGCTCCTTCCCCGCCTGCAATGCGGGATTAATCTTGCAGAACACTCTTATTAAATGCAAAGGCGAGGTCTTTGCAGACCCCGCCAGGACGGTAAAAGTAATAAGCTAGTTTACAGAGACGTTGATCTTCTTCGGGCGGGCAGACTCGGCCTTCGGCAGTTTTAGCGTGAGCACGCCGTCGGCGATCTTCGCCTCGACATGATCCGCTTCGATGGCGGCAGGCAGGCGCAAGGTCCGCGTGAACGAGCCGGAGGGCAGTTCGCGCAGGAGGTATTCGGCCTCCTCGGCTTTGTATTCGCCTTCGATGCGAAGAACATCGTCCAGCACCTGGATGTTCAGATCCTCAGCTTTGAGTCCCGGCACAAGCGCGGAGAGTGTGTAGGCTTCGTCCTCTTCGCGGATGTTGACGCCGAGAGCGCGTTCACGAACAGGTTCGTTGTTCGCGGCCATCCAGCGGCGGGCCATGCGGCGGAAGGGATAGGGTTGAATGTAGAGTGTCATTTTGAGTTCTCCTTAATCGGTTGTTGGTTTCAATTTGAATAGCGTTATCTTATCGGGCAACCATAGGAAAAATGAAAGCGAAAGATAGATTCTTTGTTAGAGGGAGCATGGCAATTTGTAAACGGGAACACTTGAATGGATTTTCACGTCCAAGCACAACGGGCCTGCATGTAATAAAATAGGAGCAGCTTATGAAACACTTGTGGATAACCTACGCCTGCGTATTGCTGGGATCTATCTTGATCGCCTGCCAACCCGAAAATCCAGTGGCCACGCCCCTCCCGGAAAGCACACAAACACCAGCCTTCACTTCCACGCCGATTCAGGAGAATGCAACCATGGTTTCTCCCGCAACACCCGACCCTTCCGCTGAAAAAATGGTGACGCTTGCAAAAGAGCACCTGTCGAGAAAATTGGGCATCGCGGTGGAAAAAATTTCACTATTCGATGTAGAACCGGTTCAATGGCCGGACGGCAGTCTGGGTTGCCCAAGAAGCGGCATGATCTACACCCAGGCAGTCACGCCCGGATTCAGGATTTCGCTCGAAGCAACCGGACAGGTATTCTCCTACCACACGGACAGCGCGAATCAGGTAATCCTGTGCGAAGCGCGCCCGCCGGATGAAATCTATCCCACACCTTAACTTTCATATTCGCGAAAAAACAAATGAAGGGGTCCCTCGACATTCAGCCGAGGGACCCCTCTTGTTCAAGCCAAACAACGCTTGCTATTGGCTGTTTCGACTACTTTTTATTGACCTTCACCTCCATGAAACTACCGGGCTTATCCTCCATGTTGGCTACGCGGATCTTAACACCGAAGCCCGGAAGCGGAACACTGGCCCAGCCGAAATGGCCGATGGCGGGATTAGGAGCAACCCAATAGCTCTTGGTATCGTCAAAGAGCGGGTTGGCCTTCAAACCGCCATAGCATTGCACGAAGGTGGTGTTCACGTGCAGACAAATCTTGTCGGTCTTCTCGGTACCAAATGTTGAGTCATACGACTGAATCCGGGGCCGCCAGACCTGTCCATTGTCAGGACGCAGGAGCAAATCCGGGTGCGCGTCGACCGGAAGGAACAGGCCGCCGCAACGCCCGGAGGCGCAGTTGTCACCTACATTATTGTCCGCAAATGAATAATCCAGATACCAGACCAGCAGGCCATTCTGATATGGGAAGTGCTCGACCCAATTAGGCTTGGTATCCAGGAAACCGAAGTTGTAAGGACCGGTGCGCAGGGAATCATCGTAGCCGACATACTGGCGATATTCCGCCACGTAGAAGTTGGCAAACGACTGAACGACCGTGCCGGTCGTGCGGATGAACCCGGCATAAGTCCAGCCCGGATCGGTCTCCGCGTCGTCGGTGGGCAGGCCGGTAATGGCAATGTCATCCACGCCAAAGCCTGCTTCAGCCACCGCGCCGTCAGTCCAATAGCGGAAGCCGAGGGTGACGGTTTGTCCGGCATAAGCCGATAGATCGGCAGTGAGCGCCACCCAGTTTCCGCCAGAGGAACCCGTGATGCCTTCGCCAAAGTTCTGGCCGTTCGGGTTCGTGTTGGTGGAAAGGTTGGTGGCAACGTTGGTTCCGTTGACTGTCAGATAGGCATAATCCCAATCCAGCTCAATATCATAGCGAACTTGCGCAGAGAGGGAAACAGCGCCAGCCGGCAGAGTGACAGAGCGTGTCATGCTGTTATCGAGATCATTTCCTGCACCGGAGTGGTAGAAGTAACTTCCGGCATACGGATCGCCGATAAAGGAGCTGACCTCCTTGTCAGGCAGCAACACCACGAGTTGCTGGGCATGTTGGGTGTTATATTCGGCAGGGCCTAACTTGACCTCTGCTTTCTGGTTGTAGTTGACCACCTCATAATTCGACCAGCCCAGGAAGAGCTTCTCATAGGCGCTCATGTGAATCGGCTTCGAGCCGATTCCGTCTTCAGGATTGCCGGAACTGCCATAGGAACCGCTGGAGTAGAGCGTCCAGAAGCCGGTAGAATTCTCAGCACCGCCGGTGTTGCCACTGGTATCGTACAGGTCGGGCAGGCCAAGATCATGGCCAAATTCGTGAGCAAACACACCCACGCCGCCGTTCTCGGGCTCAACGGTGTAGTCACCGATCCAGTAGCTGGAATTACCAATTCGGACGCCGCCCAGCAAGTAGTCAGGTGACGGGCCGGCAATCCCAATTAAGTTGTAAAACGCGTACCAGCGATGGCTCCAGATGGCATCTGTGCCTTGCGCGCCGCCGCCGGTCTCTTCACCTTCGCCTGCATGGACGGCCTGGAAGTGGTCAATGTAACCATCGGACTCATTGAAGTTGCCGTCACCGTCCCAGTCATAGCGGTCCCAAACATCGAACTGGCTCAGGTAGGCGTCAATGCCAGCCGGGGTCATGCCTGCCGCGATCTGGGAGTTGTACCAGGCCTGCACCTCATCACGGACGAACAGCCAGGTGGTGGCGCAGACGATACTTCCGCAGTAGTTCGCGCCATAGCGTGCCTCGTTGTATGGGACCTGTACCCAATCGGTTACCACACCATTGACCGTATAGCGGTTGGACGACTGCTCAATGTAGAAATTACGCATCGAGACCGCACCGGGCGCTTCCGAGAAAAGCATATTTTCGTAGTAACCCTTGCTAAAATCCGGGGACCAAATGGTGGTGTTATCCATTGTCCGGTCAGGTTCCGGGATTTCGTTGTGGAGCGGGCCAGCCGTACCGCCATAAGCTGGATGGATCTGCGTGCCAAACTCCCCGATGATCGTCCAGATTGTGTCTTCACCCAGGCGGTCTAACTCAACGTAATGTTTCAGATCTACTTTATGAGTATGCTCATCCGCATCCCCATCTGATTTGCCGTGCATTTTGGCTTCGACAGCCAATGCCTTGGCTTCCCTTTGTTCTGTGCCCAATGGATGCGCGGCATCATCGGTGTCCGAACCAAACTGTGGGTCCTCACCTATGGGCGATGGGGGCGCCGCGCCAACCGCGGGCACAAGGGTCACGGATAGCATTACAAGAATCAATAACGTGCCAAGCCATTTTGCTTTCATTACTATTCTCCTCAGATAGTCTAAAAATCTTGCTGAAATGACGGTAGAACGCACGTTAAGTATTCGAGATTGCATCACCTCCTTTTATTAAAAGGATGACCGCCGAAAGTAAAAAAACTTCGGCGGTCTGGCGGCCTGCCATCCCGTACGCATCAGAATGACAGGTCCATGACTTTGCGCCCCCACCTCACGATGGGTTTGCCTTTTCGGTATTATTAATTATCCAATTTCTCCTAAATAATATATGATTTGAGCGTGGAATTCAAGTGGTTGCTCAAAATTCCCCCCAAATGGACTAGTTAGGCTAGGCCGATAACGCGGATATGGTCGGGGTACGGTAGCAGTTATCGGGTCCGGTTGGAGGCGGGAGGAAAGGAATCACATAATATTCGATGCACACAGCAGGTACATAATCCACCATTTCAAAAAGCGAGGAGGTCTCGGCCTCCTCGCTTTTGTGTATGATCAGCAGACTCATCAACAGACAGGTTAATGGGTGAATTCGACCCAGTAATCTGATGTAAGAATGTGATCAAAGCGGTTGCTGACGATCAAAACCTGTGTGCGACGCGAATTTGCAGGTGTTGTATTGATCCCTGTAATTTCGCCAGACTGCGTAACTGGATCCATTATCATATAGGTCTCATCAAGCAGTTTGCGGGCATGCCAGTTTTCTGGTTTAGGATAGCGCACGGTCGGCTGCCACAAGGTTTCAATGAGAGTTGCCTGCCAGTCATTCGGCAGGATGCCAGTGGTCCTGTACCAGCCAGTGGTGGTCCATCCATCCGCGCCTGCTTCAACATTGTCATAGAATCCAACCTCGGGAATCGAGATGTCATCCACGTACATCATTTGAAGAGTGAACGCACCGTCCTGCCAGCTTGTAAAGTACAGGTCAATGGTATGGCCGGCAAATGCACTCAGATCCATCGAAACAGGAATCCAGCCCCCGCTATAACCGGTGAAGGCATGCCAGCGGCCTGCGGCCTCGTAATCGGTTGGCTCGCGGCCGGTGGGCGTATTGGGATTGTCTTGAGCATGAGCCACGGTGTTCACAGTCCCTGCGGCATCAAGCGTATACCACTCATCGGTATCCAGATCATGGACCTCCACGTATCCGTAATCCCAATCCTCCTCAATTTCAAAGAAGGTGTAGAAGTTAAGCGTGGCGCCACTTGCAGGGACATTGAACGTCTGGTAGAAACTGCGCCAAGCCCAGGCATCCATGTCTGAATACCACTCGTACGCGCCGCTGTGAGCAGGGGTGCCGGCAAATTCACTGCCATCCAGGGCAGTGCGAAGAGTGGGTTCCCCGCCAAAGCGGTAGTAATGTGCCGTATATGGCATTGGAGCGCCGAAGAGATCGCTGGAGTTAAAGCCCAGAGAAACCGGGAAGGGATCGCCAACCCAGAAGTTTTGAAGCGCGTACTCTATGGAATATCCCCAGGTATCTATGGTGCCAACGACAAGGGTGTCATACCCGTAACGGTTGTTTACACGGGTATCGTCAAGGTAGTTGGCGATGGTCCAGTCATCGAAGATCTCATCGAAGGACTCAGTGTAGCCAAAAGCCGCCAGGGTGTTCTCAATCCCTTCAATGCCATTTGCCTGTTCCTGCACCAGTGCAGAGATAAAAGGAGCCCCGCCAAACTTCTCATACAGATACAGTTGGAATAGGTAGCTGGCACCATAGCTTTCCAGGCCTCCACCCCAGAAGGTGAGAGCTGTGAATGGATGATAGACCATATAGTAAGCAATATGTCCGGCAGAGTGACCATATCCGCTCAAATAGCCAGCTAGATCTGCCAGACCTTCGTCTACCCAGGAAGGTTCGTCTGGGTCAATGTCAAAGTGAACCAGATGCTCAAACTCATGAGCAAAGACTCCCTCATACAAGAAGGGGCGCGCAGAGTTTGCGCCAATACGATTGGCCCAATCATAGGAGTCAATGTGCATGATGTTTTTGTTGTTTGTAGCGCTTTCGCTGGCCGAGAAGTAACCGGCGATGTAGGTGGTTTCAGCGCAGTCGTAATATGCCTCGTCACGGATGTTGAAGACCAATATCCAGGTTTTTTGTCCTTCATCGCCACGCGGCAGCGGCGCGCCAAAGTAGGTCGAAACCGTTGGATAAATGTTGCCATCGAACTCATCCAGCAGATATGAAAGCTGTGCATGAGATATGACATCTTCGGTTCGCCAGCAACCATTCGGATTCGGGAAATGGTAGTATGTGCCATCGAAGGAATCGTAGGCGGCTTCCTCGATCAGGATGATACCCCATGTGCCATCCAGCACAACAACAAAGGTCTCATCATAATCAACGCCGAGGCCGTTATCGCTGACAGTGATGGTTAATTCGTCTCCTATATCAGCCGGCTCACCGATTGGAGAGGCATTGGTGGCAACATCAGAACCAACCACAGCCGCCTGTTTTCGCAAGGCGATCTCCTCTTCGCCGAGCATTTCCACAGAAAGGTCCATAGGATCTGGGCCAGCGGGTGCCATGTTATTCCGCGGGAATTCCGTTGGAGGGCCGGGGGGAGTATCTGCCGCAACTGATGCAGGCAATAAAGCGATTAGCAACAACACAACACTAACTGTTGCAAGAATTTTCTTTTTCATCTTCTTTTTTCTCCTTAGATATGGAATTAAACAGATCCAGAAGATAGTGAAATCAGAATCGAAGACTGTCGTCCTATCTGCCTCCTTTCACATCTTTGAAAAAATAAAAACTGCCGAAAGGAAAAACCTTTCGGCAGTCTGGCGGTCTGCACTCGCTTCACTCGCAGATCCATAACTTTGCGCCCCCACCTCGCAGTGGGTTTGCCTTTTCGAGGTTCGCATCCGTACCTCTCAGACAAATGGCGCAACAACTCTAAAGCAGTTTTATATTACATCGTTTCAAAGTCCATTTCAAGTGGCGCGAGAGCATTTTTGGAAAAAGGTATAATCCCTTCCCATGCCCAGACGCTACATTTTTATTCCCATTCTTCTCGTTGCAATCCTGACAGCCGGGTTATATCTTTTCTTCACCTATCGTCGCGGAAGCGCAAGGACTCTTCAAGTCTTTGACTGGTTTCGCGATCCATTCTCGCATCCAGAATTGATGATGACTGCCGAAACGCGTTGCGCGGACGCCCCGTTCATTTTCCCCACCGACGGTTTGGTCGGCTTTATTTGGGACGATTCTTTCCGCCCCGGTCACTGCCACCAGGGAATTGACATTTTCGCCGGGACGGAGGTGGGCGTTACCCCCGTCATCGCGGCGTACCCCGGATACCTGACGCGAATGGCCGATTGGAAATCATCCGTCATCGTGCGCGTGCCAGACGACCCGCTTCAACCCGGACGCCAGATCTGGCTCTATTACACTCACATGGCCGATCAGAACGGCGCTTCGTACATCGCGTCCGATTTTCCAGCGGGCGCGAAAGAAATGTTCATCGAAGCAGGGACGTTGCTCGGTTATCAGGGAAACTATTCCGGCGACCCCAACAACCCGGTGGGCGTGCATTTGCATTTTTCCATTGTTGAAAATGATCCCCTCGGCAATTTCAAGAATGAACTGGATATTGATAACACGTATGACCCTTCGCCCTATCTTGGTCTGCCGTTGAACGCGAACACGAATCCCGATACAATCCCGGTGTGCGAGTGAGGTGCCAGGCATGAATGATTTCAAAGATAAGGTTGTTTTGATCACGGGTGCAGGCAAAGGGACGGGGCGGCTCCTGGCGCTCGAATTCGCGCGGCGCGGCGCGGTTGTGGCCGCGAACGATGTTTCGCCGGTCAATGTTGAGCAGGTTGTCGCTGAGATCAAGGCAAACGGGGGAATTGCCAGGGCATACATTGACGATGTTGCCAAAAAGGTGGCGGCGCAGGCTTTGATCAACTGCGTGGAGGATGACTTTGGCCGCATTGATATTTTGGTCAACCACGCCGCGGTCGAACCGCACACGCCCCTGCTGGATATGGACGAATGGGATTGGCATCGCACCCTGGATGTGAACCTGACCGGCGCATTTTTGATGATGCAATCCGCGGGACGGGTGATGCGCGAAAAAGGCCGGGGGGTGATCATCAACATCATAACGGAAGCAGGCAAAGGGTCCGGGAAGGAAGCGGGGGCCTATTCATCGAGCATGGCGGGGCTTACAGCATTGTCTCATGCCGCGGACCAGGAGATGAGTCCAATGGGGGTTCGGGTGTATGCGGTCGAAAATCATGGCCCGGAAAAGATCATCAGTGAAATCATGCCGCTCTTCAAGCAGGAGGAACGATGAAGGAATTACTGGAATATCGCAGAAAATTGATCGAGCAGATTGCCGCGGCGGCGAAGGAATTTCGTTCAGCTTGCGAGGCGGCCAAAGACCCTTTCGCGCCCGTGGACGAGGGCGGCTGGAACGCGCATCAATTGGCTTCGCACACGCGCGATGCGGACAAGCATGTTTATGGAATGCGCGTCCGCCGCACGATCAACGAGGAGAATCCCGAATTCAAAAACTTTGATGCCAACGAATGGATGCTCGCACATTACAACTCGTCCGAACCGCTGGAAGTCGTCCTGGATGAGTTCACAGCCAGCATCCAGGACCTTGTAATTCTTCTGCGGGGCCTGCCATCCGAGGCCTGGAATCGTGAAAGCCGCCACGAGACGCTGGGAGCCGGTTTCACAACTCAAACGTGGGTCGAGCGCGGATTGGCACATATCGAAGAGCATTTGGCCTCTGTGCAAAAAATCACCCGGAAAACCTAATTCGCCCAGTATTTCGTAACGCGGAATTCATTCCGCAACCAAAGGCGATATAAATATCGCGCTGCAAAATCTTCGCGGTTGACGTAGTTTTCACAGGGTAATACGATAAGTACATTTGTGGACAATCTTAGGGTAAAATAGCACAATGGCTAAGCAAAGAATAATCCTTGTTGACGACCACGAAGTGGTTCGTCTGGGTTTGAAATCCCTGCTCGAGCGGCATCCGCAATTCGAGATCGTGGGAGAAGCAGGTTCCGCCCGTGATGCGCTGGAACAGGTACACGCGCTGAACCCGGATGTTGTGGTGATGGATATTCGCCTGCCCGGCACTTCGGGCATCGAAGCCTGCGAACAAATTGTCAACCAGTTCCCCAACACGAAAGTGATCATGCTCACCTCGTATGCCGAGGATGAGATGCTTTTTTCGGCGATTCGCGCCGGGGCCTCGGGCTATATCCTGAAGCAAATCGGGAGCGAGGACCTGATAAAAGCCCTGGAATCCGTCGGTCGCGGCGAGGCCCTGCTCGACCCGGCTGTGACCCAGCGTGTGTTCCAGGAAGTGCGGCGTGCAGTGAAGGAGGAGGAGGCATCCGCTTTCGCTCACTTGAGCCAGCAGGAAAAGCACGTGCTTTTGCTGGTTTCGGAAGGCAAGACCAACCGCGAGATCGCCAAGTCGCTGTTTTTGGGGGAGGGCACGGTGCGGAATTACGTTTCGAGCATCCTTTCCAAACTGGGCGTGAACAACCGCGCCGAAGCCGCCGCCTATGCGGTTGAACATAACCTGAGAGAATACATTGCCATGTAGCCTGCGCTTCGCGCAGGTTTTTCTTTGGGCGGGATTCGCATGATCCCCTACACCACGATAAGCGACAGCCATATCACCCTGCGTCCGTTCCAGTTCAACGACGCAGGTGATTTATATATGGCCGTACGGGAATCGATGGCGGACCTCAAGCCATGGATGTCGTGGGCGCACAACGATTATGCCCAATCTGAGGCGCGCGATTACATTGCGGTTGTGCGGGCGCGCTGGGGCGAGAATGTAATGTACAGTTTTGCGATCACCGATGCAAGGAGCGGCGCGTTCATCGGCGCGTGCAGTCTGAGTCACATCCATCCCGTTTATTTCCATTGCAATCTTGGATATTGGATACGCACATCCCAACGCGGACGCGGTGCGGCAGGACAGGCCGCGCGGATGGCGGCGCATTTTGCATTCGAAAAGCTCAGGCTGGTCCGCGTGGAGGTGGTGGTGGCCGTGGGTAACGAGGCCAGTTTGAAGGTCGCAGAAAAGATCGGAGCGCATCGTGAGGGCATTCTTCGCAACCGCATCCTGGTCGGAAAAGAAGCGCACGACGCGGTGATGTTCTCGTTCATCCCGCAGGATTTCGGCTTGCAGGCCAGACTATAATGGGGACACAATTCCCTCACCCGGCCCCTCCCAAAGGGAGAGGAAAAATAAGTTGTTATGAACAATAGCGATATTTCAATTCTCTTTCTCGGAAAAGCGGACGACGCCGACTGCGCCCGCGCTTTGGAATTTTGCCGGCAACGCTTCGCGCGCGTGACCTTTTGCCTGGGCCGCTGGGGAGAGGCATTACCGCCCGAGGCGCGTGACTGGGAAGGCGATTACGTCATCTCCTATCTTTCACGCTGGGTGGTTCCTGAAAGTTTATTGAAGCGCGCCCGCAGGGCCGCAATCAATTTCCATCCGGCGTCGCCTGATTATCCCGGAATTGGCTGTAACAACTTTGCGTTGTATGAGGATGCAAAAGAATACGGTGCGACCTGTCATCACATGGCGTCCAAAGTGGACACCGGCACGATCATTGCAGTGAAGCGATTCCCTGTTTATCCCGAAGATAATGTGGATACGCTCCTCAAACGCACCTACGAAAACCAGATGGAATTATTTTTTGAAATCACGGGGCTCATGGCGGAGGGGAAAGAACTGCCCGTCTCAACAGAAAAATGGACGAGGCCGCCGTTCACGCGTGTTCAATTCAACGAGCTATTCAAGGTCACGCCGGATATGAGCGCGGATGAAATTGCGCGGCGCGTGCGTGCGGTCAGTTATAAGACGTGGCAGCCGTACATCGAATTGAAGGGATTCCGGTTTGAATATAAGCCGGAAGAATAGCGGCTATAATGGCCGGTAGGATTTTGCAGGGTTTGTAATTTTCACATTTATTCATTACGAAGGAGGATGCCCCATGCCCGAATCAAAACCACTGCGCGAACGAGCTCACATTTGGCGCGATGAGTTCCTGCTTATTGCGAGTCTGATCGTGTTCGTAGGTATCGTCTATGCGCTCGATAATGCACTCCAGCCGGCCTTCACACCCTCAACTTTATTATTGACCGGCGTTTTTCTGGCGCTTGTCCCATCCGTGATCTGGCTCATGTTTTTCTATGTGCAGGACAGGCTTGAACCGGAGCCGAAGCACTTTGTGCTGGGGGTCTTTGCCATCGGCGCTTTGCTGGCCGCGGCCATCGGTATGCCGCTGGTTGAGAACGTCTACCGCGTATCTCACTGGCTGTATGCAGACACGGTCACGACCATCCTTGGCGGCATCCTTGTGGTCGGCTTCGTACAGGAGTTCCTGAAATACGCCGCGGTCCGCTACAGCATTTATCACTCAGAGGAATTTGACGAGCCTACCGACGGCGTGATCTATGCCACCGCCGCAGGATTGGGATACGCCGCCGTGTTGAATATCCAGTTCGTGGTCTCGAACGGCGGCGTGGACCTGGGCGCAGGCGTGATCCGCATGGCGGTTGTGGCGCTGGCGCAGGCTTCGTTCTCCGGTATCACCGGCTATTTCCTCGGGCGCGCCAAGTTCGAGTCTGAGAAAATCTGGTGGATGCCTCTGGGCATTACACTGGCGGCTGTGGCAAACGGCCTGTTCAATTGGCTGCGCGGACGTGTTGTGCAAACCGGTGTAAGCCTCAGCGGCGGCTCGGTCAACTCGTGGCTGGGACTGGCTTTGGCGGCCGTGATGGCATTGGCGATCACGGGAATTATCCTCGGACTCGTCCGCCGCAGCATCAGGTCCGCTCAAGCGGCGAAATAGGAGGAAGACATGTCAACCAGGAATTCTTCCCTCGGCGACCGCTTCGCTGAAATCACGGTGATCGCGGTAACGGTCGTTGCCCTTCTCGCAGGCTGGGCCTGCAAAACATCCGTGGAAACGCGCAGTATCGCTTTTGAAGCGGATGGCATCACTGCTCAAACTCCCGCCGGATGGTTACAGGCTGAGCCCGCAGGCGATGAAATCCTGCACACCAACGATTTTTCAAATGCCGGGTTTGGAACCACGTATATTCTGCGAAAGATGCCGCTCGCAGAAGGAACCACAGCCGCGCAAATTGCGAGCCTGCTCACGCTGGAACGCGCCCAAAATCTGACGGCCTTCCGCGTTCTGGAACAGCGTGAAGTGACCGTGTATGGGCGTACCGCCTACGAGGTGACCTACGTCTTCGTCGAATCCAACCCGGACCTCACACATGCGGACATCCCAAGTGTGGTGCGCGGCGTTGACTACATTTTCATCAACGGCGATCACGCGTTGGCTGCAACCTATTGGGCGGAAGAAAACGACTTTGAAATGGGGCTTGGACGATTCCATCTTTTCCTGGAATCGCTCACTTTCTAAAACGGAGGCAGGCATGAGATCAACAAAATTTAACCGTTTCTGGTTCATGCTGACGGTTCTGGCCATTGCGGCGCTGGCTTGCTATGGCAACAACCCTCCAGTGCAGCCCACAACGCCCAACCCGCCCGTCAATCCACAGAACATAGGTGATTCAAACGACGGGCTTTCCCAATCGGAACGGCTTCAGCTTATCTCGGCCACCGTTCAAATCTTCGGACTTTTCGATAACAACGGCGAACTCGTGCCGGGATATACCGGCTCTGGAACGATCATCAGTTCAACCGGCATGATCCTGACCAACGCCCACGTCGCAAGCCCGGCCTCACAGGGCGACGTGGAAAACGAGCCAAAATCCCTGGGCATCGCACTCGTTGAATCCGAAGACCGCCCTCCCACACCTTCGTATTTCGCGCAAGTGCTGGCAGTGGATGGCTATCTCGACCTGGCCGTGATCCAGATCACGTCAACGGTGGATGGAGCCAACATCGATACCTCCAGCCTGAACCTGCCATACGTGTCCCTCGGCGATTCGGACCAAATCCATGTCGGCGACCACGTCAACATCTTCGGCTTCCCCGGCATTGGCGGCGACACGATCACTTACACCGATGGCAACGTCTCAGGCTTTACTTCCGAAGAGCAGATCGGTGACCGGGCGTGGGTCAAGACCGACGCCACCATCGCGGGCGGAAACTCCGGCGGCCTCGCCGCGGATGACAGCGGCAGAATCATCGGTGTGCCCACCCAGGCTTCCTCCGGCGGCTCAGGCGAAGTGACGGACTGCCGCCAAATTCAGGATACAAATAAAGATGGCATTATCAACGAAAACGACAGCTGCATCCCGATCGGCGGGTTCATCAATGCATTACGGCCTGTCAACCTCGCCCTGCCGCTCATCAAAGCCGCACAATCCGGCCAGCAATATTCCAGTCCGTTCGGCTCAAACGTAATCTCAACATCGGGAAGCGGCAGTGAAAGTTTCAGCAACATGACCTGGTATTCGGTCAGCGGCGGTTCCGAATGCAAGCTGGGCGAGCCGGTCAGTTCCTATCCATCGAACACAGCGGCCATGGCGGCAACATTCGATTTCTCCGGCATGACCGACGGGCAGGAGTGGGCCGAACTGTGGACCGCGGACGGACAGGAAGTCTACTCCGGCAGTTATGCCTGGACCGAAGGCGAATCCGGCCAGTCTTATACCTGCATCTACGCCACAGACGGGTCCCTGGCTGACGGCAATTACCGCCTTCAACTCTACGCCGGTGCGGACCTCCCGCAACTGGCCGAAAGCAGTGTGGTGGTTGGCGGCGGCTCAAGCGGGACAAACCCGCCGCCCGCGAGCAATGGTGTGGCCATCTACGGCACAGTCACGGATGCGGATACTGGCAGGACGATTTCTGACGCGCAGGTATTCATATTGCAACCGGGGATCACATACGATCAGTGGTCTTCGGCGAATTATCCCGAATCAAATGTATATGCCTATGCGTTAACAGATGCGAATGGCGGCTACGAAATTCCCCTCTCAATTGCCCGCAACGAAGAATATACGATCGTTGCCAGCGCGCAGGGATATTACGACCGCTATGGCGACCTGCTGGTATGGACCGATGAAGACCCCGATCGCTACCAGCTTGATATTCAAATGACCAAGTAGGCATTCACCCTCATCCCCAACCCTTCCCCCAAAAGGGGAAGGGAGTCGGTGAGGAAAGTTATTTCTTCTCCCCGCTCACTTTCATCCATACTTTTTTCATCTTCAACGCGTCCTCTTCCATGACAGGGCTTTCGCACAGGATGCGGCCGGCACATTTGAACTCTTTCAGCGCGCGGAATAATGCCTTCAAGTCCAGGTCGGCTTCGGCGAGGGGCAGGTGATTCTTTTCACCTTTCGGGCCGTATTCGATGCCGGAAAGATGGATGTGCAAACGCTTGAGCGAATCCGCGCCGAGTTCATTTGCGCAGGTTTCCAGCAGGCGCGACCATTCGTCATAAGTATTCATCGTGCCATCGCCGGGACGCGCGTGCAGGTGGGCAAAGTCAATGCAGGGCTGCACCATGTCCATGGCTTTGCTCATCGCAAGCGCATCTTCAAACGAGCCAAGCATCGCGGATTTCCCCATCGTCTCCGGGCGCAGGGTCACGTTGTCGCCGTTCTTCTTCAACTCATCCACACAGCCCTTCAAGCGCGGGATCGCCACTTTCAAAACTTCAATGGGATCATTTTGAAAATACGAGCCGGGATGAAAAATGATATCCGTTGCGCCCGCGAGGTATCCATAATGCGCGGCGTCCATCAAACGCTTGCGTGATTTGGGCCACTCATCATCGGTCGCGTTCAAGTTAATAAAGTACGGCGCATGGACGCTCAACGAGACACCCTGAGCCTCGCCCGCGGATTTGATCGCCGCGCAGGTGGCCTCGGTCACGCGCACCGATTGCACCCAGCCAAGCTCGAGCGCGTCAAGCCCGATTGATTTGCTGAACTCAACCGCGCCCACCGAGCCGCCGGGTTTCTTTGGCGTGCCTGTGGGCGAACCGACCGTGCCGAATTTAAACGATAAAGTCATTTTGTCTCCTTTTATAAATTCAGCAAATCACGAATTTGTTTCGGAGCGCGGACTTCCCTGGCACCGCCCGCCAGGGCAGGTGTAGTCCGCTTTGGCCTCGGAAAATCGCAGACTGAAGTCTGCATTCCGTGCAATCTGTGATTTACTGAAATTAGAAGTGTCCAAAATCAAAGACCAACCACC
Organism: Chloroflexota bacterium; assembly: GCA_016235425.1. Classification (GTDB taxonomy): domain Bacteria; phylum Chloroflexota; class Anaerolineae; order Anaerolineales; family Villigracilaceae; genus JAKOVF01. The sequence continues at coordinate 20,160 of JACRLC010000041.1, read as the reverse complement.
AAGTCTCAGAGTCACTAAAAGCCTTCGAGTTGATCTTTGTGGCTTCGTGTTGAAAAAGCTCATTTCCAGCCACTCCCCAACTTCGAGAGTTTCACCAGTTGAACAAGGTTGTTACCTTTGCCCACAACGGCGGGCCAAGAAGCAGCAGGCCGATCAATATCGCGGCAAGCGCGGCAACAAGCACCGCGGCCGCGCCCACGTCCTTGCCCACTTTGGCGAGCGGATGATGCACGGGGCTGGCCAAATCCACAACCGCTTCGATGGCGGTGTTCATGAATTCAGCCGCGAAGACCATGGCGGTCGTCAGGATGATAACCGCCCAGTCGCGCGGCGGAAGCCCAACCCAAAAACCAAGGATGAAGACAATCGTGGCAATTGTGCCGTGGATCCACGCGTTTTGTTGTGTGCGCAACACGTAGAACCAGCCGTGAAACGCGTGGCCGAAGGATTTGATGCGCGATGCGATGAATGACTTTAGTGACATGAATTATTCTTCGCGAACTTTGATATGACCCAGCCCGAGTCTTTCCAGGACCTCGGCCTGCGCGGCCCACATACGGGCTTTTTCCTCCGCCTCGGCATGGTCATGCCCAAGCAAATGCAAAACACCGTGGACGACGAGAAGCTGAACTTCACCTTGAAGATCATGCCCGGCGGCCCGGGCTTGTTCCGCGGCGCGAGGGATCGAGATGAGGACATCTCCCAAATAACGCGCGCCAGTTTCAGGGTCCGATTCAGAGGCGGGGAAGGAGAGCACGTCGGTTGGCGCGTCGATTCCGAGATAGTCCCGGTTCAGTTCATGCAACTGCCCGTCGTCCGTCAAAATGATGGAGAGAATGACCTCCGCTTCAACGGATTCATGTTCAAGCGCGGCGTCCGCCGTTTGTTCGAGTATTTCGATGTTGGGAAAATCGGGATGAGGTTCGATGCAGATCATTGTTTTGCCGGAATGGTTTGGTCTTCGACGGCGGGTTTGGGATATTGGATGCGCGGGTGATAGGTGCCGCGCAAGGTGGTGACAAAAGATTCAGCAATGAGATTGAGATCGCGCAGAGTGACGAGGGTGTCATCCAGTTGGTTGTTTTTCTGGACGATGTCGACCACACTGCGGACGAGGGCGCGCAGATCATCGTCGGTGGAAGGGCGCTCGGCGCGTGCGCGGGCTTCCACAGCATCAGCCAACATAAGCAGGGCGGTCTCGCGCGAACGCGGACGCGGGCCGGGGTAGCGGAAGTTTTCGATGTCCACTTTGCCGGCGTCGCCGCCTGCGGCTTCGAGCGCCTGGTTGTATTGATAGCGCGTGATCAACGTGCCGTGATGTTCGAGCATGAAATCTTCGAGGCGGCGCGGCAGGCGGTGCTTGCGTGCGAGTTTCACCCCGTCGGTTACGTGGCGGATGATGGTGGCCGCGGCTTCTTCGGGCGGGATATCGTGATGTTTATCCACACTGCCGGGAAGCTGGTTCTCGATGAAGAAGGTTGGGTTGAGGGACTTGCCCACATCGTGGAATTGCGCGCCGACGCGCGTGAGGAGCGGGTCTGCGCCGATTTTTTCGGCGGCCTGTTCGGCGAGGTTTGCCACCTGCAGACTGTGCTGGTAGGTTCCGGGCGCATTGCGAAGGAAGAATTGCAGGAGAGGCGAATCGGGGCGGGAGATGTCGAGCAATTGCAGTGATGTGGTTAATCCCAATGTTTGGGCAAGAATATATTGCAAGAGCAGGGCGATGCTTGCAGAGGCCAACCCGCTGAAGGCTATCGCGCCTGCCAGTTGTACCGCGCCCAGCCAATCGGTGGGAATGACCGGGAAGCGGTAGGCAAAAATAACGGCAATGCCGCTGATCATGATGGCAAATCCCGCGCGCAGGAATCCCCAAAAGCGGCGCGCCGCTCCCAACACAAGAATCCCAACGAGAGAGGAAAGCAGGTAATAGGGCGTGAGGTCGAACGTGTTGGAAAGCCCGTAGGCGGCCAAAAGGCTCAGTGGAATGGAAATGACGACGCCTGCATCGAGTCCGAACAAGGTCACGAGCAGGAGTCCCGCCGCTTGAAGCGGATACGCGTAAGGAGCCAGCGTGCGATTGGTGACGAGGCGCGCTCCGACCAAAAAGATCATGAAAACGAAAGCCATCACCAGCAGGCTGCGCATGTCGTTGATCATCGGGGCGCGTTTGCGGCGCGAAAAATACAGCGGCACGAACACCACGCAAACGATGGTCAACACGGCCGCGCCGGCGATATCTTCCAGCCGCTGGCCGGTGCTGACCAAACCCAGGAGGCGCAGGGCCTCCATATCGGCAGGCGTGATGATCTCGCCCCCAGGGACGACGGTCTCGCCTGTCTTGTAGGTTTGCACCACCGGCTGTACCGCCTCACGTGCGGATTGTTTCGCGGCCTGGGTCAATTCTTCGCTGTAAAAACTGTTGGGGACGATGAAGGCCGAGGCCAGTTCAGAAACGAGGGCGGCCTGTTGCTCACTTAATGTGAGGCTGACCAGGCTGGCCAGGTTGTTCTTTGTGGCATCCACAGTGTCTTCGTGGATCGCGCGGCGGCTGACCAGTTCCAGCACGCGCAAGGCTTCCTGTTGCGTGGAATCCCAGCGCGTGGTTGGGATTGCAAGCAGGTAGTCTATCGTTTCAATGTCCAACCGAACGTCGCTGAGAGCGGCGAGGCTGGCTTTTTTGTCGTCAAAGGGAATTGTGTGATCGTCCCGTATCGAAGTGATCACCTGCAAAGTGGTGCGAAGACGGTCAATTTGCTGGCGGGCGATGGCGGGATCTGGAGAGGTGTAAATGGGCGGCACCGCGCTTTCGGCGGCGGAGCGCGCCTCCTCCGTCCGTATTTCGCTGACGTATTCGAGTTCGGACGGGGCTTGAAGATCGTACGGCGCAACCTGCCCCACGTCCAACGGCGGGGTGGATGGACGCAGGCCGATTGGCAATGTCAGCGCGCCAAAGGTCACCAGGCTGACTGCAACGACGATAAGAATCTGGAGTGTGCGAATACCGACGGAAGGGGACGAACTGCGTTCAGACATCTAAAATGGATCGCAAAACAACAGGGGCGCGTTATTTTGCGCGTTCTTCTCTTACCGGGTAAGCAATTCTTTCACTGCCGCGCTGACCATGTCGCCGGGAGCGCGTCCTGCCACCTTGCCCATGACGATTTTCATCACTTTGCCCATATCTGTGGGTGAGGATGCGCCCGTCTCCGCGATGGCGGATTGCACAAGCGCGCGCAGTTCTTCGGCGGGCATGGCCTTGGGAAGGAAGACTTCGAGCACTTTGATCTCAGCTTCGTTATCTGCAATGAGGTCGGCGCGGCTGGCTTTTTGGGCCTCCTCCAAAGCTTCGCGGCGGTTCTTGATTTCCTTTTGAATGATCGCAATGACAGCCATATCGTCGAGCGTGGTTCGCTTGTCCACCTCAACCTGCTTGATGGCGGCCAGCACCATGCGGACGGTACGCTTGCGGACTTCGTCCCCGCTCTTCATGGCGTCTTTCACGGATTCGTTGAGTTGAGTTTTTAGGTCCATGATCAGGATTATACCCTTTCATCGATTCGCTTTTGCGCCAGTTTCAAATAATCTTCATTCAATTCATATCCCACATACTTTCTTCCCGCCCTCAACGCGGCCAGTGCGGTTTGACCCGATCCCATGAATGGGTCGAGAACCACTTCGTTGGAGTAGGTGTACAACTGGATACAGCGATATGGCAGTTCGACCGGGAACGGCGCGGGGTGGCCGATCTTCCTGGCAGACTCGGATGCAAACGACCAGACGGATTTTGTCCATTCGAGGAATTGTTCTTTTGAGATCGTATTCTCGCGGTCCTCCACTTTTTCGCGGCGGAAGTTTCCCTTGGAGAAGACCAAAATGTATTCGTGCGTGTCGCGCAAGGTGGGGTTGGATGCCGACTGCCACGATCCCCAGGCAGTGGATGTGCTGGCACTGGCGGCTTTGTCCCAGATGATCTCGCCGCGCATGAGAAAGCCGATGTTCACCATGTCGCGGGCGATGAAGAGATGCAGGGGGATGTAGGGCTTGCGTCCCAGGTTCGCGGCGTTGATGCAGGCGCGCCCGCCGGGGACAAGCACGCGATAGGTTTCACCCCACACGCGGCGGAGGAAGGCCAGATATTCCTCGAGCGTCAGGTTTTCGTCGTAATCCTTGCCAACGTTGTAGGGCGGCGAAGTGACCATGAGATGCACACTCGAATCCGGCAGGTTTGACATGTTCTCGGAGGAGGCAAGCGTGATCGTGTTGAGCCTGTCCGCGGGGATGGGATTCTCCACATACGGCATGGCGTCAACCTGCGGCTTTTCGTCATAGAGACGCGCCGAATAAAAAGCCGAAGAATCATGACCTTCGCGGCCGGGCGAACCAAAGGAAGTGGTGGAGGTGTTTTTACGCGTCATGTTTTCAGGTCGGTGAAGCGTTCAAACATTTCGGGCGTAAGGATATTTTCGAGAACTTCCAATTCGTATTGTGTCCGTTTAATGGCGGCGGCGAGGGCGTATTCAAAACGCGGCCCCTGCGCGGGTGAGTCGAGGTTCATGTGGGCGTGCGAATCGGGCGGCAGGATGGACAGGGCAAATTTCTGCAAAGGCCGGATGAAATATAAAAGTTCCAGCGGATAATACAGTTTACCAGAACGCAGGCCCGGGCTTTGGATCAAACTCTTTTGAACGGGATCAATTTCGGGCGGGGGAGGAGGCGTGCCGTCGAACTGGTCAAGCCAGAGGGCCACGTAGTTTGTATGGGCGTAGAAATCCTGCGCGGTGTGGATCAATCTGCCGAAGGCTCCCCAGGCTGGCAGGTAATCCGGCAACAGCAACGACGCAAGGATGTACCCGCGTTGTTCCTTGAGATAGCGATCCGACTCGTCGATGGCGTTGTTGTCGTAATGAAATTCGTCGTGGCCGAGCTGGCAGCGGAGGGAATCCTGCGCGAGGTTGGCGGCGAGGATGGCAGAGAGCGCACGCGGACTGAAGCGGTCCTTAAGCGCGGTAAGGACCATTTCCTTATGAAAAGGGACAAGCATTATTTCAGGCCCTTCAAAACGTAAACTTCCACCGATCGTTCGCGCCCCTTGACCGTGATCAGCTCCTGCGGCTCAGCGATGACCTGATCCGCCACAATATCGTAAGTGGTTTTCTCAAGCAGAATTTGACCCGGTTGGGCAACCCTCTGCAAACGCTCCGCCAGATTGACCGTGTCACCGATGGCTGTGTAATTGAAGAGCTCGTCCGTTCCCACGTTGCCGATAATTGCAGGGCCGGTGGTTATGCCAATGCGAAAAAACATGCGTTGGTCGGGATTGTCAAAATGCGAGTGCACCACTTCCAACCGGCGGATAATTTCGTACGCGGCACGTACGGCGCGCACGGCATGATCCTCCTGCAAATCGGGGCTGTTCCAAATGGCAAGCACCGCATCGCCCATGAATTTATCGAGCGTGCCTTCCTGTTCGAGGATGGCTTGCGCGGCAAGGGAGAGGTAGGAATTCAGCACGGAGAATACTGTTTCAGGATCATGCTTTTCGCTGTAGGTTGTGAATCCGCTCAGATCGGCAAATAAAATGGTGACGGTTTGTTTGGCGCCGCGCAATTGCAAATTACCGGGATCGGCCAGCAGACGGTCACGGACGCGAGGCGCAACGACGCGGCCAAAGGTCTTATGAATGAGTTCGCGTTCAACTTCAAGTTTATATCGCTCGGTCAGGTCTTCAAAGACAATCGTTGTACCTTTGGTAACGAGATAGGCATCGCGCAGGGGCGAGAGGGACAACCGCAGGTACAAGTCACCGCCCGTTGAGGTAGTGCTGTTCAGTTCCGTGTTGAGGATCGTACTGCTCTGATCAATGACGCTTGCAGTAGCCCGCTCAAGTTCCACTCCCAGGCCGGGTAACGCCGTCGAGAGCGAATGTCCCAATACCTGGTTCACCGGAATGCCGAAGATCTCGGCCGCGGCGCGGTTGAAAAGCGTGATTTGATGTTTAACGTCCGTGGTAATGACGCCGGTGGCAATGGAAGCGAAAATATCGTCCATGAGATTCTTCATTTCCATCGTCTGATCGAGATTGCGGCGCAGGTTGGCAAACAGCCGGGCATTTTCCAATGCGAGCGTGGATTGCGATGCCACGGCGGTGAGAAAATCCAGGTCATCGCTGGTATACGGGTCGCCGGAGCGGCGCGGACCGAGGGAAAGGAATCCGATCAGCCTGCCCTCGTAACGCAGGGGAACAAAGGTGAAGCCAAGCAGGCGCTGGGCAGAGGTGGCGGCATCCCTTAATTCAGGTGGAAGCGGCCCATCGAGCGGCAGCCAGACCGGGGCCTGGGAGGAGGCGAGCTGTCGAATTAGCGGCGCGTTGGTTTGGTAAGGTGGCGCGCTATCCTCCTGTGTGGCGTGTGGGAAGTATTCACCCAGGTCATCGTTATAAAGATAGACGGCAAATTTATCGGGGGAAAGGGCCTGTTGCAGTTGATCTTCAAGCAGGCGCAGAGTCTGACTTAGATTGGGCATGACCGTGAGGCTTTGTGAAAGCCTTGACAATACACGCCGATAATCGGCAGGAGAACGATAAAAGAGCCTGTCAATTGTGCTTTGAATGATATTGCGAAGAGGAGTCAGCCCAACCACCAAAATGAAGAGATAAGAGGCAATCACAATCGGGTTGTTGGACTGTATGGCGCCCTCAAATACAAAAGAGAGAACCGCAAGAAGCAGGTAGAATGCTGCAATGACGACTACAGTCATCAACGTATACGTGAGGAGGCGGACGAGCAAAGCGTCCACGTCCAGCAGGCGATAGCGTAAAATGGCGTAGGATATGGAAAGCGGAAATAAAACAAGAGGCGGGAAATAAAGCCAGGCGTGAAATTCAGGCAGAAGTCCGAGGATGAGGCCCGCCAGATATAAAAGGATGGGAAGAAAACCGATGAACCCTCCAAAGAGGATCACACGGCTCTGCTGGCGGACGATGGGGGATTCTGCGCGAACGATGCGCCAGATCAACATGCCAATCAGGAGCATAAAGCCGAGCATGATGCATACGTAACCCATCTGCCATGCGGCAGTGTAAAAATATGGATTGGGAGGGAAATAGACGGCTGCCACCATCACCGGCACAAGCAGGGCCAGAACCGCCCAGGGCAAATAACGCAACGCGGGGGCAGAGCGCACAAACCGGACTGGCCGGGGAAAGACCAGTGCAAGATAGGCCAAACCACCCGCAGTTTGCAGAATGCCAAGCGACCAGATAATGGTTGCATGATGAGTCATGCTGATATCGAGGAAAGTAGCCAGCATCACACTTACGCCCGAAGCAAAAAGTGTCAGCGCGCGGCTTTCCCACAGGTGAGGCTTGATCCTATAGACCCATAACCCGATGACCAGGAAGAAAACAGCCATCAAGTAAGGCACAACAAAGAGCGAAATCACGTCAACCAAAAGCGGGCGGACTGGCGTGATTTCCAATGTAAATCGTTCCCCTGTCTGTTTTACGAAGGTCGCCTGGATAGGTTTGTATCCATTGGCAGCCAGCACGCGTTCCACATCGCGGATATCCGGCACAGGCTCGCCATTGAGTTCCACAAGCCTGTCCAAATATTTCACACCTTGCGCTCGCGCAGACCAGTCTGTCCCGTTGATCTGGCTCACCACATTATTTTCTTCGATCGAGACGCCGAGGAACGGGATTTGAACCCACCGGTAGGCCCATATGGGCGTGAGGATTAACATCAACACCGCCACCGCCACGGCAATGAGCGGAGGCAAATGAGTACGTAAACCTGCGCCACTAAGTTTGAGTTTCAAGAAAACCTCTTTCCTCAAAATTATAAGCGACCTCGCGATAAAGTGGTTATAATGCGCCCATGTCCTTTTACACTGCCAAAGGCGACGACGGCACAACCGGTTTGCTCGGTGAAGGCCGCGTCCCCAAATATCATGACCGCATGGAAGCCCTCGGCGCGCTGGATGAAGCCTCCGCCGCGCTTGGGCTGGCCCGCGCACAATGCGCCGTACCGCAGACATTACCCATTTTGCTCGAAGCGCAACGCGACCTGTACAAGTTGATGGCCGAAGTGGCCGCCACACCTGAAAACGCAAAACAATTCCATTTCATCGACGCGGGGCGCGTGGCATGGATCGAATCGCAAACCGATGAATTGAGCGAAATCGTCGAGATGCCGAAGGAGTTCATCCTGCCCGGCGATACGCTCGGCGGCGCGGCGCTTTCGCTGGCACGCGCTGTCGTCCGCCGCGCGGAACGACGCGTGGTGGTTCTGTTCGACGACGGCGAAATCCCCAACCCCGATCTGCAACGCTACCTCAACCGCCTCTCCTCGCTTTGCTTTGTGCTTGAACTGCTAGAGAACCAGAACGCTGGAAGAAAAACATCCCTCGCCAAAGAGACTTCATGACCGGAACATTCCTCAATATTGCCACTGTCCTCATCGGCGGCGCGCTCGGGCTGGTCTTCGGCGCGCGCATTCCCGAAAAACTGAAAGCCACCGTCATCGCAGGCATGGGTCTCTTCACCGCCGCGATGGGTTTGCAAATGTTCCTCAAAACGGAAAATCCGCTGATTGTGCTGGGCGCGCTTTTGATTGGAAGTTTACTGGGGGAATGGTGGAGGATCGAGGACGGGATCCAGCGCCTCGGGCAGATCCTCGAACAGCGCTTCACGCGGGACGCTGAAACTGGTTCCGGTTCGAAATTTGTTCGCGGCTTCCTGACCGCTTCCCTGCTATTCTGCGTCGGCCCGATGACGATTCTCGGTTCCATCCAGGACGGTCTGACAGGCGACTACAACCTGCTGGCCGTCAAATCGGTTCTCGACGGATTCGCGTCGCTGGCGTTCGCATCCACACTGGGGGTGGGAGTGCTGTTCTCTTCGGTGATTGTCCTAGTCTATCAGGGCGGGATCAGCCTGCTGGCCGCGCAACTCAACGCAATTGTCACTGAGCCAATGATGAGCGAGATGACCGCGACGGGAGGCGTGATCCTGATCGGGCTTGCCATCAGCAGTCTGCTGGAGATCAAAAAGATCCGCGTCGGCAACTTCCTGCCCGCGCTGGCGGTCGCACCGCTGATCGTGTGGGTGTTGAGTTTGCTTTAGAAACAAAAAAGCCCTGCGCGGGCTTTTTTGTTTCTGTGACTCCGGGGGGATTCGAACCCTCAACCAATTGCTTAAGAGGCAACTGCTCTGCCATTGAGCTACGGAGCCAATTCTTGCGGACGGGAATTATACCGCAAAGGAAATGTCTGTCAATAAAAGAGTGCGGGGCTGATAAAAAGGGCGGCCTGTTTAGCCGCCCAAATCAACATTATGAGCTTGCTTCTTGTTTTTACAGTTTAGAACAACTTCAACACCGCATTACTCGCCAACAGGAACAACCACTGCGGCACAAGGCTGACAACCACGGTCACAATCGCGGTGAAGGCAGTTGTAAAATCGAGCATGGGTTCGCGTTCGGTGGTCGGTTCGCCATCCTTCATGTACATGGTGACGACAACACGCAGGTAGTAGTATGCGGAGACGAGGGAAGTCACAACGCCGATAATGGCGAGACCTGTGTATCCACCCGCGATCACAGCGCGGAAGAGATAGAACTTGCCAACAAGTCCAAGTGTGGGCGGGAGACCAATGAGCGAGAGCATGAACACTGTCATCGCGGCGGCGAGGGCGGGATATTTCCGTCCGAGGCCCGCGTAATCTCCAATCTCCAGTCCTTTCCCCTCTGATTTCTCGAGGGCAATGACTACGCCCCACGCACCGAAGTTTGTGAATACATACGAGACGAGATAGAACAGTCCTGCCGCGATGGAGATGGGCATAATGTCCTTGTTTCCGTAAGGCACGAAGGCCATGAGGATGTAGCCCGCGTGCGCAATGCTGGAATAAGCCAACATGCGTTTGATGTTCGTCTGTGAAATGGCAACAACGTTACCGAGAATCATCGTCACCGCGGACAAGGCCCAGAGAATGTCCGTCAGGTCGGTGGCGAGGGTGGGGAAAGCAGTGGCAAAGACGCGGAGCAACGCGGCAAAACCTGCAATCTTCGCGCCCGCGGCCATGAAGGCTGTCACTGAGGTGGGAGCGCCTTGATAGACATCGGGAGTCCACATGTGGAAGGGAACGGCCGCAACCTTGAAGCCGAATCCCACAAGGATGAGAGCCGCTCCAATGGTCAGGAGCAGGCTCGAGGTCCCGTTTGAAGCGGAGCCGACGATTCCAACGAGGGATGTTGTCCCCGTCGCGCCGAAGACCAGTGCGGTCCCGTACACGACAAATCCAGTTGCAAACGCACCGAGCAGGAAGTATTTGATTCCCGCTTCTTCTGATTCAGCGCTGGTACGGGAAAAAGCGGCCAGCACGTACAGCGGAATGGACAGCAGTTCGAGCGCGATGAAAACGACGATGAGGTCAGCGGCCTGCGCCATGAGCATCATACCGACGACGCTGAAGAGGAGCAGGGTGTAGTATTCGCCGCGCTCGAGTCCCATGCGTTTGACGTAGCCGTATGCAAGGGCGATGCCGAGCAAACCGCTGACGAGGATGAGGGCGTTGACGAAGGTCGAGAAACCGTCGAGCACGACCATGCCGCTGTAGCCGGAATTTTCACGGCCAATCTGCAAGATGGTGAAGCTAAGCGTGACCGCAAGGCCAAGCGCCGCAAGCACCGCCGTAATGCCTTTGCGATTCTTTGGGATGAAGAGGTCCACTATCAAAAGCACGCAGGCCCAGACGGTGAGAATGGTCAGCGGGAGAAGAGTTTGGAAGTCGAGTTGCGTCATAACAATTAGCTCTCAGCGATTAGCGGTTAGCATTTAGCAAAAGCTAAAAGCCAATCGCGAACAGCTTTAGGGGATGGGCAGCGCTGCCACTAACTTGGTCACAGCAGGCGCCATGAGATCGAAGAACGGCGCGGGGTAGAGACCAATCCAGAAGATGAAAATCAAAATCGGGACAATCGTGGCAATCTCGCGCCAGTTAAGGTCGCGCAGGGCGTGTCCGTGTTTCTTGACTTCTTCCACAATCGAGCCTTCTGGGCCGAGGAACATCTTTTGGAACATGTACAGGATATACACCGCGGCCATGATGACGCCTGCGGCGGAGATACCTGCGTACCACACCGAACCATAGGGTCCGCCGTCCATGCCTGCGCCCCACGCGCCGAGCAAGATAGTGAACTCACCGACAAAGCCATTGAGACCAGGGAGTCCCATCGAGGAAAGCGCGACGATGAGCATAATGCTTCCGAAGATCGGGGTGATCTTCCACAAGCCGCCGTAGACTTTGATTTCGCGCGTGTGAGTCTGTTCGTAAATCATACCGACGAGGAGGAACAAGGCACCTGTGCTGAGACCGTGGTTAATCATCTGCAAAATGCCGCCCGCGATACCCTGTTCGTTGAGGGCGAACATACCAAGCATGACGAAACCGAGGTGACTGACGGAGGAATAAGCAACCAGTTTCTTGACATCCGCCTGGGCATACGAAACCGCCGCGCCATAAATAATGCCGATGGCCGCGAAGAGCGCGATCCACGGAGCGGCGGCCACAGTGGCTTCAGGGAAAAGCGGAATGTTGAAGCGCAGGAAACCATACGTTCCCATCTTCAGCAGAACGCCCGCGAGGATGACAGAACCAGCAGTCGGCGCTTCGACGTGGGCGTCGGGCAGCCACGAATGCAAAGGCCACATCGGGACTTTGATGGCGAACGCGGCAGTGAAGGCAAGGAAGAGCCACCACTGAATATTGGCGGGAATGCCGCCCTTCAAAATCAAATCAGGCACGGAGAACGTCTGTCCCTGAATGCCGAGCCACAGGATGGCAAGCAGCATCAAAATGGAGCCAGCCATCGTGTACAGGAAGAACTTGATCGCGGCATAGATGCGCCGCGGCCCGCCCCAGATGCCGATGAGGAAATACATCGGGACAAGCGTGAATTCCCAGAAGATGTAGAACAGGAACAAATCCTGCGCGAGGAACACACCCGTCATGCCCACTTCGAGCAGAAGGAAGAAAACCATGAAATCCTTCACGCGCTCTTCAACGGCTGTCCATGTGGAGAGAATTGAAATCGGCGTCAGGAATGCAGTGAGCAAAACGAGCAAAATGCTAAGCCCGTCCACGCCCATGTGGTATTGGATGTTCCATCCAGCCACGGTAATCCAATTGTATTTCGCGACCAGTTGCAGGTCGGGGTTGGACGCGGTGAACATCGTCAGCACCCAGATGGAAATGCCAAACGTAATCAGGGATGTGACCAGCGCCGTCCAGCGTATGGCATTTTTCATCTCGGAATTCATGAACAGAATCACGAGTATGCCCAGGAGCGGGAAGAAGGTCAGGATGGTAAGAGGTTGCAGGAAAAAGTTCATATTCAATCCTCGTTGCAAGTTCGTCAAAAGCCGAACGTCACCGACTTTTGACTTTTGGCTACTTAAGTAATAGATAACCCAGGATTAGGACGACACCCAATAACACAGACAACGCATACGAACGCACGAATCCATTCTGGACCTTTCGCATGGCCGCCGATAAAGATTGAGTCCACTTCCCCAAGGCATTCGCGAACGCGTCGATGCCGCGCTGGTCTGCATAATCGTTGAGCGCAATATTGCTGAGCCAGTTGTACGTGCCCGCGATGACCTTGTCGTGGAACCAGTCGTGCCAGAAGCGCCAGTCAATCACGTCGGCAAGGAAGCGTGAGATGTCCACGTAACGGTCAACGAAGACGGCCCAGTAGGCCTCGTCCACGAACCATTTGTTTTCCATGCCCGTGAAGATGAAACCGAGCGGCTTTTTGAGCGGGTCGGGCTGGCCGGCCTTGAGCGGATTGCGTCCGTAGAGAAGCCAGGAGATGAAAATGGCGAGGAGCGCGAGGCCGGTTGAAATCAACGCGACACTCATGACAAATTCACCCGCGTGGACTTCAATCGTATGCTCGAGCCATTCGGTCAATGTGTGCAAGCCAGGGAGATTTAGCGCGCCGCCGACAACCGACAGGAGCGCCAGCACCATGAGAGGCACCGTAATGATCGGCTTGCTTTCCTCTGCATGTGCCGCGGCTTCGTGACGCGCTTCGCCGAAGAACACCATCCAGATCTGGCGTCCCATGTAGAAGGCGGTGAAGAACGCCGCGATGGTGAGCAGCCAGTAAACCGCTCCAAATCCTTCCGTGAACGCGTCGGCGAGAATTTCATCCTTCGACCAGAAACCCGCGAACGGGAAGATTCCCGCCAGTGCGAGCGTGCCAATGATGTACAGCCAGAACGTGACAGGCATGGTCTTGCGAAGCCCGCCCATGTTGCGCATGTCGCCTGGGTCAAAAACTTCTTCGTGGTGGTCTTTGGAGTCCGAAGCGCTGTCCTGAGCTTGTCGAAGGGTCTCCCGACTTCGCCGACGACGGGAGTCGTCGGACTCTTTTTTATGTTCGTGATGTGCCAGATGGTGATGCCCACGCTCAAGTCCAAGAATGACCGAGCCAGCGGAGAGGAAGAGCAGGGCCTTGAAGAAGGCATGCGTCACGAGGTGGAACATGCCCGCCACGAATGCGCCCATGCCCACCGCCGCAACCATGAAACCAAGTTGCGAGATGGTTGAATACGCCAGCACCTTCTTGATATCGTACTGACCGACGGCAATCGTCGCCGCGAAGAGCGCGGTCACCGCGCCTGTCATGGCGACGATATACTGGGCCTGAGGCACAAGCGTATACAGCGGTGCAGAACGCGTGATGAGGTACACGCCTGCAGTCACCATCGTTGCCGCATGGATTAATGCAGAGACGGGTGTCGGGCCAGCCATCGCGTCAGGTAACCAGACGTAGAGCGGAATCTGTGCCGACTTGCCTGCCACACCGACAAGCATGAACAACGTGATTGCAACAATAATTCCCGGAGGAGCCGCCTTTGCGGCTTCAAAAACGGAATCAAATTGGAACGAGCCAAGATACCAGAACATCAAAAAGCCCGCGATGAGGAAACCGAAGTCGCCGACGCGGTTGGTGATGAAGGCTTTCTTGGCGGCGTTGGAGTTGGCCCACGAGGGGCGCGCCAGCGTGTCCATCTCGTACCAGAAGCCGATCAGCAGGAAGGAGCAAAGTCCCACGCCTTCCCAGCCAACGAACAACATCATGTACGAGTCGCCGCTGACGAGGATCATCATCATGGCAATGAATAGGTTGAGGAACACGAAGAAACGGCGGAAGCGTCCAACGTCGTTCTTGAAGCGGACATCCTCGTGCATGTACCCAATCGCGTAGATGTGGATGAGAGTCCCCACGCCCGAAACGACCAGCATCATCGTAGTCGAGAGCGAGTCGACGCGGAACGTCCAGTCAATGGTCAGGCTGCCGACGGACATCCACTCGGCCAATCGCCAGCGCAGAACTTCGCCGTGATTTCCCGCGACCGTCATCGCAAGCAGAACCGAAACGACGAACGACGCGCCCGACGCCGCGCTTGCCAGCCAGCCGATGGCTTTTTCAGACAACCGCCCGCCAAAGATGATGTTGACAAGCAGTCCAACCACGGGCGCAAAGACCAGCCAGGGGGCTAAAAACAAAAAGCCGCTATATGTTTGTTCGCTTAAGAGCATAAGGTCTCCGTACATGTTGCGTGTTGCGTGTTTCGTAACGGAACACGCAACACGTTACAAGAAACACACTGGTCTCGATACAGCAAACGAACACCGCCTGCTCGACCATCCCACTCAACACGTTTTTTATCCCTTCAAAGAATTCATCTCATCAACGTTAATATTGTGTTTGGTCTTGAAAATTTCCACGATCAACGCGAGACCCACCGCCACTTCCGCCGCGGCGACCGCGATGACGAAGAACACAAAAATCTGTCCGCTGAAACTCTTGTAAACGCTGGAGAATGCGACCATCGCAAGGTTGGCCGCGTTCAACATCAACTCCACGGACATGAAGATGACCAACGGGTTACGGCGGATGAGCACCCCCACCGCGCCGATGGTGAAAAGGATTGCCGAAAGGATGATGTAATAGTTTACTGGAACCATATTGTTACCTCAGGGATTATGTCATTGCGAGCGCACTTTGCGAAGCAATCTCCCGTTTAACTGGAGATTGCTTCGTCGCACAGAACGCTCCTCGGAATCCCGCCGTAATTTGGCGGGGCAATGACATCTACGCCTTCTCTTTCTTGGTCAACACAATCGCGCCCACCATCGCGACCAGCAACAAAATAGAGGTGACTTCAAACGGCAGAAGGTAGGTGCTGAACAATACTTTGCCCATCTCGCGCAAGTTGTCCATGCTGTTGATTGCAACATCAGGAGATGTAACCTGAGCGACAGAACGTGCACGCACGAGCAGGAGATAAATCGCTTCCACCGCAAGGACGGCGGCCAGCCCACCCGCCAGAGGTTTTTGCCACGGCAGGATATTGCTGGCAGGCAGAACTTCCGTGCCGAGCAACATGATGACGAACAGGAACAGCACCATGATGGCGCCCGCGTACACCGTCACCTGCGCCATGGCAATGAACGGCGCGCCCAACAGCAGATAGAACACCGCCACCGTCACAAAGTTCAGCACGAGGAACAACGCCGAATACACCGTGTTGCGGCTGAGCAGCATGCCCAGCGCGGTGCTAACCGACACGAGGGCAAGGATCAGGAAGAGAATTAAGTCAACAGTCATGGTCACCTTTTGATTATACAAGCAAACAAGAATTCAGTAAGAGAGCCGACGGTCATGAGGTCGCGGACGAGGAGATGTTTCATTAACTAACCTGGATATGGGCTGAACATCGCGTGACTCATCCGTCATATAAACGAGCCACGCACAAAGGAGAGTATCAACAGATAAAAAAAGAAGCGGGACGCAGATAGCGGCCCATAACAACTTCAGCCACAACCGACGCGGGCCAGAAGGGATGTTGAGGGTTCTGATGAGTGAGCATCGAATCACACCTTATTTCATCAGCGCAAAAGAAATAGCAAATATTATTCCTACTAATGCCGCCCACACGATTCCGCCACCCCAGCCGACTCGCCGGCCGGAAAGATCAACGAAAAAAAAGACACTAATCCAGTTAATCGCAACCTGGATCGACCAGCCAACTATTCCAAACATCGAACTGTAAGCCGAGGGGATAGCGATCATCGGATGGTAAGGAGAAAATATGGAGACAAAGAGCAAAGACACTAGAAACCCGGCAACAACCCCTATCCCCAATCCCAAAAGTTCACTTCGTTTGGTTATATCTCGAACGATCAACTCGAGAACCGAGACACCGCTTGCCGATAATACAGCATAGGCAATGGCTTCGCCGACATTTTGAGGCAGATTCCGTAATCCCAAGTGGCCCGCCAAATTCCATGCCAGTAACATACTGATCAAGGCGAGAAACCCTGCTCCCGCACCGTGCCAAGAAGGTGCAAGCAGTAGTCCAACTGATACCGGACCGCCAATGAGAAGTAGGAAAAACAACGTCAAATAGCGGCCTTGCATATCCATAGGAGAAAATGAAAACGTTATGAACACCCAAATCAGCAGGGAAAAGAGAAGCGGTACATAAATCAATCCGATAAAGAACTTCAGCCACAGGCGGCGCGAAGGCCAGAAGGGGGGCAGGGAATTCTGATGAGTGGACATTGTATCCTACCTCAATATGGTGTCTAACTCAACGACCCCGCTGAGTTGAGAAGAGTTGAAAACTACTCGCAAAGTATATGTTCCGGCTGCCAATCCTTTGGTTTTCAGATTATGATGATATTGCCCGTGTCCTTGGATCGCTACGCCTTGGTTTGGGTTGTGCGCAAAGATAATGGGGCCCACCGCGATATTGCCCGATGCGTCCAATAAACTCAATTCGACGCTTTCATCATGCACGAACATTCCATCCAAGTCACTCACGCTGAATTTTACCGGAATGGCGCTTCCGGCTTTGGCAGAATATGTTCCTGTGCCGCCGAGAGGGAACAACCACTCAAAAGGGTAGACTGTGAAAGAAACCTGTTCTTGTGATGCATTTCCTAACCGATCTTCGGCCAGCACGGTCAGAGTGTGTGAGCCGGGAGGCAGGGTCATAACCTCGCCATTGGTAACCTGCAAGGCATTCGGTGTGTCCATATCTATATATCCCCACTCATTCAGAACACCTGAGTTGTCATCGCCGGTCTGCCATGCCATAAGCCCTCCGCCAGCAAGTACCTGACCTTGCAAGGGACTGGTGATTTGTATTTGCGGCGGCTGTGTGTCCGTACTTTCTGTTTGGCCTAATACACTTGTCGCGGTAATCGTCTCGTCATAAATGCCGTCTTCATTGTGGTCAAGATACAGTAGCGGCGGCTCAGTGGAAGATGTATCATAGGTCATCTCCCCCGTTGTAGTTGTTGTCAGCGGCGCTCTCAGAAAGACAATAGACCCAACCGTTCCATCACTTTTGTATAAATCGAGGATCAGGTTGAAACTCCCGCTGTCTGTTGCCTTCAAGGATATTGTGTACGCTCCGTCATCCGGAAGGTATACAGACTTGGTTTCCTCGATCTCATCGTATTCACTGCCAGGGATAGCCTGCTCAATGACCGGACCGCCGACATCCGGCAGCGTGGCCCAGCCAGTGTGATTATCGGCTGCATCAGTCACGTGTAATTCCACCGGGCTTTCAACGTTAATGATAGTTCCCTGACATCTTTTCGGCACATCTGCTTCTGAGATGATGCCATCTGGCACGTTGTTGTCTCCTGCCAGGAGATTGAGCACCAGCTGTCTGACCGGGTCTTTTGAGGGCAGAAAGGCATGATCGGTGAATTTGCGGGCGACATAATAGACGTTCGCACCGCCGCGATGGTCAATGCCTCTCGCGGGGTCATATAGCGTTGCGCTGAACAGTGGGACAGTATTGTCGCCGTTCACATATTTTAGACGGACTATTGGGCCGATTTGTACTGGTCCACCGATGGGCGGCTTGAAACTGATACGATAGCCTGCCTGAATTTGTCCGATTGTGCATTTGCCCGTACCCGCAATAATATCAATATCAGGCACGGGAATGCTAGAATCCCAGGAAAAATCCAGCTGATCGTGGAAGGCTTCGCCCATGTTGAATACCGTCTGGTTTATATCCTTGCCAGCGCCGTCCCAATCCAGGTCAGGGTCTCGATCGAGCCCGAACAACATGCTCTTGAATTGATCATAGGAAAGCGCGCCTAATACCTGGCCATCCCCGTCGAAGTCCCAATCTTCCTGGAAGACTTGCAGATTATCTCCACTGCCATCATAGAATGTCCAGTAGGCGCGGCCGGGAGCTACCTCGAATAGGCCTGGCATGTTCTGAGCTATATCTTTGACCTCCGCTGGATCCAAAAGACATAGGTTTTCATGATAAACACAAGGAAGTAACGGGTCGCCAAAGAGAACGAGCTTCGTAAATTTGGGCGCGCCCAGAAAGGCCGGGCCGATTGCGATCAGGCGATTCACGCGGGCCGCACGAGCCGGGTCGCTGATATACTGGCGCGCTACCGATGCGCCCATGCTGTGGGTGAGCAGGTCAATCTGTTTAATTGTCCATTGAGATGTGTCTTTTGTGCCATTTGCTTTTTCTAATGCTTCTTGAACTTTGCTGTCCAGCAGTGCTGCATTGGTGGCAATATCCATCCGCCAGTCGTAAGGGAAGACGAACAAGTCAACCCCAGGCTGGTAGCCGGCGTTTTGAAGGTCGGTCAGCAGGTTGTTGTAGATATCTATTCCTGACACCTTGTCAAGAATTTCACGCGCCTCGAGATTTACGCCATAGTTAGCCGCTGTGGACTGTGTCACGCCATCCTTTTCGAGTCTTGCGACATCAAAATAATCATCGCCTGGATCTTGGGGATTCACCATTGCTGATAGATTTATCCATATTTCATCATCAGCTTTATATGTGTTTGTATAGGTTCCTCCATGCCCGTCCGGCTGTGACCAGCTGAAGCTTTGGGGAGAATAGAGGCGGCTGCCTGTCCCGCCCGGCAGCAGGATCACCGGCACGCGAGTCGCAATAGTGTTTGCATAGTAGATCTCGAAATTTCCATCGCTCAGTTCATACCAGGCCAGGTGTAAATCTCCATTTCCATCAACTACCACATCCGGCCAGGCGGCGCCACCGGTACCCCGAGAAACATCGACCCCTTCCGACCAGCCTTCGGGAAGGCGTTTACTCTCGTAAATGTGTCCGGCCTGGTTCCAGAAGACTCGCGGCAAACCGCTCGCGTCAATTGCGATAGGCGAGTACCAATTGCAGGTTACATCCAAGATAGTTTCAGTGATGAAAGTGGCGCTGTTCCAATATCGTAATTTCCCGTCGGTTCCACACCAAGTTCCATGCGCCTGGTTGCTTGTATCCAAAAATACGTCAGGCCAATGTCCCTGCGCCAAATAGGAAGACGTCCAGTGCGCGCTGGAGTAACGGCTGTAATAGATTCCTGCAGTGCCATCACTGCGCCCTTCCTCGAATAACAGTCTGAAATCGCCTGCCAATCCGCCTGCAATTCGTGAGCTGCCTACTGAGCGGTTGTAGACACCTGCGCCAGAAGGCACACATCCAGTGCGTATTGACGGCGGCGTTCCTGTATTCAGCCAGGTGGTATAAGGCATGGTAAGTTCCCCGGGCTCATATGCCCGCCATTCCACCATCAACCTGCCAGCCTGATCGATGCCGAGAATCGGTACTTGACTGTGCCAGTCTTGAAGGTTGGGGTAATACCTGCCGCAATCCCAGTTTGGCGGACCTGAGAGACTGACCGGGGCAGTACATACACCCTCTGCGCATTGACTATAGAGAATTTCAGCATCCCCAGTGTAGCCATCGTCTTGCTCTTGCCAGGTTATGTATACCCTGCCGCTGCTGTCGGCGGCTACTTGTGGGTCGTTAGAATAAAACCCGCTGCTGTTTGAAACATTGATGGGAGTCGACCAGGCCGTTCCATTCCAGTATTTGTAATAAATCTCTTCGGGCTCGCCAATTTTTCTTTCAACCCAGACGATGTGCACACCGCCATTGGAATCTGCCGCGATACTCGGTTTTCTGGAGTCAGAATCCGTCACAGAGATATTGAGCGGTGCAGACCAGTCTGTGCTCGAAGGAACAGATTGCTCTGCACCCTGGACGCTAAATGGCGGCGCAGACTCCTCTGGT
>JACRLC010000039.1 GCA_016235425.1 Chloroflexota bacterium | reverse complement strand
GGCTGCAATTTCGACAGGGCTACTGCGACCCCATAGCTCTAGAAAAATTTTATCAGTTTCTTTGTTCCAAGTGGTCATTGATGATCGAGTTATGCTTTGGCTTTCTCTTCATGACTACATCTTACGGGTTCGTCCAACGGCTTGCGTTACCTGCGTGTGGGCGGGCGTGGATAAGGTTTGGGAGCAGAAAAAACTCGAAGCCAGAAAAATGCTCCTAAATCGCGCAGACTCCCACACGTCAGGTGCACGCTTTGTTGGGCAACCTGCTGGCTTACAAGCGCCTTTGCCTTTTGAAAGAGTATAAGCCTTCAAGATTGAATTTGCCACGACTAGCCTTGTTTCAATGATTTTACTTTGACAACATTTTTTTCAGCAAGTATTGCTTTCAAACAAAATCTTTGTGTAAATTATCCATAATTTCTGACGTTCTTATTCACAATTCCTGCACAATGAATTGCTATATTTGACGCATAGAAAAAATCATACAAAAGGAAATAATTATGAGCAACAAAACTTTGCGTAATGTAATTCGAATCATTCATCTGGTCGCCGCCGCCGCTTTTGGAATGTATTTCTACTCGCCAATTGCGGGTAATGAAACATTGAAACTCATCATTCAATTTGTAACGCTTCCAAGCATTGCCTTAACGGGGCTTGCGCTCTGGCAACAAGCCTACCTGAATAAACTTCTCAATCGGAATGCGCGCAAGCCATCTGCAAACTCTGCTTAGTCAGAAACTCAGTTTAGTTTTACCAACTCTTTATTGAAACCAAAAAGGTTGCAGTAAAGAGTTTTTTTATTTTGTCAGATGTTTTCTACTTTCGCAAAACTTTCTACAACAATTATTTTGTTTTGCACGGGTTGCCCAACGGTTTGCGTTAGTGGTTTGCGGGCGGGCTGGGAAAATGCCTGAGAGCAGGAAAAACCCGAAGCCAGAAAAATGCTTGTAAATCGCGCAGACTCCCGCAAATCCACTGCACGCTTTGTTGGCACGCTTTTGACTTTACGTGACCTTGATTGTTAGAGAACGAAACTCGCCATAACTTGCGGGACTTGGACGAGAGAAATTTTCCCATTGAACAATATACTTATCTTGCAATACGAGAGATTGCTCTCGATTCTTTTTTGTGCCATCCGAAGCATTTACACCCCAATTACAAACGCCTTCAAGAACTCGCCCATCATTAATTCTGAAATCTGCGTCAACTGTATCATGGCTTGCAGGCTTTATCCAATAGGCACTGTCATTCGTGAGTAAAACAGCATAGCCGATAAAATTACTTTGCTCACTTGCAACATGCTCTAACCGCTGAATATCTTTTATGAAATCATACCTTCCAATATCTTGGGCGCTTTGATTTTTTAGCCGATATTGCTCATTATCAATTTGAACAGATAAACCACGAGTTTTATATTTCAGTTCAACCGCTAAAATTTCATCCTGATTCTTAATCCAAACGTCAATGTGAAGATATTGATTTTTGACTTGAACAGGTAATTCCAGACGAACAGACGCATTAGGCAATTTCTGATGAATTTCCCAAGCAAATGTGTGTTGAAAATCTGCTTCCGAATGAAAGATTGGTCTTTTCTTTGCGATGATGGCGAGAATCTCACGGACTTCAATCATGGGTTTTGGGTTTTCCTATGCTTTGCAAGGGGCGTGCCAACGGTTTGCGTTACCCGCTGGTGGGTGGGACGAGAGAACGCCGATTTGACGGAACCAACTCCAAGCCACACAAACTGCTTGAAAACGCGCAGACTCCCACCAGTCGGGTGCACGCTGTGTTGGGCAGTGCCAATGTGGTTGCTATACCTTGCTAATATACGGGACGGTATCTTCCTGTTGCTATGGAAGTCTGATTATCAGGATAATCATTGTTTATGAAATCTAAAGTTACAATCATTTCAGGGTTAGCCCGAACAAGTATGTGCCAATCATTCTTTTCTGAAACATCATTACACCTCACCCAATTTTCAAATGCAGGACGCCTCTTGAGTACTGACCATGCAAGAGCCAAGTAGGTCATTTCCACAGTATAAGGGACATCGTAATTTACGGGCAACATAGTGTGTTGTTCTTCCCAACCTTTATGTTCCGAATTTTTCAATTCTCCTAGTAGATGGTATCCTGCCCGAGATTTATTTCCGAGGAGCAAGGTTTCTTCATGTTTCCAATCTTCCCATCGAAGTTTGACCCCAGGGAGATTTAATAAATTTATGCTCGGCATTGCAACAAGGTAGAAACCCTTTGCGTAAGCGTCTTTTAACTCAACTTCGCTGAATGGAATCTTTTTATATTTTTCAAGTTCGTGTTCAGGAAGTCTAAGTCCTATTTTAATCGCAACATCAATTCCAATAACTTTTCCATCCATAATACGCATTATGTTTGTCATTACATTTTTCCTTCTAGGAAGTTGACAATGGGTTTGTTCAAAGTTTTGCAAGGAACTGCCCAACGGCTTGCGTTAGCCGCAAGTGGGCGGGACGAGACAATGCTTGGGAGCCGGATTCTGCCGAGGCTCTGAAAACTGCCAAAAAACGCGGCGAATCCCACTTGTCGGCTGCACGCTGTGTTGGGCGGCTTTTAAGATTAGTGTACCATTCAACCGAATACCCTTAGAAGAGCGTCTGCTTAGTAAGGGTAGGGCAAGATAAATTCGTAGATATTATGATCGCCGTCTAAACTCGCGGGATCGGCGTTATCCGCAAAGTTTTGAATTTTGATAACAGACCGGGGATCTCTTTGCATTACAGCCTCTAGGATAGGACTATCCCAGCTTTTACCAGATATTTGATTCGACAAAACTAACCGTAGTACAAGATCTGTCTCCCATTGTTTAAGAGCTTTTATGAGATCATCCTCCTCTGGAAACATGCCTCTATAATATCGAGATATAAAAATCTTTACAATATGGTTTTCATCGCCAAATTTCTTTTGTGCCCATCGGCCATATGTGCCGTCTGTCAGCTGCTCAAATGAGATTCCACATCTACCCACATTCGATGCATCGCAGACATCGAACTCATCCCCTGACATATTTTTTGCTCGTTCCATTGCTATCCTTCCCGCACCGGGGCTATAAAAGACAACCGGAGCGACAAGACTTGCAAAATTATCATCAACCCCGGGATGATAAGGATTGACGAAAGCATATGTAACGCCTCTTCTGATTGGAGATGATTCTATACCATCTTCGTGGAAAGCTGCCACCAATAGAATTACTCCATCGTCGATAATATGCATGTCTGCAGGTACTAAAGTGTTTATGCCTGCTAGGGTCGGTAGCGGCGTAGGTGTTTTTGTTGGCGTTGGAGTTAGAGTTGGAGCAGGTATATTGGTCGGAGTTTTTGTAGGAGTGAAAGAGGACAAAGGTGTTGCTGTCTGAGTTGACTCAAATATGCCTTGCCCAGAACAACCTGAAATCAATAATACCATCAGGAGAGACAACAACTGTGATCTCACGAAGGCAAGCCACCTTATCATTAGTTTTTTGGTGCCAACGAACGCCCAACTCGTTATTAGAGACCCACAGGGTCACTAATATCCAGACTGTCCAGGGGGGATTTTACACCCGCACCGATACCAGCCACATGAGTATAAACCATTGTGGTCTTTAGATCCTTGTGGCCAAGTAGTTCTTGTATCTTCCGAATATCTGTTCCTGCCTGCAAAAGATGCGTCGCGAACGAATGGCGAAACGTATGCGGGCCCACAGGTTTCTCGATCCCCGCCTCCTTCGCTGCCTTGCGCACTGCCTTCTGGATGCTCGTCTCATACAAGTGATGCCTTTGAACCATCCCACTGCGTGGGTCTCGTGACATCTGCCCCGCAGGGAATACATATTGCCATCCCCATTCATATTCAGCTGTCGGATATTTTCTCGCCAGAGCACCGGGCATCTTCACGCTTCCCAAACCATGCGCCAAATCCTCATCATGCTGTGCCTTTACTTTTGCCAAATGCAGCCGCAGCGGCTCAACGACTGCCTCGGGCAGCACCGTCACCCGGTCACGATTGCTCTTCGTGTCGCGCAGCGTGATCGTCCGCATCGCAAAGTCAATATCCTTCACTCGTAATCGCAGGCACTCCATCAATCGTATCCCGCTTCCATAAAGCAAATACCCGGTGATGTGATAAACACCGTGTAAACGGCACAGAACCCGTTTCATCTCATCCACCGTCAAAACAGTTGGAACGTGTGTTGATCGCTTCGCTCGTACCGCCTGAATGTTCTCGAACTTTATGCCGAGCATTTCGCGATACATGAAGAGGATGGCCGCCAGTGCCTGATTTTGGGTACTCGCGCTTATACCCGAATTGGCCAAATGTGTTAGAAAGGCCTCCACCTCTGCCTTTCCCATTTCTTTTGGATGGCGAATTCCTTGAAAGCGAATAAACCTCTCTGTCCAATCCAGGTAGGCCTTTTCCGTCTTATATGAATATTGCTTCACACGGATCTTGTCGCGCAATTCATCCAGAAATTGAGACATATGATTCCTCCACACTTGTAGGTTCCCTTTCCGCTTGTTATCCACCAATCCGGCGTGTGTCGTTCCTTCAGTCTCAGTCTGTGTTACTGGCGCTATTATCGCGCAGAAATGGCTCTTCTACAATACCTTGATTGATCTGGGAGCGGCTAAGAAGGCTTTTACTCACTATTTTCGCCACTCCCGATTGATCTCAGCAACCATTATCTCATGAACAAAGGCCGTTCTTTATCCAGGAGCCTGTGCTGAACCGCTGGGTTGAGCCGCAGCGTTGAGTTCATCGAAACGTTGTCGGAGGGCACGTCCTCCAGACGTAGATCCCCGCAGGGGACGCGGCAACCTCACCGTCAATCGCGAAGTATCCCCGTGGGAATCCCCCTCGACGGGTAACCACGTTACACTTCTTCAATCTCCAATCTCTACTTCTCCACACACCAAGTATCACGTACCTCCCCTCTTTCCTCTTTCATCGTCCCTCACACCTTGAACATCAGATCCAAATACTTCTTCAACATATCGCTCACCAGCCCGCGCATGGGCATGGTGGCCGCCATGCCGTAGACCGGGGCCATCGTCCCTTTTTCTTCGGGGTGATCCTTTACGTAAGCGGCAGCCTCCCGCAGGTCCGAAATGAAGCGTTCTGCGATGCCGGGTTGTGTGTGGCGGAGCGTCACGCATAGATGTACGCACGACGGTTTGTGCAGTCCGTTCAGGCTCCATTTTTTACGGGACATGAAATCCAGCACCTTGTAAACGTCCAAAGAATCGGAAGCGAAGGCGACGACGAATAACGGGTCGCCGAGCAGGCGCAGTTCGGGGATCTGCCGAATGCCATCCTTGATGGCATTTGCCGTTTCGAGAATCCTTTGGGTCGCGTCCATGTAGCCTTGCGCGCCGACGGAGGTCAGCGCGGCCCAACACGCCGCGCTCAACGCGCCGGGGCGGCTGCCTGCAAAGGTGGGGGAGAAGTACAGGCCGCCGGGCCATTCGGAGGTGGTGTAGTACTGGTAATGGAGGAGTTCGCGCCCGCGATACAAAATGACCGATGTCCCTTTCGCGGCGTAGCCGTATTTGTGCGTATCAACCGAGATTGAAGTGACTCCCGGCAAACGGAAATCAAACGGCGGGACAGGATAGCCCAGTTTCTCCGCCCACGGCAGGACGAAGCCGCCCAGGCAGGCGTCGGTGTGAAAGCCGATGTTGTGCCGGTGCGCGAGTTCGGAGAGTTCCGGGATTGGGTCAATTGCGCCGTGGGGGAACGACGGCGCGGAGCCGGCGATGACAATCGTATTTCGGTTGATCGCTTTTCGGGCGGCGTTCGCGTCCGCGCGGAAATTTTCGTCAACGGGGATGTGAACCATCTTGATCTTGAAATACTGGCTGGCCTTGTCGAACGCCGCGTGCGCGGTCACCGGCGCGATCATCTCCGGTCTGGTGATGCCTCTTTCCTCGCGCGCCCGGTCGCGGTAGGTTTTCATCGCCAGCATGATGCTTTCCGTGCCGCCGGAGGAGACCGTGCCGAAAATGCCTTGTCCCGCGCCGCCGAGCATATCCGCGGTCATTGCCACGATCTCGGCCTCGAACTTGGCCGCGCTCGGCCACACGTCCGAATGGAGCGGATTGCTCTGTGAATTGATGGCGTAGACCTGGTTGAGAAATTCGATGTGCTCCGCGTCGCCGTGATAGACTGCGCCGGAGACGAAGCCATCCTTCCAGTGAGATTCCTCCTGGGCGCGCATCGCTTCCATTTCGCCCAGAATTTCAGCGCGTCCTCGCCCGGCCTCGGGGATGCGTGTGAACGAATCGAATTTTCCTTTGTACGGCTTGACCGAGCTTTCCAGCCCGGCCATGATCTCATCGTATTCACTGTCTATCTTTTGGCTGAGGGAGGGAATGGACTTCAGCCTCTTCTCTACAAACTTCACCAGGCTCGGGTGTAATTTTCCCAACAGCTTGAGCATTTTCTCTGTTTGACTCATGAATGGTCTCCGGTATTCTTCGTCCTGCCTGCACCGTACGCCCTGGCCTGGCGACTGCCCAGGGCGCACTGCGTCTTCGCGCAGCGAACGGCGGTGCAGGCAGGGCGGAGGAACGTGGTCAATGCGTCCGGTTCAACCGCGCGTAGGTTTTTCGGTTGTTCTCGTAAATCGCGGTGAACTCGTCGAATAGCTCATCGTAGATTTTGCGATGATCGGGATTTGGGAGATAGGTATTCGCAATCGGCACGTGGGAGCCGATCTCGTCGTAGTGGAGATAACCCAGCGCGGCAGATGCAAGCAGGGCCGCGCCGCGCACATTCACCTCGATCGGGTCCCTAACCTGGCGGATGGGGCGGTCCAAAATATCCGCGTGGATCTGGCACCAGATGTTCGACTTGGCACCGCCTCCCACCATGTTGATCGCATCCACGCGGCGCTTGATGAACTGCTCCACGTATTTCAACAGCCAGCGCGAATTGTAAGCGACGCCTTCGAATACCGAGCGCACCATGTGGTCGCGCGTGGTTTTCAAAGACTGGTTGAAGAAGCCGCCCCGCACCGTATGATCGTCAATGGGCGTTCGTTCGCCGTAGAGCCACGGCGTGAAGATCAGCTTGTCACTGCCGGCGGGCACGCGTTCGGCGGTCTGGTCGAATAGCTGGTAGGCATTTTTTGGTTTTTCGCCGGTGGGCAAACCGTCTTGATGAAAGACAATGTTGTCGCGCAGATATTGCAGGCAGACTCCCGCGCATTCCTGCTCGTTTGTCAAAAGGTAGCGTCCCGGAATGCCGGAGGGGAGCGCGGCCATGTTATGAAGCAGGTCCGTTTTCTTGAACGGGACGTGACATGTGAGCCAGGATGACGTCCCGATGTAGAGATGCGATTCGAAGTCACGCACCGCGCCGGACCCGACGGCGGCGGAGTGGATATCCGGTGAGCCGATCACCACTTTGACATCTTCGCGCAAGCCCCACTCGCGCGCCACGTCAGCTTGTAAAATGCCGAGGATGCTGTTCGCAGGCTTGAGGTCCGGTAATTTCGCGGGGTCTATCGTCGAGAGTCTGACGA
This sequence comes from Chloroflexota bacterium, assembly GCA_016235425.1. Classification (GTDB taxonomy): domain Bacteria; phylum Chloroflexota; class Anaerolineae; order Anaerolineales; family Villigracilaceae; genus JAKOVF01. The sequence continues at coordinate 67,486 of JACRLC010000039.1, read as the reverse complement.
GGCCTGTGTCATATCTAACGTTGTTGATGTCGCGGTTATCGGTCAGCCAGTGAACCGTGATCGATTCAAACGACGCTGCAATTTCACCCGTCAGGCGGCAGCCGAGGTAATCCACAGGTTCGAGAAATTTATAAGTTTGCTGGTAGATTTCCGGGTGGGTGTGTTTGAGATAGAGGATGTGGGCGATGGGATCCTTTCCCGCGTTACCGGGGATTCCGCCCGTGAGGTTGATCCACTTAATGAGTTTTCCCAGCGCATATCCCTGGACCTTGAGAGGGCCGCCCAAAATCCGGGAGATTTGCGCCGCGCCGCGCGAGTCCATCCAGATGATGGCGTTCATCAGCGCGCAGCCCTGTGCATCCACCGGGACGGTGCCTGACCATTGGCTCGTGCAGGCTATGCCGACGATCTCCCCGGCCGGTATCAAATTTCTGCCCAACAATCTTTTGACGGCTGTGTCAATCGCCTCCCACCAATCGTCGGTTGATTGCTCTGCGCCGCCCCCCGGCGGAAGGGACAGGCGTGTTTCTTCGAACTCACTTCCAACCATGTCTCCGTTCACGGAGAACAATGCGACCTTTGGGCCGGACGTGCCCAGGTCAATTGCGAGGATGTATTGGTCATTGGCAGGCATTGGATTTCTCTCCCGGCGGTTAGCATAAACTCCCCCAATTGTACGCCAAATCCGAAAATGGCTCGGACTCCAAAGTCACCAAGGAGTGGCTAAAAGCATGGGCTGAAAATTCTCCCTCGCAGCGACATTTATCATTCCTCCGACATTCGTGGCGTGCGGCGGTAATCTGCGCGATGATCCGAGTAGGCCTTGCTCAAAGCGTCCATCAACTCATCCATTGCATAGGCTTCCTCGTTGTCGAGCACCATCTTCAACTTGCTGAGATGCTCGTGTAATTCAGCCATTTTCGCTTTGAATGCGTCAAAGGTGTTGTGGTTGGTATCCTCCTTTAATTCCCTGGAGGCATTATGCGCTTCTTCAATGGCTTCCATTGCAGCGCGAATATATTCGGCTATCACAGTCAGGTCAGACATGGCGGCCTCCTTTCACTTTCACAATAGCACGCAGCGATGCGCATTTCAAGTAGGCCGTTGAAAATTTACGCCGGCAGTGGCACTGCCGGCGTAGCTGAGCTTACGGTTTGAATTTCAAGTAATCGTCGGGCGTGTCCAGATCTTCGATTATCGTTGGCGTATCCACTTCAACGTATTGGATTTCCTTCGCATGTTTATTGAGAAAGTCGCGCGGCGTTTGCGGGGGCTTCATCTCGAGCAGTTCGTCCCAAAGTGAGCGCGCAACGAGCCACGGATGACCGCGCCGCATTTGGAAACTCGGCACGACGATATTGGAATTGCTTTTGAGGAATGCGTCGCGGACGCGCCGCACGCTTCTTTCCTGGACCTGGGGCTGGTCGCCGAGACAAATGAGAACAGCGCGCGCCTCGCGCATTTTCGCCGCCAACCCCACCTGAATGGAACTCAGCATTTCCCCTTTGGCATGCTCCTCATTGAATATCGTCTGCGCGGACCTGCCCACCAGCGCCTCAACCTGGTTGCGCGCGCCGCCAGTGACGACAAGAATGTCGTCCACGCCGGCGGCTTGCATTGTGGCGATGACCGTTTGCAGAACCGTGCTTTTGCCCCACGGCATGAGCATCTTGGGTTGTCCCATGCGTTTGGATTCACCTGCGGCAAGAACGATGGCTGTAATCATATCTTTGCAGCAAAGAGTCCGAAGTTTCCCAACTTCGGCATGTTGTTAGTTTCCCAACGCCGGGAGCCGTTGGAGTCCAACTGTTTATAGTGTGTCATCTTCGACCAATCTTTGATAATCTTCGGGTTTGTCAACATCGAGCAATAATTTGTCATCGTGCCAGGGCATGTATTCTACTTTGTATTTCGAGAAAATGGCGCGCCCGCCAATATCACCTTCGAGATTCATTAAATCTGGAAAAGCAGCCTTATCGAACAACACAGGGTTTGCGCGCCGCTCTTCAAGCACAAGCGGTGCAATGATTGGATGTAATTCCCGCGTGTGACCCTCCGTCAAAGCGCGGATGACGTCTGTGCCAATTTGGGGCTGGTCCGCCAATAAAAAGAGGCTTGCCCCAGTGTTTTTTGGCAATGACCTGACACCCGCCTTGATCGAAGAACTTTGTCCGCTTTGCCAATCCTCGTTACGGACAATCTTCACATCCAAATCCTTGACTGCACTTTCCACCTGCTCTGCGTTTGCACCAGTGACAACGACCACGGGGGAAAGTCCGGCCGCGAGCGCGGTTTGGGCAACGGCTCTGACGAAGGGTTGGCCGCGCCAGTCGAGTAATTGCTTGGGCTGTCCGTAGCGGGTTGATGCGCCTGCGGCGAGGATGATGCCAGCGGCCCCTTCGTGAACGGCGTAGATTTCAGATTTACGATTTACGATTTTTGATTGCCGATCGAGGGAGGCGACAACGACGGAATCGAATGCTTTGAGCAGGGCGGGGGAAATGGAGCCAGCCTGGGCTTGAGATTCAGCTGTGTCGGCCTGATTCAGGATAACGGTCCGTTTTGAGGCGGGGGGGATGCCTTTGAGTCCGCCTTGTGGGTGAGTCAAAACGTTCGTCAGCGCATCCGGTGTGACCGGATCACCGATTTTGAGTCCGCTTAATTGGGCAAAGATTTCAGGGCGGTGGACAGTTTCGTCGGTGAGCGGCTTTCCAAGCCCGCTCAGCCCGGCAACGTAAATGACGTGATCGGCAAATTCTGGAATGGCTGGCTCATGTTCAGCGGGGGCCTTGAGAGGCTTCTGTCGCGAACCATCGGCCTCGATGAGCAGGGGCAGATTATGATAGCCACAGTATTCGCGTAGCCACTTAAGTAAATTCTCTGCAATAGGTGTAGTTTTATTTTCGTGAATTGGCCCCGTGACGAGGACGACGCCATGCAGGCCATGCTCAAGTTCCTCCAGCGGAGCAGGCGACTCGGCGATGACGTGTTTGTCCGCGAGAGGGATTTGCCACTCGCCGAGATGTGTGGCGGCTGTGACGATCACGGGCGGGGTCAGCTCGCGCGCGAGTTGAAAGAGGGCGGTGGTTTTCCCTCCCGCGCCTGCGATGCAAATAACATGATTGGAAGATGGATGATCGAGCCGCAGAGCATGGGTGAGATTCATTGCTTTGAATTTCGTAACACACTCTTTACGGATAACTGCTGACTTGAAAGAATGAGAAGTCTGCAACGACCGGGCTTCCCTCGTTCTGCCCGGCCATCAGCCCGACTTGGAGAGGCTCGAAGCTGGCCGTGCGTTCCGCGACAAAATACCATATCTGTCCATCAGCGCTTGCGTCGAAGGTGTATTTGTCTCCTTCCCGGGTCAGGCGCATGTAAAGCAGGGTGTTTTTATCGTAGGGCAGTGCGATATTCGGCGGCATGGATTTTTTGTTCTCGTAATATTCCATGTAGAAACCGCGGCCAATACATTTCGGGTCGCCCTGGCAGTATCCCCTGCCGACCTGAAGATAATTTAACGGGGATTCGTACACGATGATCCCCGCAAACTGGAAGTTCTCAACCGGGCGAAACAGCATGGCCGTTTCAATCTGAAAATTTCCCGCGGGTGCGGCGCGTAATAACACGTTCTGTATGTTTCCCGCAAAGAGATAACCCGTAGAGAGGTCGATCTGCAATGAGCCGGGGACCGCGGTAAGGCTCCATTTGGCTGGATATTCATTGAGCCATTGCCATCCCAAGCCCAGGTACTCGTTGAATTCATCGCGGAAGAAACTGAGATGGGCAGTTGGCAGGGGCGATGGGGTTGGCGGGAGGGTCGCCGATGGGATCGGCGTTTCCGTGGGCTGGTTGGTTAGGATGGAACGATTGATTTCGGGAGAACGGGGTTGCAGGGGAGCGCAGGCGAATAACAACATTGATGCAAGCAGAATAATAAAAGTTCTAATTTTCATGATGCTGACCCTTTCTGTTGTCCGATGTAATTCTAAAATTGTATTGCCGGATTTCCCAGGCCGGTAATGATAAATTTTTCCTCCCTATTATACGTGTGATTGCAAAGAAACAGGTTTTATTTTTCCCAAAGCCTTGTGCGAATTTCGCCTTTTGACAGGATTGCTTCGAGCGCGCCGCCGCCAATTGCAAGCGCCTTGTCGGAAACGAGAAAACACGCGCTGGCATCGTTCCGCGGGTCCACGTCGCCGATCTTCATGCCTTTTGTTACAGTCAGGCCATCGTGAATGATTCCGCGCAATACTCCCATAAATGGGCTGATCACTTCATGCTGGTTACTGATGACTGCAATCATTTCCCCTTCTTCGACATGATCGCCGATACTTGCTTTTGCAGCAAGCACACCATCATACGGCGCGCGCAGGACGCGGCGCGGGTCGCCTTCGGGGTGGCCGGTGTCGGCTTGCGTTGTCCCGTTCCAATAGACGCGGCCCAGGGTGTGACTGCGGCGGGTTTCTATCACAGCGTGGCAATTCTCGCCGGCGTGGAATCCAGGCCCAAGTCCGATATGAAGCGGGACGTCTGCCGGAAGGGGCTGGGGAATCTTTTTGATCAGGCGCGCGTCCACGACCGCCAAAAACTGGAGGTGGCGGAGGACATCCGCTTCGGGATCGATCAGCACCGGGATTTCGCCCGCCTCATGCGTGACCTGAACCTGCTCCCGTTTAACGAGGCGCGCGGTCACCTCTTCAACTTTGTGCGCGCCCTCGTACACTGCATCCGAAAACGAGACGGCGCGGCGGACGGCCAATGGCTGCGGAAGCTCGGCGATCACAACCTTGATCCCGGCGCGATGCAATCTCAACGCGACGCCGGAAGCCAGGTCGCCGCCGCCGCGAATGAGGACAAGCGCCTTGTTATTTTCTAGCATTGGATGGCTGAATGGAGACGACCTGTTCGCGGGATTCCTGCGCGTTGGAATTGTGTTCGCGCAGCATGTGGCTGAACGAGTAGAGCAGGAGGAAAACGAACAGGAAGAAGAATGTGTAAAGCAAAGTGAATGCCGCGAGACGCATGCTTGGATCGATCACGAGTCCAAGGATTTCCATGGCGGTCTCCGCGGGATCCTGCAAAATGTCCCACGAATTGAGGCGGACAAAGCGGCCAATGTAAATCCCGAAACTGCTCAAGCCCGAGATGGCGAAGACGAAGATCCAGCCTGCGGCGCGGCCAAAGGAGCGGAAGACAATATCCTGCATCAGATAGAGCGAGATCACGCCGAGCAGCATCCCCGTCCATGAGCACCACACGACGATGAGCACGTCATACCATAGCGGCGCACCGCTCGTGCCGCGGGTGAGGTCTTGCAGGTCGGTGAGCATGTACGGCGCGTTGGGAAAGAAGATCAGCCACAGGAAGGCAACGATGGGGATGATCAGGTACAGCAAAACCCGTCTCCACGAAAAAGCGTGCGCGAAGTAAGCCAGCATGAAAGGAATCCACGCAAGGAACAGGTTCCAGATCAACCCGGTGTGACGGCGCGAGTCGCTGTATGCCACGCGTGCCGCGACGAGCATGATGCACACCGCGCACGCGGCGTTGAGCAGGACAAAAACAGCGATGCTGTGTCTGTTGCGGTGAAAAAAGTTTTTTAGTTTGTTGATCATTTACATCTCTCGCAGAAAAACGATCAAGTCAATATCGCCGGGCGAGCGGCCGAAATCTGTGAGCAGGGCCGCGGCTTCACTGCGATGTTGCGTGCCGTGATTGACAACGTGTGCCATCATTTTCCACAGAATTTCGTGCATTGGTTTGCCGGAGGTCGTTTTGTATTCGATAACGCTGTTCAATTTTTCGTCTGCAAGATTCTCGATGAAGGCCGATAGTTTCCGCTCTTCCTCCTGCCAGCGGACACACAGGGATTCGAAGGTTGGAAACTCTTCCGGCTTGATGAACTGGGTGGGCGAATCACCTTCCCAGCGTTTGCGCCAGAGCCATTCGGCGAACAGGGCATGGGTCAGTGTGCCGCGCAATCCACCGTGCGGAAATGCCGCGGGCGCGAGGAACTGTTCCCTGGTCACGTTTGACGCGGCATTGAGAATGCGGGCATTTGCCCAAGCGTTGTACTTGTAAAGAAGTTGAATGTCGTTTTTGTTCATTTGGAAGGCTCCATCTTCTTCTCATTCGCCTGTCTTTCCAGCAAAAGATGCCCAAAGGCATACATTGTGATGTACAGGAAAAGAAAGAAGGCCGCGAATAATACCGTAAAAATAATGGATTGCATACTCGGCGCCTGTGCGCGCTGGATGGTGAAAAGTGCGATGCCTTTCGGGTCACGCAAAATATCCCACGAATTCCAGCGCAGAAACCTGCCCATGTAAATGCCCACACTGCTCAACCCTGTCACCAGCACCACGAATCCCCAACCCACCCAGCGTCCAAACTCGCGCCGGACGATCTCCTGCATCAAAAAGAGCGAGACGATCCCAAGTAAAAGCCCTGTCCATGAAAACCAGATGAACACCAGTACATCGTACCAAACGGGAATGTCTTTTCCCGCGCCTTTCAAATGCTGGAAGTCTGTCAAAATATATGGCGCGTTCGGAAAGAAAATCAGCCAGATAAAAGCCGCAAACGGAATCAGGAAATACAGCCACGTGCGTTTGATGGTCAGTGTGTATGTGAAATATGCGATGCCAAATGGAATCCATGCCAGGAATAAATTCCAGATCAGGAAAGCATACTTCAATTCTTCAGTGAACGCGTAGCGCAAACGCAGCGTCCCAAGCGAAAGGATGGATGCGCCTGCCAACAGCACAAAGATGGTGATGCGGTATTTGTTGCTTGCAAAACGGATGAGTAATTTTTGAACCATGGGATTGCTTGAATTTTGTCACACGCGGGCTGGCAAAGTATCTCAATTTCCTGCATTTGCTTCCAGGAATCTTTTCAAAATCGGATTGACGATCTCCGGCTTTTCGTAATGCGGGATGTGTCCGCAGTTTTCGATGGCATGAAATTCGGCGTGCGGGATGGCTGCCAGAATATCCCTGCTGTGCTCGAATGGCACGGTGGTGTCGTTTTGCCCAAAGATCAACAGCGTCTGTTTTCCGAGCCTGCCGACGCGCCGGTAAGTTTCATAAAACGGCTCCAACATGCCGTTCCTCATCGTGGACAAAATTGCCCGCTTGAAACCCTTAAATTGCATCTGGATTCTGTACCTTGACTGGAACTCCGCCACCAGGGCAGGATCGAACAAATCAGATGCAATCCCTTTAACCAGCCCCTCGCTTCCAAACAGACCGAGGGCCAGTTCGCCGATTAAAGGCAGTTTCGCCGCTTTGAGAACGAGCGGAAGTTTGATTGCTCTTGCTCCCGCAGGATCGATCAGCACGTGCTTTTCGACGCGCTCCGGGTATCGGTCAACGAATGCGACGGATATCGCGCCGCCCATGGATAGTCCAACCAAATTGACCTTATCCATTTGCAAGGCATCGAGCAGGTCTGCAAGCTGTTTAACGAACAAGTGAATATCGTATTTCACGCGCGGCCTGTCTGACCAGCCGCGCCCGAACAAATCATAACGCAAGACGCGAAAGCCTGCTTGCGTGAGAAATTCAAATGAGGGATCGAAGATGAAGTACGGAACGGAGAATCCGTGGATGAGAACAATGTCCCTTACCGCTTCGGCAGGTTCAGCGCGCGGATGATCGCAGAGTTCGTAATGTGTCACGCCACTGGGAAGCGAAATGAACGCGCCGGAGCTTGCATCCCTGCGCGCGGTTTCGTTTAAATCTTTGGTTTCGCCGAGATATGGAAAAGTCATTTTGAACCGCGAAGCACGTGAAGACCGCAAAGCGAAACTGCTTTTTTCAGCGCCTTCGCGGTCTTCGCGGTTAACCGGTTATATTTTTCCCAGCGCGCGCAGGACGCGTTCCGGGGTGAATGGGAACTCGTTGATCCACACACCCGTCGCATCGTGGATTGCGGCGGCGACGGCGGGCGCGTAGGGCAGGAAGGGTAACTCGCCCACGCCGCGCGCACCCCACGGCCCGTTGGGATCAGGCACTTCGACGAGGACCGTTTCCACTTTTTCGGGAATATCCAAAATGGTGGGAAGCAGGTAGTTGCTGAATTGATCGGTCAGCACGCGGCCATCTTTGGTGATGAAGTTTTCGGTGACGGCGTATCCATGCGCCTGTACCACGCCGCCCTCCACCTGGCCGATGACCAGATCGGGGTTGATCGCCTTGCCCACATCATCCGCGGCGACCACCCGCAGGACGCGTACGTGTCCAGTCTCGGTATCCACTTCCACTTCTACAGCCTGTGCGGAATATGCATAAGCGAAATTAGGCGTGGAAAAGCCGGTCTCTTCATCCATGTGGGTGGTGCGCGGCGCAAGATATTTGAACTCGGCAATGGCGGGACGTTCCTCTGCCTCCCATTTTGCCAGCGCCGCCTCTGCCGCGCCTTTGATGGCGTTGCCCGCCATGAAGGTCATGCGTGAAGCGGAAACGGAGCCGGGATTTCCCTGGGTCGCAGAATCCGATGTTTTTAGCTCGACGATATTCGTCGGTACATCGAGCGCCTGCGCGGCCATCTGGATCATCACAGTATGCGTGCCCTGTCCCACTTCTGCACTTGCGTGATGAAGCACCACGTGTTCGATTTTTCCATTTCCGTGGATTTCAACCTTTGCCCAGCAGTTTTCCTGATAGCCAAAGGAGAAGCCGACGTTTTTAAAGCCTGCGGCAAACCCTCGACCGCGGACAATGGGCGGCAGGCCGTTTTTCGCGCCTCCTCGGCCTGCGGCCTTCGGTCTGCGTTTTTTCTTCCATCCAAATTTATCGCGCGCGGCCTCAACGACTTCCACAACACTGCATGGATTTGGAGCTGGTGTGCCAACGCCCATCGTGTCACCGTCGCGCAGGGCATTTTTCAGGCGGAACTCGACCGGGTCCATGCCAAGTTTTTCGGCCAGTTTGTTCACCTGTAATTCAGCCATGTACAAGGCTTGCGGTGCGCCGAATCCGCGGAAGGCCGCGCCAGGGACGTTGTTGGTGTAGACGCCGTACACATCGGTTTTTACGTTCGGGATGAAATACGGGCCTGTTGATGTGATGGCCGAATTTCCCAACACCTTGTTGGATGTGTACATGTAAGCGCCGCCGTCGCCAATGATCTCGTTTTCTGCGGCGATCAATTTGCCGTCTTTGGTTGCGCCCCATTTCGCCTTGAGAGTGACGGGATGCCGCTTGCCATGACCGATAATTGATTCGCGGCGCGACCAGATGATCTTGACGGGGCGCTGTAATTTCCATGTTGCCAGTGCAAGCACGATCTGAACCGAAAGGTCTTCGCGTCCGCCGAACGCACCGCCGATGGCCGGGTATACAACGCGAACCATTTCTTCGGGCAGGCCAAGTGCGTGCGCGATCCCGGCGCGGTCTGCGTGAGTCCACTGGCCGCCGGAAGCGATGGTGACGCGTCCATCCTCATCAATGTAGGATAAGCCAGCTTCAGGCTGGAGATAGGCATGTTCCTGGACGGGCGTGTGATATTCGCTCTCGACGATCACGTCCGCTTTTGCGAAGGCGTCTTCCACGTCCCCTTTGCGGATCTTGTAGTGGACACAAACGTTCGAATCGCCTCTGTCCGGGTGGAGGATCGGCGCATCGGCTTTCATGGCAGTGACCGGGTCCGATAAGATCGGCAAGTCCTCATATTCCACGCGGATCAACTTCACCGCCGCGTCTGCCTGGACCTCGGTCTGGGCTGCCACGACTGCGATTTGATCTCCCACGAAGCGGACAATGTCTGCCCTCACCCCATCCCCTCTCCCTGAGGGAGAGGTGAGGGTGGGCCCGCATAATACGGGTTGGTCGGGGATTTGCAGACCGTATTCGTTGACCGGCACATCTTTCGCGGTGTACACCGCAACGACACCGGGCGCGGCTTCGGCCTGGCTGGTGTCAACGCTCTTCACGCGTGCGTGCGGGCGCTCGGCGAAGAGGACTTTCATGTGTAACATGCCCTTCATGGCGAGATCGCCAGGATAGGGCGCCTGGCCTGTGACCTTGCTTCGGGCGTCAATACGAGGAATGGACTGGCCGATATTTTGTGAAGCCATGGTTCCTATCTTTTATATCGTTTGGCTTTGATTTTTGGCGGGGGCACATCCTGCGGCCCCCAGCGCGGCGGACCTGCGACCTGATAAACGATGGCGTTTACAATGGCTAACAGGCCGCCCAATGCGATCATTAGAAAAATGGCAATTACAAGAATGGCATAGAAATTGGTCCAGCCTGCGATGGGGCCAACGATCTGGACCAGCACGGCTGATTTATAAATAAAGGTCGGAAGCTGTGGGTTGCCGAGAAGCTGGTATGGGATCAACCACTTGTTCTCCACTCCATATTCCACGATCAGCATGGATGCGGCAAATGAAATGATGGGGATCAGAATCGTGAACAGGCATCCGATCCCGCGCCAAACGGGGTGAACCTGCCTGGTTTTTACCGGCTGTTCACGCTTTTGAACCGACGTGTATTTTGTCATTGGGCACCTCTCAGACTTTTATTTTCGATGCGTCTTCAATTGCCTGCACGATCTTGTAATAACCGGTACAGCGGCAAAGGTTACCTGTAATGGCCTGCTCGATTTCATTCCGTGTTGGGTTGGCCTTCTCCTCCAACAGTTTCGCGGCGGACATGATGAACCCGGGTGTGCAGTATCCGCATTGCACCGCGCCGTCTTGAATGAACGCTTCCTGAACGGCGTGTAATTTTTCCCTCACCCCCGGCCCCTCTCCCGAAGGGAGAGGAGAAGCGAGGCCTTCCACGGTGATAATTTCCGCGCCGTGTGCGCGCGGCGCAGGGACCAGGCACGCCATCACGGCGTTGCCATCCAGAAAAACGGTACACGCGCCGCATTCGCCTTCCGCGCAACCTTCTTTTGTGCCGGTCAACGCGCCTTCTTCGCGCAAGAGACGAAGCAGGGTTTTGTTGTGTCCGGTTTTGAAAGAATATTTCTTCCCGTTAATGATCGTTTCAATCGGCTGGTCAGGGAAGAATTCATTCTTCATTCTCCCGTCTTCAGCCTTTAATTCTTTACCCCGCAATAGAATCGGTTCTTTCGGCATCCCTTCCTGTTCGCTCTCATCGCGGATTGCCCGCAACGCGCGCTGGGTGCAGACGCGAACCATTTCTCTGCGATAAGCCGCGGAGCCGCGGATGTCGTCAATTGGACGGGACTCGTCGCGGGTCAATTCGGCGGCTTTGGCGATGTTCTTGTTGCTAAGTTTTTTCTTCGCGAGGAATGTCTCTGCTTCTGCCGCGTGGATGATCGTAGGGGCGACGGAGCCGAGGGTGATGACTGCTGATTTAACGGTATCCTCTTTGATATCCAGAATGACCGCTGTGTTTACAACGGAAATGGCCTGGGCGCGGCGTAATGCCAGTTTAACGAAAGTGCCGCGTTGTGTGGAAGTCAAAGCAGGAAAAGAAATATCCACGAGCATCTCGTCCGCTTGCATGACGGTTTTGCGGACGCCCGTATAAAACTCTTGAAGGGGAACGGTTCGTTCGCCGCGCGCCGAGAGAAGTGTGACGCTGGCACGAAGGGCCATGAGCGGCGTGATGGTGTCGTTGGCGGGCGAGGCGGTGATGAGGTTGCCCGCGATGGTGCCGCGGTTGCGGATTTGCGGCGCGCCCACTTCCCACGCGGCGCGAGCCAGCGGGTAGGCGCGTTCGCGGATCAACTTGGACGCGGCACAGTGATTGTGTGTGACGAGCGGGCCGAGGTGAATGGTGTCGTCTTCGTCGAGGATGATCTGATCGAGGTTGGGAATGCGCGTCACGTCAATGAGGGTTTCAATGCCCTTGCGGATGCCGCGTTCGAGTTCGAGGATGAGGTCGGTGGCCCCTGCTACAACACGCGCGCCTGCCCCTTTTTCTGCGAGTATTTTTACGACTTCATCAGTGGATGATGCGTTTATGTAATTGTGCCACATAAGGTTGTCATGTCATTGCGAGAAGCGGAGCGACGAAGCAATCTCCAGTTTATCGGTGGAATCTACTCGCTGGATTTTTTACCGTTTAATTGGGGATTGCTTCGCCAGCGAACGGCTCGCAATGACGTGTCGTTTTTACTTTCCGCTTCCGGTGAATGCTTCGGAGCGGCGGTCGAAGGTTTCGGTCGCGAGACGCGCAAGGCCCGTGAGGTTGCGGATCGCGGCGGGCAGGGCGGTTTCATCCGCGAGGCTTGCTTCCACGTTATCCACTGCGCCCTTCACTTGTTCTGCAAGATCGAAGAACGCGAGGTCATATTGGTACAACGCCTGAAGTTCATTCTCGTTGATCTTTACCGCATCGAAGAGACCGGAATAGCCGCGCGCGGCCATGGTGATGCGGTCAATAAATGTTCGCAGTTGGATGGCGGCTTTCTCCAAATCGTCCACATACTGGATCATGCCATTGCTGACGAGATCGGTTTGCAATTGTGAAACGCGCTTCCATTGTTCCTCGAAGCGGAGCGCAACAGTATCGCGGACGAGTTTATCTGCATCGCGGCGGTTCTGGCGTTCAACGTATCCGCTGAACCCGGGGATGAACCCAATCAACTTTTTGAACGGGTCCACCTGGCTGGTCACTTTCTGAAAGAAATCGGTCATTTGTGCCTCCTGCCGTAATATACGAGAGTTATATCAAAAAGCCTCGCGGCTGTTCCATTATACTGCCCGTTCAAAAATTTTGAAAATCTCTCATGCCATTCAAATCCAGTTATAATCAAATCATCATTTTAATCAGGAGAGCAAGTATGTCGAACACACTGAAGGATTTACTTGGGCTTGTCGAAAACAGCCTGCATGTGGATGGAACTTCCGTCAAAGTGACGGACGCGGCGAAATTCAAGACTCTCGTTGGAAAGCTGGTCGAAACATCGGCGCTCGGCTCCGGCGACGCCGTTGGCTGGTCCCGTTATCTCGTCCGCTCGGCGGCTTTGGAATTGGGCGTCGTCCCCTCTTCGATTCACGATCTCTACATGGCGCGCGGCCGCGGCGATGCTCCAATGACTTTTACCACCCCCGCGTTCAACCTGCGGGCGTTGTCCTATCATGCCGCGCGTGCCATGTTCCGCTCTGCGCTGAAGATGAACGCGGGCGCGTTTATCTTCGAGATCGCGCGTTCCGAGATCGGCTACACCGGTCAGCGCCCCGCGGAATACGCGACAAATATCCTCGCCGCCGCGATCGCGGAAGGATACACCGGCCCCGTCTTTATTCAGGGCGACCACTTCCAGGTCTCTGCCAAGAAATATACCGCCGACGCCGAAGGTGAACTCAAGGCCGTTCGCGATCTGACAGTCGAAGCGATCGGCGCGGGCTTCTTCAACATTGACGTGGACACATCCACGCTTGTGGATATTAATAAGCCCACCATCCCCGAGCAACAGACGCTGAATTATCAGCTTTCCGCGCAAATGTCCGCGTTCATTCGCGAACACGAACCTGAAGGCGTGGCTATTTCCGTTGGCGGCGAGATCGGCGAAGTGGGCGGGCACAACTCCACCGAAGCTGAACTGCGCGCTTACATGGACGGTTACAGCGCCGAGTTGAAGAAACTTGCTTCTGGCAAGTCAGGCTTGAGCAAGATCAGCATCCAAACCGGCACATCACATGGCGGAACGGTTTTGGCAGATGGTTCTCTTGCCAAGGTCAGCATTGACTTCGACACCCTGCGAGAATTGAGCCGCGTGGCGCGCAAGGATTATGGCATGGGCGGTACGGTGCAACATGGCGCGTCCACGGTTGAGGAGGGGAACTTCAATCAGTTCGTGCAGAACGAAGCGATTGAAGTGCATCTCGCTACGAACTTCATGACCATGTTCTACGATAATATCCCCGCCGATTTACGCAAGGAGATGTACGCGTGGCTCGATGTCAATTCGGCTTCCGAGCGCAAGCCCGGAATGACCGACGAACAGTTCTATTACAAGGCGCGCAAGAATGCAGTTGGGCCGTTCAAAGCAAAGGCTTATGCCCTGCCTGAGGATGCGAAGGCCAAACTCAGCGCGGCCTGGGAAGAACAATTCGATAAATTGTTCCGGCTTCTTGGGATGAAAGACACGAAGCAGTACGTGGATAAATTTGTCAAGCCGGTGAAGGTCGCCCCGAATATCGCGGATTACGTGAAGGCCGAAGTCGTTGCGGAAGATGTGAGCGATTTGGCGGATTGATCTATCCGCGCTGAGCGGAGGGACAGTGTTCGTTTGTCCCGCAGTCGAAGCGCAGGTGACTTGGTTATGAGCGTTTGCCCGGAACCTGTCCTTCGACTGCGCTCCGCTCGGGACGAAAATTTCCATGCCTCAATCTGATCAAGGCATTACTCACTACCGTTACATGCTCATCCCTCGCACCGCGATATTTATCCGGCGCGGGGATGAGTATTTGTTAATCAAGGGCGCGCCGACGAAACGTCTGTGGGCGGGGAAATATAACGGACTCGGCGGCCACGTGGAGCGCGGGGAGGATGTGCTGTCTGCCGCGCGGCGCGAGTTGCTCGAGGAGACCGGTCTCAGCGCGGATTTATGGCTGTGCGGCACGGTCGTTGTGAATGCCGGGGAAACGGGAATCTGTCTGTTTGTGTTTTGCGGGGAAAATGCAGCAGGGGAGATCAAGGCCTCTGAAGAGGGAGCAGTTGAATGGGTCCGAAAAGAGGCGGTTCTTCATCTGCCTGTGGTTGAGGATTTGCCCGCCCTGCTTGAGCGCATCCATCAAATGAAACGCGGTGATCCGCTTTTTGCGGCGAGGTCGTTTTACGATGAAGATGAAAAGTTGAAGGTTGTTTTTGCAGAATGAAACCGGGCGGCCTGCAAGCCGCCCGATTGGTTAGGGGATGTTGTAACTTTGCAGTTCCGTTGTGGCCGAAAAGGTCGAGCCGCCGAAATCGCCGTTATCCACCGATTTGACCAGGCCGACTCCGGGCGCGTACCAGAGGATGCTCATGCCGGTGAATTTGACGGGGATACCCACACCCTGGAATGAAGCCATGATATCAAATGTGGATGTTGCCTGTATTTTGGCGGCGTTGAATGTGCCCGCCGGAACGGTGATACTTTCCGTGCCCATTTCCTGCATGACGACTGAAACCGAACCATTTGCTTCCGCATTTTGGTCGCTGGGCGTTGCCATTGTGCCTTGCATATTCAGGCCGTAAGTCCATTGCAACCCGGGGGTGATGTTTGCCGGCAGGGTGATGCCTGTGACATCGGAGGTTGTGAAATTGGCAGTGAGACCCTGCGTGGCGATGACGGCGGCAGTGCCGCCGCCAAGTTGTAATGATTGAAGTCCCTCTGGTTTGCAAAGCCATTCCTGCGTGCGGGTCAGGTTGCTGAATTGGGACGTGAGCGTGAAGCCGTCGGCGCGGACATTTGTGATCGTGTCGGTATATGTGAAAGGCCCAGATTGTCCACCCGTATTGGAGTATGTCCACGCTGCATTTTGTCTTACAGGGTAAAGCGGGTTATCGCATGGAGCGCCTGTGTTTGGGATCACTTGATTGGGCGTGGGAGCTGTAACGGCTGGCGGGGTGGCAGGAGCGGCAACGCCGATGTTGCATGACGCCAGCGAAACCGAAATGATTAAAGCTGTCAGCGCGGCCAATTTGTTTTTCAATTGCATTCAATGTCTCCTAAATTTTTCGGCTATTCTGTAAAAGAGAGTGCAGGTGGCAGTCACTTCACAAGTGACTGCCACCTTACCCGCACACATCTACACATGAGCCCAATTTTCTATTTCACCTTCGGCAGTGACATGGTAAATGTGCTTCCTTTGCCATGCTTGCTTTCAACGTCGAGCGAACCCTTATGTTGTTGAATGACCTGACGGGTGATGGCGAGTCCAAGCCCGAGCCCGCCGTACAATTCGTCCCCGTTGTTTTCCGCGTGGTAGAACCTGTCAAAGATGTGAGGACGGTCTTCTGGTTTGATGCCGATGCCGTGATCCTCCACCGCAATTTCCACACGATCGTTGCGTGTGGTCATTCGAATTTCAATATCACCATCGTTGTGACTGAATTTGACGGCGTTGTCCACGAGCGCGGTCATGGCGCGTTCCAGCGAACGGGCGTCTCCCCATACCTGGGGCAAATTCCGTTCACCCTGGACTTTGAACTTGATGCCGCGCGCTTCGGCTTTTTTTCTGTAATTTTCAAGGACAGCGTCGGCGATGCCGGGCATGTCAACTGGCTGAAAATCGGGGAGTACCAGTTCGATTTCCTGCAAAAAGAGAATGTCATTGACCAGCGAAACGATCTGCCCCACGTTGCGCGCGACCGTGTCCACTGCGGTGTTGAGCTGGTCACCCGAAAGGACGCCTCTTTGCAAATGGCTCAAGTATCCGCTTGCGGCCATCAGCGGGGTGCGGAGTTCGTGCGCCACGTTGGTGAGGAATTCGCGGCGCGCCATTTCCTGCTCGGCCAGTTTTTGGTAGGCCTCCGCCAGTTCCGCGGCGCGGACGCGCAGGTCTTCGATTGCCATTTCGTCGTTTTGTCTGAGGCGGTTGCTGATCTCCCTGACCATTGCCATCGAAACGCTGGGACTGTGCTTGAGCACCTTGTTGAACCCCTCTTTGTCGAGCTCGAGCACAATCACATCGGTCTTGGACGCGACGCTGGCGGCGCGCGGCGCGTTGTGAATGAGCGCCATTTCCCCGAAGAAATCTCCCGCGGTGAGCGTTTTTAACAACCGTTTCTCGGATTTGTTGATCATCTTGGTGACTTCAAAATCACCTTCAAGGATCATGTAAAAGATATTCTCCACCGCGTCTTCACGGCATAACACCGTATCGGGCGGGTAGTTTTTGATGCGGCTGTTGAAAATGATTTCCTGCACTTCTTCGGGTTTGATGCCGGGAAATGCGCGCGGGATGATCTTTGCAGGGGTGCGTATGGTGGTCATTCTAATTTCCTCGAGTTTGCAAATTCTAACATGCCGAATTAGCGGGAGGGTTCACCCATTTGGGCTAGCAGGCTGTCGGAGAGCAGTGCATCGCCAGAAAAAAGCCAGTTTGAACCGCAAAGGGCGCAAAGAACGCAAAGTTTTAAAGGTTTTCTTGGCGTTCTTAGCGGGCTTCGCGGTAAAAAATGCCCATCGCTGGGGTTCTCCGACAAACTGCTAGGGTTTTATGATTTAGCTTTATACCCGATCATTCTCAGGAAATCCTTGCGCCACTGAATGCCTTCTTCATCCTCCACACCTTTGGGTGAGAACCCGTCCACCACGCCCAGGATACCGCGTCCCTGTTCGGTTTCTGCCACGAGCACTTCCGTGGGGTTGGCGGTGGCGCAAAAGATGCGCGCAACTTCGGGCGCGTTCTTCACCGCGTTCAGCACGTTGATCGGGAAAAAGCCCTCTCCCAAGAACAGGATGAACGAGTGTCCCGCGCCGATGGCGAGCGCGTTTTCCTTCGCAAGTTCGAGCATGGCGTCGTCTGTGCCGCTCCAGCGCACGAGGCATTTCCCCGAAGCCTCGCAGAAGGCCAGTCCAAACTTAATCCCCGGCACGCTGGCGACGAGCATTTCGTGAATATCCTCCACGGTCTTGATGAAGTGCGACTGCCCCAGGATGAAATTGACCGCTTCCGGTTTTTCGATTTTGATGGTTTTGATTTCCATGACATGTTCCTCCGTCCGCGTTATGATTTTAGCAAAAATGAAATTCCATCGCTACAACATTTTATTACGGATTCAATACATTTTGTGGATTCTCAAATCTGTGATACAAACAAAATATCTGACGCTGGATCGATGAACACATGAGACTCAATCCCCTTCTTTCCCTGGCACTGCTCGCTTCCCTCCTGACCTCAGCCTGCCAGCCCTCCCAGACAGTTTCCTCCCTTCCAGTTTCCCCGTTACCCACCCTCACTCCAAAACCGTTTTATACCGATACACCGATTTCCACACCGACGACTGTGTCCACCGCGACGCCCATTCCGCTTGTCCCGAACTTCAAGCATATTGCCATCATCGTTTTTGAAAACAAGGAATTTGGGACAGTGATTGGCAATCGCAACATGCCGTATTTCAATATCCTTGCCAGCTCGTACACCCTGCTCACACAGCACTACGCCATCATGCATCCCAGCCTGCCGAATTATCTGTCCATGATCGGCGGGGATACATTCGGAATCGTTGACAATTGCGAAGACTGCTTCATTGATTCTCAAAGCCTGCCGGACCTCATCGAAGAAAGCGGACGCACGTGGAAGACCTACCAGGATGACATGCCCGAACCATGCTTCATCGGGAGTACCCTGCGATACGACCAGAAGCATAACCCCTTCATCTACTTTGACCCCATCCGTTTGGATATTGAACGATGCAGAGAACACATCGTCCCGCTCACAGACATGGATGCGGACATCGCCTCACGTTCATTGCCGAATTTCATCTTCGTCACACCCGATATCTACTATTCCTCGCACGATTGCACGCTCGAATTGACAGACGGCTGGCTGCGCGAACTGATGGATAAACTCATCCCCGCGCTGGATGCAACCGGCGAACCCTACCTCGTCATCCTTACCTGGGACGAAGGCCAGGGCAATCATTCGTGTTGCGGCCTTCCCGAGTCTGCTGGCGGACGCATCGCGACCATCCTTATCTCACCGCAGGTAAAAATCGCCTTTCAAGATGCCACGCCTTACACCCACTACTCGCTCTTAAAAACAATCGCCGAGGCCTGGGGCTTACCCTACCTCGGCCACGCGGCAGACGAGGAGAACGCCATCATTACCGCACCGTGGAAATAACCTCCGCGCTGAGCGGAGGGACAGTGTCTGTCTGTCCCGAAGTCGAAGCGCGGGTGACATGGATATATAAACTCACCTGCAATCCCGTCCTTTGACTGCGCTGCGCTCCGCTCAGGACGAAGATTTCCTCCCGTAAAACACCAGCAGTGTGCTCCCGTACTTCCTCTGCTCGAACTCTTCCAAGTTCTCCAACTCGATTTCTCGATATTCCGTCGGGTCAATTTGCGCGATAACCCAGCCATCGTCCGTCAGCCAGCCCAAATTTTCGTCCAGCAATTTCAGCGCGTTCGACCACATCTCGTGATATTGCGGCGGCGCGATGTAGATATATTCGAATAGCCTGTCCGGTTTTGCAGACAAAAACGCGAACGCATCCCCGCGTCGAATTTCGGCTTGCGAGTTGAACCCGCAATGCTCGACGTTGAATTTCATGGTTTCGATGGGGGCGCGGTTCAAGTCCGAGAATCGCACGAAGGCCGCGCCGCGGCTCAACGCTTCGATACCAATCGCGCCCGTGCCGCCGAACAAATCCCACCAAATTGAGTCAATCACATCGCCCGCGATGATGTTGAACAGCGCCTCTTTCACGCGGTCCATCACGGGGCGTGTCATATCGCCTAGCACGGATTTCAATTTCCGCCCTTTTGCTTTTCCCGCAATCACACGCAGGCTCATCCCTCACCCCCGGCCCCTCTCCCAGATGGGAGAGGGGAGCGAGCCGCCATCAAATTTCCATGCGACGCAATGACCGGGACGACACACCCCGTACCGAGGATGAACCTTTGGCCTTTCGTCTGCTTAAGAGCATCCGCCGCTTCATTCTGGACCTCAGCCTGATTCCCGTAAACCAGCGTATCCTGTCTCAGGCCGCCGCACGTTACCCCTGTGAAAATGTTTTGCGCCTCTTTCAATGATGGATACGTTTCGCGGTCGTGCCAGTTGACGATGTGGAATTTGTATTGAATGACGAGATCGAAATAAACGTCCCTGCCGTGCAGGTGGAGCATGTTGCACCATAAAGAGTCGGCAGGCTGCAATACTTGTAAATCATGAGGCAGGCCGAAGTTTTTGTATTCTTCAAATGTAAGCAGGCTGGCTTGTGCATGTTGAACGGCGTAGAAGACACCATCTATTCCCGTTTCTGTTGCGGCTTCCACAAATTTTGCGGTTGTTTTTGCAATGGTCTCCAGCCCGGCCATGACTGCGTCGGGGTGCAGGCGGATATGCGAGAGTAGAGTCTCGTTGCCCGCCAGGTTCTTCGCCTGTGCCAATGGGCTAAAGATGGTTTGGGTAACGGGAGTCTCCTCGGTGAGTTGACTGCGAATTAAACGGAGGCAGGCCAACTGTCCCGCGAGATGCGGAGAGGTTGGGTCGAGCGCAGGAAGTTTTTCCCAGTCGCGCGGGTCGCTGATGACGCGCTTGGTGTAGCGTCGAGTCCCTTCTGTGTCGCCGCCCCATTCATCTTCCACGCCCCAATCTTTAAGACAAAACGAAGAGGCAGGCGTGACTTTTACAATATCAAAGTCATAGGTTTTTTGGAATTGGAGCGTTGCCGCGGCAAGCGTTTCGGGAGACTGGTCATCCACGGGAAAATGACGCCAGAGTGCGATGGGCGTGCGATCCGGTTTTTCGCCTTTGAGGCAGGCTGTAATTCTTTCGCGATGTGTGGTCATGGAATCCTTTTGATAACGCAGAACTGCGCGTTGCCGCGTCCGATTTGCAGGATAACGGGCGCGTCTTTGAAAGTTTTTTCATCTTCGTTCGCGCGGGTGTTGACGAGAACATAATCGCCCGTTTGAATGCCGCTGAATTCGGCGCGGTAATCGTGAATGGAAATGCCTGGGCTGGCATAGTACGCGGCGATGTATGGTTCGCGTTTGACGAACAACCGCACGTTCTGTGGCGCTTGCGAGTTGAATTGTTCGACAGCTTGTTTATAGCAGGTCAGCCAGTAATCCGTTTCGTAGGTGCGGGACGCGCCGCCTGTGCCTCCAACGAAGGAGTTGTAATATGCATATTCGAATGGATGAAGCTGCGCGATGCCGACGACACCGGGCGCAAGGATCAAGGCTGTGACTGCGATTGCCAGCCAGCGGGTTTGAATGATTTCGAGTAGTTTATCGAGCACCAGACTTGAAATGAGAAAAACCGGCGGGAGCATGAAAAGAAAATGACGATAGCCGTCATACATGGGCGGCTTGCGGATGATGACGTAGGCGAAGGGGATGATGAACCAGAGGAGGATGAAGGAGTATTCAGTAATCAGTGACCAGCTACTCGCCCTGAGCAAAGCATTGTCCTGAGCCTGTCGAAGGGCTGAAGGGTCAGTGAGCAGTGATTTGTAATTGGTAATTGGGGATTGATTGTTTCTGATGGATGCGATTTGCTTCCAGATTGCGAGAATGAAGCCAAGGATAAAAAGTATCCAGACAGGTTCGGTGAGGGTGGTGCCGAGCAAAACGGGAAGATAACGACGAGGCAATTCATCTGCTTGATAAAGTTCGCCGTTGAACAGCACTTTGAGCTGTGTCGGGTTATCAGACATGAACCCGAAGGCCTCGATGAAGCGCTGGATTGGGTTTGTCCACAGATAGGGCCAGGCAATGAAAGCGATGATCGCGGTGATGATGGCATAGACGATGAGCCATTGAAAGGATTTTCTGCCCGTGTTGCGTGATGCGTGTTGCGTGCTGTGCACGTCCACCTGTTTACCTGTGTACGTGTCTACTTGTCTACGCGCGAATGTGTAAAGCGCAACGAGCAATCCCGCAAGGGGGCCAAGCACGCGGATGGATGTGGCGATGCCGAGGAGGATGGCAGGAAATATACCTGCGAGAATCTTTCGCTTATCTGATTTGGAAGCGTCTGCCCAGCGATCGACCATTTCAAAGCCGAGACATACAGATGCAAGAAAGAAAACGAGAAAAGGAGTATCTTTCGGGTTGATGAAGGCGTGTCCCCAAAAAAGCGGTTGCGTGGAAAACAAAGCCGCGGCCGCGAACGCAGGCCAGGGTTTCGCCCAGCGCAACGCGAGGCGGTAAAGGAAATAAACACCCAATTGAAACGTCAGAAAGTTGACCAGGTGCCAGGCGGAAGCATTATCGAGGCCGAATGATTGGAGCAGGTATACCGGTTCGCGCGCCAGGAGAATGTAGGCCGGGCCGCGGTTGGCATGGTCCGTGCCGCTGGAGCCGTAGGCGTTTTCGAGATTGAAGTTTCCGCTGAACCATTCCGCGGGAGAGTAAGCGTAGCCAAGCGCGTCGGCGTAGTCGTAAAAAAGCGGTTCATCCCACGATAAACCATAATCGCGAAATATAAACAGGCCGATCAAAATGTTGACGACCAGCAAAATGATGATGGGGTGGCGGCGGATGGTTTGCAAGGCGAGTTGGGGATGGTTCAGAGAGGAGGCCGGGTTTGTTGTGTGTTCCGTGTCTACCTGTCTACGTGTTTACCTGTGTACTTATTTCTGCGCCAGGCGATGTTTCTGTCTTTCAAGAGCCTGTTCCATGCGGCGCTTTTCGTCTTCGGTTTCGGCGATGAGTTGCGGGACGGAAGACGGTTTTCCTTCATTGTCCAATGCCACGTAGACGAGGTAAGCCGTGTTGGTATGGGTCCGCGCGCCGGTGATGGGATTTTCCGCCAGCACCTGCACTTCGGCTTCCATGGATGTGCGGCCTGTATAAGTGACCTCCGCGTTCAGGATGACCAAATCCCCGATGCGGATGGGATTGCGGAAAACCATGGAGTCTATGGCAACAGTCACGACTTTGCATTGGGCGTGACGCATGCAGGTCAATGCACCGGCTTCGTCAACGAGTTTCATGATCCAGCCGCCGTGGACGTTGCCGAGCAGGTTGGCGTGTTCGGGGTGCATCAATTGTGCGATAGTAACCCGCGAGGCACGGATGGGTTTTGCGGGAAGGGGTGTACTCATAAGTTAGTGTTCCATGTTACGTGTCATATTGGTGGTCGAGTAGAGCCATGTTCGTTGGCTTGTATCGAGACCATACTCGTGTTTCTTGTTCCGTTTATCTACCTATGTACTTGTGTACGTATCCACCTCATACACTAATCGAGGTCTTCGCGGAATTCGCCGGTATCGAGGGGATGCAGTTTTTCGGGTTCTTCCATTAAGACATCAACAACCGACTGGGTCAACTCCGGCATAAGAGGGGCGAGAGGGATTGTGGCGGGGGGATAAATTCTTTTTGGCGGCGAGGGCGGTCGAAGTCTGGTTTTGAGCGTGTTTGTGGAGCGCTTGCGGACGATACGCGGGTCGCTGGTGAGCGTGCCGACGTAAAATCCAATTACGGAATAGACCTCCCGCTGTGGCGTCACCCAGCCGATCCAGTCTCCGTTGCGGTTGAAGAGATAGGGATAGACCAAAAAGGCATCTGCATCACCCTTCGATGTATAGATGGGGATTAGATTCCGTTGCCCGGTATTTTCCATGGTTACCTCATTCGTATCGGAACCACCTTGTTCCTACTTGTACTTGGTGTTATTCCGTCACTCGTTATCGTCAATATCATTATACGTCCAATAGCGATTAACGAAGAAGTTCCACAGCATTACGATTCCCACGGCGGCGGCGAGGGTCAGGTTTTTGGCGAAGAATTCTGCGTTGGCGTACGGGAGGCTGAACATGCGCTCGAAGAGGTGCAATAACGGCGGCTCGACGAAATGCAGGATGGGGATGCGGATGGCAACCCCCGCGGCGTTGACCAGCGAAAACATTCCCAGTTGGTGAAGGAGCGGACGCGTGCGCGATTCAGGATACGTCCAGTAACGGTTCCAGATGAAGTTGCTTATCACCGCGCAGGTGAAGGAAATCGTTCCCGCCGGGACCAGGTCCAGGTGCGCCAGATTGGTGAGCAGATTCATTATCCCGAAATCAACGACCGCCCCGAATGCCCCCACCGCGGCGAATTTCAGGAAGCGCGTGCGTTCCCTGGTATCCGAAAGGATCATGCCACTCCCAGTTTTTGTTTGAAGAATGGGATCGTCCTGCGGATACCTTCCTCGAGACTGACTTTCGGTTCCCAGCCGAGAATCTCGCGCGCGCGGGTGATATCCGGCTGGCGGCGCTGCGGGTCGCGTTCACTGCGCGCATCGGGCACGTAGGTGATTCCGGCCTTGTTTCCAACGATCTTGTTGATGGCTTGCGCGAATTGCAGGATGGTCATCTCGTTTGGGTTGCCGATGTTCACAGGCATGTGCTCGTCCGAATAAAGCAGGCGGATGATGCCGTCAACGAGATCGTCCACGTAGCAGAAGGAGCGCGTTTGACCGCCGGTTCCATAGACCGTGAGCGGTTGATCGAGCAGGGCCTGCTTGAGCAGGTTGGGGAGGGCGCGCCCGTCTTCCAGGTCCATGCGCGGACCATAGGTGTTGAAGATGCGGACGATGCTGGTGTTGACGCCGTGTGCGCGATGATATGCCATCGTGAGTGACTCGGCAAATCGTTTGGCTTCATCATAGACTGCACGCGTCCCGACCGGGTCCACGTTACCGGCGTAGGTTTCCTTTTGCGGATGTACTTCCGGGTCGCCGTAGATTTCGCTTGTGGATGCCAGCAGGAAACGCGCGTTCTGGGCGCGCGCAATGCCGAGACAATTGTGTGTTCCCAGCGCGCCCGCTTTCATGGTTTGGATCGGCAGGTTGAAATAACCGGACGGCGATTGCGGGTTTGGGCTGGCGGGCGAAGCGAAATGCAGGATCGCATCCACTTTGCCCGGGACGAATAAATAATTCGATACATCCCGTTTGTAAAAGGAAAAATTTTCATTTCCCGCCAGGTGAGCGATGTTGTCAGGACTGCCTGTGATGAAATTGTCCATTCCGATGATCGTGTGTCCCTCTGTCAGCAGCCGGTCACACAAGTGCGAGCCGAGGAACCCGGCCGCACCCGTAATTAAGATTCGCATTGATTACTCCGTGAAAATGAATTTTTGCCATCAAATGGCGCGACAATGTTTTATCATGTCATTGCCGCGCGCATAGTGTCAGTTTGATTTCAATAATTTTATGCCTACTTCCAATCAACCCGGTTGATCAAGCCGTCGCCGGTAACCTGAAAAGCTGTGCCATTGCCGCTGTCTATCAGCCAGAGATTGCCCTGATACACGATGGCAATAAAATCGCCGGTTTGCCCCGCGAGCGGTTCCGGCGCCCAGGCGGGCATCTGCGGTTCGATGCCGCTCGTATCGGCGGGTGGAAAGAGGATGCGCCTGTTCGAGCCATCGCGATCCATCACCATCAAACGATAGCGGCTCGTTTCGCTTTGATCCACAAAAATGGATTGCAAATATGCCAGTTGGTAAACCTTCTCTTTTCCGCTGGCGCGCACCGGCGAGGCAGATGGGTAGGCAAACATCCCGGCTGAATCGATGATCGAGACTGTCGCTTCATTGCTGAACGAGGAGGCAGTCAGATCAAAGAACGGCGACTCTTCGGCGATGAAAGGCGAGGGCGCCGGCGCGTGTGTGACGAAGAACAGCGTATTTCCATCGGAGCCCCAGGTCAGCGGCGGGATCCAGGCCCAGTCGCTGTGTGTGTTGAGCGGCGTGATATCAAGCATGGGCTTTAAATAGCCGCCATCCTGATCCACCAATCCGATCCCATCCGGGCGCGCATAAGCCAGCCTGCCATCCGCCGAATAAGCGAAAGACATTCCCCACCAGCCATACACGCCTCCGCTATTGGCTTCCAGCATCTTGCGCGGACTGCCTCCCGCGAGGCTCACGCGATACAAGTCGTTGTTGGCCTGCCAGCCGGGCGCAGTGCCGCGCGGTTCAACCGTCGAATAGGCCACCGAGTTCGTGCCGGGAATCCAGGCCGCAAAGTGAACCACATTTTTCGCCTGCAGCCAGATCGGTTTGGGTTCCGTGTTCTTTACCCGCACAGTCCACAACGTGTTGATCTCTTCACTGGCAGGCTTGCTCGATTTGCGCGTGAAGATCAAATATTCGCCGTTCGGCGAGAGTGTGAAGATGCGCCCATCCAAATCGCCCGTGCTGACAATGATCCTGCGGTTCGCGGTTGACCCATCCATGAGCCACGCATTGCCAGCCGCGAGATAGACCAACGAACCGGGGATGGTCAGCGGGGTGAAGGATGCCTGCGCCCCGACCATTACAATCTCGGGCAACGCATCATTCAGGACCACGGTCTTGACCGCCGATTTACTGGCTTCGATCCCATCTTCGAGAATTCTCCGGTAAGTGACTTCCTGCAAGCCGTTCACTCCCGCCTGGACGAGCCTTGTCTGGCCTTCGGGCAGGGTTTCATTTCGCACCACTTGTTTCTCAAATGGGATGACAACCTGCTCTGTTTCAAAGACCTCCTCGACGCGTGTCAACGTGATCGAATCGCCGTCGCTCAAAACGGTATAGAAAGGAGGCTCTGACTTGTCCAGGTTGCCCGGCGCAATACCCGCTTCCTGCAATGCCTGAGTCACCGTGCTTCCACTCTGCACGCTGACCTGGTGCGTTGTCCCATCCGCTGTAATGTCCACTGTGATGTTTTCACCGAGTTGAGGGGAGCGGCAGGAACCTGCCAGCAGGGAAAATGCCAATAAAACGGCCAGCAGGTACGGGCGGAGAAAGAGGCGAGGCATGTCGAGGTATAATCCAGCCGCTATTTGATCCGTCCGGTCAACGTCATGATGCCGTCTGCGATGGTGATCGTCTCGAGGCGGAATCCAATGGCGACCGGGCCAAGCGAGCCGGTGAAGGCTTCGTCAATCACGGAACTGATGGCGCTGTTCAAACCCTCCGGCGCGGGGAAGGGGCCGAAATCGGCGGATGCGATTTCGATCTTGGGCTTGCCGGTTTCATCAACTGTGACGTTCAGCGTGATCAACATGTTTGCCATGAAGATGCCGCGCTGGATCTTGCCGTAGATTTGCATCTGCCCGTCGCGCAGGAAGACTTGCGGATCGGTGAACGGCGGGTTGGTTTGTTCCTGCAATTTGAGCGTGAGATAGGAAGTGAGCTGGTTTTCGTCGATCTGTAATGTGACGACCCCGGTTTCTGCGCCGGTGATCATGGCCTGTTCGATTTGCAAGCGCAGGCCTTCGACGGCATCGGCAGAAAAGGGGAGTGGGTTTGCGGGATACTCCGGGCCGCCCACAAAAATAGTGCAGGCCAGGGATGTTAGCGCAAGAGTAATAAAGAGAAAGGTTATGGGATTGATTTTTAGTTTCATAATCGTAAATCGTAAATCTGAAATCTGAAATCGTAAATCCAAAATCGTTAAGCGGAGCAATTATAGCATGACCGAATCACAGCCAAATGAACTGACCCTTGCGGCCAAAATTGAAGCGATGTTGTTTGTTTCAGCCGAACCTGTGCCAGTGGCGCAGCTTTCCACCGCATTGGATGTGACCGCCTCCGTGGTGGAGCGCGGTTTGAAAGAACTCGAAGACTCCCTCCAGACCCGCGGCCTGCGCCTGCAACGACATGCCGGGCGCGTCCAAATGACCACTGCCGCCGAACTTGCTTCGCTTGTGGAGCGTTTTCTCGGTCTCGAAGCGATAACCCATCTCAGCCGCGCCGCGCTCGAGACACTGGCAATCATTGCTTACCAGCAACCCTGCACGCGCCCGCAAGTGGACGCAATCCGCGGCGTGAACAGCGACGGCATGATGAAGAGCCTGTTGGGCAAAGGACTCGTTCAAGAGGCAGGCCGCACCGATGGCCCTGGCCGCCCGATTTTGTACTCCACCTCACCGGAATTCCTGCAACACTTTGGGCTGAATTCCATCGCCGAGTTGCCCCCGCTGGCCGCGCTGGTGGAGGAAGAGCCGGAACACAATGTGTTGTTGAAGGGGTAAATGTTTATCTATTCAAAGGACTCGCGCTCTGCAATTTTCATGATCGAACTCCGATATGTTGACGAAAGCTGGCTGTATTCCGTATTGTGCCTGCCTGTATCCCGGTTTTCGACCAGTAGCACGCTCGCATCACGGCTTAATAATATAGTATGCCAGGCATAACGCTTGACGTTATAGAGTTTTCCGCTTTCCATCACTTGCGGATGGAGCCTATTTACCTCTTTTTCATTGCCTCCCATAATCAAAATACCGCGTCCATTCAATAACACGAACACCTCATCGGTTTCAGTGTGTCGTTCCATCGAGTCGATGCGATCGGGCTGGATATCATCCAGGTAGCGCAGGATGGCCACACGCCATTCGCCAAAGTCAACCAGTGGTTTATAACCGTTGCCCTTATATTCACTGATCTCGATCAATGTCTCGTCCATGATGTGTTCACTAACCTCCCAGCCAGATGTCAATTTGATGCTCATCTTTTGACAAACCCAATGGGATTAGATTCCCCGCGACGTCTCTTCCGTCAAGAACCATTTTGACAACACCCCTGCAGGCGTTTTCTGGATTATGGACGCGGATCCGCATCAAGCGCCCCCGAAACCTGCGTGCCGCCGAAAAACCGCTCCACACTGACGGGATGCACGGATCGATTCGCAAGCCGTCATATTCGGGGCGGATGCCTAAAATCCACTGGGTCGCGGCCTGATAACACCACGAGGCAGTGCCTGAGAGCCAGGAGTTGCGTCCGAGCCCGAACTGTGGATGTTCATTGCCAAGGATATTCTGGGCATAGACGTATGGCTCACATTCGTAGGTCTCGATCAAGTCGTTTTTGGCCGCCGGATTGATCTGTGCATAATACTCATAGGCGCGATCCCCATTTCCAAGTAAAGTCTCCGCGATAGTCGCCCAGGGGTTGGGATGCAAAAAGATGCCGCCGTTCTCTTTCGCTCCCGGAGGGAATGTGGTCACACCGCCATACTTTGGATCATAGCCATTGAAGCCGGGCGCGCTCAATTTGATGCCGTATCTCGTGTTCAATTTTCTGTAAACTGAGTCCATTGCCTGGCGGCCCCGTTCCGGTGATGCAAAACCAGAGATGACCGGCCACGATTGCGCGTTGAGATAAATCCGGCCATACTGGTTTTTCGATGAGCCGAGCCGATTTTCCTCTGCATCGAAATAACGGATGTACCATTCGCCATCCCATCCTACGGATTCGACCCCGGACTTCATCTTTTCATAGTCGGCACGATATTTCTTTGCTGAAGAGTAGTCACCGAAAAATTCCATCAGGGAGATCGTTTCCAATAATGCTTTTCCGTAAAGATTGGCCGTAAAGAGGGACTCAGCTCCCGCCGGCAGGTTAACCGTGTCATTCCAATCCGCGAAGCCAAGCAACGGTAAACCATGCCGACCTACGTCGTGACAGGTGAAAGCAAGACCTCGCCTAAGATGCTCGAGCACTGTGCCAGTCTCGATAACTTTGCCTTGCTTGTCTTTTTCGTAAAAGGGGACAGTTTCTTGCAGGAAAGACAGGTCGCCTGTTTCCTTCAAATACATTATGACTGCCAGTATCCCCCATAAGTGATCGTCGCTGTAATAGTGTGGACGATCTTCCATCTCTGCAGAGTCGCCCATGTTTCCCTCGAGAGTCAGCGGATTAAACTGGTGCATGGACGTCCCGTCACGCTTTTGAAACGATAGCAATGTGCGGATGAACTCCTTGCCCTCCTCGGGAATAGAGGCCAGCACAGATAACATGTCCTGTGATGAATCGCGAATGCCGATGCCGCGCGATCCCAAGCCAGGCTGGTAATAAGAAAGATACCGCGACCAGGTCTTCGTGACGTAACACTGATACGGGTTATGAACGTTGAGCATGGTATTCATGCTCGTGTCGGGTGTTTCGATTTGAAACGCAGATAAGTATTTACCCCAAAAAACTTTGATGCCGGCCAGGGCATTCTCGACAGCCTCAGGTTGGCGGTATTTCACGATACTTGCGCGGGCGGCCTCAAGATTGGCGGCCTGCCCCAGTTGTGTGATAAGGCGGCGGCTTTCTCCGGGTTGTAGTGCTCCCAGGGAGTGTAGCAGCGCGCCGATGTTGTCCCCTCGTTCGGCTTGTGAATTTCCCAATTCGGACTGAAGCAGGCTGAGGGGAGTCCGAAACGTACCGTATTCATTGTCGCCCAGAAATTTCTTTCGATCCGTCTCGTAGGATGAAACGGGCAGGTTGGAAGTCAAATAATTGATCTGCTTATCCCGGTGCATAAATGGAAACTGCAATAGGATTGTGAAATCCCCATCTTTCACTGCGCGGCTTTGCATGGTTTGCGGGACCCAGTCGGCGTTTGTGAATTGCTTGAGCGCATCAGGGTGGGTGTATTCAACCAGCGGGATTACGTCTACGATAAGAGGCGCATTGGAAATATTGGCGATCTGAATGTCGCGGATTTCGCACTGATCGCCAGGGGGAACAAAGATGGTCACATCCGCCTGCAGACCAAAACATTCAGAGACGATGCGCGTATAGCCAAGTCCGACGCGGCACTCAAAGTGATCGGGAAAATCAAGGGTCGGGACGAAGAATGGGGAGAATATGTGGTATTGGCCCTTACCCCTGGCTCCTCTCCCTGAAAGGGGGAGGAGAGACCGTAGATAAAGTGTCTCGCCCTTGAAATCCGAGGAAGGCATCTGTTGGATATATTTGGTGATACGGTTGTAGGTCGGATCGCCTTTACAGATTAATGCGCCACCAGTATGGTCAACAAAGCCGCCGAAGTCGCGCGTGCCAATGTAGTTGATCCACTTTACGGGTGTGCGCGGGTCGTTGATAACGTACTCACGGCGAGCTTCGTCAAAAAAACCAAATCGCATCAAATCACCTTCACCGCAACCTGCACTTTTTGCGTTCCTGCTGGTGGAATGTGGATGATCCTTCCATCAATGGGTTTTCCATCCACTTCCAGATGGACCTCGTTCCCCGCGCCTTTTTTCTCAACGTGGATCACGTATCGGACTCCCCGATAACTGCGAACCGCTTCGAAGCCACTCCACCCCGACGGTATAACCGGCATTATCTCGAGGCCATCGAAAGTCGGGCGGATGCCGAGAATCCATTGCGTGATGGCAACGTAATTCCAGGCCGCGGTGCCTGTGAGCCACGAGTTTTTTGCTTCACCGTAAGCCGGTGCATCACGGCCCGCGATCATTTGGGCGTAGACGTATGGTTCGCATTTATGTACTTCGCTGATCTCCTCCCGCGCCGACGGATTGATCCGCAGGTAATAATCATGGGCGCAATCGCCGCGCCCGACCTTTGCTTCGGCGATCATGATCCACGGGTTGGTATGGCAAAAAATGCCCGCGTTTTCCTTATAGCCGGGTGGATAAGATGAAATCTCTCCCAGGTGCAGATAATATTGGGTGAAGGCAGGCTGGTGTAGCACAATACCATGCGGCGTTGCCAACCGTGCTGAAACGGAATCGAGTGCTTTTTGAGCTTTGCCATTCTCGATACCCAATCCAGCCATGACACAGATGCCTTGTGGTTCAATGAAGATCTGGCCCTCGACATTTTCTTTCGAGCCAAGCGCGCGGCCAAAATTATCATACGCGCGGCGGAACCATTCGCCATCCCACCCTGCATCCCAGATGGCTTTCTCCATTTTCAAGGCCGCATCCAGGTAAAAGATCGAAGGTTGAAGCTCGAAGGCTGACCCTTTAGCGTCGCTCAGGACAAGCTTTTGACCTTCAACCTGTTTTGTCAGTTCCGCCATCTCTTTTGCGGCCAGGACGAATAAACCTGCGATGAATACGCTCTCGGCAATTTTGCCGTCCCTGTTCGTTGTAGTCTGGAACGACTGGCCAGGCGTATCTGAAAAGCAGTTTAGGTTGAGGCAGTCGTTCCAGTCGGCGCGGCCAATCAATGGCAGGCCATGTGGTCCGAGGCGCTCACAAGTGTAGCGGATCGAACGCTGTAAATGTTCGTATAGCGGCTCTTCCGTACCTGGCTTGTTATCGTAAGGGGCAGGTTCATTGAGGATGCTCCAGTCGCCTGTCTCTTTGATGTAGGTGGTCACAGCCAACACCAGCCAAAGCGGGTCATCATTGAAGCCTGAGCCGATATCATTGTTGCCGCGTTTCGTGAGCGGTTGATATTGGTGATAGGCGCCACCGCTTTCGAGTTGCGTTGCAGTTAAATCCAAAATTCTCTCGCGCGCCCACTCGGGAATTAGGTGAATGAAACCGAGCAGGTCCTGGCTTGAATCGCGGAACCCCATGCCTCGACCGACGCCGCTTTCAAAATATGAGGCCGAGCGCGACATGTTGAAAGTGATCATCACCTGGTACGCGTTCCAAATGTTGACCATGCGATTTGTGTGAACATCGGGCGTCGTTACCTGAAACTTATCCAACAATCCGTTCCAGTAGACCCGCAATTCCTGGAATGCTTTCTCCACCTCAACTTCCTTCAAATAGCGGGCGATAACCGGTTTCACGGAGCATTTGTTGATGATCTGTGAATCGGGTGGATCGAACTTCTCGTTCTTTGGGTTTTCCCAGTAACCAAGGATGAAAACGACCTTTTTCTGTTCCCCCGCTTCCAACTGGATTTTGACATGCTGTGCGCCGATAGGTTGCCAGCCATGCGCGGTTGAGTCAGACATCTGGCCTGCTTCTACAGCAAGGGGTGAATCCCAGCCCCGATATGATCCGAGAAATGCCTCGCGCCGCGTGTCGAAACCGGCCAGCGGCTCGGAGCAGGCAAAGTATGCAAAATGATCCCGTCGTTCGCGGTATTCCGTTTTGTGGTAAATCACATCATCGGCAATTTCAACCTCGCCTATGGAATAGTTCCGCTGGAAATTGGTTGCATCATCCAGGGCATCCCATAAACAAAACTCGATGGCCGAAAAAACGGAGAGATTTGCAGGCTGGTCGCGGTGATTTGTAAGAGTCAATTCCCAGATCTCAAGGCTTTCGCCAAGCGGGACGAAGTATCGGGTTTGTGATTCAATTCCGGATAGTCTGGATCGAATGGTTGTATATCCCAAGCCATGGCGGCATTCGTACTCATCCAAAGGGACGCGAGTCGGCATCCATGACGGCGACCAGAACGAGGGTCGGGAAGGAGGCGGGTTGTCATCACGCAGATAAATGTAACGTCCGCCCGAATCCAACGGCGCGTTGTTGTAGCGATAGCGGGTCAACCGCCGCAAGCGGGCATCTTTATAAAATGAATATCCGCCTGCGGTGTTGGAGATGATTCCAAAATAATTTTCACAGCCCAGATAATTAATCCATGGAAGGGGGGTGTCCGGTCGAGTGATAACGTATTCACGTTGTTCATCGTCAAAGAAGCCGTAACGCATGAATTCTCCTCTACTTTTGGCAATGGCGCGTGCTTCGCTTCTTTGTCCTGGAATTTCTCGCCAATGCTATCTTTAATGCTTTTGGGTCAGTTTTCTGATTAGGGATTTTGATTGATCACTTTCCAACATGCAACGAAGTGATCCTTCTCGGTTTCAACGGAGGAAGGTTTCTCCAGACATTTTCCGAATGCGAGTGGACATCGGTGGTAATAGACACATCCATTCGTAAGTTCCGGCTGCTCTTTCTTTAGAATTACATCCCCCTCCCCCTCGCTCCATTTCTTGTCCAGCCGTGGAACGGAGTCCATAAGCATTTTTGTGTATGGATGCAATGGGGTTTTGAATATTTTGTCTGACGAACCCATCTCCACCACGCATCCGCGATAAAGAATTATTGCTCTTTCGCTAATATAGTAGGCAAGCGAGAGATCGTGCGTTATGAACAGAATGGATAAACCGTGTGATTTAAGATCCGCCAGCAGGTTAAGAACATCAATGCGCGTGGACGCATCGAGCATGCTGATGATTTCATCCGCCACGAGAAACTTTATGTCCAACAGGAGCGCCCGGGCGATGAGGAATCGTTGAAGCTGTCCGCCGCTAAGCTGGTGAGGAAACTTGTTCAATACATGCTCAGGATTAAGCCCGACATCCTTCAA
Organism: Chloroflexota bacterium; assembly: GCA_016235425.1. Taxonomy (GTDB): domain Bacteria; phylum Chloroflexota; class Anaerolineae; order Anaerolineales; family Villigracilaceae; genus JAKOVF01. The sequence goes on along the minus strand of JACRLC010000039.1, from coordinate 33,841 downwards.
CGATCTTTCCACTCTTTCGTTCCACTCGTCGTCCCTGACCTGCGGATAAAACTCATCGTGGATGATTTTGAAAATCCGGTCGGCTTTGAAGATCGGGTTGTAGGAACTAAACGGATCCTGGAAAACACCCTGTACTTTACGGTAGTACTCTTTTAACGCGTCACCCTTGAATGTGGATATATCCGTTCCGTCAAGAAAAACTGATCCACTGCTGATGGAGAGAAGACGCAAAATCATCTTTCCAATTGTGCTTTTTCCGCTCCCGCTCTCGCCAATTAAGGAGACCGCCTCTCCATCCCCGACATCGAAACTGACATCGTTCACGGCATGGAGTTCCTGCCCCCCAAAGGTGCCAATGTGATATGTTTTCGTTGCACTATCGAGTCTAAGCATTCTGTTCGAACTCCTTCCAGCAAGCAACAAAGTGGCCTTTCTCGACTTCCTTGAATGGCGGCGCTTCCAGACACTTCCCATAAGCGAGCGGGCATCGTTCCCTGAAACGGCATCCAGTTGGAGGGTTGAGGAGCAAAGGAGGTTTCCCAGGGATACCAGGCAGTCTTTTCTCGGTGTGTTTTATCCCAACTTTCGGGAGGGATGAAATCAATAGCTTGGTATACGGATGCCGTGGGGCATGGATGATCGCCTCGGCGGATGCTTTCTCAGCCAATTGCCCGGCGTACATGATCATGATGCTGTCAGCGATCTGATAAAGTATGGAGATATCGTGGGTAATGACGATTGCGCTATTGCAACATTCCTGATCCCGAAATTCGACCAGCAGTTCTGCAACGGCCTTTTGGCTGGCCACATCGAGCGCCGAGGTAATTTCGTCGGCGATAAGCAGTGATGGATTCATCAATGTCGAAATCACCATGACCATTCTCTGCTTCATCCCGCCGGAGAGTTCGATGGGATACATTTTCAAAACATTGGATGGCAGTTTTACCATCTCCAGCCTTCTCTTCAATTCAGGCAGGGTGGCGCTAAAATCCAGGCCCCTCGATCTCAGTAAATCTGAGACCATGTCCCCGATCTTGCGCGTCGGATTCATCGCGTTCATTGCATATTGGGGAATGATGGAGATCTTCATGAAACGGAAATCGTTCATTTTTTCCATATCCCAGATCGGGAGCTCTTCATGATTCAGTTTCACGCTGCCTTCAATGAATTTCATGGGAGGATTAAGGCGAATCAGGCTGTGACCCAGAGTCGTCTTGCCACACCCTGATTCACCGGCCAACCCCATGATTTCCCCGCTATTGAGGCCAAACGTGACATCATCCAATGCCTTCACATCCCCGCGCAGGGTTTGATAGTAGACCTTGAGGTTTTCTACTTCTAAACTCATTTTTACATCTCCCTGAGCTTGGGGTTGAAGACTTCGTCCAATCCAACGTTTGTCACATATAAAGCTCCCACGATAGCCGTAATCGCAAGACCGGGAGGAATGAACCACCACCAGATGCCCAGAATCAAGGCCCCCCAGAGCACCGCGTTGTTCATCATCAGGCCCAGGGAAATTGCATTGGTCGGGCCGAGTCCGATGAAGTCCAGGGTAGCTGCAATCAGGACAGCTCCGCCAAATTGCAGAATGAAGACCAATAAGAGGTAGGACATCATGTTGGGCGCGATCTCAGTGAAGATGACTTTTAAAGATTTCATTCCACTCAGCCGCGCCAGATCGACGAAATCCCTGGAACGCAGGGAAAAGGTCTGTGCCCGGATGGCCCTTGCCGCCCAGGGCCAGGCTGTACATCCAATAAAGATGCTCTCGATAAACAAGCCTCGAACTTCAAGATAAGCCACTATGATCAGGAGAACAGCCAGCGTGGGAATGACAAGCACAATGTTCGTTAACATGTTGAGAATCTCGTCAACGAGCCCTCCGCGATAGCCAGCGATGAAGCCTATCAGTATTCCCAGAAGTGTGCCGAGTCCTCCACCAACGATTCCTACAAGAAAGGATGCTTTTAAACCATGCACGAATTGGGTAAAAACATCCTGTCCAAATGTAGTGGTGCCAAACCAGAATTCAGCAGATGGGGGAGCGGCGGCAGGTCCAATGTAATCGAAAGGGGGATAGTCTGTTAGAAGCGGGCCGACAACTGTCAGCACGGCAAAAAACAGGAGAATGGCAAGGCCTACCTTAAGCTTGTTGTTTCGCAGAGCAAAGTAAAGAAGTTCGTTTTTCTTTAGATTCATCATGCTGATTCACCTTGCATCCCTGCGCGCGTCCTGGGATCGACGAGCACGTAAGCGATGTCAATTACAAAGTTGGCGAGCAGTACGCCAAGGATGATAAAGAGAAAGCATCCCTGCAAAAGGAAATAATCCCGTGTATTGATTGCCTGAAGAATGAGATAGCCAATGCCTGGGTATGAGAACACAACTTCAGTCACCAGGGCGCCAGCGACGATGACACCAAGCTGAAGCGCCAGGCCTGTGAGCTGTGGAAGGACTGCATTATTGAAGGCGTACTTTCTAACCAGTTTTCTTGGAGCGCCGAGCGCTTCCAGGTAGTGGGAATAATCGGCCTCCAGTTCGTATATGATCATGTTCCTCATCCCGATGGCCCAGCCTCCGAACCCAACCAGGAAAAGGGAGATGAACGGCAGAAACCAGTGTTTGAACAGACTGGAAATGAAAACCCATGAAAACGTTGGCGTCAATGAGAAACTATATCCCCCAGCAATCGGAAAAACTTCAAAAACAATACCCAATGTCCATGCCAGCAACATTGCCAGCCACATATAAGGTGTTGCAGTCAGGATGTATCCGAGCGGCAATATGGTATTGTCTAGCCGTTTTGAGCGTGCCGCAAACGCGCCAAACCAGTTCCCAGCGAACCAGCTCAGCAAGATCGAAGGGACCAGCAGGAAGATATCAAAGGGCACGGCATCCATAATGACTTCTGCCACCGGTTTGGGAAAAACATATACGCTAATACCGAGATCGCCGTGTAGAAGTGCGCCCCAGAAATTGATGTATTGTTGCCAGAGAGGGACGTCCAATCCAAAGACTTTTGTATAATAATCATGCATCAGTTCGGTGGCCCCAGCGAACGAACCGGCCCTCGCCATTAATACATCCACTGGATTGCCGGGCATAAAGCGCGGAATCATCCAATCAATTGTCACTGCAATAAAAAAGGTGAGGATGTAAACGAGGAGCTTTCTTCCAAAATACCGTTTCACGTCAGTTCCTCCGCGCAGTTTTGGAGCTATGTGAGATCTGTTACTTGGCGCAAATTAGTGTTCAAAAGAGGGTGTTGGGCTGCTGCACGCATGAGTGCCACCCAACACCCTCTTTGTCATATTGTCACCTAAGCAACTCCGCCGAGATTAATCCGGTTGGAGCAAGTGATGGTTGGACAGACTATTCACCAGCCGGTTCGAGATCGGTGAGCATACGAATGGCGGTCATGTTCCAGTAGCCGCGCCAGCTTACAGGTGTCCAGTGAGGAGCGCCTTCTTCGGAGGACGGCCAATTGGTCCAGTAGGCATCGCTGGTCTGGGACCACATACCGTTGTACCACAACGGGATCAGAGGCATGTCGGTCAGATAGATTCTCTGGAGTTTGGATATGATGGTCTTCATGCCCTCGATATCATCGGTCGGGACCTGGTCAAGCTGGTCTGTCAGATCGAAGACTTCCTGGTTTTCGTAACGGCCATAGTTGCCATCCTGCATCGTCGCAACATCTGCGACAGGATTCCGCCCCATCCAAAGATAGTATCTCCATGGAGTATTGGCGATCTGCGCGTCGTTGGAGATCATCATGTCGTATGTGCCATCGTTGCGTTGGGATACATACTCCGGGTAGTCCGGGAAGTTGGGTTCGGCCTTGATGCCCACGGCTTTCAGGCTATTGGCAATAACCTTGTTCGACTCCATCCAGTCGGTCCAGCCGTTGGGGTTATTGATTTTCAGATCGATCTTTGAGCCATCGGGCGCTTCGACGAACCCATCGCCATCGGTGTCTTTATAACCGGCGGCCGCGAGAATCACTTTTGCTTCCTCTGGATCGTAGCTAAAGCCGACTTCATCCACTACGGCCTGATCAATATACTTGTCCCAGTTCGGTAGCAGACCGGTTGGATTGGCCGGGAGGACCATGCCGCCATAAACCACATTGACAATCTGGCTTACGTCAATGGCAAAAGCCACTGCCCTGCGGAAAGCCGGATCATCCATGGGCTTCTTGGTCAGGTTCATGAGGAGCCAGGCTGTGTTGGCGGAGAGATGGTATGGGGCTTCTGGATAGTAAGTGTGAACTCCGTAACCGCCATCAACTAGTTTGGAAATACCGGGCAGGAAGTTGTTATTCAGATCGAACTGACCCTGAAGAACCATGCCCAGCGCGACGTTGTTATTGCCACTGTTGACGATGTCAACAATCCGCTTGGGTTTGGGATCAAGGCCAAGTGCTTCTGTTGCCCACCAGCCGTCCCTCTTCAGCCACACCACTTTGGTCTGGTCGAGCGACTCTGCAATGTAAGGCCCTGTGCATTCGGGTTCCGGGTTGAGTCCGGATGTAACTTCCTCTACCGGCTTGCCCTCCCATTTCGCCTTGGAAATCATCGGGGTTGAATACAGGTAGTATGACCATCCCTGGTAAAGGGCGGTGGTAAAGGTGAAATTCACTGTGTAGTCATCCACTGCCTCGACACTGCCCAGGAATTTCCATACTGGGCTGATGCTAACCGGCGCGTCCTTGGCGATATCGAAGGTGGCTTTCACATCGGCCGCTGTGAACGGTGAGCCATCGGACCAGGTGACACCCTGGCGGATCTTCACCTGATAGACAGTGTCGCTTGTCCATTCACCACTCTCTGCCAGCCACGGCACAAACTCATCTGCCAGTGGGTCGTAGATGAAGAGCGGTTCATAGCAAAGTCCGAATGTTCCCGCGGCGTAGTTGCCGAGGTTCCAGGGATTGAATCCGGTCGGTGGACCCCATTGAGTGCCACCCATATAAAGGGTTTCCTCACGTACAAATTCTTCCGGGGGTGCTTCAGCAGGAGCCTCCGTCGCTACAGGGGCCTCGGTAACTGCTGGTGCTTCGGTTGTTGGTTCAGTCACGACTGGTGCTTCAGTAACAGCAGGCTGACATGAAGCTAGCAACATGCTGAGGCCAATCAAAATCGCCAAAACGAAACTTAAGCGTTTCATCTTCATTCTCCTTATTGGATTATGGTATAGTTCCGAGTAAGAAGCCTGCATAACCCTGCTATGGATAACAGGCTTCGTCTCGAGGGCGTCCGGTATCTACCAGGATATCGGACGTCTGTTTTTAGGACATCGAAAAGCTATTTTCAAATTATCTTGACTTCCACCTCCTTGTGGATTAGTTCCTGGAATATTCTGTAGGGAAAGATATGAGACATACGAAATCTTTTCTACTTTCCGAGTGCCGTACCGCACGATTCACGAATAACCAATTCCGTTTCCAGGATGATGTGCCGCGGTGGATCTATGCCGTTCTCAATCATATCTATCAGAACCTCAACGGCTTTGGAGCCAAATTGAAGAACAGGTTGGCGAACCGTAGTCAATTTAATGTCCGAAAGGGTGGCGATGGGAAGATCATCAAAACCAATGAAGGCAATATCAGCAGGGATTCTGACTCCAGCCTCTCGGGCGGCACGCATGGCTCCAATGGCCATAATATCCGAAGCTGCGAAGACTGCATCAGGTTTTGCAGATAATAATTGTTTCATTGCAAGATAGCCTCCCGCCTCTGTAAAATCACTCTCAACGATCAAGGTCTCGTCTATGCTGACGTTCCTTTCGTTTAGGGCCTTTAGATACCCTGCTTTTCGGTCAATTCCTACTGTGCTGTTGATGGGACCGGTAATTGTCCCAACGCGCTTGCGGCCCGACCGAATCAGGTGGCTGACTGCGTTGTAGGCCGCGTTGATGTTATCAATGTCTATATAGCTTACGTTATCAGAGCGGAATGGGCGGCCAATCACCACAATCGGCATCTTTGCATCAATCAGATGGCCAATGATCCACTGATCCCCGTGATGACCAGACTGTACCAACACCCCGTCCAGCAGACCTTTGCGTGAGACGCGCGGGAAGATTTTTTGCTCATCCTCCTTGCTGTCAACAAGGAAGAGCGCGAAGGTGTAGTCATATTGATTGCACGCCTGTGCAATACCTTTTGTCAGGTGGGGGTAAAAGGGATCGGTGAAGAAGAAGCTAACACTGTGGGGGAGGATCAGTCCAAGGGTCCAGGAGCGTTGCGATGCCAAGTTGCGAGCGGCAACGTTGGGGTGGAAGCCTGTTGCTTGAATCACATCCAACACCCGTTTGCGAACGTCATCCCGGACGCTTGGCTGTTCGTTCACAACACGTGACACGGTTGAACGAGATACACCGGCTAGTCTGGCAACATCCTCGAGGGTGAGATCGGTCACTGTGGCTCCTAGGTTTGGTAGCGCTCCCAAATTTCCCCTAAAAAATGGCGAAATTGCCATAAAACCTGGTTTTCGCCTTGTGTTATAATGGGAGCGCTCCCAAGAATTAGTATCATTATATAGACTTTCAAACCGCTTGTCAACTACTTTGTGAGAAACGATACAAAAGGAGATGCCGAAATGATGACTTACCTTTTGCCCAATATTCCCTGGGAAGAACGGCCAGAGGGCTGTTCGGATGTTGTCTGGCGGTATAGAGCTAACCCCATCATTCCTCGAAATCTAATCCCTTCAGCGAACAGCATTTTTAACAGCGCTATTGTTCCATTTCAGGGAAGGTTTGCCGGCGTTTTTCGTTGCGATAACACAAAACGCGAGATGAACTTAAACCGCGGTTTTAGTGACAATGGGATTGACTGGCATCTGGATAATGAACCTATTGAATGGTCCTGTGATAACCCGGAAATTAGTCAATACCAATATCGCTACGACCCTCGTGTGGTCTGGTTGGAGGATCGCTATTATGTGACCTGGTGCAATGGATACCACGGCCCGACTATTGGAATTGGCTACACCTTTGATTTTGAGAAGTTCCATTTTCTTGAAAATGCATTATTGCCGTTTAATCGCAATGGGGTGCTCTTCCCCCGGAAGATTAAGGACAAATATGTGTTGCTCAACCGCCCCAGTGATAACGGACATACACCTTTCGGCGATATTTACTTGAGCCAAAGCCCGGACTTGATCCATTGGGGCGGGCATCGATTCGTAATGGGTGTAAAAGGCGGCTGGCAAAGCACCAAGATTGGTTCAGGACCGGTTCCCATTGAAACAAGCGAGGGCTGGCTGTTGTTCTATCATGGCGTGTTGACCTCCTGCAACGGATTTGTGTATAGTTTTGGAGCCGCCCTGCTTGATCTGGACGAGCCCTGGAAAGTGATCCACCGTGGCGGGCCATACCTGCTCTCGCCACAGACTTATTACGAGTGTGTTGGAGATGTGCCTAACGTGGCTTTTCCGTGTGCGGCTTTATATGATCAGCCCAGTGGCCGCATTACCATTTATTATGGCGGGGCCGATACAGTGACGGCTCTGGCATTTGCGAGAGTTGATGAAGTGCTTGATTTTGTGAAGACAACATCGGAACTCTGAGAATTTAAGCTTCCATCGTTTTCTTTGCGCCATCCCAAACCACCGAACTAAATTCGGTGGTTTATGCTTCTTGAAGATTGGCAATATCCATTATCTGAGCGTTTATTTGCGTAAAGTTGATCCGTTCCGTTATAATGTTTGGATATGCTAGAACGCTTACAAAAACTACTTGCCCAGGCAGGCTACGGCTCGCGCCGCGCCTGCGAAGAATTCATCATCGAAGGCCGCGTCCGTGTAAATGGACAGATCGCGACCCTCGGCCAAAAGGCTGACCTTTCCAAGGACAGGGTCACGCTGGATGGCAAGGCTTTGCCCAAAGCCGAGACCTTGATCTACATTGCCCTCTACAAGCCGCGCAATGTACTTTCCGCCTCCGAGGGACAGGATGATCGCCAAACAGTCCGCGATTTGATTCCGGTGGAAGGACATCTCTATCCCGTTGGCCGCCTCGATTTCGATAGCGAAGGCCTGATCCTGATGACCAACGACGGTGACCTGGCCAATAAATTAACTCACCCGCGCTACGGCCATGAAAAAGAATACAGGGTTTTACTTGCCCGCCGCCCGGATGACGCCCAGCTTGCCACGTGGAGGCGCGGCGTTGTGCTGGAAGATGGTTACAAGACCGCGCCTGCCGAGGTGCGTTTCGAATCAACTTCCGGCAAAGGCGCGTGGGTGCGCGTGGTTATGGGCGAGGGACGCAAACGCCAAATCCGCGAGATCGGTATGTTGCTGGGATTGCCGGTTGTGCGGATTGTCCGCGTGCGGATTGGAACGCTCAGATTGGGAACGCTCAAGCCGCGTCAATGGCGGCATTTGACGATGGATGAAGTAAAGGCATTGAAGGGTGGGAAGTAATGTTACGTGTTGCGTGTTTCGTTGTTGGTGGTCAAGCTCACTGTGCTTGCGCACGGTGAAAGCAGGATGGGTTTCGCAAATTCCGGCGGATTTTAAAGCCAATTCGTGGAAATCCGTGTAATCCGCGGCAAAGAATTGCTCCTTGTTGTTTAATCCTGCCTAAAACAGGAGAGCTGGATTTTGGAAGTCTTTCATAATTTCCGAAGCCCATTCCGTTAAACATTCAACTGCTTGTAAATCCCCTTCATCTGCTTGTAGATTCCTTTGAATATCTCAAATTTCCCGTCATACAAATTCCGGTTTTGTAACTGCGGCTGATAACTTCGCTTGAACTGCACCAGTTCAGCCACATCTTCAAATTTGATCTCACCCAAACCCACAGCCGCGATCCATGCCGCGCCGCGAGCGTTGGCATAGATTGGGTCCTGTACCTGTTTGATTTCCACGCCCATCACATCCGCGAAAATCTGGCACCACACATCCGACTGCGCCCCGCCGCCGACGATGTTGATTTTGTCAACTTTGCGCCCCAAGAATTTTTGGACGGGCGCAAGCAACCAGCGCGTGTTGAACGCGATGCCTTCCAGGAATGCGCGAATCACATCTTCCCGCGTGTTGTGAAGAGACAAATTGTATAACCCCGCGCGCAGAGTGCGATCCTCCACAGGTGCGCGCTCACCCCAAATCCAGGGTGTGTACAGCACGCCGTTTGCTCCGGCGGGCACGCGCTCGGCGATCTGATCCAACACCTTGAAAATATCGGGCACATCGGCTTCCTGCAACAATTCATCTTTGTGGTAAATGATGTTGTCGCGCAGGTACGTGAGATTGCCTCCTGCGGTTGCCTGGAGAGCAGTCAGCAGGTAACGCCCCGGCACCGCGCAGGGGATGGACGCCATGCTCGAAAACACGTCTGTCTTTTTGAACGGCACGTGCGCCGCGATCCACGATGACGTGCCGATGTAAAGATGCGGCAAATAATCTTCCACCGCACCCGCGCCAATCGCCGCGGCGGTGTTGTCAATCGCGCCCGCCACCACTTTTACTTCGTTCGAAAGACCAAGCGCCTCCGCCGCCTCTCGTCGCAAATTACCGATCACTGTGGAACACGAAACGATCTCCGGCAGTTTGGCGCGCTCGATGCCGAGGGTGGAGATCAGTCCATCGTCGTAGTGAACAGCTTCGGGGGCGCGGTTGTCGGTTACCCATGAGGTCACAATGGAGTCGAAGCTCGCGACAAATTCCCCGGTCAGCCGCAAATTCATATAGTCCAGGACGTTCAAAAATTTATGCGTGCGCGCGTAAATCTCCGGTTGGGTATCGCGGATAAAAAGCATGTGCGCGGCGGGATCTTTCCCGGTCATCGAAGGCATCCCACCGGTCAGGCGCACGAAGCGCAAAACCTTGAAGATGTCCGCGCCGTCCATGTTGATCAATCCAGCGAGTTGCCTCCGCAGATGAGCCGCGCCGCGCATGTCCATCCATAGGATCGTGTTGCCGAGGGCCTTTCCCGCTTTATCAACCGCCACCGTGCCCTCGCCCTGCGTCGAACAACAAACAGCGATCACATTCGGACCTGCATCCTGCTCCCGTTTAATCAACCTTCCCGCCGCCGACAAAAACGCCGCCCACCACTCGTCCGGCGACTGCTCCGCGCCGCCATCGGGCGTGATGATGAGCCGCACCGGTTCGCACTCCCAACCGATCACCTTCCCGCTGACAGTGATCAGCGCGACCTTCATGCCCGACGTGCCGAGGTCAACGGCAAGGATGAGTTTTTCGTTTGTCATGAATTATCTCGGCGTCTCTTTCATTTGTGTGATCAACAGCGCACTGATGACCAGCAATCCAATTGCCAGCAGGAGTGCGGGTGTGAATGAACCGTCGGCGCTCTTCAATGCTTCCATGATGTAGACAAAAACGACTGCCGCCTGGCCGAAGAGTTGGATCAGACCGTTCGATGTTCCCTCCGGTGTAGGCCGGGTTACCTCTGCCGCGTACTGCATTCCAATCGGGCTGACGCTGATCAGGAAAAAACCCATCCAAAACGCGGAAACAAACAAGAGCCACGCCGAGGTTGCGTACGTCACACCGATCAACCCCGGAATTGCCAGCACAATTCCGAGCATGAGATAGGGTTTCCGTTTATGCTGCTTGTCTGAAAAAGGTGGAAGAACCACCGCACCCAGTACTCCGCCGACCAGCATCAACGCGCCGAGCGTGCCTGCATCGGTTGGAGTGAAGCCGCGCGGGCGGATGATGTTCTCCACCCAGGTGGTAATGCCGTTGAATATGCCCAGTCCGATGAACGAAATGAACAGATACAACCAGAATGACTTGACCGTCAACGCGTGCTTCAACCCGGCGAGCATCAGGGCGCGTGCTTCCTCTCCCGGCGGACAGGGCGGGGTGGGAGGAGTTTCACGGGTAAAGATAACGAATAACACCGCGGAAAAAGCCGCCGCGCCGCCATAGATCAATTGCACAGTTGGGATCGAAATCGTCTCGGTCAGGATGGGCGTCAACACCATACCCAGCGCGGTACCAACCAGGCTTGCCAATGTGACCAGTCCAACAGCGGTCGCGCGCTCCTCGATGGCAAACCATTTTGCCGGGACCGTGGTCCACGCGTTGAGCAGGAAAGGCTGGGCGGCGGCGATGCCAAACGTGCTCCACAAAACGAGCGTGTAATTCATCCCTGCCAGCCCTCTCAAGAGACCGAAGATGCCCATCATCACCGCGCCGATGCTGACCGCCAGGCGGAAACCATAGGTGTCAATTACCCACGAGACCGGGATCGACAAGGGAATGAACGCGATCATGAACGACATGGACAGCAAACCGATCTGCAAGTCGGTCACGCCGTAGAATTTTGCCGCAGGGCCGGTGATTGGCGCATAGGCGATCCACAGGGTTTGGATGGTGACATTGATGAACATGAAAACAGCCAGCACCACCCAGCGATAGCCGTAAAGTTTGTAGTTATCTTTCATGATGCTCCTCAGTGAATGTTTTTCCCGTACATATTTACACCTGTACCTGGCGCAAGTGCAGGTGTCTTTGGCGAATTTTGACTTTCACACACAAGCCGCAAGCACTGCCTCGAATTTGCCCAGCGCCTCATCAATCACCTTATCCGTATCCGCCATGGAAGTGTACATGCGCGAGCCCGCCAGTGTGATCAATCCCTGCGACATATACGCCGCGCCCATCTCCTCGATCATGTGTTTGCGCGGCTTGAGTTCTTTCATCAGCCGGATGGGATTTCGGAAGTCGAGCAACATCACGCCCGAAGTCTCAAGATGGACAATCGAACCCTGGTTATAGGCCGCGAACGGCAGGTCATATTTTTCGATGATCGCCTGCAAGCCTTTCGCCAGCCTGTCGCCTGCGCGGCCCGCGATCACCGCGGCGTTGGTGCGTTCCATCTCTGTTAAAGCATAATAACCCGCAACGCACGAAAGAGGATTGGCCGAAAGCGTCCCGCCGATGTAAGCGCGCTCGCCCGTCCCGCCGATGCCCGCCGCGAAGCGCATCATCACGTCCGCGCGGCCGCCCACGCCGCCTGCCATCGGGTAGCCGCCCGTGATGCACTTGCCGAACACCGTCAGATCGGGCTTCACGCCGAAGTAACCCTGCGCGCCGCCCATGCCCAAACGAAAGCCCGTGACGACTTCATCGAAGATCAACAGCGCGCCAAACTCATCGCACATCTCGCGGACTTTTTGATTGAACTCGAATGGAACCGGACGCGTCCCGCTTTCAGGCCCCATCGGTTCGACGATCACCGCGGCTGTTCCGCCCCTCAACCTGTTGACCGTTAAATGACGTCTCAGCGCCCCGAGGCTGTTCGGGAAGAACTCCCTCGTTGCGGCGCTTGCTCCACGCGGAATACCTGTCGCTTCGAGCCGGCCCGTTCCCGGAACGTGAAGTCCGTACACCACCTGGTCGCTCCAGCCGTGATATGCGCCGCCAACCTTGATGACATATTTCTTTTTCGTGTATGCCCGCGCGGCGCGAATGGCCGCCATTACGCCTTCTGTCCCGGAACCCAACATGCGGAACATCTCCACGCCTGGCATGAAGCGCGTGACCAATTCCGCCAATTTCAATTCAAACTCATGGAATAGTCCTGTCACCGGCCCGCAACTCCGCAGCATCTCGAAGACTTTTTCGCGCACCGGGGCATAGTTGCTTCCCAAAATTGTCGGGCCGCCAGCTTGCAGGAAGTCAATGTAACGGTTTCCGTCTGCATCCCACATGTACGCGCCCTCCGCTTTTTCGACCGCGATGGGAAAGGGGTAGTTGAATGCCAGGTTATGCTGCACTCCGCCGGGAATGACCTTCTTTGCCTCATCGGTCAGTGTCTTTGAGCGGATGCACTTGTTTTCGAAATAACCGAGATATTCCTGCATCTTCTCGCGTCTCACCGGCCGCAACGGCTGGCTGACGAGCGCGTTGAGTTTTCTGTAAACCTCGTCCACGTTTGGGTATTCGCTGATGGCGTATTGTTGTGTGGTCATGTTTTACTCCATTGGTCTCGAAAGTCTCTTGACTTTCGAGAGGCTTCCAGAGTCTGGAGACTTTCGAGTCCAAATTTATTCCCCTCCTAAATCAAACTTCCCCTGTTCCACTTTCTTCTGATCCTTCCTCAACTTCGCAAAGGCAATTTCCCTCACTGCCAGCGGGATCCTGCTCACTTTGCGTTCCGTGCAAATTGCCAGCAGGTAAGCCAGCGAGCACTTCTCCAAAATTTCCACGTTATGGATGGCGCGTTCCATATCGTGACCAAAGACCAGCGCGCCGTGGTTTTGCATCATGAATGCGTTGTTCCGGTTCTTCACGTGCTTTGCTGCTGTGTTCTTGAGAAAACCCGTCCCTGATGGGGCGTAGGGAATGATCTCCACACTGCGGCCTAGGAAGCGCGCCTGCTCGTCGAACAAAGCCGGGATCGGCGCTTTGATCAATGTCAGCGCGCTGGCATAGACCTGGTGCGTGTGGACGATCGCGTTCACATCGCCGCGGATTTGATAGATCACACCGTGCATGGCAGATTCGACCGAGGGTTTGAGATTCCCTTCGAGCTGAGTCAACTCAAAGTCCAGAACAGAGACGTTGTCCGTCGTCATTTTGAGGTAATCGTAATTCGAGGGGGTAATCGCGAAGGCGGGCCGTCCCGGAATCCGCATGGACAGATTTCCCCCGGTTGCCATCAGGTATCCTTTGCGGACGAGTTCCTGCGCGGCTTCGACAATCTGTTTTTTGAGCGCAATTGTTTCCAAGCCAGCCTCCAATTTTAAACTAGACACTGTCTAGATTTTAGGACAACATCTTGACTGTGTCAAGATTTGGACTTAAGATTTATCCATGCCAGCAAAAAAATATCATCACGGCGATTTGAAGAACGCGCTCATCAAGGCCGGGGTTGGGATTCTGTCGAAAGATGGCGTGGGCGGGTTAAGTTTGCGAAAGGTGGCGAAGAAGGCCGGGGTCAGTCATTCCGCGCCCTATGCCCATTTCGCGGATAAACAGGCGCTTATCGCGGCCATCTCCACCGAGGGTTTCAAGCATCTCTACACCGAATTGGACGCGGCGGTTTCCCCATACTCCAGCGACCCAAGGCAACAGTTGATCGAGGGGGCGTGGGCGTACGCTCAGTTCGCTACGAACAACACAGATACGTTCAACATCATGTTTTCCGGAGTGCTCGAAAAGGAAAAGGATTATCCCGCCTTCGTGGAAATTTCCCGCAAAACCTTCGAGCGGGTGGTGGAGATCATAAAAGCCTGCCAGGACGCGGGTGTCTTGCGGCCCTCCCCGCCGGAGCTCATGGCCGTCTCAGTGTGGGGGCAAGTACACGGCATCATCTCGCTCGCGCTCGAAGGCCAAATCTCGCACACCGTTCTTGATCGCTTCACCCTGCGCGATATCCTGCTCTTCGCGCTTGACTCAAATGTAGGACGGGATTAATCCTGCCATAGATGATTGCCAAGCAGGTATTCCACGGTCATGTTTTGTGGGATGGTATATTTCCGCATGGCGATGTGGGTGGAACCGGCGAAGTAGTATTTGGTCACTTCGCCGGTGGCCGCGTTGATTTCAAAGTGGCCGCCGACAAAGAGGATGGTTTCGCCGTCCATGATGCTTTTGACGCGCCTGCCGTCGCCGGCGCGAGTCAACTACTTTTTGAAAACTGCGCTAATTGCCGTATTTCTTTCTCAACTCATCCGCGGCCTGGTTCAATTCCTGCGCGTTGGCCCCTATCTTCTTGATCGCCCTGACTGCATCATCCACGCCTTTTGTACCGGCGCGGAAAATCGCTTCATCCAGCCAGACTGCTTCGTGTTCGCAGGCGCGTGCGGCTTCGGGAAATTTCATTTTGCCGAACTCGAAATATTCAGGGAAGGCGTTTGGCACAGCCAGCCTGGATTTCTGCGGTTGGAATAACTCATAATTGTGCATAGCTTCGTAACCAACCCAGCATCCCATGCCCTCTGCATCGAGCGCGGCGCAAAGCGCATCGTGCTCCACGCCGAACTCTTTCGGGTCAATTGCAAAGATGTATCGATAGAATGAGCGCGTGGTGTGGCGCGGATCGCGTTTGAGCACGCGCACACCCTTGACTTCGCTCAAGGCTTCATCCATGTAAGCGGCCATTTCTTCGCGTTGTTTTGCCTGCGCGGGGAAGCGTTCGATCCCAACCAACGCGAGCGCGGCCTGCAGCTCACTCAAGCGATAATTCGCGCCCATCACGGAAAAGCCATTTGCGTCTTCGGTGCCGCCTCCCAGTGCATGCGGGCGTCCGCAATCGATCACAGACGCGGCCTTCGCGGCAAGTTCGGGTGTGCGGCATAACAGGATGCCGCCTTCGCCGGATGTCAGTGTTTTGGATGACTGCAAACTGAACGAGCCGAAGTGACCTATCGTCCCTGCACCCTGACCGCGCCACTTCGCGCCGTGGGCATGCGCGCAGTCTTCGATCACGATCAAATTATGTTTCTCGGCCAGTCCCATAACCGCGTCCATGTCTGCCATCTGGTGGCCGAGATGGACGGGAATGATAGCCTTCGTCTTTTCGGTTATCGCCTTTGCCGCGGCCTCCACATCTATGCAGTAAGTATGCGGGTCAACATCCACGATCACCGGAATTGCGCCTGCGGCCATCGGTGCAGATGCGGTTGCCTGGAAGGTATACGCAGGCACGATCACTTCATTGCCCCAGCCAATCCCGGCCGCGCGCAACGCCACTTCCATCGTTACCGTTCCGTTAATCATCGGCACTGCATACCCGCCGCCTTGTAACTCGGAAAATTTCTTCGCCAGTTCGGCGGTCTTCGGGCCCGGATAGGGGAACCCGCCCCAGCGTCCCGAACGAACGACTTCGGCCACGGCCCGAATGTCGCGCTCGTCCCACACAGGCCAATCGGGATATTTTTCCGTGCGAGTCTTCGGTCCGCCTAAAATTGCAAGTTCAGACATAAATCATCTCCTCAAACGCCGACATCACCTGCGGCGCGATATCCCTGCCGATGGAATTGGTCTCTTCGTAATGCCTTCCGGGATTAAATGGATTCAGCGGATACTTGAAATCTTCGACTGGCAGAATGTAACCCAGCTCATCGTTTGCGAGACCAACGATTCCCGCGGCGCCCGCACCTGCTTCCGTTAAACGGGCTTTGAGACTCAGCCCAAGCTTTGGCAGCATCTCCCCAGGGACAGCCGCCAGCCATAGCGGGCCAATCTTGATGAGATTGACTTCGGTGGTGATATATCCTTTTGGGCCGCGAATGTCTGGCAGGAGTTTTCGCATGAATGCGAGCTTGTAAAGGATGTTCGTAAGTTTGACTTTGACTTCCTTCTTCTGCACACTGATCACTGATAACCGATCACTGCTCACTTTTGCCAATGCTTCTAAACCTTCCTCAGCCAGCTTCTTCCCCATGAATTCCGCTTCTTCAAACGAATGCTCTTTCATGTCCGGGGTCATCATGCCGCCCAACGCGCCCGCGAAGAAAATGCACGGCGCACCTGTTTGCTTTTCCACTTCAGTGCGCAGGCAGCCGGGGTAATCTGCCGTGATGTGCGGGTTGTGCTCCCACAATACTTCCGGGTGACAGGGAAAAATGCAAAGGGTCGCGTGGGGCAAATTGCCGGTCCGCCCTGCAAGTTGCAGAAGGGTCAATTCGTCGTCGAGAATTTCAGGGTTACGCGCGTTTTTGGCAAGGCCAGGGATGTGGACGGAGGTCCATTTAACGGAGGCAGGTTTGAGGTCCGAAAGGGAAGCGAGAATGGTTGATGCGATTTTGCCTTTTAATGCAGACATGTAATCCCTGTCTACGCCGGATGTTTTAGTGTCCGGTCCCCAGAGTCCCAGAGTATCCGGGGCGTGATGAGTATGAATGGAAGCGATGATGATTTTTGTGCCGGGGAGTTTCAGGCTGTTGATCACATCATAAACATCATGCCGGAAGAAGCCGATTAGATCGAGCGCGACGAGCACGAGCGTGACCTGCTCCGTTTGCATGGCGAGGGCGCGCACGTAAAGGTCATCATGGATTGTCTCGGCGCGGCGGTTTTGACCGAAGCCCGCGAGATAGACGGGACGATCCAGCGATGGTGTGATGATTTCCTGGGCATATCCGGCTTTCATAGCTCGACTTCCTGGATAAATTGCCGGGTTGATTCGATGATGTTCTTGTGGATGGGCTTTGTGTCGAGGCCTGCTTTTTGCATGGCAAGCACAACGCCCCCGACGACCGGCGGCGCTTCGAGTTCGACGAACTTTGCCTTTGGCGCAAGGCTGAGAATCGTTTCCTGCAAGGGCTGGGTGTATAAATCGCCGCCTGAAAAGATACTGCCTGCCATGATGGCTTCGAATTCCTCTTCCTGAAAATTCAATTGGCGGATGACCCCGCATGCGCTTTCGCCCAGCTCGCGCGCAGACCATTGCACCACTTCACGCGCGACGGGGTCGCCGGAGTATGCAGATTGAAAGATGGCCAACGCCCACGCCGCATCTGCAACGTAGCGGCTCGTGTCAATGCCCTCGATCAGGTCGTCGAGGTCTTTTGCGCCCGTGATGTCCATGAACATTTTACTCAACAGGGTTGCCGGGCCGCGCCGAGTCCATTCGTAGGCAACGGCGTGGATGGCTTTCATGACAAGCTCGCCGCCGCCGCCGAATTCGCCAAAGCGCATCCCTTCGCCGGTGATGCGCGCTTCACGCCCGGTTTTGTCGCGGCCGCGGCAGTTGTTGCCTGTTCCGGCGATCAGGACGATGCCCCACCCTTGCGATGCGCCGGCGAGCAAACCCACGATTGAATCGTTTGCAATTTCGATGGGACACGTCAATCCCAGCGGCGTGATGGCGTTGAGGTGATCTTGCAATTGCGAAGGCCAATCGTAGCCGCCGATGCCGAAACCCGCGGCGTTGACCTGTTCGATATTCAAACTGGCTGTCTTGAGCGCCATGCCCGCGGATTCGATCACCGCATCGCGCAATCCATCATAGCCAACACCCTGGTGATTGCCCGGGCCGCTCGCGCCAAACCCCAAAGCGTTGCCGGATTCATCTGCGATGAGCGCGTGCGTTTTCGTTCCGCCAATATCTACGCCGAGGAAATATTTCATGAAGTCTCCGTGTGGGATGCGTCAGATGTGTGACGTATTACGCAGCCTCTTTTTTCTTTGTGAGGATGTCTTTTATGTCTTGCAGGCGTTTGCCGTGCAGTGGATACAGCCACAACAAGGTAATGGCAAGCAGGAAACCAATGGACGTTGGCACCGTCAGGAAAATGCGGAAGCCGAGGTCAACGGAAGCAGGTTGAACGTCGAGGAGGGTATCGTAGCCGAAGGCGGGCATGACGATGCCGAATACGCTGGAAACAAGCAAACCGCTCAGGGTGATGATGAATCCGCTCATGCCGAAATACATCCCTGCGCGCTGGTGGCCGGTTTTGACTTCGTCTTCGTCAATCACTTCGGTGATGATGACATCGCCGATCAGCACGAGTCCGCCCAGCCCGATGCCGAGAATGACCGCGGCGGCGTAAGTGAAATTGATATTCGGCGAAAAACCCATTGGCACAATGCCGAGGATCATGACCGCGTTGGCGAGCATGAGCGTGCGGCGCGAGTCGAGTTTATTTGCCACCCAGTTGCGCCACGGATAGAGCGAGAACATGGCGACGAGGAAGGCAATTCCCAGAATAACGGTGGCGAGACTTTCGTCCACCTTGAGGCTGTATTTGAGATAGAAGAGAATACCCGTTTGCAGGGTCCCTGTGGCAAAGAAGCGCATGGCTTGCGCGCCTGTGGCCGTCAAGTAACTGCGATTTACAAAGGTGTATTTCAAGGCTTGCAGGAAAGGGAAACTTGTATCGGTTTTCAAGTCCTTGCGTTCGAAGAGCGCGGGATAGCCTGTATAAATCGCGATAACCGAAATGACCGCCAGGGCTGTTGCCATTCCAGGCCAGCCCAGAATGTCCGCGAGAAGCGGAGGCAGGGCCGCGCCCAGCACCAGCGCAATGGTTTGAAAGATGTTCATCTTTGCGGCCACGTCTGTCCGCTCGCGGTAGGTGCCGAACATTTCGGGGAGGAGTCCGTAGTAACCTGTTGCAAAGGCCGTGTATAAACCTTCCCAAACGATAATCGCCGCGCCAAAATAAAGTAACAAGCCAGTGGGATTATTCTTCCCGTCGAATGGCACGGTGAAAAGCAATGCGAACGCGACCGCGTATGGCAGGCCGCCAAACAAAACGTACGGAATGCGCCTGCCCCAACGCGATTTCGTCCGGTCGGACATGTATCCGAGCGCGGGGTTGTTGAGGGCATTGTAGATCGTGTAGAAGAACCAGAACGTCGCATACCAAGTGGCGGGCAGGTTCTTCACGTCAACGATGTAGAAGGCGATGATGCCAGCCACAGCTTCGGCGGGCGTGGCAATGCCAAGACTCATCAATGAATACATGATGCGGGTTTTTCTGCTGGTTTGAAATTCGGCGGCTGTTGAGGTCATTGTTGGTTCCTTTTTTGGGGGCGGGTAACGGATTACGCTTTTCTCATTGCATCCCTGATTGCGTGATATCCAATCAATTGAATTCCTGAATCCTTTATAAACTGCTTTAACTCGTTGTTCATGAACGCATTGTAATTTGCAACACGCGCCCGCCAATCGGGGCAGATCGCGCGCAATTCGGGAGTATCCGCGGATGGGTGCAGAATAAAATGTGTGATCCCCGCTGGCGCTTCGCTGAGTAATTTTTTGGCGATGCCAATGTGATCGTTGTCATGTTCCAACGGCATGGAGAATAACCCGTCGAGCATGGGGGCTCCCTGTGCTTCGAGTTGCGCCAGGATCGGTGTGTAGGCGGCGAGTGCCTCTTCGTCAACGCCCATCATGGCAAAACCCTGTGCGCTGGCGCGCGGTAACATGTTCGGAAGGAGGCGGCTCATGCCCGCTTGAAGATACGACTGCACAAACTTTGAATTCATGATCGTGCCCATGTGTGAATCAATATGTGTGACATCGATCCCCGCGGCCAAGGCGCGCTCGACCTGGGCATTCAATTCCGCGGCGACGGCCTCTTCTTTTGCGTTTTCATAAACGGCGTCCTGCCATTGGTGGAAATATCCGTCCCTGTCAATTAGACCGCTTTCAGGGTCGCGTGTGGAAACGGGACTCCAGCGCATCGTTTCCCACTCGGAGTTGAATGTTGCATGGACGCCCATATCCATCTGTGGGTTTTTTCTGCACATCTCCGCCGCGGCAGGGAACCAGGGGCAAGGAGTCATCACCGCGCCTGATGAAATTGTCCCGAATTCCCAGAGATGTTCGAATGCCGTAGTGGACGCGTGGCACATGCCGATGTCATCGGTGTGGATGATGACGAGGCGATCCGTGGAAGAATAGCCTAACTTTTTGAGCAGTGGATTTGGTTGCATTGCATATCCTTTGGGTGTGTTTCAAACAAGTTGGGGCAACGTCCCGAAGGTTGAACTTGAGCCAATTTGGGTCTTTAGCCGCCAACCTTCGGGACGGTTTCAACTCAAATGAAACACACCTATATCCTTTACGGGGCAGGCGTGCGGCATCACTTGAATTGCGACAGCCACTGCTTGTTCGTCTCCAGCATATCGTCCAGCACTTCCTGTACCTTGTCTGCTTTTGGTCCAAGCGGGTGTGTCAGCAATGCCTGGTACGCGGCGTTCCTGTCTCCGTGCACCGCGGCTTCCACGGTGAGCAGTTCGTACATCTTGACTTGGGAAATGAGTCCGAAG
This sequence comes from Chloroflexota bacterium, assembly GCA_016235425.1. Lineage (GTDB taxonomy): Bacteria > Chloroflexota > Anaerolineae > Anaerolineales > Villigracilaceae > JAKOVF01. The sequence continues at coordinate 13,127 of JACRLC010000039.1, read as the reverse complement.
CACGCGGCAGGCAGAGGGTCCGTTTGAAGCGGGTGGACGCCGCGGCGATCCACTTTGGCGGGAAGTTCCAGCACCCAGTCCGCAGGCCAGTCTTTGACCGCGCCGTTGTTGCGGACGTTGACCACGTGAATTTGGCCGAGGTCGTTGTGGTGCGAGTCGATGAGCTGGGTTGCAAGCGTGGAATAATACGCGCCGCCGCGCTTCATCAAATCCGCGGGAGGTTCGGTGAGGCTGGGGTCGGCATACTGGCGAAGCAGGTCTTTTTCGATCTCCATCACTTCCTCGGCGCGGGAGGGCGGCCATTTCTTTTGTGCTTCAAATTTTTTATCGGTGTAGTAAAAATATTGCAGGTAATAATTTGGGATCATGCCCAGCGACTCAAGCGTGCGGATATCCCATTCGGGTTCTGACTCATCCCTGAGCGATTCCAGGTAAGCGGGAAAGATCAGCGGCCACATTTCTTCGCCATCCACAGTGAAGCCGCGATGCCACGTGAGATGATTCAAGCCGAGCGTGTTCAAGTTGGCGCGCTCAGACTCGACGTGTGTGCCGGTGGCTTTTTCCAGCTCGTCGAGTATCTCCATTTTTGTTGTAATGCCCACGTTGCAGACACCCACCGCAGGGACGTCCGGCGCGTAACGCGTGAGCGCTTCGGTGACGAGGCCCGCGGGGTTGGTAAAGTTTGCCAGCAACGCGCCCGGCGCAGCTTCGCGAATGTCCCTGGCGATGTTGAGGATGACGGGAATCGTTCGCAGGGCTTTTGCCATGCCGCCAACACCCGTGGTTTCCTGCCCGATCAGCCCGTGGCGCAGGCCAAGATACTCATCGCCGCGGCGGGCGGGCATCATGCCGACGCGCAGTTGTGTAACGACGTACGATGCGTCTGCGATTGCTTCGCGCTGGTTTGTAGACAGGATGACTTTGAACGGCTCACCTTTGGCCCTGACCATGCGCTGTGCAAACCCGCCGACGACGTTCAATCTTTCCCGGTCTATGTCCATTAGCCAGAGTTCTTTGAGCGGAAGTGAATCCACCCTGTCGAGAAAACCGTTGACCAATTCGGGGGTGTAGGTCGAGCCGCTGCCGATGACTGTAATTTTCATTTTATTTCCTTTTTGTTTGCGGAGTCCAAAATCTCCAGATTTTGGACCATCGAAAGTCAGGAGACTTTCGACTCCATCACACATCTTTTATTTTCACGGCTTTGCCGGTGCGTGCGCTTTCGTATGCTGCGTCCACGACTTTCATATTTATCCAACCTTCCATTCCTCCTGGAATTGGAGTTTGTTTCTTTTCAATGCATTCCACGAAATATTTCAGCTGGGCATCATATAGGCTTTGCGGACAATGTTCTTTGCGCGGAAACTCGAATCCAGATTCGATCACGTCCGTTCCTTCTTCTTTCATCTTTCCAATTTCCACCCGGGTCGGAAACAATTGTCCAAACCCATCCACACCATACAACTGCGTCGCGGCTTCGGGGCCGTCCGCGTGCGGCTGCCACCAGCCTGACTCAATGCAGGAAGTTGCGCCGTTATCCCAATTGACGATGATCACGCCGGTATCGTCCACATCGAAATCTTTGTAATAGGTCCCAATCTTTGCGTAGACGGAGACGGGCTTCGGGTCGCCGAGCAGGAAACGCGCCGTGTCCAACGCGTGGATGCCCATGTCTGCCATCGCGCCGCCGCCCGCGAATTGTTTTTGCGTGAACCATCCGCTCGGACCCCAATGCGTATGCACGCCGCAGCCTTTCGTGCGGATGATCCTTCCCAATTTCTTCGATTGCTCTTTCAGCCACAACACATCCGGGTCGAAGCGCCAGCAGTGCGCAGCCATCAGCATTGCGCCGGATTTATCCGCGGCCTCACACATTTTTTCGGCTTCTGCCGCGTTCATCGCCATTGGTTTTTCGACCATCACGTGCATGCCCGCGTTCAGCGCCGCGAGGGTCTGCGGCGCGTGGAGATAATTTGGCGTGCTGACGACGAGCGCGTCCACGCCGCCGTCCCTGAGCATGGACTCGACTGTTTCGTATTGCCGCGCGATATTGAAGCGTTTCCCGAATTCGATCATCGAATCGGTTTTGTGATTGATCACCGCGGCCAATTCCAAGCCCAAATTTTGTGCGGCCCGCGCGTGGACTTTGCTGATATAGCCCGTGCCTGCAAATGCGATTTTCATTCTGCCTCTACCCGGTTGCCAGCGATTACTTTCGCGTACCACTCGCCGCTGTCTTTGATCGTTCGCTTCTGTGTTTCGTAGTCCACATGGACAATGCCGAAGCGTTTTGTGTAACCGAAAGCCCATTCAAAATTATCGAGCAGGGACCAGACGAAGCAGCCGCGCACATCCACGCCATCCTGCATGGCAAGATTGGTTTGGATGAAGTGTTGCCTTAGATAGTCAAGCCGCCGCTCATCGTGGATTTTGCCGTCCACGCTGACCTCGTCTTTGAAAGCCGCTCCATTCTCGGTAATGTAAATCGGCGGCAGGCGATAATCATCATTGATGCGGTTCAGCAGTCTGCGTAACGCGGGAGCGCAAACTTCCCATCCCATTTCGGTGTATTCCGAGCCTGGTACGGGTTCAATTTGTCCCTGGGTGCTGATGAGATTGCGCGAGTAAAAATTGACTCCGAGATAGTCCAGCCTTTGCGCGATGAGCGCCATGTCCCCGTCTTTGATCTCCGGCATACTCTCGCCAGCCATTTCATAGGCGCCTGCCGGATAATGCCCTTTGAAGATTGGATCAAGGAAGAGAGTTTCACTACTTTCAAAAGCAAGGTTTGCGGCGGCAACATCTTCGGGCAAATCAGATGCCGCGTCCTGCATCCAAAGATTCAAAACAATGCCAACTTGTAAATTCGGATTGACCGCGCGGATGGCCTGCAAAGCGAGACCATGCGCGGCGAGCAGATTGTGCCCCACTTGAAACGACGCCTTCGCATCCTGCCGACCCGGGGCATGGCCGCCGTTTAAATAACCGTCGAAAGCGACGACACTCGGTTCGTTGAAAGTCGTCCAATATTTCACACGATCACCGAGACGTTTGACCATCAGCGCGGAATAGTCTGCGAAGGCGTGGCAAACAGCGCGGTTTTCCCACCCGCCCTCGTCCTGTAATGCCTGCGGCAGATCCCAATGATATAAAGTTAAAAACGGTTCGATGTTCGCGGCGAGCAAAGCATCTACCAGCCTGTCGTAGAAATCGAGGCCGCGCAAATTGACGGGGCCGCGTCCGCGCGGGAGGACGCGCGGCCACGAGGTCGAGAAACGATACGCTTTGAGACCGATGCGGCGCATGATGGCAATATCATCCTGCCAGCGATGGTAATGATCGCAGGCGGTGTCGCCTGTTGAGTTATCGGCAATTTTTCCGGGCGTGTGGCTGAAGCGGTCCCAGATCGATTCGCCTTTGCCGTCTTCATTCCAGGCTCCTTCGATTTGATAAGCCGCTGTCGCCGCGCCCCATAAAAAGTCCGGAGGGAAGCGGGTTGTCGTCATTATTCTTTTGATCCGGTCAGTTTGATGCCCTGGATGAATGTCTTTTGGGCAAAGAAGAATGCTATCACGATCGGGATGGTGAAAACGGTGGCGGCGGCCATGAGCTGATTCCAAATCAGCGTGCGTTGACTCTGGAAGTCCTGCAAGCCGAGCGCCATGGTGAAGTTACGCGGGCTGGTGAGGAAGAGAAGCGGGCCGGTGAAATCATTCCACGCCCAGAGGAAGGTGAAGACGGTGACGGTGGCAAGCACGGGCACGGAAAGCGGCAGGACCAACTGTGTGAATATCTGCCATTCCGAAGCGCCGTCCACGCGGGCGGCATCGCACATTTCTTCGGGGATGGTGCGGAAGAACTGGCGCAGGAGGAATACGTCGTAGGCGTTCGCAAAAAAGGATGGCACGATGATGGGCAGGAAGGTGTCGCCCCAATGCAGGAAGTTGTTGAAAAATAGATAGATCGGGATCATCGTGACCTGGTAGGGAAGCATCATGGTAGCCAGGACGATCACGAAGAGTATGTCGCGCCCGGGAAATTTGAGCCGCGCAAAGGCATAGGCGACGGGCGCGTTCGAGAGCAATGTGCCGATGATCGTGAAGAAGGCAATGATCAGGCTGTTCTTGAAGTAAACCCAGAAGCTGGCGTTGATGCTCGGACGGCTGGCGCGGTTCATGGCATCGGGAAAATTCTGCCAGCGAAAGCTGACGTGCATCACCGGCTCCGCGATTTTAGTTTCACCCTGTTGGATTTCGTACTCGACCAATTGATCCGGCGTGTTTGGGTCCACGAATGTGCCGACTCCTTCGACGATCTGGACCGCCGCCAATTGTTTTGTTCCCGCTTCGGTCTGGACGTTGTAGAGGGGAAGCATTTTACCGTTCACATCCACGCGGACGTTGTCGTACGGCAGCCAGCGCGGCGGTGTGTGAAGCACATCCTCGTTGGATTTGAAGGCAGTGATCAACATCCATAAAAACGGGACCAGGAAGAACAGGCCGACAAAGTTGATCAATGTATGGCTGAACAGCGATTGAAAAAAGCCGCGAAATTTTCGTCTGCGTGTCCGCTGGCGGGTTTCTTCTGTTTCCACTTTCAACCCCATTTCAGGATATTGGGCGGGAAGATTCGTTGTGGTCATGTCGTTATCCTGCGTAGTAGGTAAAGCGGTCACTGACCTTTAGAAGGAGAAGCGTGCAGACGAGGATGATGATGAAAAGCACCCAGGCCATCGCGGATGCGTAGCCCATCTTCAACCATTGAAAAGCGTTCTGGTAAAGAAGCACACTATAGAATAGCGTCGAATTCAAAGGATAGCCCAGGTTTTGGAAGCCGCGAAATACATAAGCCTGGGCAAAATATTGGAACATGGCGATCACGCCCGTGATCAAGTTGAACAGCGTGATCGGTGAGACCATTGGGACCGTGATGTTCCAGAGTCTTTGCCACCAGTTGGCTCCGTCCAACTCGGCGGCTTCGAGCAGGCTGACGGAAACGTCCTGCAGGCCGGAGAGATAAATAATGATCGTGTTCCCCATTCCCCACATGCCGAGCAAAATAAGACCCGGTTTGGACCACGCCGGATTCGTCATCCAATTTGGGCCGTCAATGCCGAAATATCCAAGCACTGTGTTCAGGATTCCCGCCTGCGGATTCAAGATCCATAACCAGAGAATGGTGCTGGCAACGGTCGGGACGATGGACGGCAGGAAGTAAACCACGCGGTAGAGGGCCTGTCCGCGCACTTTCAAGTTGAGCAGGACCGCACAGAAGAACGATGCAAATAGAGTCAGCGGCACGCCGATTGCAACCATATAGACTGTGTTGAAGAGGGATGTCCAGAACAGGTTGTCGGTGAGGAGGTCGGCGTAGTTTTTTATTCCATTCCATTCGAGCGGCGCTTTGGAATGATAGATGCTGAAGCTGTAGATCAGGGACATGACCATCGGGTAAAGGGTAAATGCCAAAAAGCCGATCGTCCACGGAAGCAGGAACAGCATTCCGGTCCGGAAATTGAGGCGGTCGCGTGGTCCCCATTTGGTAAATTGGGGCAGGGGAAGTTTCCACCTGCCGAGTCGCAATTCCAACATCATCGTCCTCCATCAGGGCAATTCTCATGCCGGCCTGGATTCTCAAATTTAGCAGGCGCTATCGAGAATTGCCATTCTCATCGCCACTCACCGCTGAGACACGGAGGCACGGGGATTTTATGGTTTTCCCGGTGACTCCGCGGTTCAGTGAAGTGTTCGGCTTGATGCCGACTGGCACAGCATTCGCGCAGATTTCCTATGCAAGAGGCTCAATAATTTTACTTGAGCGCGTCCGCCAGTTTTGGTTCGAAATCGGCTTGAAGTTGATCCAACAAAGGTTTTGGATCGGCGCCGGTGTGCAATACCTGCTCTTCCACCAATGCCCAGGCATCGTTGAACTCCAGCGAGATTGGAGTAGTGACGATGATTTTTGCATTGGGGCTGGATATGAGATCCGTAAAGACCTTGAACTTGGGGTTTTCAGTGAAGCAGGGGTCTGCGGCGGCCTTCTTGCTGGTGGGCAGGTTGGCGTTGAAGCAGAATTCCTCCGCCACAATGGCAGGCGACATCATCCATGCCAGTAGTTTGGCAGAGGCCTCTTTATCCGCCGCGCCGCTTGGGATCACAGCGACTGTGCCTTGAACGACGGCGGTATTCGCGCGTTCCGGGTGGTCGGCTGGGGGCGGGAAGGGCGCAACGCCGTAACTCGCCTCAGGCTTGAAGGCGCTGATGAAGTTCGGGCCGGTCATCCATTCGCCGTCCACGTACATGGCGAGTTTGCCGGTGTAGAAGGGATAATCCGCGGACATGTAAGCATCGGCCCAGCCGGACGAGAATGCCATCACATTGTCCACGCCATATTTGGTATAGAACTGCTGTTGCCACAGCATGGCGTCAATCACGGGCTGGCTATTGACGGTTATCTTGGTCCCGTCTTCGTTGTACCAGAATCCGCCAAATTGCTGGATGTACAAATCGCTGTGACCCCATGCCTGGTCCGGCAGGAATCCGATTTGTTCAATCGTTCCATCGGGCGCGACTTTGGTCAGCTTATCAGCGAATTCGGCCAGTTCTTCCATGGTGGCGGGCGGTGTTTCAGGATCGAGGCCCGCGGCTTCGAACAGATCCCTGTTCCAGAACAGCGCGTACATGTCCGTTCCCCAGGGCAGGCACAGGGTTTTGCCATCCATCTTGCACTGGTCCAGCGGGGCTTCAAAGAAATCGTTCAAGTCAATGCCGCCGGCTTGAATTGCGCCAGTCAATTCGTCCACCAACCCTTCCTTGTAATACGATTTGACCAGGTCGCCGCCGCTCAACACAAGCACATCGGGCGGTTCGGAGCCGGTGAGCGCCGGAAGGATTTTGTCGGTTTCCAGCGGAGCGGTCACTTCCACTTTGATGCCGGTCTCCGCGGTGTATTTATCGAACAGCGTCTGGATCTGTTGCGGGTTGTCGCCCCACTGGATCCACACACGCAGGGTTTTCGTTTCAGGGGCCTGTGACTGTCCGCCGCAGGCGGCCAGCACCATGGATGCCAGCGCCAGCAGAGTCAACAGTTTGAACAGAAGCTTTGTCATTTTCTCCTCCAGAAATGGTATCGGAATGGATAAACGAACACTCTGAACAAATTCTCTCCGTTCACCTCCTTGCGATTAATTTATGTCGGACTTTGTGAGGAAGACAGACACCCGCACGATTCGCGGACGACCAACTCCGTTCGCATCAAAACCTGACCCTCGGCCTGCTCGCCGCGTATCAATCGGACCAACTGCCCGACAGCTTCGCGCCCCACCTGCTCAATCGGAGCGCTCACGGTCGTCAGCGCAGGTGTGAGATAACGGGCGATTGGGATATCGTCGAAGCCCGCCACCGCCACATCCTGCGGGACGCGCCTGCCGGCGCGGCGCAACGCGGAGATCACGCCCACGGCAGTGTCATCGTCGCCGCCGAAGACCGCATCGAACTCGATCCCGTCCGCGAGCATTTGACGGATGGCGGAATGCGCCTGCTCTTCATTGAAGCCGCCGATGGCAGTCAGCGTTGGATCGTACGCGATGCCGTGCGCCTCCAATGCGGCGCGGTAACCGCGCTCGCGCCATTCCGAGTCCTCGTTGCCTTCGGGGCCGCGCAAAAAAACGATCCGGCGGCAGTTGTGAGCATCGATGAGATGCTCCACGATCTTCTGCGCGCCGGACTTGTTCTCGATCGTAATGGACGGGACGTTCAGCGAAGGGGGAGGGGTCTGGTAAATCAGGATAAAGGGAAAGTTGATGGCAGAGAGCCGCGTCATCTCGGCATCGTCAATGCTCTGCGTGAAGACGATCAAACCGTCGGTATTGTGCATCCCCAGCGGACGATGCGGGACGGGCGAAGACGCATGAGGGATGTGGCTCGTGGCATGGATGAGCAGGTCGAACCCCGCGGCCTGCGCCTCCGCTTCGATGCCTCGCAAGAGCGGCGAGAAAAACGCGCCGCCAATCTCCGGCAGGAGCAGTCCAAGCGTGTTTGTTTTTCTGCTCGCCAGCACGCGCGCCGCCGTGCGCGGCACATAATGCAACTCGTCAATCGCCGCCCGCACGCGCTCCGCCGTCTGCGGAATGACCGGCCCTGTCCCATTTACCACCCGGCTTACCGTGGCAATGGATACCCTAGCGTGCCGGGCAACATCTGCAATTGTGGGAGAAAGATTAGCCATTTTATGTAAACGCTTTCTGTAAGCGCTTACATAGTATAGCGAAAAAAAGAACAAGAGTCAACGGGTTGAGGAAAATTTAAGGATCGAAGAAACTGAATGACGTTGCCGCTTGAATCGGTGGTTATGCTTGTGCTTCCGAGATGGTCGGAGAGCAGGAAATTCAGTGTCGAAGTGCCGGGTGTAGAAGTGTCGTAAGTTCGCATGGCGACGCGTTGACTCCCGGCATAGTAATACTTGGTGACGGTGCTTCCGGTCACTTCGTAGTAGTTGCCGACGAAGTAGGTGGTCACGTTGTTGACATTATTGATGGCCGCCACGCGTTTGCCGTCGCCAATAACTAAGGTTCACTTCTCGGAAATGCCCCATAGATGAAGATTTCCTTCTGTATCTCCCCAAACCAAAAAGCGGTTATCAGGGGAAATAATCAGGGATGTTACCCCTTTTGCGTTCATTGACCAGACTTGTTTTCCAGCACGAAGATCGTAGAACAATATTTCATCTCGTCTGGCAACCGCTAACAAGTTTCCCGTCTGGTCAAATGATAATGCTACTCCATTACTAGCCGGTTTGCGTATTGCCAGCGGAAGGACCTTCCCGCGCTGCAAATTCCATACCAATAGTTCCTTGTTATTCAAGACCGCAAGCCATGTGCGCGTATTATCCATTTTCATTTCAACGACGCTGATTCTCTCTGTTCCCAGAGCCTGTTCATAGTCTAATGTGTAATTCTGCGTTTGGTAATCCGTAATGTCATACAATGAGCGAAAACGGACAACCCCGTTGGCATAGGCAAACGCAATGTATTTTGCCTCGATGTCAGTCGTTATTGCAACGACTTCCGCATTTGGGTCTTTGGAATACTTGGGTGGGTCGTAATTAAGATCTTCAGCGCCCGTAAAAGTACCTTCATCATAGTATTTGCTAACGCCATATATCTCATAATATGAAGGCCTGTAGGAAGGCCATCTAGGTGCGTCTGTTGAGTTGGTGGATCTCCTAATATAATATTCAACTAGCCACTCCCCAGTTGCATCCAGGAAGACGCCATCTATTGTTTCGCCTAATATGGCGCTACCCATCAGGTTTTTTTCAGGACAGCGCTCTTTTACGCCGTTGCAGAATATGATCACCCCCGTTTTAGTGTCCCACACGACGACCCCGGAAATCCTTCCGTCACTTGTGACATTATAAGGGGTTGAGAGCCTTCTGCCATCGGCGCTAAAGCTGACGGCAGCGACATGCACCGCGCCAACTTCATGCCGCGCAATTTCATCCCCTTTAGCAATGTCCCAGGTTATTAAAGAACCGTCTTGAGTGACAGCCTGCAAGTAGCGTTCATCGTGCGGCAAGGATATCCGCAACATGCCGCTTTTTTCTTTATCGGAAAATTGGCGAACTTCTGCAAGAGATTCAATGTTTTGTACGGTCATTTTCTGAAGCGGAATACCTAAATCGTAGGGAAAGTGAATCTGTGCAGCCAGCAGGGTCGGCTTGAATAATGAATTTCTCTGTAAGGCCCGAATCCCTGCCCAAACAAGACAAATCATGATGACCAGCAAAAGGGCGCCGAAAATGTAAGCGTATATTTTCGAGGACTTGTTCATTGCACACCTTTATCAGCCCAATAACCGTTATTCAGGATAGGCGTAATATTCAAATAACTGTTGGGATAGGCAAGGTACTGAACAGCGCTTTCGCCTGAGTTTGCGCCAGCGCGGGGCACAAGAAACCATTGCATTGCATTTTGAACACCTGGAGCGGAACTGGATAATGATTCATGACCTCCTCCTCCGAAACCTGTTACGATTTGTTCGTAACTCTTTTCGCTCACTTCACTGACATAAGCCAGATACGTGCTGGGAATATCTTCTGCCCTGGAAGCTGAAGATGGACTCCAGACAGCTTTTGTCTCATATTGCCAAGCCTCAAATCTACGCTGAAAGTCAAGCCAAAGCCCTAATCCCACTCCTGCCAGTTGTTCTGGCGTCATTCCCTGAAGGTTTTCCCCGTAAATTGTGTATTTGAAAATAAACTTGCCATCAGACTCGGAACTGCCTGCCCATGGTTGGCCCAGAAAAAGTATTACCGCTCCTCCCTTTTCGAATGCTCTTAATGCAGTACCGCATAACTTGCTCGATTAGATAGGCGCGAGATTTGCCCAGCGTTGCTCCAACTTGGCAAGTTGAAGGTGCGACTGTTTTGCGGAACGGGTATGCAGTCTGAAACGATCACGATGTTGGCGAAGACGTTGTCGCTCTTCATGGAAATCCTGGGGGGCAACGCGGTTGAAAGCCAGAATTGTGTCTTGCAAAGAAGCAGGACGATGGAGCAATTCCCAGGCGCCGCTGCGTTGAATGATGCGACGGAGCAATCCCTTTTGGCCAGTCGTACGCAAGAGGCGTCGGTTGAGATCGCGGAAGTCGCTTTCTCGGGCGTTGTTGGTGCGAGGCAAGCCTGGGATGTCGTAGCAATGAAATAGTCCAGGGGCATAGCTGAGGGTGGTTTTCTGGATGGTTTGAGCGAAAGGTTGTAAGCCGGGTTGTTGGTTGCTGATGGTTTTGATTTTCTTCAAGAATGCGAACAAAGATTTCCGAACCTGCGCTGCGGAACGAACCGACTTTCCCGCCGGGTCCAACAAGTCCGCAATCTGTTCCAGCCAATCGGCTGCTTGGCGCAGGAGCATGTAATTGGTTTGAACCAGTTGAAGAGCCGCGCACAACCCCTGTTGCAACTGCACCAATTGAGGGTGTGTGTGATGAGCCATCAATCGTTCCAGACAGTCTTTGACTTCGGACAGCCGCTCAAACATTTCGATGCCCGCCAAACAGAAAGGCGGGCGTCCTTTCAAGGTCAGCAGGTAACGGATACGCCGAGAGAGGTCCTGCAGAATGGCATCTTGTTCTTGCACCACAGGGTCACGAGACGCCTCTGGGTGTGTCACGGACGAAGGAATCCCACCCGTGACGGTCAAAACGCCTTGTTTTTCAATCTTTTCCTGGCGAATCAGCGTTCCAACCTCTTGGCGCACTCCTTGACGCAGTTCGATTTTCATGGCTTCGTCTGCCTCACTAATCGGTTCCGCTGCATTGCCAAGATAATGCGTCTGGCAAAAAGAATGCTTCGCACCCGAAAAGACCTCGGCGACCGCTGGCACCAAGCCGCGCTGTTTATCGCTCATCACCACCGTTACTGGCAATCCCAACTCGGCAATTGGCTGCAGAAAATTCGCAAAAGCCGATTGATCTTGCTGGCTCATCCAGCCACAGCGCAACGTGACCTCGCTTTGCAACTCTCGTACTAACCATAATTGGGCTTCGCCTCCTTCAGGCGCTAATCCATCCAGAGATAACCATAGCCCTCCCTGGACGGCTATCGTTTTCAACCGTTCCATTTGTTGTCGCTCATGACAGGCCAGCAAGGGTAAATAACGATAGTTATAAAGCGCCCGCACTTGGGTTTCGCTGAGGCGCACCCGCCCTTGCAGGTCAAGATGTGTTTCACTAAACGTTTGCCGCTGTATTTGTCGCTGCCATCCAATTTGGGCAATCACATCGTATCCATATGTACACCATATCGGCGCAACTTGTTGCCAGCGCACCGACCTCAACAATTTGTTCCTCCCAAGACATTCTGCATTCATACAACATTTCGGACGTTGGGCGATTGTGATCACTTCACTCATGGTTTGCACGGTTTTCCATCCACTGGTGTAGACACTCGTCAGTGGCTGTCCACACTGGGTACATTCATCCCATTCACTCTCATACACAATTTTCTTTTCCGAGTACAATTCTCGCTGGGTTCTCATGGCTGCTCCTTCGTCGTGGAAGGTCTAATTTGCCATGAGACCCCTTTTTCTTCAAATCAATAGCAAGTTATGCGGTATTGCCTCTTAATATACTGTCCCAAACTGCTCCCGCACTATTTGTGTTAAAGTGACTTTTGTCAATCACAGCTCCGTTGTTAAGTATACAATAGTCAGGTATGCTAGTTAGAGTGCAGTTGCTTGTTTGCGCCGCTCCCTTTGTTGCCTTATCTAAGTCTCTATGGCACTTATACCCACTCTCCGCCCCACGGCATGGATTATGTCCTGACGGATCAATGTATTTCATCGGCGAATTGTTGACGTACGCGTACCTGTCATATCCCTGCACCCCGTCAGGGACAATCGAATCCGCCTGGGCAAAGCGGTTAAGATAAGGGTCATACCAGCGTGCGCCGTAGTACATGAGACCGAAGGATTCGGTGTAGCTCATCTGCCCGGTGAATTGATATTGCGTGGGCGTCACCCCCGAATTGTAGCGGACTTCGCCCCAGGCGGTATATCTCAATTCCGAAATGACATTGCCGCTGGCATTGGTGGTCAGGCTGGTAGAACCCGAATGATCAGAAAGCAGGAAATACAACGCTCCATTCTTTCGCATGGCGACGCGCGTTGAGCCGACGCTAAGACAAGTGAGCAGTGCTAGGTGTAACGGGCATCGGCAATGACTTAATTGCTCGAACTTTTGAAGCCTTGCAATGCTCCTGAATCTCGCTGTCAAGCAAGTCGGTTAGTGGTAGTATTTGCATGCAAATTGTAGAATTATTGACACAGATCGTTTAGATTATTTCTCGTTAATAATTCCTGAATATTTGCAGCGAATATTCCATTAGCATTCGGTTCAATATAGGCGAGAGAGTTTCCATCTGGTGACCATGTGGGAGGAAGTAAATAATCTGAAGCAAGCAGTTTTATTTCGCAAGAACCATTCGGATCAATTAGTAAGCTTAAGGCAAGAAAGATGATGTAAATGAGTCAAGTTTCATGAAGTCAAGTTGGCCTGTGCGATCCAATCTTTCATCGCCATATCCAGTTGATCAAAACGTAGACGGAGCCGGTGAGGCAAAGGAGGGGCTTC
>JACRLC010000038.1 GCA_016235425.1 Chloroflexota bacterium | reverse complement strand
TGTTGCACCAGTTCAGGAAATTCCACCAAAGGTAGCATGTTGCACCTCCAGAATCGGGATCGTTACGAATTGTACAACTGCTCCCCCTTTTTGTCTGGTTGTTGGAGTATTTGGCTGGTAATGTGCTGCAAAAGTCGAGGTAGGATTTTACAATTCCACATTCGTGTGCATGGCGGGATAGTACACGTGCTTCACGCGGTTCTCTTTTAATTTCTCCATCAATGGCAGTGCGCCTTTTTCTTCTCCATGTACCAGAAAAACGGATTGGGCGCTCTGCTTCACTCCCGTTGCATATTCAACCAACATGTCCTGGCCGGCGTGGGCGGATAAACCTCCTACAGTGGCAATCTCTGCGCGGCAGTGATAAGACTCGCCGAAGATGCGTATCATTTTCTCCCGGTCCGCGAGCCGGCGGCCAAGCGTTTCGGGTGACTGCCAGGAGACGATCATGACCGTGTTGCGCTTGTTCTCGATTGCCCAGCGGATGTGATACACCACGCGTCCCGTTTCCGCCATGCCCGAAGCGGAGATGATGATCATCGGGTCCTTGCGCTCGTTCAATTCCTTCGATTCTTCAAGGGTGGAAATATAAGTCAGCAGTTTGAAATCCAACGCGGGATGCCCTGTCTGGATTAACTGGTTCATCTTTTCGTCGAAACATTCGGGATGTTCGCGGAAAATTTTGGAGGCATTCACTGCAAGGGGGCTGTCCACGTATACCGGCACTGCGGGCAATTCACCGTTATCGTACATGCGGCTCAGGTTGTAGACCAGTTCCTGTGTGCGTCCCACTGCAAACGATGGGATGATGACCTTGCCCCTCCGGTCGAGCGTTCGCAGGATAACTTCGCGCATTTCAATATAGGCTTCTTCAGGATCGCGGTGTGGTTTGTCCCCATAGGTTGATTCCATTAACAGAACATCAACTTCCCTCGGCAGAATCGGGTCACACAAAATTGGCATATTGCGCCGGCCTATGTCTCCCGAAAACCATAAGTGTGTTTTGCGTTTCTTCTCTTCCAGGTTCAATGACACCGAAGCGGAGCCAAGGATGTGGCCGGCATCGTGAAGCTCTGCGATCACTCCGGGCGCCGGTTCAAATGCTTGAGTGTAATTCACCTCCTTCAACAGGGGCCTGACCTGTTCTGCCTCCTCTTCGGTGTAAAGCGGTTCAACAGGAGGCAGGCCGCGCTTCGCATTGTGGAAATTTAGGTTTGCCGCCTGCTTTTCCTGGATGTGACCGGAATCGCGCAACATCAAATCGGTCAAATGCGCGGTGGCGCGCGTTGCATAAATCGGCCCGCTGAATCCCTGCTTCACTAAATTGGGCAAATTGCCGGAGTGATCAATGTGCGCGTGGGAGAGGATGACCGCGTCGATGGTGCCTGCATCAAAAGGGAATATCCGATTGCGCTCGAACGATTCTTTTCGCCGCCCCTGATACATCCCACAATCCAATAACAGCCGTGACCCGTTTACTTCCACCAGGTGCATTGAGCCGGTAACAGTACGGGCCGCGCCATAAAACCTGAGCTTCATAGTTGTCTCCGCGATATCAATGATGCAGGGCCTACGAAAAACCCAAAAGGTTGTCCGCGAATTTCCGCTAATTTCAAACCAATTCGCGTTGATTAGCGAAAACTCGTGGACAAAATATCATTTTGTGTAAGTCCTGTGATGGTTTCGTCTTCAATTTTACCCAATGCAAACGTTTTCGTTATCCCAACTCCTCTCGATGCGCCTGCAATTCTGCCTCCGCTTTGGAAAATTCCTGTGCAAGCTGACCAACTTTGGGCGCAAGCGTCGAAAGCGCCTCCGTTTTGCAGAGACTCTCCAATTCCGCCGCCACCGCGGACAATTCCTTCGCACCGACTGTCGCGCTGGTTGACTTAAGCGTGTGCGCGGCGCGTTCAAATGACGTTTTATCGCCTGACGCCAGGCTGTCGGTGATAATCTGCACCAGGTTCGCGCCGTTTTGGATGTAAGTCTTGATGATGTCCGCGATGAACGCGTCGGCTTCCTCTCCCATGATCTCACGATAGGCTTCCAGGGCGGAAATATCGATTGTCATTTTGCTCTCCTTTGTCGAACAATGAGCTTACTTGCCGCTTGAAAGTGGTAGTGATTCTTCGAGAGCGCGTTGCAACTCGTCCACGCGCACAGGCTTGCTGATGTAATCATCCATGCCAATGGCGAGATAATGCTCACGGTCGCCTTCCAGCGCGTGGGCGGTCATTGCCACCAGGCGGGGACGTTTCTCCGGCGGGAGTTCATTCATAATGTGCTGTGCCGCCTCCTCGCCGTCCATTTCAGGCATTTGCATGTCAAGCAAAATAACGTCATAGGTTTGTCTTTCCAGGGCCTGCAGCACTTCGAGGCCGTTTGCCGCAATATCCGCGCGATAGCCGAACTTGCCGAGAATTCCCAGCGCCACTTTTTGATTTACCGGGTTATCTTCGGCCAGCAGGATTCGCAATGGGTTTCGAATACTGAGATACTTGTCTATGGATAGATCCTGGGTTTGTTTTGCTTTTGCCGGGCGTGAACCAAATGCCGTGGCGAGCGCCTGGTAAAGCCCCAGCGGTTTGATCGGTTTGCTCAATATGGCCGTGAATAGCTTCTCCGGTATTTCTATGCTATGCCGCCCAATGGACGAAAGCATGATCAACACCATTGGATCGAGAGCCTGGATTTTTCTAATCTCCTGCGCCAGCTGGATACCGTCCATTTCCGGCATTTGCATATCCAGCACTGCCGCTTCAAACGCGGTTTCCCCGCTTTGTAAAATGCGTAATGCTTCCTTTGGTGAGGCTAATGCGGTGGGAAGCATACCCCAGCCTTGCGTCTGGCGCGTCAGGATGACGCGGTTCGTGGCGTTATCGTCTACGAACAGGATGCGGCGGCCGGATAATTCGACCTGCTTGCCGGTCGGATAGAACTGTGACGTAACAAGCGCCGCATCCAGCTGGACCGTAAAGTGGAACGCCGCTCCCTTGCCCGGACCTTCGCTCTCAGCCCACATCGCGCCGCCCATCATTTCAGTCAATCCCTTGCTGATGGAAAGCCCAAGCCCCGTGCCGCCGAACTTTCTCGTGGTCGAACTATCGATCTGGGTAAATGATCGGAACAGTCTTTCCATACGGTCCGGCGGAATGCCAATGCCCGTGTCGCGGACCGCAAAATGGAGTTCGTAATGGTTTACTGCAATCTCTTTGCACGAAACGGTGAGAACGATCTCGCCTTTTTCCGTGAATTTGACCGCATTCCCGAATAGATTGACCAGCACCTGCCGCAGGCGTGTCACATCTCCAAGCAGGCGGTTGGGGATTTTCTCTTGCAGGATATACGCCATCTCCACCCCTTTTTCTGCGGCTCTCGGCGCGAGCAGGTCGATTGCGGATTCGACGCATTGGATGAGATAGAACGGCTGCTTTTCCAGCATCATCTTTCCGGCTTCCATCTTGGAAAAGTCCAGTATCCCGTTGATTACATCCAGCAGGGCGTCGCCGCTGTTGCGGATGGTTTCTGAATAATCGCGTTGCTCCTCGTTCAATGAAGTATCCAGGAGCAGGCTGGTCATGCCGATCACGGCGTTCAATGGTGTGCGGATCTCATGGCTCATATTTGCCAGGAATTCAGCCTTTGCCTGTGCGGCCATTTCCGCCTTGCGCTGGGCATGGACCAGCTCGGTGATATCGTGATAAATCGCCAGCGAAGCGGCCTGTTTGCCATTAACCATCACAGGCGCGCCGAACAACTCCACATCCACAAACTGACCATCCTTCCTGCGGCGGCGGGCAATTCCACGGACGATCTCCCCGCTGAGGGATGCTTTGGTGTAATCCACCGCTTCGGCGCGGTCATCGGGATCGACAATCAAATCATCCAACTGCCTGCCGATGATTTCATTCTCATCGTAACCAAAGAGTTTTTCAAATGCAGGGTTGCAGGAACGGATGCTGTGGTCGAATTCCAGTGTAACGATTGCCACCGGGCTGTTTTCCACCAGTGTTTGAAAAAATTGCTTCTGACGTGCGATCTCCTGCTCGGCTTCCTTGCGGTTCGTAATATCCTGTTTGATGCTGACAAAATGATCGATCCTGCCATCCTTACTGCGCACCGGGGTGATGGTCTGTTCCTCAGTGTAGAAACTGCCGTCTTTACGCCGGTTAATCAGTTCGCCATGCCAGCTGTGCCCGGATGTGATGGTCTTCCACATGTCATCGAAGTATTGTGAATCATGCGCGCCTGATTTCAGAATATTGAGCGACTTGCCGAGCGCTTCACTCAACGCATAGCCGGTCAACTCTGTAAACGCCGGGTTGACCCAGCGAATAATGCCATTGGCGTCTGTGATCACCACGCCGTTCTCAGCCGCTTCAAGCGCAACGCCCTGCAGGCGAATGCGTTTTTCCACGCGTTTGCGCTGGATGATCCCTGCCAGCGCGCTGGCGGCTACCTCCAGAAAAGCAATTTCGCGCGGATTGCTCTGATGGCCTTCTTCCAGGTACAGCACGATGACTCCCAGGATCTTATTCTCAAGGGTGATCGGAATGTTGTAATGGCCGTGTGGCTGCATTCCCTCATAATGGGTCTCGTGATTGTGGTCAATGCGGCTGGAAAAATTTAGTTTTCCGGTGGATGCGACCTTCCCGCACAAGCACCGTCCATATGGCACAAGCGCGCATGTGTTCAATAAAGGCTCGCTCAGGTTTTTGTGCGCGAACAACTTCAACACCCCCGGCTCATCATCGTCTGCCAGGAAGATCCCGCCTTTGGATAAAGCGTTCAACGGCGGGGTGGAAAGGATGATCTCCAGCGACTGCTTCAGTTGCTCGTTCAGCGAAAGATTTTCCAGGCCAATCGTTAGGAGCATGTTCAGCAGTGTTTGCACCTGATTGGATTGGCGCATCTCATCAACCTGTTTCTCAACCAGGGCTGAGAGATTCGCCTGAATATCGAGCAGGCTGTCTTGTCTGCGCCCGGCTATGTTCGCGAAGATCCCCAGAAAAAGAGGCGCCGTATCTATGATCCAGAGCAATGGAGAATTTTTTTGCAGTTCCAGTATCGCTTGCAGGCTTACTGGAATTGATCTTTCCCATAAGGCAAGGATGGACCCCAAAAGCGGAAACAACAAACCGAAGAAAATCCCAAAAAGCGTGTAGCGGCTTGTTTTCGATCTCCAGCGCGGAGGGGCAGGAATCTTCATGCTTGTCATGCTCCTAATGAACCTCGCGATATTCTTATAAGAATTATACGACCGAACATTGCCAACCGCGTTACAATCGCCTTGCTTACACTGTTGATAGGAAAATTGCTTATCTCTTCGAATATGAAAACATCCGACTTCGATTATCACCTTCCTGAATCCTCCATCGCGCAGACTCCGTCTGAACCGCGCGATTCGTCCCGACTCCTGGTTCTGCATCGCGAAATGGGACAGGTCGAGCACCGCATCTTTCGGGACCTGGGCCTGCTTCTGCACCCGAACGATCTCCTGGTCCTCAACCGTACCCGCGTGATCCCTGCCCGCATCTTCGCCAAAAAAGAGACCGGCGGCCGCGTCGAATTGCTTCTCCTTCGCCGCCGCGACGAATTGACTTGGGAAGCCCTCGTTGGCGGAAAAGGTTTGCGCGTGGGCACGAAAGTGTTTCTGGAGTCCGGCGACTCCAGTCGTCGAAACCCAAAATCGGGAGATTTTGGACTCCAGGCCGAGATACTGGAAATCCTCGAAGGCTCGGAACGGCTGATTAAATTTTCCGAACCCATCGAGCCGTATTTTCCAACAATAGGAAACGTTCCTCTGCCGCCCTACATTCACGAAAAACTGGCCGACCCCGAACGCTACCAAACCGTCTACGCCCGCGAAATGGGATCAGCCGCCGCGCCCACGGCAGGTCTGCACTTCACGCCGCGTTTGCTGGAGGAGTTGCAGGCCAGCGGTGTGAAGATTGCATACGTCACCTTGCACGTCGGCTTGGACACCTTCGCACCCGTGACCGAAGACAGTCCCGAAGAACACAAGATCCATACCGAGTGGTGTGAGCTTTCCCAGGAAACCGCAGACTTGATCAACCAAACGAAGCAAAACGGCGGGCGGGTCATCGCGGTGGGAACGACGAGTGTCCGAACCCTCGAAAGCGCGGCAATCGAAAATCGGAAATCGAAAATCGTAAATACCGATCACTGGTCACTGGTTACTGCCTTTCGCGGCCCCACCTCCATCTTCATCCTGCCCGGTTACCAGTTCAAAGTCGTGGACGCGCTGATCACCAACTTCCATTTACCCAGGTCCACGCTGATCATGCTCGTCAGCGCGTTCGCGGGGCGGGAGCGGATTTTGTCCATCTACGAAACTGCGATCAAGGAAGGCTATCGCTTCTACTCCTTCGGCGATGCAATGTTCATCCTCTAATCCTCCAATCGCCAATCTCCAATCTCTAATCTCCACTCTCTAATCTCCAACTCCCACATCCCATGCCCTCCCTCTCCTCCCTCAACGATGAAATCATCGCCTGCCGCAAATGCCCGCGCCTCGTTGCCTGGCGCGAGGAAGTGGCGCGGACAAAACGTAAGGCATACCAGGATTGGGAATACTGGGGTAAACCTGTCCCCGGATTTGGCGACCCGAAGGCGCGCATCCTCGCGGTTGGACTTGCTCCCGGCGCGCACGGCTCGAATCGCACAGGCCGTCAATTCACGGGTGATGCCTCGGGCGGTTTTCTCTATCCGGCCCTCCACCGCGCGGGTTTTTCGAATCAGGCCTCGTCGGAGTCCCGAAGCGATGGCCTCGTGTTGAAAGATGTTTACATAACGGCGTCCGGTCGTTGCGCGCCGCCCGCCAATAAGCCGCGTCCCGAAGAATTAAACAATTGCCAGCCATATCTTGAGCGCGAGATCGAAATCATCCAGCCTAAAGTGATCGTGTGCCTGGGGCGCATCGCGTTCGAGAGAATTCTGCGGATATTCTTCATCAAAGATTCGGGCATAAAGTTTGCTCACGGCGCGGCCTGCAAACTGATCACTGGCGGCTGGTTACTGGCTTCCTATCACCCCAGCCAGCAGAATACACAGACAGGCAAGTTGACGGTCAAAATGTTCGACGAGATTTGGGCAAAGGCGAAGGAATTGGTCGAAGAAGCATGAAACCTGGCATCATCCACCCCGGCGAAATCGCGCCGGACTTTGAACTGCTCGATACAAAAGGCCGTTGTGTGCGCCTCTCGAATTATCGCGGCAAGCCGGTCGTGCTTGCGTTCCTGCGCGGTTTTATGTGACCGTTCTGCCGCGCGCAGTTGGCGCGCATGAGAGACGGTTATTCCGAATTCACGAAACGCGGCGTGGAAATTCTCGCGGTTGGGCCGAACGACGCGCCTGCGTTCCAGCGCTATTGGGAAGATGAAAACATTCCCTACATCGGTCTTGCCGACCCGGATCATCAAATTGCACGCACGTACAGGCAGGAAGTCAACATCATGAAATTGGGGCGGATGCCGTTGGTCTGCGTGATGGATGGCGATGGGCGCATCCGTTATGCTCATTACGGCCTCTCCATGTCTGATATCCCGGATAACGAAACGCTTCTCGACGTAATAGATGAACTAACCGGCGCGTCCAAGTGATAATTCCAAAAAGAGACTTCGGAAGTTTTTTGTAGCGCGCCCAGGTTTCTATGATTCGCGAATGGGCTTCCGAAGTTTGAGACAACGGTGACTTACATGAAACTTGGACAAATTGCCTTCCTCGGCTCAGGCGAGACCTCGCTGGCTGGCGGCCGCGTTTTTGAATCTCTGGCGCGGCAACTGCCTCAGCCGCTTCGCATCGCACTGCTTGAAACGCCTGCAGGCTTCGAATTGAATTCGGATCAGGTCGCGGGGCGTGTGGGTGAATTTCTCAAGACCCGCCTGCAAAATTACAAACCGGTCATTGATGTGGTTCCGGCGCGCAAGCTCGGCACCGATTTCAGCCCGGATGATCCTGAAATCCTGAAACCTTTGCTTTATGCCAATATGATCTTTCTGGGAGCGGGGAGTCCCACGTATGCGATCCGCCAATTGAGAGGCACGCTCGCCTGGGATTTGATCAAAGCGCGGCATCGCCTCGGCGCGACGCTCGTCTTTGCTTCTGCCGCGGCCATTTCCGTTGGGGCATGGGCATTGCCCGTCTATGAAATCTACAAGGTGGGTGAGGATGTCCACGTGAAAGAGGGACTGAATCTCTTCGCCGATTTCGGGTTGCATCTTTCGTTTGTCTCGCATTGGAACAACGCCGAAGGCGGCGCGGATTTGGATACGAGCCGCTGTTTCATGGGGCTGGAGCGTTTCGCCCAATGGTGCGGCTTATTGCCCGCCGAAAATACAACCGTTGGGTTGGACGAACACACGGGTCTTATTCTGGACTTTGAAACTGGTCAATGCGAAGTGAGCGGAGTCAGCTCTGTGTCATTGGTCCGCGAATGCAACCCGGAGATTTATCCCTCGGGCGCGAAATTCGGTTTGATGGAATTGGGCGAGTTTCGGTTTCCTGAATCCGGGCAAAACGGCATTTCCAAAGAGGCATGGGACATGGCCGTCGACGCGCCGCCGCTCGAAGATGATGCGCCGCCCGATGATGTGCTCGCCCTGGCCGAGCAACGCGTGGCCGCCCGCGCCCAAAAGGATTTTGCTGAGTCGGATAAGCTGCGCGATCAAATCGCCGCGCGCGGCTGGCAGGTGCAGGATGGCAAAGAGGGGCAGAAGTTGGTGAGATCCTGATTTGTGTCATAAATGCAAAAGCGACATGGATCCGCGTTACGTAACGCGGATCCATGTCGCTTTTTAACTGACGTTACGCACCCTCACCCTAGCCCTCTCCCGAAGGGAGAGGGAACCCCCTTCCCCTTCGGGGGAAGGGTTGGAGATGAGGGAGAGAAATTGCGTAAGTCCTATTTAGTCAAAGTTGATCGGGTGGGTCACGGTTTGGCATGACCTGCTTATTGCAAAGGTGTGGGATAACGGGAATCGATCATAAAAGCCACATGAGTTACGACTGTCTTCGACCAGATCTGAAGTGTAACGGTGCTCTCATCATTCGCGAACCACATGGCGGCTGATTCCTCATCTGCCATGCTTGTGTCACCGATGCCGATCAATTCCCATTCAGTATCCTGCATTTGTTCGCGATAGAAATTTATGACAGTGTCAACATCTGCAATGACTGTGTAGTGATATGCCGCGATGTCATCGTCAATCTCCACTCCGCCGGGCATGACGGGGAATCCCCGCCAGAACTTTGGTTCGGCAGTTTTGCCTTCCACCGGCGGGACAGGAATTGGTGCGGGGTTGCAGGCGGTGAACAGCAATACGATCAACCCTCCCCAGATCATTTTGATCATTGTGAAACCTCTTTTTTCATTCAAGATCACTATACAACACGTTTGTTTGGCGTTCAAGTATTGAGTTTGCATGTCATTTGTCCGACAAACTGCGATAAAATAGGAGCGCATTTCACGAGTACCGCAACGTTTCTGTTTTGTAGGGCTTTTGCTGTTTCCAAAGGATGGAATAAAAAGTAACACTACAATTTCACGTGGTTGCGGCACAAGGAGCTTTTTTCATGCGCGCAGTAGACATCATCATTAAAAAACGCGATAAAGGGGAATTGACTGCACAGGAGATAAATTTCTTCATAAACGGCTTTACAAACGGAGAGATACCGGATTATCAGGCCTCGGCTTTCGCAATGGCGGTCATGCTCAATGGGATGACTTCGGTTGAGACTGCCGACCTGACCCTTGCGATGGCGCGCTCCGGGCAGGTGCTCGATCTCACCGGCATCGTTGACATCGCCGTGGACAAGCACTCCTCCGGCGGGGTGGGGGACAAAACGTCCATTGCTGTCCTGCCGATGGTCGCGGCGTGCGGTCTGCCCGTTGGGAAAATGTCTGGCCGCGGGCTTGGTTTCAGCGGCGGCACACTGGACAAACTCGAGTCCATCCCCGGCTATCGCTGTGACCTGACCACCGATGAATTCAAAAAGCAGCTCAAGGAAAAAGGCATCGTGCTCACAGGCCAGACCCTCGATCTTGCGCCTGCGGACGGCAAAATGTATGCCTTGCGCGATGTGACCGGCTCCGTGCCGTCCACGCCGCTGATCGCATCCTCGATCATGTGCAAGAAAATTGCCGGGGGCGCGCAGGCCATTTTGCTGGATGTGAAGACCGGCCTCGGCGCGTTCATGCAAACACTGGACGAAGCCCGCGTGCTTGCGAACTTGATGGTGGATATTGGCCGCCATGCCGGCCGCGAGACGATAACCCTGCTTTCGGATATGAACCAGCCTTTGGGTCATGCCGTGGGCAATGCGCTGGAAGTGTTGGAAGCGATCGAGACCCTGCATAACCGCGGGCCGTATGATTTCCGTGAACATTGCCTACACCTGGCCGCGCATATGCTCGTGCTCGGTCAACGCGCCAAGGATTTGAATGAAGGCCGCGCGATGGCCGGGAAGTCACTTGCGGATGGGAGCGCGTTCGAGAAATTCCGCGTGCTCGTCAGCGCGCAGGGTGGGGATGTCTCATTTGTGGATGAGCCTGCCAAACTGCCGAAGGCGAAACTGGTCGAGGTGGTGAATGCCCCTCGAAGCGGATTCATTTCACAGGTCCATGCAAGAAGCGTGGGGGAGGCCTCCCTGCCTCTCGGAGCGGGGCGCGCCCGGAAAGGCGATCCAATTGATTATGCGGTGGGATTCGTCATCCTGCATAAAGTCGGCGATAAAGTTGAAAAAGGCCGGCCGCTCTTTGAAGTCCACGCGAATGACGCGGAGAAGCTGGCTGTGGCGCGGCAGGCCGTGATGGAAGCACACACTTTCAGCGGCGAACCCGTTCCGCCTCTCCCGTTGTTCTATGACTGATAACTGATGACTGGCACTGTCAAAGGCTTGCGTATTTTTTAAGAATCGGGCATACTTAACTAAAGGAACACAGCGATGGCAAAAGTCTCACTGAGAATCTACAACCGCGAAATAGAAAGCCTCATTGACCAGGGTCACCTGGATGAGGCTATTGCGCATTGCCATCATATCCTGCACACTTTTCCCAAGCATCTTGAAACTTATCGCCTGCTCGGCAAGGCGTTTCTTGAAGCCAAGCATCACAGCAACGCCATGGATGTTTTCAGCCGTGTGCTGATGGCCGTGCCGGATGACTTTGTTTCGCATGTGGGCATGAGCATCGTCCGCGACGATGAAGGCAAGCTCGATGATGCCATCTGGCATATGGAACGCGCCTTTGAGTCTCAGCCCTCGAACGCTGCGATCCAGGCCGAATTACAGCGCCTGTTTGGCCGCCGTGATGGCGTGGAGCCGCCGAAAATCCGCATGACGCGCGGCGCATTGGCGCACATGTACGTGCAGGGCGAGTTGTATCCGCAGGCCATTTCGGAAATTCGCGCCGTGCTTGCACAGGATCCCCAGCGCGCCGAAATGCAGGTTTTGCTGGCGCGGGCTTATTTCCGGGGCGGTCAAAAAGCCGATGCTTCGGATATGTGTTCGCAGCTTCTCAAACGTTATCCTTACTGCTTCGATGCGAATCGCATCATGGTTGAACTCATCCCCGGCAGTGACCGCGCCGAGAGCACGCAGGTCTATCGCCACCGCGTGAACGAGCTTGATCCCTATTCGATTTTTGCCAAAGAGTCTGTCTTCCGCACCAGCGATGTCACCGATGCCTCGATCAACCTTGAGCGGCTTGAATACACCGGTCAGAGCGTGGATGTGGGACACGTTTGGGAATCATCCCTCGGCATCGGACTTGGCTCCGCGGCCGCGGCTTCATCCGAACAGCCCGATTGGCTCAAATCGGGATTACCCGAATCACAACCGGACCTTTCAACTGGTTCCGAACAACCGGCCCAACCCGTTTCCCAAAGCGACCAGGAGATTCCCGATTTCCTGCGTGAAGCCGGTTGGACCGAATCCAGCGGCGCGGCGGAGGAACCTGCTCCTTTTGAAGCAACACCTTCAGGATATCTTGAACCTGCAACCATTCCTGAGTGGCTGAAAAATCAAATGCCGGATGAATCCTCGCGGTCTGAGAAACCAACCGAATCTCCGCCAGGTATCGGCGGAACGCCGGATTGGCTCAGTGGTCTGGGCGCGCAATCTGAAGAACCTGCCAAATCCTCCTCGGAAGACCTCGACTGGTTATCCGGCTTGGGCGCAGAAAAACCGGCGGAGGAACCCTCTGCTTCATCCGGTGACGTCCCAGATTGGTTGAGCGGGTTGGGTTCAAGTGAATCTGCCGTGCCTGCCGAACCCGCCGCGGCCATGTCCGGCGACATCCCGGATTGGTTGAATGATCTCGATGGTGGAAAATCTGAGGAACCTGCCGCGCAGCCAGAACCGGCCCCGAAAGAGGCACTTATGCCCGATTGGTTATCCTCGAAATCCGCCTCTGAACCAAAACAACCGGAACCGCCGCGCGCCGAACCGCCCAAAGCCGCGCCTCCATCGGCTTCGCTGGAAACACTGGGTACTTCTGCCAAAGAGCAGGATGACGCCGTGGCGTGGCTTGAGATGCTGGCCGCCAAGCATGGCGCAAAGCAGGAAGAACTTGTCACTGATCCTGCCGCCCGCACCGAGAAACCGCCGGAATGGGTGGAGCAGGCGCGTTCGATTGCAGAATCGCAACCCGCTGAAGAGCCAATCGCATCTCAGCCAACCGAAGATGAAACCGGCATGTGGCTTCGCGAACTCACCGAAAAAGAACCAGTGAGTCCGCTGAACGAGGAAAATCAATCGCTCTTATCCGACCAGGAAGTGCCTGATTGGTTAAAAGGCCTGGAGTCCGAATCTTCAGGCGAACAGGCCGCGCCCGAACCCATCGCGGAAGAACCTGTTGCGCAAGCCGATCTTTCAGACCAGTTTGCCGAATTGGAAAGCGAACCTGCCGCGCCATCCATGCAGGAAGAACCGCTCGATCAACAATCTGCCCTGCCGGATTGGCTGGGTGGAATGCAGGACGAACAAGCTGGACGGGAAGAATCCCCTGCCGATACGTCTGGTCAACACGATATTTCCGAGTGGTTGAGCGCCCTGGATAAAGAGACCGCTTTCGGCAAATCAACTTCTGAACTGGAAGCACAACCTGCCTCTCCCGGGCGCACCGATATTCCCGACTGGCTTCGCGGACTTGAGTCATCGTCCGTTAAAGGAATTGAAGAGGAGCCGGAGGAATTTCCCACAGAACCAGTTGCCACGCCTCTTTCCCGGACCGAGGAACCTGCTCCCGTTACATCGGCGGCTGACCTCCCCGAATGGCTGCGCGGTATTGATGAAACAAAACCCGGGGAGCCGGCAGAACAGGCGCGTGAAAACCTGCCATCCTGGCTGCAAGAAGACTTTGAAGAGGAAGAGCCTCATCCCGCTCCGGTCACACCCGCCGATTGGCATCCTGCCGAACCCCGGCCCAAGCCTCCTGCCCCTGAACCAGAAGCGGAGTTCGAGACTCCCCAGCCTGCGCCGAAGCCAAAACCGGCGCAACCCACGGTCGAGCTTGTACAGCCCACGCCGCCTCCGCCCGATGTTCGCAAACCTGCGCCGCGCCCCGCACCTGTTCAAAAGCCGCCACAGCCTGTGCGTGCAAAGCAGGTAAGCGAAGCGCCACAGGCGAGTCTCGCCGCGCTCAAACAAGCCCAGGGCGAACTGAATCGCGGCGATATCCCTGCCGCGGTCGATCATTACAACAAACTCATCAAGAAAGGCAAGCACCTTGATGAGACCATCCGTGACCTGCGCGAGTCGCTGTATCGCTATCCTGTGGAGGTCAGTATTTGGCAGGCGTTGGGTGATGCCTACATGCGCGCCAACCGTTTACAGCAGGCTCTCGATGCCTACAACAAGGCGGAGGAGTTACTTCGTTAAAAAGTAAAGTGGGATTTATCCTGCTCTACAAAAACCAAAATTCGGGGCAGCACCCCGAATTTATTTTGCCCCCTGGAGGAATTTTCTGTGGAAAGAACTCTCGTACTCGTAAAACCCGATGGCGTACAACGCGGACTGATCGGTGAAGTGATCGCCCGGCTGGAACGCCGCGGCCTGCGCCTTGTGGCGGCCAAATTCATGCAAGTGAGCAGGGAATTTGCCGAGACGCATTATGCCATTCACAAAGGGAAACCCTTTTATGACGGCTTGATCTCCTACATCATCTCCGCGCCGGTGATGGCAATGGTCTGGGAAGGACCGAACGCTGTTGCCGCGGTGCGCCAGACCATGGGCGCAACCCGTCCCACCGAAGCCGCGCCCGGCTCGATCCGTCACGATTTTGCGCTGGAAGTTGGCCGCAACCTTACGCACGCATCCGACACTGTTGAGAACGGCGAAAAGGAAGTTGCACTGTGGTTCAAGCAGGAAGAACTGGTGGATTGGAAGCGCGAAGTGGATCGGTGGGTGTTTGAAAAATAGAGACCAGAAAATTAGAGACTAGAGAATTAGAGATTAGTAATTGTCCCGTAGGCTATGGTCTGCGGGACAATTTTGATTCTAATCACCAATAGTTGGAGTGGGTATCTTGTTGGATGATTTTGATGGCCGCAGTGCTAGGCCAGTCCAAATGGCAGCCAATAAGTCTATGACTCCAAACAGCATGAGAATTGGGTTTGCCAGTCCCATTAGTACAAAAGCAGTGAAAAAGACAATGACCGATGAACGTGTGTACACGGTCCAGCGGAAATACTCTGTCACTTCCTTGCGTGCTGACTGGATGCAGAAAAAGGCGAGGAAGAGTAGCAGCATTCCAAATGCCCGAATCCAGACTCCATCTGTGTCTGGAAGACCAAACACAATGGATGCGGCATTGGGCGCGAATACCAGAGTTGCGCCCAGACCGATGAGATAGATCCCAAATACAAATATGCTCTTGGCGGCGTTGCTCACTTTTTGCCTCCTTGAAATAGTACTTTTTTTACTGCAATCTCACCAACACCTTCCCCTCATTCCACAATTCTTCCAATTGATAAAAATCGCGTTGATCGGGGGAGAAGAGATGTATGACTACATCGCCGTAATCAACAATGACCCAGCCGTCACGGGCAAGGCCTTCCTTTTTGCCTTTCTTCCTGTGCTTCTTTCGCATTTCCTCCAATACGGAATCGGCCAGTGCATCGAGCATGCGGTCGCTGGTGCCGGTGCATACCACGAAGTAATCGGTAAACGAAATGATGTCTTTCAGGTCGATCAGAACGATGTCTTCACCCTTTTTATCTTCGAGGGCGTTGACGATTTCACGGGCAAGGTCGAGTGTGTTCAGAATTCACCTCTTAATGTTTTCTCAATGGTGCGGACGATAGCTTTGTATAAACTGAGCCGTTGGAATTAAGGTCACTTTTGAATAGATGGATCGAGTCGACTTTTGCAGAGCCGAGATTTCCCACCTTCGTAGCTTCGAGCGACGTGCGGATTTTTTGTATACTGCTCGCCGGGAGGTTTTGTCTTACGCGTCCGATGGTCAGGTGCGGGGAAAAGGGACGTTCTTCCGGCGCGTATCCCAAACGCGCCGCCGCTGATTCGATGCACCTTTGTAATGACTCCAAAACTGCCGGGGCGTGGAGTCCGATCCAGATAACGCGTGGCCGCCGCGAGGTCGGGAAGGAACCGATGCCGCCGATCTGGATGTCGAATGCCGGCTGCTGGTCCGCTTCCTGGCTCAACGTTTGAGTCAATAGTTTGATGTTGGCCGGGGATACGTCGCCGAGAAATTTCAGGGTCAGGTGAACGTTATGTGAAGGGACCCAGCGCACGAGCGTCGAGTCGAGTGCCTGGCGTAACACGGCAGTTTCCTGTTGGATCGCGTTTTGAATGGGAACTGGAAGTTCGATGGCGATGAAGGCGCGCAGCAGGCTCATAAACTCATGACAGCCGGGATTAAGCCCCCTGCATTACCTTGTCCACGGCTTGTTTGAGATCAAGGAAACCGACGGGTTTGGTGAGGTAGAGGGACGCGCCTGCTTCCAATCCGGTTTTGATATCGCCCGGCATGCTTTTGGCTGAAACGACAATAACGGGAATGGATGCAAGTTCGGGTTCCCTGCGCATGTAACGCAATACCTCGAGGCCGGAGATGTCGGGCATCATCACATCCAGGATGACAACATCGGGTTTTTCCTGGACGAGCAGAGGGATCGCCGGTGTGCTGGAGAACATCTTAACCACGCGAAAGCCGTTGACGCGCATCATCTCAGCAAACATCTCCGCGGCGTCCGGTTCATCTTCGATGATCATGACTGATTTTTGAGCAGGTGTCATTCTTTAGCCTCGTGAACTAAAAATAGCATATTACAGAAGAATTGGCAAGAGGTTTTCAGCTTTGTAAGAAACTCATCCAGGTGACAGTCTATACCACAGCCTATCACGGATGATTTTTGGAGGAACAATGAGTGAGTTGGATGAGTTTCGTGCGGAAAAGGATGATTTCTTTAGGCATCATCCGCAAAGCCCGTTGACGCCCGCACAGAAGCGGATCTTTCAAGGTTTGGAATATTTTCCCGAAGCCCCGAACCTGCGGCTTGAAGTGAAAGCGGACGAATTGCCGGAGAAGGAACGCTTCGAGATGCAGACTTCGACGGGGGACGTGCAGTCTTATCAGCGATTCGGAAGATTTCGCTTTACGGTTGAGGGACAGGAGGTGGAATTGACCATTTATCAAAACGAGCATGGTTTCTTCCTCCCGTTTGTGGACTCACTGGCCGGTCAGGAAACGTATCCTGCGGGACGTTACCTTGAACCGGAGCCTTTGCCGGGAGGCCATTTCATCGTGGACCTTAACTTAGCCTACAATCCATATTGCGCTTACAACGAAATGTGGTCATGCCCGATTACACCGGCTGAGAATAGACTCAAGGTTCCCATTCGCGCGGGGGAGAAGTTGTTTCATGAGTGATTTGAGGATGGTCTCCCACTACAGTGCAGTTTTCTTTTGAACCGCGAAGAGCGCAAAGGATGGATAAGGTTTTCTTCGCGTGCTTTGCGGTCTTCGCGGTAAGTTTTGCACGGTTTTTGTCCAACTGCACCCAATAAGGGAGATTATCGATTTTAGGCAGGGATAAAAAAACGACGGGCTAAAAACCCGTCGTTTTACTTTTCATCGGTCTTCTCCAGAACTTCGAGAAGGGCTTCATATTCTTCGCAACAATCGGAGCACATATCCAGATGTTCCTTCACGAGCGGCATGAGGCGGGCGGTATCCTGCCCATGAAGTTCATTTTCCACATATTCGTCCAGGCGTGCAAAGATTTCACTGCACGGGGCTTCTTCCTCGCGCACTTTTTCAAGCACCCGCAGAAAGCCCAGGACCGCCTCGTCGCGAAGTTCTTCGTGTGGACTGAAACGATTGCGTATTTTTAGAATGAGTTCTTTGAGGTTCATGCAATTTACTCGACGATTAATCTTTAATTAATCTTACCGATGTTCAAAGGCAGTTAGCACATCCTGAGGGGTGAGATCTTCGAGGGCAAGCCTGCGTTTCAGCCTGAGACGGGCATCGTGCAAGAGCTTATATAATGCGTTGCGGTTGGTCTTCATGCGTTTGGCGGCTTCGTCCATGGGCAGATCCTGCAACCCGAGCAGGACGAGCGCCTCGCGCTGTTTGTTTGTCAATTCTTCGTCGAGGATGCGGCGGATGCGCGCCAGCATGTCTGTTCGTTCGGCGGAAATTTCCGGGGAGGCTTGCGGATCAGCTAAAAGTCCGGGAGGAGGCGGGGCATCTTCATTGTCGGTTAATTCATCGAGGGATGAATCGCGCCAGCGTTTGCGCCGCAGTTCGGTCAACGCGATGCGGACGGCGATCTTGTGTACCCACGTGGTGAAAAGACTGCGGCCTTCAAAGGTATCAAGCTGATCGAGTACGCGCAGGAGGGTATCCTGTGTCACTTCTTCGACAAGCGGTTGGAAGAGGGGATCGGTGGGGGAAAGCCAGCGTGAAAGGGCATATGGCAGGCCATTCTGGATGATGCCGCGCAATTCACCCAGCGCGATTTCATGCTCTGGGCCGGTGCTTCGGAGATCGTTAAGCCATGCTTCGTTGCTGCGTGTTGTCATGGTGGGGTGATTATAAAAGAAAAAAGGCTAAACGGAGTCCAAAGTCTCCTGACTTTGGAATTCCAACGACGGGAGTCGTTGGACTCCATAATAACAACAAAAAAACCACCTCTCGCGAAGTGGTTTGGTGGGCGCGAAGGGACTCGAACCCCTGGCCTCATCTGTGTGATAGATGCGCTCTAACCAACTGAGCTACGCGCCCGATCAAGCGACGGCGATTATAGTATAGCCTTCCAACTTTGGCAAGGAATTTACGGCGGCGGCAAATAATCCCACGGATTTACCTTCCATGTCGCGGTCATCAACTCAAAGTGCAAGTGCGGACCGGAGGAACGACCTGTTGTGCCGATGGCGCCAATACCCTCGCCCTGCCCCACGCTTTGGCCGCAGAAGCGATAGATGGCGCTCAAGTGCGCGTACAACGATTGAAAGCCGTTGCCGTGATCAACCATCACCATATTGCCGTAGCCGTAGTTATTCCAGCCCGAATAAACGATCACGCCTGCGTCCGCCGCATAAACGCCTTCGCCTTCACTTCCGGCAATATCGATGCCCCAGTGATTGGTCTTCGGCGAATAATCGAAGCCGGAGAGAAAATGCTTATTCGCCGGCCAGACGTACGCGCCATACCCGATCGCGCCGCCGGAGACCGGGTCACATGCGCCCTGGCCGAGCACGCGCGCCGAAGCGGGGTTTTCACGCGTCACACCCAGCGGCGCGCTCCAGTTTACGAATTCCCTTTGTCCGCCCGGAATGATCAGCCATGTGCCTTTCTCGATATTTGCATTGGCAAAATCGGTGATGGCGCTGGCATCGATATGATTGCCGGGAAAAGTGATGATTTCTTCCGCTGTAACCCCATAAAATTCAGCCCACTGGCCGAAAGGAATCCCCCCAAGCCATTCCCAGTAAACGCCATCCACCGGCAGGATGACCAGCTCCTGTCCCGGTTGAAGTGAGTGCGGGTCATCGAGCAGGGTATTGTAATTCGCCCACAAAATCGTCTGCGGTTCGAGCCCAAACTTTTCGGCAATCCCAAAAACTGTATCCCCTTCCTCAACCGTGTAATGGACAATTTCAGTACGCGGCCGCGAGGGGATATTTGTGTGGATTTGCGCCTCCCGCAGGATTCCGACCGTAGCCGGATTTTCCAAGGGAGGAAATGACGCGAGATCAACCACAGCGGTCGCGGCCGGACCCTGGGCCTGCGCGGCGCTTACCCCAAGCAGATCCGGCATCTGACGGTAAAACACCTGCGCCAGCCAGACGACGGTCACAATTGCCAGGACGGAAAAAACATTCGTCCCGATACGAAGCAAAGACTCGCCCAACCCCATCTGGAGGAGACTGCTGATCCAACGGCTGATTAAACCGCTTTCTTTTTGGGAAGTAGAGGAAACTGCTTGTGGTTCCGGGTTTTCCCCTGCGGGTGTCTTCGGTGCGTCTTCCTGAAAGTCGTTTTGCATGGTGTTCATCATATCATGGGCAAAAAAAACGCGTCAAGTTCGCTTTCAAACGCTAATCCTGCGTTAACCATCCGATTTACGCATGTTTGGATTGAGGAGTTGAATTCTCCCAATGCTGACGAGGCAAATCACGCCGCAGGCAATCGCGGTAACCGAGAGTCCCAGTTCCTGCGTCATCCACCCGATCAGCAGACTGCCAAACGGCGCGACACCCTGCAGCGCCCAAAGGTAGATGCTGAACACACGCCCGCGCAAACCGTTCGGGATCTGCAATTGGATCAATGTGTTCATTGTTGCCAGTTGCGTGACCGACCCCCAGCCCATCGTGGCGATCAATGCAAGCGTCAGCCACAATGACCGCGAGAAGGGCAGGGCAATAATCCCCAGAATGAACCCGGCCTGGCCTAGCAGGAGGCGAGAACCGCGCGTCCTGGCAGAGTTATTGACCGCGATGGAAAAGGCCGCGATCAGGGCTCCCACGCCCTGTGCCGCGTACAACATGCTGTTGCGTGTATCCACTATAGACTTGGTATCTCCAACCTGACCGAGCAAATCCTTGGAAACGACCGGTAGCTGCTGGACGATGGGAAAGGCGAACAACCCCAGGATGGCCGCGATGAAGATGATCGCCCCGACTGATGTGTTTGTAATGATAAAGCGCCCGCCCTCGCGGAACTCATCCATCATCGAGCGCGTGCGCGGTTCCGGCGGTATCCTGTATCGCGCGCGGACGAAAAACAAGCTAATGATGATGGCGACGAAACTGATGCCGTTGAACAGGAAAATCCAGCCTTCGCCATTCTTTGGAAAGAACAAAAGCACCGGCGCAACGAGTGACGGCCCAAGCACGCGCGATAAGTTGAAGGCGGTTGATTGCAGGGCAATGGCGTTTGGAAGCGCCTCACGCCCGGTCAATTCGATCAGCATGGATTGGCGCGCCGTGATCTCGAATGCCGTTGCAATTCCCAAAATGAGCGAGAGCAAAACAATGTGCCAGATTTGAATCGAGCCGTTGAGTGTGAGAAAAGCCATCACGAAGGCATCAACCATCATGATGGCTTGCATCGAAATCACGGTCTTGCGTTTGTCCAGATGCTCAACGACCACGCCGCCGGGCAGCGCGAGAAAGAATGTGGGCAGAGTTGTTGCAAAGCCAATGAGACCCAAGTCAAATGGACGGCCGCTGATGCGATAAGCCAGTAGTGGCAGGGCCGTGTTTTGCATGGACGTTCCGATCAATGAAAGCACGTGCCCCGCCAGAAAGATGGCAAAGTCGCGCGATGCAAGCGCGGGGAAATGGCGGGTTAATGAATTCATTGGGGGGTTATTGCGTGTTGCGTGTTCCGTTGTCTATGTGTTTACCTGTCTACCTGTTTACCCCTGCACAGGAACAACCAATTCAGCGCGATCCACACTCGGTTTGTTGACCAGTGTCGAAACGGGGTAGGCGGACATTTTGTCGGTGGGGAAGGGCTTGATTAACGGTTGCAGTTTATCGGGAGTTTGAGGCGATGCGTCCAGCCATTGGGCATAGTCCGCAGGCTTCAAGATAACGGGCATGCGGTTGTGGATGGTCGTCATCAGTTCGTTGGGATCGGTGGTGATGATGGTGCAGGATTTGATCTGCGAACCTTCGGGGCTGTGCCATTCGTCCCACAGGCCTGCGAAGGCGAAAGGCTTGCGATCTTTCATGTGGATGAAATAGGGCGTTTTGGTTTTTGTGCCGGGCTGGGCCTTCCATTCGTAAAAACCATCGGCGAGGATCAAACAGCGTTTGTATTTGAAGCCGCCGCGGAAGGAAGGTTTCTCGGCCAGCGTTTCGCCGCGCGCGTTGATGAGACGGCTGCCAATCGTCGGGTCTTTCGCCCACGAGGGGATGAGACCCCACACGAAGAAATCGGCTTTGTTTAGCCCGTCGTTTGGGATGGCAAGGATGGGCTGTGTTGGCGCAATGTTGAAGCGCGGCGCAAACTGCGTTGGGAATTTGTAATCTTGAAATGCTTCTTGAAGCTCGGCAGGGTCAACGGTTAAAGTAAATCTTCCACACATGGTTTGGACTCCAAAATCTCCAGATTTTGGAATCCGAAGCCGGGAGACTTCGGATTCCGTTAGGAACGCAGCTTCCGATAATCGCCATCCCGTATGGTCACACTGGTCGCATCAAGATATTCCAGCAATGCCTGAACATACTTGCGGGTCGTGTCCAGCATGTCGCGCACTTCGGCGAGCGTAACCTGTCCTTTTTGCTGAATGGCGCCGCGGATTTTTTTCACCATCAAATCATAATCCTGTTTTCTGAAAACGACATCCTGCGAGACCGTGATCAACTCACCCGACTCAATCAACGCATCGAAGACTTCTTCGCCGACTTCGGCTTGACTTTCCTTGACGCTTGGCGGCCCAAATGGATTTGCCTCAAACTTCCGCATCAATCCCTGGACTTTGGCCTGCTGGCCGCTATCGAACTTGATCTCATGCCCAGATTTGGATACCACGCCCCGCGAATCTATAAGCGTGTTGCGTGCTGCATGTTGCGTGAGAATGGCGTTGAAAACGCGCGGCGATAATTTGAGCTTGCTCTTGAGTTCTTCGCGCGGGATGCCGCGGCGAAGCGGATAGGATTTGTGATAGGACTCAACGATCTGCAAAATTTTACCGTTCAACGCGTTCCAGTGGGGGAGCGCGGCAGCCAGAATGTCGCTTGTAATCTTTGGCTCGCCTTCTTCGAGCAGGATGAGTTGGCCGGATTCGATTAATTCCTTCAAAGCTGATTCTGCATTTTCGGATTCCAGCCG
Source organism: Chloroflexota bacterium (assembly GCA_016235425.1). Classification (GTDB taxonomy): domain Bacteria; phylum Chloroflexota; class Anaerolineae; order Anaerolineales; family Villigracilaceae; genus JAKOVF01. The sequence goes on along the minus strand of JACRLC010000038.1, from coordinate 39,952 downwards.
CGAGCGCGTGGCGATTTCCTTGATGGACGCGGCATTGAGCGCAAGCGCGGCTTCGAGCAAAACGTCGGCGGGCGAGCCTTGTGCGAGGGACGCGAGGGATTTCAGCACATTTTCGTCGAAGCGTTTGTGGCGGCCTTTGGGCTGGTGATCCACAATCACGCCGCCGCCGAGGGTTTCGCCGGGTGATGGACGCCGAAGGATGTAGCGATCCCCACGCACGGCAACGACTTCGTCACGCAGTTCGAGTTGAATCCAGGCTTCTTCGCCGGGTTTGATTTCTTCGGTTCCAAGCAGGCGCAGGTTTGCAATCGTTTCGCTCGCGCCGACGAAGAATTTCACTTCGCTGGAATGTTTGAGGGATGAAGAAGCGTCTTTCAACAAACGAAAACGCGCGTCCAATCTGCGGGTGGTCTGGTATTGGCCGGGATGCGCGACGACTTCGCCGCGCTGGATTTGCTCGGTATTGACACCGGAAATATTCACCGCGGTACGCGAGCCGGGAATGGCGGTCTCTTCTTTTTTCTTGTGAGTCTGAAGTCCGCGCACGCGGCCTCTTTGGTGCGAAGGCAGGATTTCCACTTCGTCACCGATGGCGAGATGACCGTCGCTGAGTGTGCCGGTGACGACGGTGCCGAATCCGCTCATGCTGAAGACGCGGTCAATGGGGAGGCGCGGGCGGCCCAGGTCGAGGCGCGCGGGTTTTTGTTGGAGAAGCAATTGGAGATTGGTAATTAGTAAATCGAGTCCGCTTTTGGTTTTGGCGGAGACGCGCAGGATGGGGGCGTCTTGCATAACGGTATCTTTGACAGCGGCGCGAATGTCTGTTTCAACGAGATCAAGCCACCCTGAGTCTGAGGCGAGGTCTGTTTTTGTCAGAACAATTAATCCAGCGGGAATCTGCAACAAATCCAATATCGCGAGATGTTCCTTCGTCTGCGGCATGACGCCTTCATCGGCGGCGATGACGAGGAGCGCGGCGTCAATTCCGCCGATACCGGAGAGCATGTTTTCGATGAAGTCGCGGTGGCCGGGCACATCCACGATGCCGACCTCTTCACCGTTGGGAAGTGTGAGCCAGCCGAAGCCGAGTTCGATGGTCATCTCGCGCGCCTGCTCTTCTTTCAGGCGGTCGGGATGTGTGCCTGTGAGCGCGGCGATGAGCGTGGATTTCCCGTGGTCAACGTGACCGGCTGTGCCAATGACTCGCATGTTTCATTATTTCTCCCTCTCCCATTTTGGGAGAGGGCTGGGGTGAGGGTGAATTATTTCTTGCTCTTCTTGTGACCCATGATGCGCTCGTAGGCGGTCATCCATTCATGGGTGACGTTCATCAATTCCTGCAATTGATGTTCGGTGATGTCGGTGGTTTGGTGCAATTGATCCTGGACCACCTGCGTAATTTCGTCCAGCGCGCTGATGCGCTGGTCGTATTTTTGAATGTCCTTGCGAAGGTCACGGAAGGATTCTTCTGAGGAGAGGCTGTAGCCCGTCCAGCGTTTCTGATCGTCGGCTTTGAACGAAATCCATTCCTGGCGCAGGCGTTCTTCAGCGAGACGCTGCATCTCGGTCACTTCGTTGATGCGGCGTTCGAGCTTGGTGTTGAGTTCGAGATAGGTCTCCTGCGCCTTTTTCGCGCCGCGCAGGGCTTCGTCCAATGTTTGGACGTGAGTGTCGAGACCGGAGGCTTCTTTTTTGAATTCTTCGACTTTATCGAGCCATTCCTTCCAGATGCGTTCCCGTCCCACCTGCGCGAGGGATTGCTGTTCGAGGAAGGCCGTTTGCGCTTGTTTGCGGTCGAACTCGGACGTGAGCAGTTCGGTGATGCGATTATCAATGTTGCGGATGCTGTCCGCGTTCAGCGAGGATTTTTCGCGGCTTTCATCCGCGCGCTTGCGGACGGCCATGATCTCGCCCTGGATGTCGGCCACGCGTTTGAGGTCATTTTTCCGCGCCTCTTCAACTGCTTTCAGACTCAGGTGAACGCTTTCAGTGCCTTGAACAGCTTCTTCCACGCGTACTTTCAAGTCGTCAATGTTGTTGATGAGACGTTGGAGCTCGTTGGCGCGTTCTTTGAATTTTTTATTGTATTCGCCGGGCGTGAACGTTTTCTTGAGTTCGGCGACGGTCTTGTTGATTTCCTCAAGCTGCGCCTGGTGGCGTTTGACGGCCTCGCGCTCGCGCCGCTGGCTGTTCTTCTCGTTTTCCGAAATGACCTTGTTCACGTCGGCGCGCTGTTTGGTGAGCATCGTGTCGAATTGCTCGAAGCGTGAGGCGCTGGTGTTCACTTCCGTGACTTTTTTGCTCAGGTCTTTGATCTGTTTGTTGGCTACGTTGATGCTGGTTTGAAGCGACGCGATCTCTTCCTTCAAGGACGAGATGTATTCCTTGTCCTTGCCGCGTTCCTTTTCAAGCCAGTCCAGCCGTTTGATGATTTGTTCGAATTCCATGGATTCCTCCCGGAGAGGGATGGGTAAGATTATAACGCAGGCCTATTGACCAATATGCTCGAACAGCGCGGGAAGCGAAGACAGGAACGGCTGCATGGTCTGCGGGAATAAACCGATGGCGAACAATACGATCACACCGACCCCCAGCATGACCGATTGCGCCCACGACTCATTCCACGCCCAGGGCGTTTTTTCGGGCGCCATCACAAAGACCGCCAGCGTTCTGACCGCCCCGGTCAACAAGCCGAATAGTCCCACCAGGATCCAAAAGGCATAGATGAGGGACTGGCTTGCCAACTCCTCCCACAACACCAGTCGGGCTGGAAAACCAGCGAGGAGCGGGAACCCGATTGTGGAGAGGTGAGCTAGAACCAGCGCACCGACCGCGATGGGATAGGTCCGCGCCAGGCCCTGGATGGAACTGAAGCGAAGGGGTTGGGCGCTTTTCTGGATGACGGATATACCCAGCGCCCAAACAGTAAGTTCCAACCCGCGCGGGATGAGAAGCATGAACGTAATCTCAACCGACAGCGGCGACTTGACCACCATTGCCAGGATCATCAATCCGGTCTCGACGATGGAGGCGTAGCCCATCATCCTTCCCAGGTGGCGTTGGAATGCGGCGAAGATGCCTCCACTTGCAACCATGAACAACCCGGCAAACTGGATTGCGTTTGATAATCCGGGTGAGGTTCTGATCCAGGCATAGTGGTCGAGGAATCCCAGTGCAAAAATGACTGTGAAGACAGGCAAGGCCCACAACAAAAAGCCGACAACGTAGGGCGAGGCTTCTTCGGCCAGCATGGGAATCCAGTTATAGAGTGGGAAGATGGCGAGCAGGAAGGCGAATCCCAACCCAAGCATCACACCGGATTGCGAAGTTAATCCAATATCGCCGGGACTGGCCTCCACGCCCGCCAGCATCCAGCCGGAGAAGAGGATGAAGGGCATTGCCAGTGTTTGGTAGATGATGAAGCGCAGGATGCCGCGTCCCGGTTTTTGCTGGGGTGAGACGAGCAAGGGAACCACCAGCAGGGCGGCCATCTCAAGCATGGGGGCGGCAAACAGGAAAGGCTCCACAGCGATGGATGCGACCAGCAGGGAAATGATTGCGAGTCCCAGCGAGACGAAGCGACCGGACGAACCGGCGGCTTCCGTCCCGAAGAACCAGAGCGTGGCGAGTCCGTAGATCATCGCCAGAATGGGACCATCCGCCGCGCTCAACAGCAGACTGCGTCCCAGGATTTGCACGGTGGATGAAATCTTAAACGAGACCGAACCGAGCAGCAGGGCTGTGTCGATGGGGATCGCCAGGGCAGCCAAAGCCAGCAGGGCCGTCACAACCCCGCCCACAATCGATGCGACGCGCGTATTCGGAATGAACAAAATAACGGTCCCTGCCAGAAAGGGAAGAACAATCCAAATGACTGGCGCGCTCATGCGGCTTCCTCCTCCGTCTCCGTGGCTGAATCCGCGAGCAATAAATACGAACCGGCCAGTGCCAGGCCGAGATCAACGACGGCAAGGAGACCAGCTACGAGGATCGAACTTTCCACAGCCGCGTAAAGCATTTCAAACCCGGTCAGCAGGGTAAGCAGGCCGAGAATTGTTTGCAGAATTTGTGACGTGATCCCCAAATGGATGAGTCCCATACCGATCAATAACAATCCGCCTGTAACCACGGGCAGGCCGAGGCCGGGGATGGCCTCTTCAATACCTGTTGAAGCCACCAGGACGAGCAGTGCCACAATTGCCGCCAGCGAAATGCGGAACCATTGCCCGCGCGGCCAAAAGGATTCGGCGCCGCTTTCATCGCGCGAGATGCTCAAACGTGTCATGCCAATTGCCGCAGTGACCATCCAGCCGGTGACCAGCTTTACGGTTGCCATGCCAAGCGGCCAGTGATGTAAAACGAGCACGAAGGCCGCCAGGTATTGTGCGGCCAGCAGGCCGAGGCTCAAGCGCCAATCCCGGCTGAGGAGCAAGGTCGTTGCCGCAACAAGGATGAAAGCGACTGCGATCCAGGAAGTGATTTCTACCAGCATGTTGTTATGGTGCCCCCTGGGTCATGAGTGAAATGAACAGGGCCAGAAAGAGCAATGTCCACATGATGCCGCTTGCGCCTTCGAGGGTCGCGGTGACGGCCTGACTCAGCCTGCCGAGCAGGCCATACAATCCCCATAGTCCGCGATAAAGGCCATCGAGCCAGGAGGATGCCGGTTTTACCCAGTGAGCGCGGACCGGGTTGAGGAGGCGTAAACGCGGCGTGGCCCAGATCAGGCCAAAGGTCAGGAGTGAAGCGGCTATGGAGGCGGGTAAATATCCGAGATTCTGAGCGCCGTCCCAGCCGAAAAATCCCAACAGGAACTGGATCAAAAGAAGCAGGATAATCCCGGCGGGATATGCGTTGCGAGTCCAATCGGGTTGTGCGTCGAGCGAATCCCGCCCGCCGGGGCGGAGGGCATGACGTACAAAACCGGCAACGATCAGGGCTTGGGCAATGATGAGAAATGGCAGGAAAATTCCGTATCTGCCTGTACCCCAGGCGCTGGCTGTGAGCGAGAAGGGCAGGGATGAAAGACTCCACGCGCCGAGCAGGAGCGCGCGGTTCAGCCACACATGCTGGACGGAGGCAAGAAAAAGCGCGCCGCCAACCAGGATCAACGCACAACCCCAGGCCACCGCGCCGGTTGGGTTGGGACCTAACGCGGAAGCAATAGCCAGCGAAGCCAGGCCGAGTATCCAAAAGGGGCGTCCAATTAATTCATCCGGCGCGCGCAGCCAGGTCCAGCCTGCGTAAATTGCGGCGATGGTAGTGAGGAAAAGCAGGAACGGGGTAAACGAAGAATTCACGCTTTCTGCCGGTATGTGCGCCAACAACGCAAGGCTCGATGCGGCAGAGACCAATCGCAAGGTTGTGCCGAAACCGCGCCTCAAAGTTGACTCGGATGGGTACGGCAAATGCAGGGGCAGAACGCCCAATCTCAGACCGGCCGCGGCAACGAGAAACAAGCCTGCCTGTGGTGAAAACGAAGTAAATTCCAATGTGCTTCCCGATGAAATGCTCACGATATTTGCCCACAACAATAAACCGATCCCGGCGAGGCGCGTGGAAAAGGCGATTACCACGCGTTCACTGGCCGATGGCCCATCCACCGAACGCAACAGTGTGAGCAATTCCGCCAGGTCGAACGCGGACCAGACCAGCAAAAGAGTAAGAGGGTTTGCTGAAGTTACCGCCAAAAGACCGAGGCCGATCAACGATAAAGTCCCTGCCCAGGCAAAGGGATTCGCAAATGCCGAACGCGCCGCCACGGTGAAGAGCACCGTCAAGGCCAGGGCGCTCAAGCTCAACACAAACGGCCAGGTTAAACCGTCGCCATGAAATGAGATCGCCTCCTGGTAAAGAGTGGATGAGCGCCATGAATGCAGGGAAACGTTCAAAGGCATCCGGCCCTGCCAAAAAAATACGACCAGTATGCCCAGCATGGTCCCGCCCACGGCAACCATCCAGCCATATCGAAAAGCCGGACGCGCCAAATGCAGGATGATCAAAGTCAGTGCTGTGAGAAAAAGGATCAGGGATGGAATGAGAATTAACATGAGGCGCGGCAATTGTATCAGTTTTTATTGAAAGGGAATTATCATGCGCCGCGCAAGCCCTTTTGGTACAATCAACTTCATGACTTTGAAACATCGCAGGCCGCCATGGCTTGACATCATCCTGGCGGCCATGGTCCTCAGCCTGGCCGTCTCCTGCGCTTCCAATTCGGACCCGATCTCTGCCGCCGTTATCGAGGCCACTCCTTCCCCCACACCTTTTCAACCTCAACCTGGCGTATTAGACGTCCCATATTCCGCTCCCGTTATCTCCCAACCCGAACCGACGTTTACTCCCTACCCGCTGGCTCCTCTCATCACTGACGAATTACCCACGCCCATACAAATCATGCCCACCCCCGGCGGCCTGCCGGATTATTTTTACATCGCGCTCACCAATCCGCTCACAGGATTGCCGGCTTCGGACCCGGCCCTGCTCAATCGCAGGCCGATGGCAGTCAAAATTGCGAACGCCCCGGATTACGTCCGCCCGCAATCGGGGTTGAGTCTCGCGGACGTGGTTTATGAATATTACATCGAATGGGGGGATACGCGCTTTATCGCAGTGATGTATGGCAATGACTCGGAAAAGGTCGGGCCGGTGCGTTCGGGCAGATATTTCGATGAACACATCACGCGCATGTATCACTCTTTTTTCGTCTTCAAATATGCCGACCCGCGCGAATATACCTATTTCAAAGCCAGCGACCTTTTGGATTTCCTGGTCGTGCCGGGAAACGGTTCATGTCCTCCGTTTTCAATCGGCCAGCAGTCGCGCGACACATACAACAATATCTTTTTCAATACGGTTAAGTTCGGAGCCTGCACCGCCAGGATGGGCGTGGACAATTCCTTCCAGCATATTCGCAGCGGCTTTTTCAGCGACGCATCCGTCAATGGCGCGTTGACTGTCAGCCGCATTTACACACACTTTTCCGTTTACAGTTACAACTACTGGGAATACGATGCCGCGACGCGTAAATACTTCCGCTACCAGGAATCGAAGGATATGATCAATGGCAAACCGGAAGCCTATGCCCCGCTCACCGATGCGGAAACCGGCCTGCCGGTCACTGCTGATAATGTGGTGATGCTCTTTGTTCCGCATACATTTGCCAACCATTTCGATCAGGAAGACGAGGTCTACCACATTGACCTGGTCGATTCCGGCGATGCCTACGTATTCCGCGACGGCACATCTTTTCCCGCCCGCTGGTACCGCACAGACATGGACCAGCCGATCCTGCTTGCCACACTGAGCGGCAACCCGATCTTCCTGCGCCCGGGGCGCACGTTTTACGAAGTGCTCGGTGAAACCTCAACTTACGAACAGAACGGTTCAGACTGGCGCTTTACGTTTTCCACGCCGTAAATTTCGCTGGATATTTGTCTTGATTGACTGGCAATTTACGCAAAGACGCGGAGCCGCAAGGAAAGAATTTTTAAATCTCTGCGTCCTGGCGACTTTGCATTAAGAAACTGGATCTGAAACGAATCCGTCTGGCAGTGGAGAATGGATTAAAATAAAACCGCCAACCATCTCAGATTGGCTTGGAGCCGGCATGACCTTCGATCCCACCTTCATCAATAATTTGCTTCTCGTGCTCACTGCCTTTGGCGGCGCTTTCCTGGCCGCGTTGTGGGTGAGCCTCGTTGTGTGGACGTACCGCGACATCCGTGCCCGCGCACGCGACCCATTGGTGCAGACGCTCGCGGCGCTGCTCGCGGCGCTGTTGAATCTACCCGGTGTTTTGGTTTATCTCATCCTGCGCCCGCCGCGCACGCTCGAAGAGGAATATCAGCGGACGCTCGAAGAGGAAGCCCTGCTCCAGGCGCTGGAGGATTTGCCGCTTTGCCCGGGTTGCGAACGCCGCGTCAAGGATGACTGGCAAATCTGCCCGAACTGCCACACCAAGCTCAAAAAGACCTGCCACAACTGCAGCAAGCTGATGGAATTATCCTGGAATATTTGTCCGTTCTGCGGAACGCCCGCGCCCGGCATGAGGATCGAATCCTCCAGCATTGACGAAGCCCTGCGCGGCTTGAAATTGGGTGAAGATGACGGGGAAGTCAAAATCGAATAATGAAAATCGAATCCATCACCCTTCATCATCTTCGTATGCCGCTCATTTCACCGTTCGAGACTTCCTTCGGACGCGAGATCAACCGCGAGTGTGTGATTATCGCGCTCAACGCGGAGGGACTCACCGGCTATGGCGAATGTGTTGCCACGCGCGATCCCGGCTACAACTACGAGACCACCGGCACGGCATGGCACATTCTCAAGGAATTTATCTCGCCGTTGGTCATGGGACAGGATGTGAAAGACGCGCTCGATTTCCAAAATCGCGTGGCGGGCATACGCGGCCACTTGCTTGCGAAGGCGGGAGTTGAGATGGCGCTGTGGGATTTGCTCGGAAAGCGCGGCGGCAAATCACTGCGCGAAATGCTGGGAGGGGAGCGGGAAAAGGTCGAGGTGGGAGTCTCTGTCGGTTTGCAGGAGTCACCCGAAGTCCTGGTGAGAAGCGTGACCGGTTATGTCGAGCAGGGATATGCCCGGGTCAAGATCAAGATCAAACCGGGACGCGATGTTGGGGATGCATCCGCAGTGCGAAAGGCATTTCCAAACCTGCACCTGCAAGTGGATGCGAACTCGGCTTACACGCTCGAGAGCGCGCAAGCGCTCAAGCCGCTGGATGATTTGGATTTATTGCTGATCGAACAGCCGTTGTTTGAAGACGACATTTGGGATCATCACAAATTGCAGGAGCAATTCAGGACGCCGATCTGTTTGGATGAAAGCGTGGTCTCGCCGCGGCACGCGCGTTACGCGATTGAGATGAAAGCCTGCCGCGTGATCAACATCAAGGCCGGGCGGCTCGGCGGGTTGAGCCAGGGCGTTGAAACGCACGACCTGTGCGCGGCGAATCAAATCCCGGTTTGGTGCGGTGGGATGCTGGAAACAAACGTAGGGCGCGCTTCCAATCTTGCGCTGGCATCATTGCCCAACTTTGTTTTGCCCGGCGATATTTCCGCATCGGATCGTTATTATGCGCGCGATATCACGGACGAAAGTTTTACGCTCAATCCCGACTCGACCATTGACGTGCCGCGCGGCCCGGGACTCGGTGTGACAATTAACGAATCTGCAATGCAACAGTACTCATTGGCGGTTCAGACACTTAAAGCCGGATAGTATAATTTTGGGCAATGAAAAAGCCCAGCATCATCGCGTTTGCGATTCTCGTTTCAATCATTATCAACGCCTGCCAGCCTTCATTGTGGGGAACACCTCCGCCTCCTCCAACATTTGTCCCCCCCTCTGCTACAGCCACATTTACGCCATCACCGCCGGCGCCAACGGCCACGTCAACTTCCGTGCCTGAGGCGTTGTGGATCAACCCGGCGATTCCTGCCTCCCTGCGCGAGACCGCGCAAAGCTGGGGTTTGACTCTCGCTCAGGACAAACAATCCGCGACGATTCATTTCGACCTTTCCCAAAAAGACAACTCACAAATTAACTGGATTTACGCCCTTGTCGCGCCATTTCCAACTGTGACGGATTCGATCACCCGCAACGATTTGCGCGCCGCCTGGAGCGCCTCTTTATCTGGACCGTTTGGCGGGCTTCCGTTATTGATGGATGAATCCACGCTGGCAGTTTTCACCGCCGAATGGGGCGAGCCTGCCGCGGGCGCGGTGAAGGTCGTGCCTGCCGATCAATTGCTGAATACCGCCTGGAATGAAATGCCGTCGTGGGCGATCATCCCGTTTGAGTCAATCGAGCCGAAGTGGAAGGTGCTCGTCGTCGAAGATCAATCGCCGATCCGCAAGGACTTCAACGCCGCGTCGTATCCGCTTGTGGGACATTTCAGTTTGACTTCGGTCTCTCAACTTCCCAAAGTGGACCTGCCCGCCACGAACCGCGACCCATCCAAATTGACCACGCTTGCGCTCACGGGTGTCACTGCGCTTGTGCGCGCTACAGCGAAGACGATGGACGTGAAAGGCATTACCTATCCGGGCGAAGATATCCGCGATATGCTGCGCGAAGCGGACATCACGCACATCAACAACGAAGTGCCGTTCTACGCGGGCTGTCCCGACCCGGACCCGAACCAGCTGAAGGAAGTCTTTTGCAGTGCGCCGCGTTACATCGAATTGCTGACAGACATTGGCACGGACGTGGTTGAACTTTCCGGCGATCATTTCGCGGATTACGGCACGACCGCGATGTACGAAACGCTCAAGATCTACAATGACAACAAGCTCCCGTATTACGGCGGCGGCGAAAATGTTGAAGACGGCAGGAAGCCCCTGCTCATGGAAGTCAACGGCAACAAGTTGATGTTCATTGCCTGCAACATCAAGTCCATCTACGCCACCGCGACGGAGACCAAGCCCGGCGCGGTGCCGTGCGATTTCGATTACATGACCGAGCAGATCAAGCTCTATCGCGCGCAGGGTTATTTGCCGATTGCCACTTTTCAATATCATGAGTTCGATTCGGCGGTGGTGCGCCCTCAACAGCAAATTGACTTTCGCCTGATGGCCGATGCGGGCGCGGTGGTCGTCAGCGGGAGTCAGGCACACGTGGCGCAGGTGATGGAATTCTATAATGGCGCGTTCATCCACTATGGGCTTGGCAATCTATTTTTCGACCAGATGAAGGCTGTCGGCGGCTCGAAGGTGAGGCGGCGCGAGTTCATTGACCGCCACGCCTTTTACGACGGTCAATATCTTGGCGTGGAATTGATCACCACCTATCTTGAAGATTTCTCCCGTCCGCGTTACATGAACCCTGATGAGCGCGCGAGTTTTTTGACCAATTACTTTGAAGAAAGCGGCTGGACGCCCGCGCCGTAAAATAATTTGGGTGCATTTCATTTGAGTTGAAACCGTCCTGGCCCGGACGGGACAGGGAAGGTTGGCGGCTAAAGACCAAAATCGGCTCAAGTTCGACCTTCGGGACGTTGCCCGGATATTTTTAGTTTTACCTGCCGGACTCTCATCATTTATCGGTCGCATCCCGGTTCGGTTGTGATTTACGAGAAATGGATCGAAATGAAAAAACTTCATATTTTGATAATTTTCAGTTTTCTGGCGGGAGCCTGCTCGGTCAATCAACAATCTCAACCCCCCACGAAAAGCGACACGCCCATTCCCCTGACAGGCAGTTCGTTGTGGATCAGCCCATCGGTTCCATCTCACCTGCGGACACTGGCCGAATCCTGGAATATTCCGCAAAGCAGTGAAAGGGAAACAGCGACGATTCAATTGGATGTCGCCCAGGTCGGCAGTAGTTCTTCCGTTTGGATCTATGCCCTGGTTGCGCCATTTCCAACGTTGATTGAAGACGTATCTTTTTTTGATGTGCAGGATGCCTGGAACGGCTCTGCGCGCGAACCTTTTGCCGGGCATCCGTTATTGATGGCAGAATCCACCCTGAGGGCGTTGACTGCCGTTTGGGGCGAACCAGCCAGCGGGTCCGTTTTGAGCGTGGCAGAGGGGGAGTTGGTTGACAAGGCCTGGGAGTCCATGCCGGCGTGGGGAATCGTCCCGTTTGAGTCCATCGAACCGCGCTTGAAAGTTTTGACGATTGACGGTCAGTCTCCCATTCGCAAGGATTTTGACGCGGCGGAATATCCACTTGTTGTAAATTTTGGTTTGACCGGCGCAGGTCAAAATCCCGAGCTCAGCCTGCCCGCCGCGAACCGCGACCCATCCAAATTGACCACACTGATCCTCACCGGCGTCACGGCGCTGACGCGCGCCACGGCTTCGAGAATGGAAACCAAAGGCGTGTTGTATCCCGGGGAGGCGATCCGCGATGTTTTGCGGGGGGCCGATGTTACGCACATCAGCAACGAGGTGCCTTTTTACAGCAATTGCCCGCAGCCTGATCCAAAGCAGGCCGATGAAGTCTTTTGCAGTTCCACGCGTTACATGGACTTGCTCACAGACGTGGGCATGGACGTGGTTGAACTGACCGGCAATCACTTTGGCGATTACGGCCCCGAAGCGATGCTGGAATCGCTTGCGATCTATGACGAGCATAACATTCCGCATTACGGCGGCGGCGCAGACTTGAACGATTCGCTCAAGCCTGCCGAAGTGGAACACAATGGCAACAAGCTCGCGTTCATCGGTTGCAACGAGCCGGATGTCGGCGCATTCCCGACCGCCACAAACGAGCGGCCCGGCGCGGCTCCGTGTGATTTTCAATACATGGCGGAAATGGTGCATTACCTTTCTTCGCGCGGCCACCTGGTGATCGCCACCTTCCAATGGAGTGAGGGCCCCGACCCGACTCCATACCCTGCGCAGGTGGAGACTTTCCGCAGGATGGCCGACGCGGGCGCGATAATTGTCAATGGCAGTCAGGCGCACGTGCCGCAGATCATGGAATTCTACAGTGGGGCCTTCATCCATTATGGGCTTGGCAATTTGTTCTTCGACCAGATGAGGACTGGCGGGTCCGACATCACCCAAAAAGAATTCATTGACCGGCACGTCTTTTACGACGGCCGTTATCTCGGCGTTGAATTGGTCACGGCTTACCTGGAGGATTACTCGCGCCCGCGCCTGATGACGCCCGAAGAGCGCGCTGAATTCCTGGCAGAGTATTTTGAAGGCAGCGGCTGGCTCGCGGAAATATCCGCGCCGTGATTGGGGATATGTTCGGTTTATAATCATGGCCTTTGCCCGGCTTGGGCAATCATCGTAGATCACGATTCTGGAGCCAGGGAGCTTGCTCCCGTGACTTCGACTCCAGAATCAGTTTTGAATTGGAAACCATGAAAAGAATCATCGCATCAATCATCCTTGTCTCCATCCTCGGAGCATGTTCAGCCACCCCCGAACCAACCGTTACGCCATCCCTTGCGCCTTCACCAACCAGCGTCATTGCCGGCACCGCTGCGCCTGCCATGTTGTGGATCAGCCCGGCGGTGCCTCCCATTTTGCGTGAAGCCGCGCAGAATGTGGGTATCCCAACGACTGATAATTCCGATCAAACTGCACTTCGACTCGACGTTTCGCAATCAACCAATTCGCAATCCATTTGGACGTATGCCCTCGCCGCGCCCTTCCCAACGATCAGGGACGACGTGACCAAAAACGATTTACTGGCCTTTTGGCACGGTTCTTTTTCTGGACCTTTTAGCGGGTCGCCGTTATTGATGGCAGAGTCCACTCTGAGGGCTTTCACTGCCCTGTGGGGCGAACCAGCTTCGGGGGCAGTCATGATCGTGCCGGAGGATATGTTGCTCGATACGGCGTGGGCGTCCATGCCTTCGTGGGCAATCATTCCGTTTGAGTCGATCCAACCGCGCTGGAAAGTATTGACCGTGAATGGGCAATCGCCGATCCGCAAAAACTTTGACGCGGCAAGTTACCCGCTCAAAATTGGCTTTGCGCTCCAGTCATCCGGCTCAACGCAAACGTTGAATCTGCCTGCGTCGAATTACGACCCGTCCAAAATTACCACCGTGATCCTTACCGGCGTGACCGCGCTGTGGAGCGCCACGTCTTACATGATGGAAACCAAGGGGATTACCTATCCCGGCTCATCCATCCGCGATATTTTGCGTGAAGCGGACATCACACACATCAGCAACGAAATCCCCTTCGACGAGAATTGTCCATTCCCAAATCCCGGTGAGACCAGTCTTGCCATTCTTTGCAGTAAGCCCGAATACAATGACCTGTTCATGGACGTGGGCATGGATGTTGTCGAGTTGACCGGCGATCACTTTGATAATCGCGGCGTGAACGCGATGCTTGCGACGCTTGAGCTTTACAAGGAAAATGGCATTCCCTATTATGGCGGCGGCAAAAACATCGCGGACAGCATCAAGCCATTGTTGATCGAGAAGAATGGGGAGAAGTTCGCATTCATCGGCTGCAATGCAAAGCAGAATTACCCGCACGCCACCGATAGAATCCCCGGCGCGGCTCCGTGCAAATTCGAGTACATGGCCGGGCAGGTTCGCAGTTTGCGCGCCCAGGGCTATCTGCCCATCGTCACATTTCAGGATTATGAATACTATTCCCCCGAAGCGCGTCCCGGTCAGATCGAACGCTTCCACATGATGGCGGATGCCGGCGCGGTGCTGGTCAGCGGAAGCCAGGCGCACTATCCACAGATGATGGAATTCTACAATGATGTGTTCCTGCACTACGGCTTGGGGAATCTCTTCTATACCCAAATGACCTACCAGCTGCCCGACGGCACGATCACAGACAAGACGCGCAATGAATTCATTGACCGTCACGTCTTCTACGAGGGCCGCTATCTTGGCGCCGAAATCCTCACCGCGATTTTGATGGACTATTCCCGCCCGCAATGGATGAATGAGAAGCAAAGATTGGCCTTCCTCTCCGATTATTTTTATGCCAGCGGGTGGATTCCATTTTCGCCAACCCCCACCCCCGCGCCCACGATGACGCTCACCCCGATTGCATTGCCGCAATCGTTGACTACGCCGACGCCATAATTACACACCGTCCCGCCCCGTCCTGGCCCGGACGGGACAGGGAAGGTTTGAGCGGCTCAACAGGTTTTCAAGGAAACCTTCGGGACGTTTTGTGTAAGGTGAGGTAATTAAATCCGCAAGGTGAAATTTACATCGCCCTCATCCATTCCTGTAATTTGATCCTGTATCGTTCCGCTTCATCCCGGCCTGGAAAATCACCTGCGAACACTTTGTGTTTATCGGCAAAAGTGATTTGGGTGTGTTTCATTTCGGTTGAAACAACCGTCCCGAAGGTTCAAAAAACGGCTAAAATCCCTTGAGAAAACCTTCGGGACGTTCATCCCTTCAACTCATTTGAAACACACCCAAGTGATTTTCAGGCCGTAGGTTGATGGCCCGGTGTCCCAATCGTGGGTTGATATTTCAATCTTGTTCACGTCACGAAAGGCATAACGTTTTTCGCGCAGGGACGTGACGGCGGTTTCATAGGCGTGGGTGATGGTTCGTGTTTGAGAGTTAAACGTGAGCGTTTGGTTCATGCCGAATATGGCTCCCCCGATGAAACCAAAACTGACCACAATTGCGCCAAGCGAAATGACGACGAAGAAAATCGTCAGCCAGTGAAAACCATTCCAGCCTGGTTTGATGAGCAGTTCGTATGGCGCGAACCAGGGGAGTAGACCCACAACAAAAAGGAAAACCCGCAGGCCCGTGGACGTGCGTTCCTTGAATTCGATCCTGTCATTTGTTTCGACGGTTTCTTTCATGACCCATCTCCGTTCCAGCTTGAAATCGTTCGCGATTATATCTTGATCTCTGTGCTTTCTCCCAAATTTAGCCAGCGCAAACGATCACCCAGCCCGGCCTCTGCAAATCCCTTTTCGATGGCCGGTCTGCCCTCGCGAAAATGTTTCCAGCCTTCATAATGGATGGGGATGATCGTGCGCGGATTTAGGACTCTCGCGGCTTGCACGCCGTCTTTCACATCCATCGTAAACCGTATCGGTCCTGTGACCGGGAAACTGGCGCGGCCCAAATGAAGCATTACCGCGCTGACGGTGAATCGCTCCGCCACTTCTTCGATGCCGCGATAAAAGATCGTGTCGCCTGTGATGTAGAGCGCGCCGTTTTGCTGGCCCTCCCATTCGAGCACGAATCCAATCGTCTCGCCTGCGAAGGGGCGCACGAACAGCGGGCCGTGCTGCGCGGGTGTGGCAGTCACCTTCACTTTCGTGCCGCTCGATTCCAGAATTGTGCTTTGCCAGTTTTGCATCTCTTCGGCGTTGCCGCGCAACCGCCTTCCGCCTGACGTAGTTGTCAGCACGCGTTTTGCTTTCGGCAAAAAGGCGCGGCCTGCCTTGTCGAGATTATCTTCGTGATGGTCGTGACTGAGGAGCACCGCGTCTATTTGGCCGAGGCTGTCAATCGAAACGGAGGGCGCTGTCAGTTTGGTCGAACCCGTGCCCCAGCCGAAGGAATACCGTCCGCCCGCGGGATCAAATACCGGGTCGGTGAGGAGGCGAAGCGATCCAATTTCAAGGAGAGTCGTCGCCGCGCTGATGTGGGTGAGTCTGAAATCCATAAGCTGCCTCTCTTGATTTGTTCCAGGTTGCAGTGCAGTTCTTTTCTTACATCTTGTGCCCGCAACGGTCGCAGGTGAAGACGCGTTCCTCTTTGGCAGGTGGGTTGCGGTCTGATTCGGTTGCCGGGGATGCTTCGGGGACGGGATCAGGTTTGGTCATGGTCTGAAGCGATTGGTTTGAAAAGGGAAGAGTCAAAGGATGAGAGTCCTTCCGGGCCGAGGCGTTGTATCTCGGCGAGGACGTCCTCCATATTTTTACGGAGTTGACCAATATCCACCCCGTGGCAGACAGCAGGCCATTGCCTCAACCATTTCATGGATCGTCCATAGACCTTGACCGCGCCGTTGTAATTCCCGCGCGTGATGTGGAGATACGTCACCGCGGCTTCTAAAATCCCCTGGTACAACTCGCGCACTTTTCCGCGTTCCTCTCTCCAGGCGGCTTCGAGTTCTTCGTGCGCTTCGAAGTATTTGCCTTCGTTGAAGAGACGGATGCCTTCCGACGCGAGCGGATGCAGTTTGCCTTCACAGTCGCTGGTCATTGCGGCAGTATAACATGGGCATATTTACTGTTGAGAAATTCACTACTCCAGAACCTTAATATTGTCCCGGCACTGGGGGTACAATTCCAGACCATGAAGCAGTTTCTTCAAGGCAAATATCCTGTCCTGATATTTTCGTTGCTGGCGTTGCTGGCCCTGCTCATCCTGGCAAGCGGACTCAGGGATGCGGCCTTCCAGCCCGGCCAGCCTGTTGGACGGGCCGAATCCACGACGATCCGCGTTTCGGTGGATCGGGCAATCGAGCAGATCGTAGACGTGCCGATTTGGAGGCAGATCGTCTTCTGGCTGATCGTTTTTGTGATCGTTTTGCTGGTTTCTTCCCTGCTTTCGCCCGAACTTCGTAAGAAATTGATTCTGAGTTTTGTCCGGCTCGCGGCGTTTGTGCTCATCCTGCTGTATATCGTCAAAAATAACCCCGGCATTTTGGCAGGATTGTTGAACCCACCCCAACTGAAGGGCGAATCGGGCGGGCCCTCCGCGGCGGAGAATTTGCCGCCGCCTGCTTTTGAGCCGCCGCATATATCTTCATTCCTTTCATATCTGATCACGTTTGGCGTCATCCTGCTGGTGATTGCCGTCGTATGGTTGTTTTCCCGCTGGTGGGCGCGGCGACAGGCCAGTCTTGCATCTCTTCGTTCGCTGGATGAGATTGCCGCCGCGGCGCGCGCTTCTTTGGACGATCTCGACTCAGGCCGTAACTGGGACGATGCCATCATCCAATGCTACGCGCGCATGAGCCGCGTACTCAGCCTCAAACGCGGACTGCGCCGCGCGGAGGCCATGACCCCCGCCGAGTTCGTGTCGCGGCTCGAAAGGGCTGGCTTGCCGCTTGAGCCTGTGCAGAGACTGACGCGCTTGTTCGAGTCGGTGCGTTACGGGGCGCGCAAATCCGGGCAAAGTGAGATCGAGGAGGCGCGCGCCTGCCTCACATCCATTTTGAATTACTGCGGGGAATCTGCATGACCCGCAGGGCTTTGACGGTCATCCTCGCGGTAGTTATGCTTTCGGCCATCCTCGCCTTTGCCTTGCGCGATGTGATCCAGCGCACAATCGTTTTGCCGATATTGTATCTTTGGTGGGTTCTCGGAATTGTTTATCATTCCATTCCGCAATTTGTGTTGTGGGTGGTTTTGGTGGTGCTGGTCTTTTTTGTGGCGGCGGGGAGCGTCATCCCGGACGATCAGTTCCGCGGCGCGAAAAAAGATGAGCGCAAACGCGGTGGCGGACCCATCGAAAGCCTGGCGGTTTGGATTGGGAAAACGCGCGGCGGCATTTACTACAAATGGCTGGTGGCGCATCGGTTGGGAAAACTGGCGCGCGAATTGCTTGCCCAGCGCGAAGGACGCGGGCGGAGCAAATCTTTTGGCCGGTTAAATGGCCGGGACTGGAATCCGCCCGATGAAGTGGACGCATATCTGGAGTCCGGTTTGAACGGTTCTTTTTCGGCGTATCCTCAACCGCGTTGGCCGTGGCTGCCTGCGCGCAAATCCCCATTGGATTTGAGTCCACAGGACGCGGTTGAATTTTTGGAATCGGAAATGGAGGCAGGTCGTGACGGACATCGCTAAAGTATCTTCGTTGAGCAAGGCAGTGGTTGATGAGGTGGAGCGCGCTGTGGTGGGCAAGCGCGGCCTGCTCGAGATCATCATGGCCGCAGTGCTGGCGGGCGGGCACGTCCTGCTCGAAGATTATCCCGGCCTCGGCAAGACGTTGATCGCGCGCAGTTTCGCCGCCGCGCTTGGTTTGGATTTCAAACGCATTCAGTTCACGCCCGATCTTTTGCCCGGCGACATCACGGGCGGTTATATTTTCAACCGCAATAAAAATAGTTTTGAATTGCGAAAAGGGCCGGTGTTCACGAATATCCTGCTGGCCGATGAGATCAACCGCGCTTCACCGAAAACACAATCGGCCTTGCTCGAAGCCATGCAGGAGGGGCAGGTAACGCTGGAGGGCGAGAGCCTGCATTTGCAGGAGCCGTTCCTCGTGCTTGCCACTCAAAACCCGATTGAGTACGAAGGCACGTTCCCGCTCCCCGAAGCGCAACTGGATCGTTTTATGTTGAAACTCACGGTGGGTTATCCGAGCATCGAAGAGGAAAAGGAAATCCTTCATCGCCGCCATGCGCGCAGGCAGGATGAATTGACTCTCAAGCAAATCACGAAGCCGAAGCAAATCCTTGAAATGCGCGCCGCAGTTGAAACCGTCCACGTGGATGCCGATCTCGAAAATTATATTTCGGAGCTCGTCCATGCCACGCGCGTGGACCGACGCGTATCTGTGGGCGCAAGTCCGCGCGGTTCGCTGGCCTTCCTCAAGATGGCACGCGCCCACGCCGCACTTGCAGGCCGCGATTACATCCTCCCCGATGACGTCAAGCATTTTGCAACGCCCGTGCTCAGCCACCGCCTTTTGCTCCAGCCCGAATATTGGATGTCACAGCAAGTGGCAGGCGACGTAATCCGCGACGTGTTGGATAAAACCCCGGTTCCGGTGATTCACTAACTGACGTTACGCAGTTTCTCTCCCTCATCCCCAACCCTTCCCCCGAAGGGGGAAGGGAGTCCCCTCTCCCCGCAGGAGAGGCTGGGGTGAGGGTGCGTAACTAACAAACGCAATACATAAAATAACCTTGTCACGCGCCCTCCTTCTCTCCACACTTTTTTACGGCCTGCTCCTCGCCGGACTGGTCGCTTTGCGCTCCGAACTCATCGCGTTCGCGTTGCCGTTCGTGGTCTATCTTTTTTCCGCCATGTGGCGTGCGCCCGAATCCATTGACCTGCGCGTCGAGCGAAAATTTTCCACCGAACGAACGACGCCAGATTCAGAAATCATTGTGAAGATGACCGTTATGAATCAGGGCGCGGACCTCGAAGAGCTTCTGATCGAAGACAAAATTCCCTCCACCCTGACGGTCCGCCTCGGTTCGCCCCGACACCTGCTGAGGCTTCCGAAGGGCAGTTCCTTCACTTTTGAATATACCGTCTCCGGCCCGCGCGGCAGTTATCCGTTTGAAGCATTCCACGCCGAAGCGACGGACATGCTCGGCCTCATCCAACGCAAACAAATCATCCCAACCAGCGGACAACTGTTCGTCTTCCCAAATGTGCAAAGGCTAAAGAATGTAGCCATTCGACCGCGCCGCACGCGCGTCTATGCCGGGACGATCCCCGCGCGTGTGGGCGGCGTTGGCACGGAATTTTTCGGCGTGCGCGACTACCAGCCCGGAGATCCCACGCGCACGATCAACTGGCGCGCCAGCGCGCGTCACAGCGAGAACCTGTATTCCAATGAATTTCAGCAGGAACGCGTCGCCGACGTCGGCATTGTTTTGGATGGACGCGAAACTGCAAATGTATTCCACGGCGGGCGCTCGATCTTCGATCATTCCGTGCTTGCCGCGGCCGCGCTTGCGGATGCTTTCCTCCACCAGGGGAATCGCGTGGGCCTGCTGGTGTATTCCAATTATCTCGGCTGGACGCTGCCCGGCTACGGCAAAGTTCAGCGCGAACGTATTTTGCAGTCTCTTGCGCGGGCGCAGGTGGGGGAGAGTTCGGTCTTCGCAGGCCTGCAACATCTTTCACCGCGCATGTTCCCTGCCGAGTCGCAGATCGTGTTGGTGAGCACTCTCGTCCAGGATGACCTTGATATCCTGATCCAATTGCGGGCGCGCGGCTATCAAGTGATGGCCGTCAGCCCCGATCCTGTTTCTTTTGAAGTCGGTCTTTTGCCCGTCATGGAAGATGTTACGCTGGCGACGCGTGTCGTCCGCATGGAGCGCAATTTGCTGATCCGCCGTCTGCAACGCGCCGGGATACAAGTCATCGAGTGGGATGTGTCGCGGCCGTTTGATCAGGCCATGCGTTCCGCGTTGATGCGGCCTCATTTGGATATCAGCCGGAGGGTTTCGTGACATTCTTTACATTGATGATCAGCATCGTTCTCAGCGTCGGGTCGCTGGCCTGGGGATACGCCGGGATCGGCCTAATCCCGCTGGCGCGCTGGCTGATATTCTGCGGCATCATCTGGCTCGTTTCGCAGTGGCGCCGCTGGTGGTGGGTTTCGTCTGTGATGTTGATCGTTGTGGTGCTGGTCGCGGGTCTCGGTTTGTGGGTTGAGATCAGCCCCGGCTGGATGTTCTCCGGCGGCATCTTCGCCCTGCTCGCCTGGGACTTGACCGACTTCCGCCGCCGCACACAATTTGCCGCCATTGACGATGATCAACGCGGCATCGAGCGCCGCCACATTGCACGCGTCACATTGATTGCCCTCGCCGGATTGGCGCTATCTTCCATTGCCATGTTCACACGCATTCAATTCACCTTCGAATGGGCGGTCCTGCTCGTGATCGTGATTTTGTTGGGGCTGACGCAATTGGTGGGGTGGTTTAAAAAGTAGCCAGCCACTCCTCCGTCTCTTTCGGGCTTTTGAACCGGATCAACTTCAGATGCGAATGTTCTGGCAATGCAAGCAGCATGGGGTATTCGCGCTTGCGCCGCCAGTAGGTTTTGAACAGCCAGTGAAAAAGCGACTCGTCCGACCACAACTTGAGATGCCACCAGAATTTCTCGATGTTGCCGTTCCACAACTCCTCCTGAAAAACCGAACGGCGGATCGTGCGAAGGAGCAATCGCCAGAAGACGAGCGGGAAGGAATAATCCAGCCAGATGACCGCCTTGGCTTTGGGCCAGATCAAATCGCGCACGACGTGATAATTCCCCGCAACAATCCAGACCTGGGAACTGGTCGCCGTTTCGACGCGTTCGCGGAACACTTCGAGTTCGGCTTCCTTCCAGTTTGGTTCCCAGTGCAAGGCATCGAGTTCGATGAAGTCAGCGTTGATTTTTTTCGCGAGACGCTCTGCCAGCGTGGATTTGCCGGAGGATGTCGTGCCAACGATGACGATGCGATGGAAGGGGAAGTCAATGTTTTGCATCATAAGGCCGAAATTATAACCAAAAGAAAGCCCCGTTTCATTGACAGAAATGGGGCTTGTTGTGAAACGGCTGTATTTTACGCGTAGGGTGCAATCGCCTGCCAGACCAGCATACCCTGACCGAAGTTTTCCTCCAGCAGATGGGACTTCAATGCGCCTGCGTCCTGCTTTTGGATCATGAGCGTCCGCAGGATTCCGGCGGCGCGGATATTGCCAACGAGTTGGAAACCGACCACACGGTTCTCCTGAAGGTAAATAGTGCGCAGGCCGCCATTCCTTCGTGTTTGCAGAATCTCGTTGCCCTGTTTCAAGCCAACAGCCATAATGGGCAAACCCAGATGCTTGAGGCTGTTCATCCGCTCGGCCCCGGAATAGGCAACGTCGAATCCTGCCAGGTTCAACCCCACCACACGTCCCTGTTCGACCGCGTTGGGGAAGATGGCATGGACGTAGATTTCGCCAGTCAGAAGATCAGGGACCTCAATCACATCGCCCGCGGCGTAAATATCGGGGATGCTGGTTCGTAAGTGATCGTCCACGCGGATGCCCCATTTGTGATCAATACCGCTGTCTTGCAGAAAGTCTAGGTTTGGCTTGACACCGGTGGCGGCAATCAGGATGTCACCTTCCAACTCCCTGCCGGATGCCAGTTTCACAGCCTTTGCCTTGCCGTTACCCCGCCGAACTGCGGCGGGGTTTCCGACGAAGGTTTCAGCTTTTGTATTGAGTTGCACGTTCACTCCGCGCGCAAGCATCAGGTCGAGGGCGATGGCGGCAGTGTCCTTATCCAGCATGGTGGACATGACTTGATCCAGCATCTCCACTTGTGTTACAGCGACGCCCAGTTCGCGCAACAACAAGGCAATTTCCATGCCGATGAACCCCGCGCCGACGATCACGGCAGTCCTGGCCTCGCCTCTTTTGACCTGTTCGACAATTGCCTCTGCCGCGCTCAACGACTTGAAGTTATGCACCCCCGGCATCTCCGCTCCCTTGACAGGTGCATACAGACGACTTCCCGTCGCGATGACGAGGCGGTCATACTTGATCGTTTCGCCGTCTTTGAATTGCAGGAGATGCTCATCGGGTTCGATGCGCGTGACTTCCACGCCTTTCCTGTAATGCACGTCGGTTTGCTGTGGCCAGTCCTCGCCGCGCCAGAGATGCACATCTGAACCGTGGATGAAATGGTCAGCCATGGCTGGCGGCGAGTAAGGCAGATATGGCTCGGCGCTTAGCATTACGATCTCGGCCTCATTGTCATAAGCGCGGATGGTTTCCGCCGCGCTCACACCTGCCGGCCCGGCGCCAACAATTACAATTTTCATATTGCGCCTCCTTCCTTTCTCCCCTCTCCCAGCGGGAGAGGGGAAGGGGTGAGGGTTTACACCAGCGCCAGTTCGGCTTCAGGCAAACCGATGCTGTCGGGGTCAATCGCTGGGAGATTGAGTCCCGCGCGCTTCTTCTCGATGTGACGTCGTATCAAAACGGCGGCCCGATTCGGGTCCGGTTCGACCGCAAATGTCGCACCGAAGACGCCGTCCAATCCCTCGGTCAGCAGCTTGACGACGTTCGGGCTTCCGAAGACGGGCGGTGTCGTGCCGAGTACCGTGTAAATGCCGGATGCCACCACGTACGCGCCAATCGCAACGGCCTTCTCTGAATACCATTCGGGCGCGGCTCCGGCCAGCGGAAGCGCGCTGATGTCAACGCCCAATGTGTTGGCGAGGGCCGCGGCAAGGACAAGGATGCGGGTGTTGTCCACGCACGAGCCCAGATGCAGAACCGGAGGAATACCCAGCGCCTTGCACACCGCGCTGAGTCCGGGGCCAGCTTTGTCCGCCGCTTCGGGAACCATCAAACCGGCCTTGCCATCTGCGACGGTGGCGCAACCGGTGACCACGACGAGAATGTCGTTTTCGATCAGGCGCTTGGTCAGTTCGGTGTGACCGAGGTCCTGCTTGATCTTTGGATTGTTACATCCCACGATTCCCACCGCGCCGCGGATCTGGCCTTTGACAATGGCATCAATCAGCGGTTGAGGTGTGCCGCCCAAAGCCTGCAGAATGGCCTCGATGGAAAAGCCGGTCATCATCTGGACCGATTCAACTGGTATGTTGACCTTGGCCCCCACTCGCTTTGGGAAGTTCTCCACCGCCATGCGGACGATCTTCTTGCCAATGTCCATGCCGTGTTGCGGGTCAAAGGAGACGTGTTCCGCGCCGGGGAATTTGGCCTTGTCGAATGTGCTGACTACCTTGGTGTGATAGCACTTGGCCGTCTCGACCACGGAAGGCATGATGCACTGGTAATCCACGACCATCAATTCGACCGCGCCGGTGACAATGGCGAGCTCCTGCATCAGGTGATTGCCTGCCATCGGGATGCCTCTACGCATCAACACTTCATTGCCTGTGCAGCAAACGCCGGCCAGGTTGATCCCGGTGGCGCCATTCTCCTTCGCCAGATCGAGCAACTCCTGATCCTGTGATGCGGCAGCGATCACTTCCGAGAGCATCGGGTTGTGACCATGCAGAATGATATTGACGTGATCCGCCTTGAGCACGCCGAGGTTCATGCTGGACATTTTTGGTGTAGGCAGGCCAAATAGCGCGTCTGAAAGTTCGGTCGCGATCATCGAGCCGCCCCAGCCATCACTCAAACTTGTTCGTACGCCGTGCAGGAGGATGTTGACCCAATCGTTGTCCACGCCCATGGTGGTGCGGTGCAGCATCTCGACGTTTTCCCGGTCAATGCCGCGTGGATAGGTGCTGGTCTTTTCCCAGATTTCCTGGCGCGCTTTCGGGGCGCGCGCGGCCAGAGGCAGTTTTTCGCGGCGCATCCCGTAATCTTCCATGATCTCCCACGCCAGTTCGGATGCAATTTTCAGATCTTTCTTGCCTTTGGTTTCGATGCCATATTCAGCGGCCAGTTTTTTGAGTTTGGCGGGATCGTTGATCTTGTAGGTATCTGTTTTTCCCTCGCCGACCAGGTACAGGGCCTCGAGAATGTCACGGCCGTGATCGGAATGGGCCGAGGCTCCGGCGGCGATCATACGCGCCAGGTTGCGAGCCACGATGATGTCCGCGTCCGCTCCGCAGACGCCCTTCTGTGGGCCGTCTCCAAATGGATCTACGCGGCAGGGGCCCATCGTGCAAATGCGGCAGGAGGTTCCCAGGCTGCAATAGCCGCATTGGGGTTGCTGTTGCTCGAGACGATCCCAGACTGTCTCCACTCCATCCTGGCGGGCCTTCTCCAGCATTGCCCAGGTGTCGGCATGGATGCTATTTTTCTTAAATCCATTGCCACTGAAAACCGTCATGGCTCACGCTCCTTTCTTACCATTGGTATTCAAATGGGTGACTTCCGCACCCAGGTGCCGCCAGGCATCCACGTTGGCGGGCAGGGGAGTGAATTCACTGCTGACCTGCACCATCGCCACCGACACTGCTTCTGAATAACGCGTTCGAGCCGCCTTGACCAGTTCGTTGATCTCGCCAAATTGAAGCGCTTCCACCTTGCACGACTCCACGCAGGCCGGGATCATTTCCTGGCGCTGGCGTTCGATGCAGTGATCGCACTTGATTGCCGCGATCGTTTTTTCAGGGGCGGCGGCAACCGGATGGTACGTGATCGCGTCGAATGGGCAGACCATGGCACACATGCCGCAGGCGATACACTTGCGCGCCTCCATCAGGACAATCTCCGGGAAATCAGTGGCGCGATGAATGGCCGCCGTTGGGCAGACTCCCATGCAGGGCGCAGGACTACAATGCCGGCATTTGTTTGGGAATGCGGTATTCATAACAAGGCCGGGTTCGGCGTGAATGCGGGGTTTGGGTTTGGGGGTTTCAAAGACGGACAGAAATAGGTTTTTGGTCTGTGAGTGAGCGACGGCGCAGGCTGTTTCACACTGCTTGCAACCAATGCAACGCTCCGGGTGCACAAAGACCGTTTTCATGTTGCCTGCTCCTTTCTCCAAGCGGGTTATTAAATGATGGTTGTCGGGGAATAGCTATCAGAAATCCACCTCCTCTCATCAGGTAAAGCAAAGACAAACGCCTGTCCCTACCCATGTGCCCTCAATAATCAGAATACTCCAAATGCCAGCGCGATTCAAGCAGTTGTGTCTTTTACTGGCGAGGAGAGTTATAATTTTCCCCGGTTGAAAAATCAATTTTTGAGGCGTAAATGTTTGATCTCCCCGATAATGAAATTCTCCCTCTTTCCAAAGAACACGTCTTCTGGACTTGGTCTGCCCAGGCCAAAGTAAACCCGATCCCGGTCAAGCGCGCCAAGGGCGTGTATTTCTGGGATGTGAATGACAAGCGCTATCTCGATTTCAATTCGATGACGATGTGCGTGAACATCGGTCATGGGGACGAACGCGTGATCAAGGCCATGCAGGAGCAGGCGGCAGAATTGCCCTACGCCGCGCCGGGCATGACGACCAAAATCCGCGCGATTGCGAGCAAGGCGGTTGCGGATGTAACCCCGCAGAAAGCCTTGACGAAAGTGCTGTTCACGTTGGGAGGAGCAGACGCGAACGAGAACGCCATCAAACTGGCGCGCGGCTATACAAAGCGGCACAAAATTCTCACGCGCTATCGCTCCTATCACGGCGCGTCCGCGGGCGCGATGGCCGCAACAGGTGATCCGCGCCGCGTGGCTTGGGAACCGAATTTGATGACGGGCGTCGTCCATTTCCTCGACCCGTATCGTTATCGTTCCACCTTCCATCGCTCGAATCCTGATGTTTCCGAAGAGGAATTCACGCGCGATTATCTCAATCATTTGGAAGAGATTATTTTATACGAGGGGCCGGAGTCCATTGCGGCGATTCTGATGGAGTCGGTGACGGGCACAAATGGCATCATCATCCCGCCCGATGGATACATGCAGGGCGTGCGCGCCTTGTGCGATAAGTATGGCATCGTGATGATCGCCGATGAAGTGATGAGTGGGTTTGGCCGAACGGGGAAGTGGTTCGCAATTGAACATTGGAACGTCGTCCCCGATATTATGACGATGGCAAAAGGCCTCACGTCCGCGTATGCGCCGCTGGGCGCGGCGGCGATGAAGCCGGAGATCGCGGCGGCATTTGATGAGCATGCCTTCGAGAGCGGATTGACTTACACGTCACACCCCATTTCGTTGGCGGCGGCGGCGGCGAATATCAATGTGATGAAGGAAGATAAAATCGTCGAGCACGCGGCAGGCATGGGGTCCGCGTTGAGGCGGATGTTGTCTGATTTGGGGGAAGCTCATCCCTCTGTCGGCGAAGTCCGCAATATCGGTTTGTTTGGGATTTTGGAATTGGTCAAAGACCGAAAGACGAAAGAGCCGATGGCGCCGTGGAACTCATCATCGCCTGAGATGACGGCTTTGCGAAAATACTGCGTGGACAATGGCTTGTTCCTGTACACGCATTGGCATACGGTCTTGATTATCCCGCCGTTGATTATTACGGAAGCGCAATTGAAAGAGGGAATGGATGTGCTGGATAAGGCTTTGGAGATAACGGATAAAGTTGCTTCGCGCTGAGCGGAGTGGAACGAAGTCGAAGCGCAATTGCAGAGGATCTCCACCTGTCCTTCGACTTCGGCTCTCGCAACGAACGCTCGAGCCTCCGCTCAGGACGAATTGGACAACTCAATCACAAATGTCGTCCCTTTGCCAACTTCGCTTTCGGCTGTAATTGTCCCGCCGTGCGCGCGGACGAGCTGCCTGGCAATTGCGAGTCCGAGGCCGCTGTGGGTGCGTTCGGTGCGGGATTTATCTCCGCGCCAGAATCTGTCGAAGATAAACGGGACATCCTCCGCGGGAATGCCCTGGCCTGTATCCCGAACAACGATTCGTACTCCGCCCGAAGTTGATTCTATTTCGAGTGAAATTATCCCCCCCTTGGGAGTGTGGCGGATGGCGTTGGAAATTAGATTGGATAACACCTGGTTGAGCCTGTCATAATCTGCGCTGATTTCTTTGGATGGGTCGGAGATGTTCGTTTTCAGGTCAATGCCGTGGGCGGAGGTTGAGGATGAAAAACTCGAAGTGAGGTCATTTATCAGATCGGCAAGCAGGAAACGGGTGGGGTGAAGCGGAAGTTGTCCTGCTTCGGCAAGCGACAGCGTCTGCAAGTCATCCACAAGACGGGCGAGCAGTTTGGTTTCGTCGAGCGTGTTGTTGATGTGCTCGGGAGTCGGCTGGTAGACGCCGTCAATAAGACCTTCGAGATTGCCCTGAATGATGTGGAGCGGGGTGCGGAGTTCGTGAGCAACGTCGGCGGTGAGGTTGCGGCGCTGCGTTTCGGCGCGTTCGAGTTCGCTGACCATGTGGTTGAAGCGCTTGGTCAACTGCCTAATCTGAGGCGAATTGCTTTCCTGCACACGCACACTGAGATCACCTTCGGCAACAGAGTCGATGGCGTTGAAGATCTGCCCCATGGGCCTGGCGAAGCGTCGGAATATTGTATTGATGATGTTGAATATGATGAAAAGGAGGGCGAACGGAACACCGCACAGGAGAAGCCACCAATTCCTCACTCCGGGATATTCCGAAAAGATCAGATAAAGAATGGCAGCAGTACCTCCAATAAAAAGCAGCATACTGATGAAAAAGAAAATCGCAAAGGGCAAAAAGAAGCGGCGGCTGCCGCGCCATTGCCGGGCATGTGAGGAGTCAAACGGGGGGTGATCGTGATGCATGTCAGTCGAAGGTCAAATGTCGAAAGTTGGATTATTTTTCAATGAAGCGATAGCCAATGCCATAGACGGTTTCGATCATATTTTGTTGGGAGGCGGCTTCGAGTTTTTTACGCAGGTTCTTGATGTGCGAGTCCACGCTGCGGTCTACGCTTGAGGCAGTACCGTGCAGATCGTCGAGCAATTGCTCGCGAGTAAGGGTTTGACCGGGCCGGCTGGCGAGCAATTGCAGCAGTTTGAATTCGTTGGGGGTGAGCCTGATGGGACTGCTGTTGAATGCCACGCTGTATTTTTCCGAGTCAATTTCCAACCCACCCGCGCGGATGATGCTCGGCGCTTTTATCTCGCCTTTTGACCTGCGAAGCAATGCGCGTACTCTCGCAACCAGTGCACGCGGCGAGAAGGGTTTGGTAATGTAATCGTCCGCGCCGATCTCAAGCCCGGTGACCTGGTCCACTTCTTCTGCCAGGGCGGTGAGCATGATGATGGGCACGTCGCTTTCACGGCGGAGGATGCGGCAAACCTCGCGGCCGTCAATGTTGGGGAGCATGAGGTCGAGGATGACGAGGTCGGGTTTTTCGCGCCGGGCAATCGTCAGGGCGGATTGACCGTCACCCGCGCTGACGACGCGGAAGCCGTTTTTCTCCAGGTAGTCGCGCGCGAGACGGACGATTTTGGGTTCGTCATCTACGACGAGGATGAGTTCTTGCATGGGGAAAGTATAAGGGAGGAGGGATAAAAGATGAAGGATGAAAGTGGAAAGATGAAAGAAGAAAGAGGTGATGCAAAGATTCTTTCCTCTTTCTTCTTTCGTTTGGATTTGGCTTATTCCTTTTTGCCTGATTCTTCGGTGGGCGTCTCACCGTGAGCACGCTTGTGCCATTCACTGAACATCGGTGGGACGTCACCTTCCCACTTGCCCCAAGGACCGCGATGACCATGATGTCCCCAGCCCCACGGGCGGAAGATCATCCTGAGCAGGGCAAAGAAGAAGAACACGAACAGGATTGAGCCGCAGATGCCGAACGGGAAGAACCCGAAGTGATGTGGGTATCCGAACGCATAGGGATAGCCATGCACGTAGCCGTATCCGTAGCCATACATCGGCGGGACGGGTGCGGCCTGTCCATTTTCGGCGGCCTGGGCGATAGCCGTCGCGACCGCGGGAGCCTGTGAGGTGCCCTGGACTTGTCCAGCGCGGTAGGCCATGTAGCCGCCTGCAACCATGAGGCCGATGAGTATCAAAACTCCAATCAGCCGAAAAACGAAACCGTTCCGAAACATTTCTACCTCCATTAGGTGATTGATTGGGCTTGTTCTTTCGTCTCTAATGTATCAATCCATTGTGGAGGAATTGCGGAGTGCGGGGCGAGGGATTGTGGAGGTTGTGTATGTGGAGTGTTAGAGATGGGAAAGGTTACTTTGACTATTGTCCCTTCCAAACTTCCCATTTTCCAGCCCCCTGGGTGGGCAGACCTTCTCCCAGCCATTCATACATCGAACCATCGTAGACTGCGACGTTTTCGTGTCCCGTCATTAAGTGGGCTGCCGCGTTGACTGCCGCTGCGATCCCGCCGCCGCAATAGGTGATGATGCGTTTGTGTTGTGATACTTCTTTCAGGCGAAGCGCGAGTATATCATTGGGCAGGAAATAATCCATTTCCTGCATCAGGTCCATGCAGGGGAGACAGGTTGATCCCACGATGTGTGAGGCTTCATAACTGACGAGAGGCAATACATTGACCGTGGCTACATCCCCATCTTCCATGGACGTCAGAACCTCTTCCTTGCTGGCGAACATGTTCGGGTTGAAGTGAGCCTTGAAACTCGCAGGCTGATACTGCCGCGTTTGCTGTTCGATGGGTCCACCCGCCTGTTTCCAGGCGGTCAGTCCGCCGTTGAGGATGCGGACATTGTTGTGACCTGCGTAACGGAGGACCCACCAGGCGCGGACGGCGTAAGGAAGCATTCCACTTGCATAAACGATTACTTCCGAATCGTTGGATATGCCAGCCCTGCCGATCTGTGTAGCAAGTTCCGTCTCGGGCAATATCGTGTACTCGTAAGAGCTTTTTGGGTCTGAAAATCCCTCATGATCGAAAAAAGCCGCCCCGGGGATATGCCCTTGCAGATACATATCATCAACGATGGTGGCGTCGTAGATGCGGACGTTTTCATTGTCCAGTTTCTTCAGCAATTCATCGGCTTCGATCAATATGCTCTCGCGATTCATCTCTTCATCTCCTCGTTATGGATAGTTTTATTTGATAATGTATCAATCCTTTGTGGAGGAAATGTGGATGCGCGGGTCAGAGATTGTGGAGGCTTAGTTACCTCGTCCTGAGCGCAGTCGAAGGGCCATATTACAGCCGCGCTTCGACCACGCTCAGCGCGAAATCAAATTTTCTTCGATTCTCTGGAGCGTTCCAGAAACGCCGCGATGAGAAAAATCAGACCGAACAACAGGAATGGCCCGCCCATTGTCAACGCGCCGGTTGACCTGTCTTCAGAACGAATCATGATGCTGTAGAAATAGGTTCCTGAGGTGACACCCAAAAGAATCATTGTTATGCCGCCTGCCAGGGGTCTTTTCCAGCCCAGCCACATCAGGAATACGATGATGATGACTGGCGGCAGATGTCCAACTCCGCTCCAGTCACCGCCAAACATTTCGCCGATTCCCATGAACGTGAAGAAGGCGGCGGCTACGCCCATTAGAACCAATGCTGTGATTTTCAGCCCTTTTGCGAGTTTCATCCCACACCGTCCTTTCGTTTAAACTATACGTCATTTGATTTCAAAGTTCAATTGTATGCAGACGGAGGTTGCTTCGGACATCGCCCTTCGACTGCGCTCCTTGACATGCGCTCGTCGCTCCGCTCAAGGCGAAGTCCGAATGCAACTTTTCACGCGCGTGAGCATCTGATACAATGCGGGGCGGTAATAATGAACCCGCAAACAACGTCTTGATTTCGGCGGCGACAGTCGCTTCAAAAACAAACTGAGGAAGTTTATGTTCAATCTAGGTAATGTTTCAACCCCTTCAAACAGTAACGGGAATTCAAAGCATGTCAAAATGCTGGTGCTCGGTTCAGGGCCTGCAGGTCTTTCGGCGGCACTTTACGCGGCGCGAGCGGAACTTGCGCCCGTGGTTTTGACAGGCACGCAACTAGGCGGCCAGGCCGCATTGACGTTTGCCATCGAAAACTACCCTGGTTTTCCTGAGGGCGTGGGCGGGGCGCAGTTGGGCGAGTTGTTCCAGAAGCAGGCCGAGCATTTCGGCGCGGCGGTTGAATTCGACACCGCGCACGAAGTGGACTTGTCTCAACGTCCGTTCAAAGTTACAACCGATAACGGTGAGTACAAAGCGGATACGCTCGTCGTCACGACGGGTGCAAGCCCGAATCATCTCAACGTCCCAGGCGAAGTTGAGTTGACGGGGCGCGGCGTTTCGTATTGTGCGACCTGCGACGGCTGGTTTTTCAAGGACAAGAAGGTCGTCATCGTGGGTGGCGGCGACAGTGCGATTGAAGAGGGACTCTTTATCACGCGTTACGCGTCGTCTGTGACCATTATCCATCGCCGCGAAGAGTTGCGCGCCAGTCCCATTTTGCAGAAGCGCGCCATGGAACATCCGAAGGTCAATTTCATTTGGAATACAGTCGTCACAGAAGTGATTGGTACGGAAAAACTCGAAGCCTTAAAGTTGAAGAATGTGAAGACCGGCGAAGAGACGATTTACGAAACCGACGGCCTGTTCATCTTTATCGGTCACACGCCGAATACGCAGATGTTCAAAGGCCAACTCGAAATGAGCGGCCTCGGCTATATCACAGTCAACGATAAGATGGAAACGAGTGTGGCAGGGGTCTACGCGGCGGGGGAGGTGGCAGACCCGCATTTCAGGCAGGTGGTCACTTCGGCGGGGATGGGGGCCGCGGCGGCCATTCAGGCGACGAGATTTCTCGAAGCGGAATCAGGCTAAAGGTCAAGGAAGAAGCGAGAGAGACTTTTCCGAATCGGTCGGGGAAGTCTCTCTTTTTGGTAATGATATATTTTCAGAGTCCAAAGTCTCCAGACTTTGGAAATTCCTGCCAGAATCAAAATCCAACGTCGGGAGACGTTGGACTCCAACTTTGTCATAAAATCACATCTAAAAATGTGACAAAAATTAACTTTGCGAGTGATAAAGTCTGGACTAAAATCCAGCAAACTTAAGCCTTGGAGGAACGATGAATAAAATCTCGATTATCGGTGCAGGCATGACGGGTTCAACAGCCGCTCACTGGCTGGCTGAACGCGAGCTCGCCGATTTGGTTCTTGTGGACGTTGTTGAAGGAATGCCGCAGGGCAAGGGCCTCGATATGGCGGAGGCAATGCCCATCATCGGCAAGGATGTGGAGATTGTTGGTTCGAATGATTATGCCGCAACCAAAGGCTCCGACATTATCATCATCACGGCAGGCTTGCCGCGCAAGCCGGGTATGAGCCGTGATGATTTGCTTTCTGCGAATGCGGAGATTGTCGGCAAGGCCGCGGCCGAAACGCTCAAACATTCGCCGGATGCCATTTACATCGTGTTGACCAACCCGCTCGATACGATGGCTTACCTGACGATGAAGCTCACGGGATTGCCGCGTGAACGCGTTGTTGGACAGGCCGGTATTTTGGACTCCGCCCGCATGCGCGCATTCGTCGCGATGGAAACGGGTGTGAGTGTTGAAAATATTGACTGCTACGTTTTGGGCGGACACGGCGATGAGATGGTCCCGCTTACGCGCCATTCCAACATTGCAGGCGTTCCTCTCCGGGACTATCTGCCTGCTGACCGTTTAGAAGCAATTGTCAACCGGACGAGGAAGGGCGGCGGCGAAATCGTGAACCTGCTCAAGACAGGCTCGGCTTTTTACGCGCCGTCCGCCGCGGTCGCGCAGATGGCCGAGGCGATTCTCAAGGACAAGCATTTGATTGTCCCATGCGCCGCGTACATGAATGGCGAATACGGCCTGAGCGATATGTTCTTCGGCGTTCCTGTTCAACTCGGACGCAAAGGCATGGAGCGCATCATCGAATATAAATTCGACGATGAAGAGAAGGCCATGTTTGAAAAGTCCGCCGCGTCGGTGAAAGAGACGCATGAGGCGTTGAAGAAATTGGTGAAGATTTAGTATGTCATTGCGAGCGCAAGCCGTGAAGCAATCTCCCATTAAACGGGCGAATCTTGTAGAGTAGTTTTCGCCGATTAATCAGGGATTGCTTCGTCGCACCCCGAAAGAACGTCGGGGCAGGCCGAACGCCCCTCGCAATGACATAAATCATTAGGAGCATCTCATGATCTTACAAGAAAAAATTCAGGCGCAACTTCCCGATTGGCGCGAACGGATCAAGAAACTTGCCAAGGAACATTCCGAAGTAAAAGTAGCCGAAGTTAATGTTGGACAAATCGTCGGCGGGATGCGCGATATCAAATCGCTGTTGACCGACATCTCTTTTGCGGACCCCGCGGAAGGCATCCGTTTTCGCGGCATGTCCATCCCCGAAGTCATCGCCGCGCTTCCCAAGCCCGACGGTGCGGAGATGCCTTACGTTGGCGGTTTGTATTATCTGCTGATGATCGGCGAAGTCCCCACAAAAGAACAGGCCGAGGCCGTGGAATCCGAATGGATTAAGCGATGCCACGTCCCACAGCACGTCTTTGCCATGCTTCGCAGTATGCCTAAACATACGCATCCGATGACGTTGTTCGTGCTTGCCATCCAGTCGCTTGCTCCCCAATCCGAGTTCACGCGCAGGTATCACGAAGGCATGAAGAAGGACGAGTACTGGATGCCCGCGCTCGAAGATTCACTCAACCTCACCGCCGAATTATCGGTGGTGGCCGCCTACATTTACAACTTGAAATATAAAGACGGCAAACAGCCTGAGTTCGATCCCAGCCTGGATTACGGTGCGAACTTTGCCAGGATGCTCGGCGTGGAAGACCAGAAGGGTTATGCTGATTTGGCTCGTCTGTACTTCATCCTGCACTCCGACCATGAGTCGGGCAACGTCAGCGCGCACGCGACGCATTTGGTCGGCTCGTCGCTGGCCGATATTTACTACGCCTTCTCCGCAGGCATGTGCGGACTTGCCGGCCCATTACACGGACTTGCGAATCAGGAATGTCTCGGTTGGCTGCTGGATGTCCATAAAAAGTTCGGCGGCGTTCCATCGCGCGATGACCTGTATAAATTCGCGTGGGACACGCTCAACAGCGGCAAGGTCATCCCCGGCTATGGTCATGCAGTCCTGCGCGTGCCCGATCCCCGCTTCACCGCGCAGATGGAATTTGCCAAAAAGCACTTCCCGCAGGATGAACTTGTCCGTTTGGCGGATATGGTCTTCGACGTTGTGCCAGCCGTGTTGAAGGAACAGGGCAAAGCCAAGAACCCCGCGCCGAACGTGGACGCCATCTCTGGCACGTTGCAGTATTACTACGGCGTGCGCGAATTTGATTTCTACACGGTGCTGTTTGGCGTTGGCCGCGCCCTCGGCGTGACCGCCAACTACGTGTGGGCGCGTGCGCTGGGTCAGCCCATCGAACGTCCCAAGTCAGTGACGACGAAGATGTTGGAAGACGTGGTTGCGAAAGCAACACAGCCCGCGTAATAAGCCGGGTTCGGATGCAGTTGCGCGAAACGTGCATCCTGCTCGCGAACGAACAAGCTTTTATAACGATAAAAACTTCCGAAGTGAAAATGCTTCGGGAGTTTTTTGTTCACGAATTGTCTGATTTTGTATGCTCTTCTTCAGCAATCTCGAACTTCACCAATCGCACAATGCGCGCCTGGTCCCGCAAGTACCATGGAATGATCTGTCTTGCATGCTCAATGCTTTCGGCTTCCACGATTGCCCAGGCGGTGTGGTCGTTGTCTTTACAGCCCCATTCGAAGTGATGTAAATATCCCGCCGCGAAAACGTCTTTCACCACCTGTTCGCAGTTGAGGTTGTCATGCCGGGACTCGATAAGATACCTGTCCATATTTGCCTCACTCTTCTACCTCTAAGAGAAACGTTATTAAAAAAGTATAACATGCCAAAATTAATTTTCAAGTAGAGTCCAAAATCCCTACCATCATTTCCTGTTTGGAATTTCGCCAGGTATGGCAGACCTCCGAGTCCAATCGCTGTATAATGTCAGCAGAACATTGTGATATATTTGCCTCAGAAATGTCTTACAAACCCTGCGCGTTTCGCGCAAACAGAATAAGGTTTATCCCATGACTTCCCAAAATAATCGAAATCCCGGAACCCCGCTTGACCTCGATTGGGTGATGGGTGCGCACGTCAACAAGAGCGCGGTGGAGCGGCGCGTTGAGTCTTTGCCCAAGCGTCGCACTGTCAAAAAGGAATGGCAGGCGGCATGGTTGTTGCGTGCCGTCACCTGCATTGACTTGACCACCCTCGCAGGCGATGACACGCCTGGCCGCGTCAAGCGCCTGTGCGCCAAAGCCAGACAGCCTATCCGCGCAGATATGCTGGCAAGACTTGGACTCGACGGCGAGAAAGTGACAGTCGGCGCGGTGTGTGTGTATCCAAATCGCGTGCATGACGCAGTCGAAGCGCTTCGTGGCTCGGACATTCCAGTTGCTTCCGTTGCGACGGGTTTTCCTGCGGGACAGACGCCCCTGCCTCAGCGCATTCAGGAGATCGAGCAGGCCATTGAAGCGGGTGCGCGCGAAATTGACGTGGTCATTTCCCGCAACCACGTTTTGACTGGCGACTGGAAATCCCTGTATGACGAACTCAAACAATTCCGTGCGGCATGTGGTGACGCGGCGCACATGAAGACCATTTTGGCGACTGGCGATCTTGGCACGCTCAAGCAGGTCTATCAAGCCAGCCTCGTGGCGATGATGGCAGGCTCGGACTTTATCAAAACTTCGACAGGCAAGGAAACGGTCAATGCCACGTTGGAATTTAGTCTGGTGATGACACGCGCCATCCGCGATTATCTCGACCGCTTCGGCTACAAAGTCGGGTTCAAGCCCGCGGGCGGAATCAGCTCCGCGAAGCAGGCGATGGCGTGGCAGTCGCTGATGAAGGAAGAACTCGGCGATGAATGGCTGAAGAATGACCTTTTCCGTATCGGCGCGAGCAGTCTGCTCACCGACATCGAGCGGCAGTTGTATCACTACATCACAGGTCATTACGCGGCGAAACATCACATGCCGATGGGATAAGAGCAGGTTAACCGCCAAGAGCGCAAAGAACGCGAAGATTCTTTTGGGTTTTCTTAGCGCCCTTAGCGTGCTTCGCGGTTAATTGAACTGGAGTTACTTATGAGCAAAATACTTGAAATCTTCAAAAGTATGGAATACGGACCCGCCCCCGAAGCGCCTGATGCTGTCAAAGCATGGCTGGATGAGCATGGACGCAAGTTCGGCTTGTTCATCAACAATGAGTGGGTGACGCCGAAGGGTGCGAAGTTCTATCCGTCATACAATCCAGCGAATGGGGAATTGTTGGCGGAGACCACGCAGGCGGAGAAGAAAGATGTAGACGCGGCGCTTGCCGCCGCCCGAACAGCATTCAAAACCTGGAGCAAGACTCCTGGTATGGTGCGGGCGCGTTATCTTTATGCAATTGCGCGCAACCTTCAGAAGCATTCGCGCTTGCTGGCAGTGCTTGAGTCGATGGACAACGGCAAGCCGATCCGCGAGTCGCGCGATATCGATGTGCCGTTGTTGGCGCGTCACTTTTACTATTATGCAGGTTGGGCGCAGTTGATGGAGACCGAACTGCGCGACTATCAACCCGTCGGAGTCGTCGGGCAGATCATCCCGTGGAATTTCCCGCTGTTGATGCTGGCGTGGAAGATCGCGCCTGCGATTGCGATGGGCAACACGGTTGTGTTGAAGCCTGCTTCGTACACAAGACTCACGGCGTTGTTGTTCGCTGAAATTGTCGCCGAAGCGGGATTGCCCGCAGGCGTTGTAAATGTCATTACTGGAAGCAGCAGCGCGGGCTCGATGATCGTTGAACATTCCGATGTGGATAAGATCGCATTCACGGGTTCAACGGATGTGGGACGAACTCTCCGCAAGCAGACGGCTGGCTCGGGCAAAAAACTGTCGCTGGAGTTGGGGGGCAAGAGTCCATTCGTCGTGTTTGATGATGCCGATTTGGATGGAGCAGTTGAAGGGGTGGTTGATGCGATCTGGTTTAATCAGGGTCAGGTTTGTTGCGCAGGGTCAAGGTTGATCGTGCAGGAAAATGTCGCAGCGAAGTTTATCCAAAAATTAAAGAATCGCATGGAACACATGCGCGTGGGCGACCCGCTCGATAAATCAATTGACATGGGCGCGATCGTCGATCAGTCGCAATGGGACACGATCGATGGCTGGGTGAAGACGGGCATTGCCGAAGGCGGCGAATGTTTTCAGCCGAATATTGCGCTGCCCGAAAAAGGGCTGTTTTATAAACCGACGCTCATCACGGGGCTTGACCCCGCCGCCGCGACTGTGCAGGAAGAAATTTTCGGACCCGTGCTGGTCTCGCTCACGTTCCGCACGCCGAGCGAAGCCATCGAAGTTGCGAACAACACGCGCTATGGTCTCGCGGCGAGTGTATGGAGCGATAACATCAACCTCGCGCTCGATGTGGCGAGCAAGATCAAGGCGGGTTCGGTGTGGGTCAATTGCACCAATCAATTTGACGGCGCGTCGGGCTTCGGCGGCTATCGCGAGTCGGGCTATGGGCGCGAAGGCGGACGTGAAGGTCTGTTTGAATATTTAAGACCGACATGGATGGATCGTCCACGCCCTGAGTTTGTACTGGATGAAAAGAAGAAGTGGGGCGAACATGTGCCCACGCTTCCGTCTCAGCCTGGGGTTGCTCGGGCAAATGGACATTCGCTTCCGCTGGTAGATCGGACGCCAAAGATGTACATCGGCGGTAAGCAGGTTCGTCCTGACGGCGCGTACACTTCGAGCGTGTTGAGCGCGAAGGGAAAATTGATCGGTCAGGTCGGTGACGGAAATCGCAAGGACATCCGCGATGCAGTGGAAGCAGCACACAAAGCGCGGACGTCAGGCTGGGCGATGCGTCACGGCTACAACCGTTCGCAAATTTTATATTTCATCGCTGAAAATCTCGATGCTCGTAACGCTGAATTTGTAAAACGCATCGTCGAAATGACGGGACGCACGCAGAAGTCCGCGCAAGCCGAAGTGGACGCGTCTGTTGAAAGATTATTCTCTTACGCAGCATGGGCAGATAAATA
This sequence comes from Chloroflexota bacterium, assembly GCA_016235425.1. Lineage (GTDB taxonomy): Bacteria > Chloroflexota > Anaerolineae > Anaerolineales > Villigracilaceae > JAKOVF01. The sequence goes on along the minus strand of JACRLC010000038.1, from coordinate 1,382 downwards.
CGGCGGCACCGTACAGGAAACAACTTTGCGTGGCATTACAGTCGCGGTCAATGAACCGATGGGTGTGATCGGCATTGCCTGCCCCGATGAAATGCCTTTGCTTGGGTTTATCTCGCTGATGGCTCCTGCCATTGCACGTGGCAATACTGTGGTGATGATCCCCAGCCAGAAATATCCGCTCTCTGCCACGGACTTCTATCAGGTGCTTGACACCTCCGATGTGCCTAGCGGCGTGGTCAACATCGTCACAGGTGACCGTGACCACTTAACGAAAACTCTTGTTCAGCATGAAGACGTTGACTCGGTCTGGTACTTCGGCTCGGCGGAAGGCAGTTACCATGTCGAGAACGAATCCGCCGCAAACATGAAGCGCACGTGGACAGGCTATGGTCTGCCCCGCGATTGGATGTCCCGCGAACAAGGCGAAGGTCACGAGTTCCTGCACGAGGCGACTCAGGTCAAGAATATTTGGGTGCCGACGGGGGAGTAGGAAGTTCAGAGAATTAGAGAATAGATGAGTAGACCTCCGAGGGTGGGCTCGGAGGTCTTTTGGTTTAGCCTTGAAGTTCTTCAATATCTATAAATTGTTTTGGTGGTGCGGGCAACTGTAAAGTCTTGCTTCCAGGCAATCCTTTGATGAGCGTACGCAATTTGTGGTCAATTACACCGATGTCAATATACAGATTCTGATAAGTTTTGTAACGCTTTTCCCAGACTCTCTTGTGCGATGTAATCTCCGTTTTTAATTCTTTCCCTAAATCCATTAATTGGGAAGCCAAGTCGTTCACTTTGTTCGAGTATTCATTGCTCGAAAGATAATCATAAACTTGTTGAACAGCCTTCGATTTTGCCTCATTTGAGAGGCGAAGCATATATATCCTGACCAAGCTATCTCGTAGAGTTTGTGTGATTGGTTCGAGACTGATAGGGCTAATCACAAAAACCGCTTTTTCCACAAAGTAGTATTGTTTCTTTGATGGAAAAACATTTGTAACGAGAACCGCAAAATCTGCGCCACGCATACGCCTAGCGGTTTTTGCTTGGTCAATATGTTTCTTGTCAAAGTTCTTTACTTTTTTGCATTCATAGACAATGATTCCAATTTGTTGACCTTGCTCAATTACAAACTGGAGAATGTCGCCGCCTTTGCCAGGATGTTCAAACTTGTCGTGCGGGAATAGTTCTTGTAACTTGGCAAGCAGTTTATCTTCTTCGAGCAAGCCCTCAATTTGTGGAGTTATTCCTCGACTTTTGCACCTTAAAAACCAATACACCAGACAGTCCATTTTAACTTGAAAAGGCTCTCGATTCGCAGGACTGGGACAATACCTAACCTGCCCGCATTCTTTAGAAAAGCGGAACAACAACTGCTTGAGAATTGA
>JACRLC010000036.1 GCA_016235425.1 Chloroflexota bacterium | reverse complement strand
TCAATTCTCAAGCAGTTGTTGTTCCGCTTTTCTAAAGAATGCGGGCAGGTTAGGTATTGTCCCAGTCCTGCGAATCGAGAGCCTTTTCAAGTTAAAATGGACTGTCTGGTGTATTGGTTTTTAAGGTGCAAAAGTCGAGAGAGATGTCTGTTATCTCTTCCGAAGCGCAATCGGCTTCAAATGGGAATCAAGCAGCGCATCCATCTGTTCGAACGACTCACAGACGAAGAACATCGGGTTAAAGGCATAGACCGTCTTGGGGATCTGGGCAATCGTTTCAACGTCAAACGGAGCCAGGATCACCTCGCCTCCAAAGTATCCATCGCGTGCAATCCCCAGCTTGTCGTAAAGCGCCCGGACAACGTTCCATCCCTGCTCATCAGATGACATCTGTCCCTGTTGGTGCAGCTCATTGACACCGGCGATGATGCGGTTGATATCCTTTTTATGGGCAAGGAAATTATCCTGAATTTGCTTGAACACATCCCCGCTGTAATCCACCACATTGTCCCGGCCAAGCCGGTAGAATTCCATGATCGTATTCGTGAGTTCACTGCGGCCGGAAATAGTCCCGGCCCCGAATACTTTCAAACGGTTATCCTCCATGACCAACCCAAACTCGGTACTGTACCAGGCCAGGCGTTTAATGACTTCCTTCTCTTCCTGCGTTGCATTCAAGTAGGCCGGGGCAAATTTATCCTCGATGCGCGCGTAGAATTCCTGGGTCAGATATGGCAGATGACCAAAAATATCGTGGAACATATCCGGTTCCGGCGTAAATTCCATCTGGTCGCGGGTCCGCAAATAATCGGTGATCAGGAAAATGCGCTGGGCAAACTTCACGTACCAGTCATCGGCAAGCGTGTAACGGACAGCCGTCCGCTCGATGCGCCAGCCAGTTCGAGGATTAATGCGTTCGTTGAGATGCGCGACTGTGGGAATGCGGAGCGGATCGAGTTGCAACAACGCCAGCCCATCCTTGAATTCCCGGCAGGTGTGCTCCAGCAAATAAGACTGATGAATTCCAGCGAACAGGTCGGCCCAAACCGCATGTTGTTCGTCTGAGAAAATAATCTCCTGGTTTTCAGCAGAATATTCCTGGGATGGGTCAAGGTGTTGCCTGACGATATCGCCCGTGTAGATTGGTGGATTTTGATTAGTCATAATTTGCACCTTTCTGTAAAAGGATATTATCACCTCCAAAAACGGAAGTCAAGAATAAGATAAACCTTATCCAATTAAGCCTGTAAAAAACGTCCCGAAGGTTTATTTCGAGTAAGTTAGACTCCTGATGGCAACCTTCCCTGTCCCGTCCGGGCCAGGACGGGGCGGGACGATGCTTGTATTGGATTACGCCGCGATGATAAAATCCCTGCGATGAATGAATCCCTGACTGGAAAAACCATCCTTGTCACCGGAGCCGCCCGCCGCGTGGGACGCATCCTCGCTCTTTCCTGTGGACGCGCCGGGGCGGATGTGATCATCCATCACGGACATTCCGCGAAAGAGGCATTGAACGTTCAAAAAGAAATCGCTTCATTCGGACGCCAAAGCTGGGTACTGCCCTCAGACCTTTCCAACCCCCGCGGAGTTTCCCGCCTAATTTCCCAGGCAAACGACATCAGTCCGTTATATGCGCTCGTCAACAGCGCCGCTATTTTCGAATCGCTTTCGTGGGAAACGACCACGCTCACAGACTGGGAACGTCACATCGCAATCAACCTCACCGCGCCGTTCCTGCTCTCACAGGCATTTGCCAAAGGACTCCCCGATAACAGCGAGGGCCGCATCGTCAACATCCTCGATTGGCGCGCCCTCCATCCCGGCGCTGACCATTTCCCCTACACCGTCAGCAAAGCCGCCCTCGCCGCGATGACCAAATCTCTCGCTGCCGCGCTGGCCCCGCGCATCACCGTCAACGGGCTGGCGCTTGGCGCGATCCTCCCGCCATCGGATAGGCCCGCGAACGACAAGATCATCGAAAACGTCCCCGCCCAACGCTGGAGCAAACCGGAGGAAGTTGAAGATGCCCTCATCTTCCTGCTTGCAGGCCCCGCCTACATTACCGGCGAGATCATCCACGTGGATGGCGGGAGGCACTTAATTTAACCCGTCATTGCTTCGTCGGGCTGGGTTTCGATACGGCAGACGAACACCGTCTACTCAACCATCAGCCCTCCTCGCAATGACAGAGAGAGAGTATTCATGGACAAAGTCTTCATCAAGGATTTACTGGTGCGCGGCATTATCGGCATCAATGACTGGGAGCGCGAAAAAGCGCAGGACATCTTGATCAACATCACAGCCTTCACCGATACGGGAACTGCGGCAGTCTCTGACGACATCTCAGATTGCGTGGACTATCGCGCCCTGGCAAAGAAGGCCCAAACCCATGCGGAAACCGCCGCGCGTTTTACTGTCGAAGCGCTCGCCAACGATCTGGCAAAGATTTGCCTCGAACAGAAGGGAGTGAAAAAAGTGATCGTGCGTGTGGAAAAACCCGGGGCCGTGCGGTATTCGAAATCGGTCGGTGTGGAAATCGAACGCGATCGCGATGCGTAACCTGCACCGGGCCTATCTCAGCATCGGGTCAAACATCGAGCCTGAATTTCACCTTCCGAAGGCAATCCAAATGCTGGGGGAGTATGGGGAGGTGAAAGCAGTCTCCTCTGCATGGGAATCACAGGCGGTCGGTTCCGATGGCCCCAACTTCCTGAATGCCTGCGTTCTTTTCGTTACGGATTTGCCGCCCTACGAATTGAAAGAGCAGATCATACGAGACATCGAAGCCAAACTTGGCCGCGTCCGTTTTGCGGACAAGAACGCCCCGCGCACAATTGACCTTGACATCGTGCTCTTCGACGACAAACCGTTGAACGTTGAATTTTGGAATTATGCCTTTGTGGCCGTGCCGCTGGCGGAATTGATCCCGGACTTCTGCCACCCTGTCAGCGGGGAAAAATTATCTCGTGTTTCCGGGCAGGTTCAAAGTCAGGTTTGGATCGTGCCGCGGGTTGACGTCCCAGTGATGCAGAAGTAAAGTCTCACACGAGTTCAGAGCGCGCCAGCCGTCTCATCGCAATGACCTGCTTGAAGTGATCCACCTCATGGGCGAGGAGGAGGACGATCCATGTGTTGTAGGTGCAGACCCCGAAGAATTCATGGACCTGACTCTTCTGCGCGTCATGGTTGTGGCGCGTTCCTTCAATCGCGGTGGTGATCTGCTCGGTGGCGAAGACCAGGCGTTGACGCAACACATCGGCGGGGATGCCCGTCTTTGCGCCCTCGCCAAACCCGCGCGCGGCTTCGATGATGTGCGGCATGACGGGGCTGGTGGAAATATCGAGCAGTTTGTTGAGATAAAAGCCCTGGGAGTAGATCAGGTGTGTGATGCTCTCGCTCACCGACCACATCGGATGGGCCGGCGCGGCAAACGCGACCTGGGAATCGTTCATCCCTTCCAATGCTTCCCGCACGCGCTGACGGGTGTTGTAGAAAGTCTCGATGAATTCATCCAGCGAATATCGCGTGGACGCTTCCAGCCAGGTGATCTCGCGCGTGAAAGCAGAGTTGAGCAGGGGATTGAGGGTCTCGGATGTGAGCATGGGCAGATTATACAGGGGCAATGACTTTATGAACACTCCCAGCCGAACTCGTCAAAGCAGATTCCCCCCAGGTGGTTCTTGATCGCTTTTCGAACATAGGGAATTGTGTTCTCCGGCAGGCCGTCCACATCCACCCAGCGCAACTCGTCGCATTTTTCCGGCTCGGCATTGAACGGTTCACCCTGCCACTTGAGAACGTGGACAAAAAAGTCCACGCGTTCGTCTCCTTCATTGCGATGCATCACGCTCGAGAAGACAACGTCCTTCGCATCAAACCGGACCCCGGTCTCTTCCCCCGCTTCACGCACAGCCGCGGCCCTGACAGTTTCACCGCCATCCAAATGCCCCGCCGGGACACTGTATTCTCCATCGCGAAATCCCGTGTTGAAGCGGCGAAGCAAAAGGATTTGGTTCTCTCGAAAAAAGAGCAGATGGACTGTGGCGGGGAATTTGGCGCGCATGTCCCCGATTATATCGTCTTCCTTTTATGAAAATAACTTCGCACCTTTGCGGCAATCTGGCGCTCCGTCATTTTGTCGGCGTTTTCGATCCCGGCAATCTGCACACTGGCTTTTTCGTGAGCAATCCGGTTTTCAAGTTCAGACTTGGCTTCGCCGGGGCCAAACAAGAGGACAGAGTCTGCATCACGGATGTGGGCAATCACCGTGCCGTAGAATTTATGAAGCCGTTCCATGTACTGTCTGTCTTTATGGTCTTCAGCAGGAAAGTATTGCGCCCCAGACACACTCTTCATACGCGCTCCCCCGCGAACTCGAACACGTTTTTCCGTGTTCGCCTGGATAAGTTTTAGCTCCTCCCCCTGCTCGTCGAGGATCACCATTACAGCTTTCTTATGGTCAATCCAAAGCCCGACATTTTTCGACATGTATCCTCCTTTCGAAAGCAAAACCTCAGCCGCGAATTCCACGAATTTTCGCGAATTGGTTTTAAAAATCCGTGTGAATTAGTGAAATTCGCGGCAAAATGCTCTGGCTTTGAGGCTTTGAATGACGTATGCGGACTTGTGGGTAATCACCAGTTTATTGAGCGGTTTCAGGAAAAAAAGATTTGCTCAGGCGGAAAAATACTTTTGCCAGATTTTGTCCTTTCGCTCTTCGGGCAGGAAGGATGCCTCGAACGCATTGCGGTTGCAAATGGCAATATCGTCCATGCTCATGCCAAGAACTTCGTGAGCGATGCGGTATTCGTTATTCAGATTGGTATCCAGCACTTCGGGGTCATCGGAATTAACCGTTACACGCACGCCCAGGTCGAACAGTTCTTTCAGCGGGTGCTCGTCAATCGTCCGCACGGAACTGGTCAGATAGTTGCTCCACGGGTTGACCTCCAGCGTGACGCCGCGCTCCTTTACCAATTCAACCGCCTCCATATCTTCAATGACGTGAATGCCATGACCGATGCGATCCGGGCTGGCGAGTTTGATCGTATCCGCTACGAAGGAGGCAGGCGTATCTTCGCCGGTATGGATGGTCACTCTCAGCCCAGCTTCCTTTGCCCTCATCACAGACGGGATGAAATCGCGGAGCGGAAAATCGCGCTCGCTGTCGGCCAGGTCAATGCCGAGAATATCTTCTCGATGACGGATCGCCCAATCCACGGTTTTGACACAGGACTCAGGTCCCCTGCTCCGTGAGGTGATGGCAATGAAGCCAATCGCCATGTCAAACTCGCGTTCGGCGCGTTCCCTGGCGCGCAAGAGACCTTCGAGACAGGCGTCCCAATCCAGGTTGTGCCCGTGGAAGGCCCAATCCGGCGAGAAGCGGACTTCAAACAACTTGATATTTTGCTTTGCCGAATCTTCGAACAATTCCCAGGCGATGCGCTCAACGACTTCCGGCGAAGTGATGCTGTTTTGGAAAATGGCGAACGCTTCGAGCACCGCGTGCAGGTCGCGCATCTGGTCATAGACTTTGACGTGCTTGTCCAATTCGCTGACTGTGTACGCAGGCAATTTCAGATTGTATTCCTTCGCGATGTCAATGATTGTCTGCGTGCGGATAGCGCCTTCGAGATGGATGTGAATTTCGGTCTTGGGAAGGTCGTTGTAACGAGGGTCAAAGTTTTTCATTTGCGCCTGCCTTTCATGTTCCGGTCATTGACGGTCAACTTGAACTGCGACTTCCAATATTCGGTCGAGGCGGAAGGTACGCTCAGCTTCGCGCGTGTGACAGTAGGCTTGCAGGTAGATGTAATCCGAAAGTCCCATTACTTGCATGGGCGTGATCCAGCGCTCGGAAATTTCCCCGTCTTTATCCATGTATTTGATGAACAGGCGTTTGCCGCTGTTGATGGCTTCGCTTAATTCGGTGGGAAGGTATACGCCTCCATCGGGCCAGGCAGGCGAGTTGTAAATACCAATGTAATCGTCGAGCGGCTTGTTCAATTGCCTGAGCGATTCCATCATGCCAAAAAAAACGTTTTTGGCGGTCAAGGCATCGGCCTGAGCACGTGAACCATCCTGAACAATGGGAACTTGAAAGGCTTCGGCGAGAGCGGGCAAACTGTACGATGGCAGGTCGAAGAATCCACGCGCGAGCAGGAGTGTGTCTATCAGGTTCGGATATTCCACTTCGCGCCCGAGGCGGCGATATTCGCTGTCGAAAAACTGGATGTCAAATTTGGCGTTGTGACAGACGACCACTGCATCTTGCAAAAGCGCTTCGACTGTTTCCGCAACTTCTTCAAAGCGCGGCGCGCGGGCCAGGTTTGCTTCGTTCAGGCCGTTCACGTAGGCGGCCGCGGGTGAAAGATCACGTTCGGGGTTGACGAGCGACTCAAAGGTCCGCTTGATGCGTTTGCCTTCGGTGACGACAATGCCTATCTGGCAGATGCGATCCCCAAACCATGGCGACAGGCCGGTGGTCTCGATGTCCAAAAAAGCGAAGCGGGCATTGGAAAGATCAATCATGAGAATCCCCTTTACGGGTGCGCCTATCTTACCGTTTTTTGCATATCAACGCAACATAAAACGGGACAAGACTGTGTCCTGTCCCGTTTCGTTATGGTTACTTGCCAAACCACATTCGTTCGAAGAGATTGTCCTTGAGGATAAACTGGTGATAGAGCGCCGTGCCGACATGTGCGAAGATCAGCAGGAGAGCCAGGATCCATCCCAGATGATGGATCCTGGTAAGAGTCCACCCTTCGTCGTTTGCGAAACCGGTTCCGAGCACAACTGCGAAGAGATTTCTTTTATAAGCAATCAACCCGCCCAGACCAAGGATGAAAAAAGCCATGCCATAAAGTCCAACGTGGACAAGCCTGCCGAGTTTATTGAGAAGGGCATTGCCGGTGGTCGCCCACGCGGGACGCTGGGTGGTGAAACGTACGATAAGACGGGCAACCAATATGACGAGCAGTAAGCCTCCCAGCATCATGTGGATGTTGATCGGTGACGAGCCGCCCTCGTCTTCAGAAAGAAACCCCGCGCCGAGCATCAGCATAACAGTGAACCAATGCAAGGCGACGAGGACTGGATTGTATCGCCTGGGTGTATTCATATATTTATTGGTTTCTCCTTTGAGGGCAAATATACAGTGATTTGATGAAAATCCGATGACAGACATTTGAACCATTTATTTACGCTACCTGCGCGAATTGCTCCAGGTTGACTGAGACGAGCGGCAAAGCCTGATCCACAAATTTTTCAAGCGCGGGGCGTTTTTTGCTGTGACTCCAATAGGAGGCCAGGCCGTAGATCGCCCAGGCTGCCACGGTGGCTGGAATTTCGGTGGAAATGTTCACGTTCATTTTGCTCAACCACAAAGTCAAAAGTTCATAGACTTGTAATTTGACCTGCTTCTCGACCAGAGGCTCGAATTGCCTCTGCGACTGCGCGCAGTCTGTTCCCAGTTGCGCGAGAAACTCGCAGACGGTGATGATCAACGTTCGCAAATTATCGGGCGTGTAATGACAGGCATTCAACATGCGGTTTTCGATCTCCTGCATGAATCCCTGGCGGATGGAGTGGTCGAGCAGGGCATACTTATCTTCAAAGTGGGCGTAAAAAGTGGCGCGGTTGATCTGCGCCTTTTCGGCCACGTCCTGAACGCTGATGGCATCGAAACTTTTTTCGGCGAGTAAATCTCCAAAGGATTGCAGGATCAGGCCGCGGGTCCGTTTGACGCGGGGGTCGAGTTTTTCTTCAGTCGGCAACATTTTCGCTCCAGTGTTGCTTAGGCAACAAATCTGATTGTTTGATGGTTGACTTCCAGTTGTGCCGGGGGTAAATTTTACAACAGTTGTTGTTTATCCAACAACCGTATAATAACAAACAACTCAAGGAGAGTCAAGATGAACGTTGCATTATGGATCGCGCAGGGGTTGCTGGGTGCCATGTATTTGATGGCCGGTTCGATAAAAACCTTTCAGATTGCAAAAGTGAAAGAGCAAATGCCGTGGGCAAAGAACCGCCCGGATGGTTTCGTGCGCTTCGTTGGGATATCGGAATTGCTCGGCGCGCTGGGATTGATCCTCCCCATCCTTACCGGCATCCTGCCCTGGTTGACAGTCCTTGCGGCGGTTGGACTCACGATAATCCAACTGCTTGCAATCTTCACCGAACACCTGCCGAAGAAGGAATACAACGTCATTCCGATGAATGTTGTTTTGATGGCGCTGTCTGCTTTCGTGGTCATTGGCCGCTGGCAGTTGTTCACACTCTAACCAAATATTTCATTCAAGGAACTCAACATGACAGAAAAAATTGAAATCAAGGCTTTGAAGAACGGGCCGTATCTGATTGCAGGCAACGCAACCTTCATGGACGTGGACGGGAACTCAAAAGCAGTGGATGGCAAGATGGTTGCGCTGTGCCGCTGTGGACAATCTGCAAACAAACCGTTTTGCGACGGGACACATCGAAAAATCAACTTTGAATCGGATGAAACATTGGTAGTGCTTCCCATTTTGGAATAGAAATTCACATTCCATTAATTATCAAGGAGATGAAAAATGAACGTAACAATCATTGGCGCCGGCAACATGGGACGCGGCATTGGAACCCGTTTCGTCGCGGGCGGGCACTCGGTCACATTCGTAGATGCGAATCCTGAAGCCGCCGAAAAGGCCGTTACAGATTTAAAGAGCGCGGCAAAAAACGGCGCGAAGGTTTCAAGCGCAAGCCTCGGCGATGTGCAATTGGGCGACGTGGTTGTGCTTGCCGTTTGGTATGGCACGAACATTGAAATTGTCAAGCAGCTTGGCGATAAACTCGCGGGCAAAGTCGTTGTGGACATCGCCAACCCGCTCAACTCGACTTACGACGGACTCGCCACTGCGCCCGATTCGTCCTCTGCGGAAGACGTTGCCAAAGCGATTGCCTCTGGGGCGAAAGTTGTCAAAGCCTTCAACACCACCTTCGCAGGCACGCTTCTCGCGGGACAGGTGGCTGGTCAGCCGCTCGACGTATTTATCGCGGGCGACGATGCGGACGCGAAAGACAAAGTCGCGCAGTTGGCAAAGGACGGCGGCATGCGTCCCGTTGATGCCGGTCCTCTCAACCGCGCCCGCCAAATCGAGGGCATGTAGCTTCTGCACATCGTTTTGCAGGGATCGCTCGGAACGAACTGGGGCAGCACGGTGAAGATATTGAGTTAATAACTGACGTTCTGCGTAAGGTGAGTTGATAATGTCATTGCGAGGCGGTGTTCTTCCGCCTCGCAATGACATACAACGGCAAGTAAGCAATACGGACAAAGCCTCGTCCTATGCGATACAAAGGTAAATTAACATGACGACTCAAAAACAAACTCAAACCTCGACAGAATTCTCGATTCATCCCGCCGCCAAAGTTGGTCACGTTTCATTGACAGTTGCCAGCCTCGAGAATCAGATCGCGTTCTACCAGCAGGCAATGGGATTCATCGTCCGCTGGCGCGATGGGAATCGGGCCGGGCTGGGCGCCCCCTTCGGGGATCTGACGACTGGCGGCGCAGATTTGCTTCGCCTCACCGAACAACCCAACGTCAAAAAGTATCGCCGCGTGACGGGGCTTTATCACTTCGCCGTGCTCTTTCCAAGTCGACGCGAGCTGGCGCGCGCGATGGCACGTCTCTTCGCCATGCAATATCCCAACTACCCCACCGACCACGTCATGACGAAGACCACCTATCTTGATGATCCCGACGGCAACGGCATCGAACTTTACGCCGAGTCCCCCGAAGACGGGACATTCGCAATCGAGGGCGACCAATTCGTCACGCGCCGCACAGATGGCACGTTCAGCGACGGGCGCGAGCCGCTCGATGTGGATGCGTTGTTGCGTCATCTCAAAAAAGATGACCGCTTGGATGTTTCCATTCCAAAAGAGACGCGTCTCGGCCACGTCCATTTGCACGTCCGCAACGTGAATGAAGCAGTGGACTTCTATCATGGCGTGCTAGGCTTTGACGTGATGGGCGTTTCAAAATCCTTCCGCGCGGCATTCGTCTCTGCGGGCGGGTATCACCACCATCTGGGACTGAACACCTGGCAGGGCGAAGGTGCTCCCCCACCCCCGCCGGATGCCGTCGGCCTGCGCTACTTCACGGTTGAACTGCCGGATCAAAAGTCGCTGGATGATGTCATTGCACGCGTGGATGCGGCGGGCATTCCATCCAACCAGACCGAAAACGGCCTGCTCGTCCATGACCCGTCACAAAATGGGGTGATGTTGACTATCCGTCCGGGAAATTCATGAACTACACACTCACCATTTTCTCCGATTACATCTGACCGTGGTGCTACGTCGGCCAGGGTGTGGTCGAGAGGCTCAAAAAAGAATACAACGTGGAAGTGGAGTGGCGTCCGTTTTACCTGCGGCCCGACACACCGCCCGAAGGCATGGAACTGCCCGATTACATAAAACGCGCGCGAGCAAACGGCTCGGAAGAGCGACTGCAACAACTCGCGAGCAATTACGGAATGGAGTTTGTCTCCACCAAACGGATCTACAACACACGTCTCGCGCACGAAGCGACCGAGTACGCCCGCGAACATGGAAAAGCCAATGGGTTCCATCGCATCGTCTTTCGCAAAGTTTACGCTGAAGGGCAGGACATCAGTCAATGGGATGTGCTTCGCTCCGCCGCTGAAGAAGCAAGCCTGAACGCGGACGAAATGCAAAGCGACGTTGAAAGCGGCAAGTACACAGCCGAAGTCGCCGCTCAGGTTCAGCAGGCTTATCAAATCGGCGTCTCCGGCGTGCCGACTTACGTGATGAATAACCGCTACGCGGTTGTGGGGGCGCAGCCTTACGAAGTGTTTTTGCAGGTGATTGAGAAGTTGAAGACTGAGGTCTGATAAAATCCGCCCCATGACAAACGAAAAAGAATACCTCCCCAAATCCGCCATGAGCATCCACGCCCATCCTGACGACCAGGACTTTACTGTTGCTGGCACGCTTGCAAAATGGGCCAGAGCTGGATGCGAGATCGTATCCGTGATTATCACAAGCGGTGACTCCGGCTCGAATGACTCCGCCAAAGGCGCCGACTACAAGCCCGAGCTGGCGCGTCTTCGCGAGACCGAGCAACAGGCCGCCAATGAAACGCTTGGCGTCAAAGAGACAGTTTTCCTGCACTACCCCGATGGCGAGTTGGAACCGTCCATCGCCTTGCGAAAGGACTTGACGCGTGTCATCCGTCAGTTCAAACCAGACGTGGTTGTGACCGGAAATCCCGAAGCATGGTTTTACGGCAGTGACTACGTCAACCACCCCGACCATCGCGCCGCGGCGCAGGCGGCGTGTGAGGCGGTCTTTCCGTCGGCGGGGACAAGGCTCATTTTCCCGGACCTGCTGTCGGCGGGGTATGAACCGCACAACGTTAAACGGTTATATGTCCACGGGTCGGAAAAGTCAGATACGTGGATTGACATCAGCGAAACCATCGAATTAAAAATCGAAGCGTTGAAGAAACACGTCAGCCAGGTGGATACGCATGACGTGGACAAATGGATGCGCGATTGGGCAAAGGAAGAAGGCAAGGAAAAAGGCCTCGAGTTTGCCGAGGCCTTCAAGGTGATGATCCTGCAAAATGAAGAGGATCACGGGTAAAACGGAATGGACTCCAAAGTCTCCTGACTTTGGATGTGTTCGGCAAAGTCCAACGTCGGGAGACGTTGGACTCCAGCCCGTTTCAGAACAAAAAATACCCCGCGACCGCCGCGGCAACCGTGACCGTGATATTGTCCACATCCTTGTGCGGCAGTGATTCAACCACTGTACCAATCAAAGCAATTACTGTCAGCGGCAGGAGGTAACTCGTGAACGGCGCGGCGAAAATGCCAAGCGATACGTAGACGAACAACACAATTGCCGATAACACCCAGCCGCCCACAAAAACGCTGACCATTCCCGCATAGGATTTTTCCCTGCTCCAGGGAAGTTTTTCGGAGCGCACGCGGCGGCCAATCACATCGGCAATACCATCGCCGCCGCACATCATCATCAGCGCAACGATGCCAACGGGGGAATCTTTCCAGAAGAGAACGGTCAACACAACGAACATAATGCCGTAATACAAAGGCCCGCGCAGAATTTCCTTCGGGTCCCCGGTGCGAGACATGGACTGAACCGAAGCCGGGTCTTTGATGATTCCAAGCCCCGTCAGCGCGAATTGGACAGTGATGGTGAAAGGCACGAGCGCCGCCAGCCAGCGTGCATCGGGCGTATCTTTGAACATCAGCCAGCACAGGACAAACAACGGCCCCGTGCCAATGTGAATGACCTTGCGGCTGAGTTTGCCATCCATCCAGCCGCGCTGGGCAATGAAATTCATCAACCGCAGAAAAATGAGCGAGAGTGCAAAGGTGAGGACGAGTGCGATGTAGTTGTTCAAGAGAGACTCCTGTTTAAGTTTCTTCGCGCTGAGCGGAGGGACTTGTTCGTCAGTCCCGCAGTCGAAGCGCGGGGACTTGGAAAAGATAAACTTTATGCGAACCCATGTCCTTCGACTGCGTTCGTCGCAAAGAGCGCTCCTCCCTCCGCTCACCTGTGCCTGCCTGTCCTGGCCGCCAGGACAGGGCGCACGGTGCAGGCAGGACAAAGACATTCTTAAAACCCATTTTCCGCCTGAAAGATATTCATCATTTCGTCATGATTGCGTGCTAGAATTCGTCACGTTCATCCTCTTGTTCCCTGATCATTTCGCAGTTGAACTGCGAAATGATCAGGAGCAAATGAACTGCGGGTTGAACAGAGAACGAAGGAAATCCCATGCGAATTCTAATTGTTGAAGATAACCGCCGCCTGAACGACTCCCTGCGCGCCACGCTGGAGGACGACGGCTATGCTATTGACGCCGCCTTCGACGGCCTCGACGGCGAAGAGATGGGCCTCACCCCCGTTTACGACGTCATCATCCTCGACATCATGCTCCCCGGCAAGGACGGTGTGGAAGTCTGCCGCGCCCTCCGCAACCGGCGTATCACCACCCCCATCCTCATGCTGACCGCGCTCGACGCGCTGGACAACCGCGTCCAGGGATTGGACAGCGGCGCAGACGACTATCTCGTCAAACCTTTTGAAGTGGACGAATTGCGCGCCCGCATCCGTGCACTTCTACGAAGGGAATCCTCCGTTAAAACAGCCACGCTTCAAATCGCGGACCTCGAACTTGATCCCGCTACACACAAAGTCCGCCGCGCCGGGGAATTGATTGACCTAACTGCCAAAGAGTTTGCCCTGCTCGAATATTTGATGCGCCACGCCAATCATCTCGTCAGCCGCGAGAAGGTGGAGGAACACATCTGGAGCTACGAGCGCATGATCGCCTCCAACGTCGTGGACGTATACATCCGCCGCCTGCGCCGTAAAATGGACGATCCCTACGATATGAAATTACTCGAAACCGTGCGCGGCGCGGGGTATCGCATCCGTGTGCCATAACAATTGCAGGACTTTCGCCCGGAGTGCAAAATCTCCCGATTTTGCACCGAAGTCGGGAGACTTCGGACTCCGTAAAAGCGAATGTTCCAAAGAGGAAAAGACCTCTGAAGTTTAGGATACCCGATGAATTTTAGTTTTCTGCATAGCATTCGCTTTCGCCTGTTGATGTGGTTCGCGGTCATCCTCACCGCGGTCATGCTCGCGTTCAGCGCGTTTATTTATTTCAGCCAGGCACGCGATATCCGCGGCGATGCCCTCTCCCGCCTCACCCGCAAAGCGGACACAATCGCCGATGACATCCAGTTGGGAAAGATACCGAAAGCCACCCTCCAGGAAAACGATATTTTTCTGCTGTTCGACTCGAAAGGAAAATTATTGTACGATCAGGGAACGTCCAATGAACATGAACTGGAAGAACTGCTCTCAAAAGCCAGGGAAGTCGTTGAAGATGACGATCACGACCACATCAACCACGATAACTCGTGGGTGAAAGATCTCGACGACGAAAAGCATTACATGTTCATCGCCGCCAATACAACAGAAGAAACCATGATGATCCTGGGAAGCCCGTTCGATCCATACGACTTAAACGGGCGTTTATTGTTTACCCTCTTCCTGGGGAGCGGGTTCACGCTCGCCGTCGCGCTCGGCGGCGGATGGTGGCTTGCAGACCGCGCCATGCGCCCGGTCAAAACCATCACGCAGACCGCGCGCGCCATCGGCGAAACCGACCTCAGCCGCCGCCTGAATCTAAAAACAAAGGACGAACTCGGCGAACTGGCAAACACCTTCGACGCGATGCTGGCTCGCCTGCAGGCCGCGTTTAACAGACAGCGCCAGTTCATCGCGGATGCCAGCCACGAACTGCGGACGCCGCTGACCATTGTCAATTTGGAGACCAGCCGCGCCCTTGCCTCCAAACGGACATCACAGGAATACCAGCGCGCCATGAACGTGATCCAGTCGGAAAACGCGTTCATGACCCATCTGGTGAATGACCTGTTGATCCTGGCGCGCATTGATTCGGGGCAATCCGCCATTCAAAAAGAGCCGCTCGATCTAAGCGACATCGCGCTGGATGCCGTGGAAAGATTATCCGCCCTGGCAGAGAAGAACAACGTCACACTTGAAACCGGCGAATTGCCCGAGGTCACATTGAACGGGGATCGGCAGCTCCTACTCCAGATGGTGAGCAACCTCATCGAAAACGGGATCAAGTACACGGTCGGGAATGAACGCCGCGTGAAAGTGGAAACAGGCGCGGGCGTGGATTCTGTCTGGGTACGCGTATCCGATAACGGGGCGGGAATCCCATCAGAGCATTTGCCGCGGCTCTTCGACCGTTTTTACCAGGCCGACAAAGCGCGCACTCACGATGCCGAGGATGTCTCCTCCGGCAGTGGGCTGGGGTTGTCCATCGTCCAATCCATTGCCCACATTCACGGCGGAGAAGTGCACGTGCAAAGTGCGCCCGGCGAGGGGACGACGTTTGAGGTGAAATTTAGGATGGATTGATTCAGTAGGTGTAAGGTTCCACCAAAGGGAATGGCACGGTCAGGTCGCCGGAGGGATGCGCCGCATAAACGACAAAGTAGAAATACAAATCGAGCAGGATGATTGCGGCAAGTAAAAAATATGCCCAATAGGGATGCTTGTTTCCGAAGAGCCAGTCGAGCGGTATGGCGGCCAGCCAGCAGATGGCCGGAATGACGGCAATATAATGTGAACTGGCCGGAGGGCCGACAACCATAAAACCACCCAGGACGGTCACGAGGGCCACCCAGATAACAGGGAAAAATTGTTTTTTATAAAGCGCCCAGACGAAACCAAGGAGAAACAGAAGGGATGCAACGCCTATCAAGAAGGGAATGTCTGGCGCATAAAACCCGGAGACATCGGAGTAAAAGTTATATGCGCCGAATGAATGGATGAGTTGGAATACGAAAAAATCCCAATAGGCATCCGGCTTACCGACGGTCACTTCAATGGCAAGCGGTTTCCATGCCGCGATCACGCGCGAACGGTCGAGGAATGAATCTGGGAACAGGGACGCATAAGCCATGAGCGGGAGCGCAACAACCAGCGCCTGCACCAGCATTTTGCCGGCGTATATGCCCAGGCTCAAACGATTTTTCGTCTGCCGCCAGGTTTGCCAGATCAGAATGAACATCAAAAAGATCACCACATATCCCCCGGCATAGAAATATGCACTCAATCCCAGGCAAAGCCCGGCAACCAGCGCCCCGCCTGCCCAGCCCTTGCGCCAGCCGAAGAGAAAAAAGCCAA
This sequence comes from Chloroflexota bacterium, assembly GCA_016235425.1. Taxonomy (GTDB): domain Bacteria; phylum Chloroflexota; class Anaerolineae; order Anaerolineales; family Villigracilaceae; genus JAKOVF01. The sequence continues at coordinate 3,365 of JACRLC010000036.1, read as the reverse complement.
GCGCGAGCGGCATGAGCAAGGTTCCCCAGATATTGTTGAGCGCGACGCGCGACCAATGAATGTGATAATGATAGACTGCCATCAAGATCGCAGACAGCCATGCCATCCTGCGTCCCGCAAGTTCATTCACCAGCATGAACACCGCGGGAACAGCCAGTGCACCGGCGATCACGCTCGATAGGCGCGCACCCGCAAAGGTATATCCCGCCATTCTCATGCTGGCGTATAAAACATACGCGTATAGAACGGGCTGCGAATCGGTGCCAGTACGGAAAGGGTTAATGGTCTCATCTGGTATCTCGGGATGGAATACATGTCTCAAAGCAAAATCAACCGTACCGCTTTCGTCGGCATGGAAACCGGGAGGAAAACTATTTAATTTGATGACGCGCAGGAGAAAAGAGATGAACAACAACCCGGCCAGTCCCAGCCAAAGACGATTATCCCGCGTCCACCCCGGACCCTTGACCGGATACAGCATCCCAAAGCAGACTCCAACCGACAACAGCCAGAAGAGGATCGGGTATACACTCACGAAGGGGAAAAACGCATAAACCGCACCGATAAATGCCGATGCCAACATGGCAGCCATTGCCGCCACCATCTGAACGGCCCGCTGATCGGTGAGCCAAATCTGCCGCCAGAGTTCGATGACGAACTGCCTTATCCCACCTTGTCCATTAACTGGTTGGCGGTCATCCATGTTATGCAGATCCTTTCGCAGTGCATTGGGACATGTCCATGGCTGATTATACTCAGTCCCCGCGAAAGTTCAGGCGGCATTACAAGCGCAAAGGAAGACGATTTCGTGATTTAGTAGTGATGTCCAGTTATCTCGACACCACTTATGCAATTAGCGAAGCAGTCAGTTGGGGGATTCCGAATTTATGGCAGATTAAAGGCCTTACCCAAAAATACCGCCATTTGCGCACGCGTGACCGGGGCGTCGGGGCAGAAGTTGCCGCCGCCACATCCACTTGTAATATTCTCGTTGTTTAGTTGCTCGATCCAGGTCACTGCCCAGTAGGTGGGAGATACGTCTGCAAACGTTAGCCCGGAAGTTGGAGCAGGCATGTAATCGGCGCCGTACATTGCACGTAACAGGAAGATTGCCATTTGCGCGCGTGTGACTGGGGCGTCGGGGCAATAGCTGCCGTTCCCACAGCCGCCTGTAATTCCATCGGATGCAAGCGCTTCAATCCAATCTTGCGCCCAATGACCGGTGGTATCAGCGAAACTGGTTGGGATGGAAGGAGGAATAAAGCCGGAGCCTTTCATACTGCGCTCAAGGAAGATTGCCATCTGGGCCCGTGTAACAATTTGATCCGGGCAATAAAGCATGGGGGATGTGGAACAGCCTCCTGTGACTCCTGCGCTGTATAGTTTCTCGATCCAGGGCCAGGCGAAGTGGTCAATGGATACGTCAGCGAATGTGGACGTGGATGGAAGTGGATCTGTTTTTTCCAACGGGATCGTTATATCGAGCGAGTCGCTTCCGTCGATTAACTTTACGATATCTGCATCGAAAATGGAAATATATTTTGCGGAAGGAGTATATCCGTCCTTATACACTTTGATCAAACGCAGGAAGTCATAGTTGTTGTGCGGGTTGTTTGGTCCCCCCCAGGCAAAGGAGATTTGACCGCTTGGATCCGTAGAGTCATCCACCATTAGCTGGGCTTGATAGGATGAATTCCCAACCACGCTCCAAATTTTGACGTTTGCATTGTCAATTGGTGTGCCGCCATCAGTTGTTATACGCACAACGATATTCGAAAGGTCCGCTGTTGGGACGGCGTTGCGGTAATTTCCGCTCATAATCGTTGCCGACAAATCTGAATATCTGACAAAAGCAAGCAGGGCTTCTCTCGTTGACAGCCACTCCAAGCCTTCTGTTCGCACCACATTTCGTAACAGTGGGTCAGCCATGAAATCCGGTTTGTCACTCCAGAATGAATCATCGCTGTCAAAAATGTCTATATCGAGGAGAGGAGAAACCTCGGTGGCATCTTTGATAATCGAAAGGTTGTAGTATTCACCGATGCCGGCTCCGAACACGTGGGCCATTTCATGAAGCATGTTGCTGATCTGTGTCCAGTAATCCGCCAACTCGCCAGAGGCCAACAGCTCAGGATCATAGAGCCTGGTCCAATTTAGTCCCGCAAGGACACCCGCGCCACTACTGTCAACACCAGCGTAACCGCCATAGGAAACTGGATAATTGCTAAGTACCGCGTTTGCCCAAATCTCGAAATTTTCGACGGGCAGGGGCGGCGTCGCCTGGTTGGAGTGTGGCTGGGTATTTGTAAGAATGATGTCAGTCTCTGGATTGAATACAAGTCGTCGGTCCGTGTTTTTTGCGAGAATGGCATTCATGTCGGCAATATATTTGGGAAGGACTATCTTCGCAAAATCGAGGTTCGGAACAAGAGCAGGGTCAAGATAGAACTTGAAAACGTGCTCCTTCACCGTCAATTGTTGCAGGGTTTCATTTTTAAAAGCAAAATCGGGCTTGTCAACAATTCGCTGAGTGGTTGGTGAAGAGAATTTCCCAGCCGATGCCAATTCGGCGAGGCCAATTGAAGCGGCCTGCACGGGAGCAGGAAATGACCCCAGGATCAATGTCAGAATAAGAACGGTGAGCGTAGAATTGAAAAAGAATTTGGGTGCCACAGAAATCTCTCCCAGATAGGGGCACCCGATGCGGCGAACATGCTGACTACAAGTTTGGATGTTGGCAAACTGATACTCATGTTCGTTTTCGGCGGCCTGGCAATCATGGTCACTTTCGTGACGGTAGATCCATTGGCTTTGCGTCGCCGGCTTTCGCCGGGTTTGCCCTTATCGTTCCGATAAGATGGATAACAGTTTTGAGAAAACAATCGAGCCTGGCTGATTGCCAGGCTCACCAAAAATATATAAAACGAAAAAATGATCTTCGGCGGCCTGGCAATCATGGTCACTTTCGTGACGGTAGACCCATTGGCTTTGCGTCCCCGGCTTTAGCCAGGTTTGCTATTATCGGATATTTACTTTGCACGTTCATTATAGAATGTTTTCGCAGATTTTTGCCTTTCATTTCTGAAATTCAGCATTACAGACATGCAAAATGCGCGGGCATTTCGAAAACAGGAGATTGATCCAATTGTTAAAGAATTGAGATGGGATGGTGATGGTCAGGAAGCAACTACTTTATGTTTTGATTAAATTCCATAGGCATATGCCTAGCGAGACTACGTCTCAGACTGACGAGAGAAAAGGAAGGGTCCAGGTTGAGGGAACAAGGTAGAGGCGGTATAACCGTCTCATGGCACCGCTGAGCGGTGAGATGGCCAAAAGAGGCACCCCAACAACCAGGACCCAAG
>JACRLC010000034.1 GCA_016235425.1 Chloroflexota bacterium | reverse complement strand
GGTTTTGTTCTCCGAAACAATCAATCCGCTGACGTAGCGTTGAAATTCAACGAATGCCTGTTCAGAAAAGACACTCTCAAAGAAAGGCGCATAGTGTTGCACCAGTTCAGGAAATTCCACCAAAGGTAGCATGTTGCACCCCCAGAATCGGGATCGTTACGAATTGTACAACTGCTCCCCCTTTTTGTCTGGTTGTTGGAGTATTTGGCTGGTAATGTGCTGCAAAAGTCGAGTTATTCCTTTTTGGATTTGCTCCTTCAGTTTCTTGATCTCCGCATTTGCCTGATGATATTTGTCGGCGGATAATTTCAGGCTCTTTTCGAGTTGAGCCATTTTATTCTTGGTCTTGGTGATCTCCGCCTGTTGCCTCTTGAATTCTGCCTCCTGTTTTTTGAGTTGAGCCTTTTGTTGCTCTACCCCTTTTGCAATCCCCACTTTGAGTTGGGTTTGCATTTGCTTCTTTAAAGATGCTTCAACCTGCTTTCGTTGTTGTTTCAACCGTTGCTCTGCAAGAGCCCGTTCTTTCTTGATAGCTTGATTTGTCTTTTTTGCTTGATCGGCTAATGCCTTTTTTGTCTGGGCGCGCAATTTTGCTTGCTCTGTCTTGAAAGAAAGCTCTTTTTCTCGGAGTTTCTTTCGCTCTGCCGCAACTGCCTCTTTGTTTTTCTTTGCTTGTTCTCTTAATTTTTTCTGTTCGGTTTCAAGGTGTTTAATGTGTTCCTGCTTCTCGTCCCATAAGCCCAAAGCCTTATCGTACTCTGTTTGAGTTAATGGCTTTCCGCAGACTGGACAAGTGAAAGAAGGTTGTTTTGCCATAAATTTACCCTCGCTTGAAGTAGATTGTTCATGGTTGCATTTGTTTTAGAACTCGCCGAAAAGTATACACCTTAATTGCGTTACCTTGCCGCAACATCAACCCCGCTCAATTTGACATCTGTCCCTGCCCTGAGCGCATTCTGAATTTCGGCGACCGTGTCTGTATGCGGAGGGCGCGTCGCACCTGACTTAATGAGACGAGTCTTTTCGAGTAGATTCGTCTCATTAAGAAGATTCTCCTGTCGGTCTGGTGCGACGCACTCGCGGGCGGGCATTACTTCGCCACAATCTCAACTCCGCTCAATTTGACATCCGTCCGTGCTTGGAGTGTATTCTAAATTTCGGCAACCGTGTCCGCGTGCGGAGGGTGCGTCGCACCTGACTTAATGAAACGAATCTTTTCGAGTAGATTCGTCTCATTAAGAAGATTCTCCTGTCGGTCAGGTGCGACGCACTCAAGAGCGGGCGTTACTTCGCCACAATTTCAGCCCCGCTCAATCTGACATTTGTCCCTGCCCTGAGCGTATTCTGAATTTCGGTGACCGTATGCCAATCTCCCTGGTGCAGAGCATCGGAAACTATGCTATAAACAATATCAATCCATTCAACAAAAAAGGTAGATGAAGGCAAAGCTATGAAAAATAATCGATTTTTCTCATTTGTTTTAGTTCTTGCATCATTGTCGCTATCTTGCAGTTTTCTGACTTCTGGCGGTACTGATAGTTCCAGGGACCTCCCGACAGTCGATTTCGTGTCGCCGGCTGAATCGCTCAATGTAACTGTGCAACTGGATGAAACATCCACTATCAGTGGATCGGTTTCGCCGGAAGGTGGTGCGATGTCGCTGACCGGCGGGGATGGGACTGTGTTCACTCTTGAAGTACCAGCCGGAGCGTTGGATGCTGAAACGGTGATCACTATGACGGCTGTGAAAAGCATTGAAGGCGCGCCATTAGATGATGGGAAAGTGGCGGCGGTTCAGCTTGAACCCTCCGGTTTATTTTTCAACGAATTGGTGACGCTGACCATTGTCCCAGCGCAGGAAATTCCCATTGAAAAACAGATCATTTTTGGCTACGAGGGAAGCGGTCAGGATTATCATCTCGCGGTCGTAGACTCGAAAAGTCGCGAGATCAAAATTATGTTAATGGAATTTAGCGGCGCAGGCATTGGGAGTGGTGGCGATAAAGAGTGGGCGGCAAATTTACAAGTCCAGGCAAGTACCGCGAGCACACGACTATGGCAAAAGTTCGGAGAATTTTCTCAACTTGAGCGTCAGGAAAAATTACTCGAAACAAGCCCACAGGATAATTCTGAATTTACCGAGAAATTGAAAGCCACTTTGGATCAATTTGAAGATCAAGTTGTTCAGAAAGAAATGGTTGCCGCAGAATTGGATTGTAAATTTGCCGAACAAGCTGTGAAAGATCTGCTTTATTTGGGAAGGATGCGGCAACTTGCATTCTCAATGGAGACTCCCGGTTTCAATGACAAGTTGGATAAGCTCTCAAAAATCATGCAGGAATGCAGGAAAGGCTATACCGTTTTCGGGGAGAGCAACCACGTCTCTTTCTCCGGTCAAATTTGCGGTCTCGATAAGCCGTTCACAATTGAGGCTGCATTCCCCGGCGGTGGTTCTGCGGTGACCACCTTCACACCGAACACGGTCCTGGCAGGTGTCACCTCTGTTACAGGTGGCGGTGGCGAATGTGTTCAAACGGGTCAAGGAGAATATACGGTTACGATCAATGAAGACGGCAATGGGATTATTCAATGGACTACCACTGATACACTCACCTGCCCAAATATTAATCAAACTCAAAGCGGATCATTCTCACTCCCGCTTCAACTTGCCCCCGAGCTTGCGTGTCCGTAAGCATTTAGAATTTCCTCATCTGTTTATCTTAGGCTTCCGAAGTCCGAAAACTTCGGAAGCCTTGTTTCATGAGAATACAATCTCAATCCTGCTCAATTTGAAATCTGTTCTGAGCGTATTCTGAATTTCGGCGACCGTGTCCGTGTGGGGAGGGTGCGTCGCACCTGACTTAATGAGATGAGTCCTATCGAGGAGATTCATCCACTTACGAAGATTCTCCTGTCAATCTGGTGCAACGCACTCCCTTGCCGGTTTCAATGGATTATACTGAGGCGGAAATTTATCCATCCAACTTAAAAGGAAACCTCATGTCAAACCGTTACAAAATACGTCAAAATCTGATCTCCATCGGAGACGACTTCTGGATCGAAAATCAGGAAGGCCAGAAAGTCTTCAAAGTGGACGGCAAGGTTCTGCGCATCCGCAAGACACTTGTCTTTGAAGATATGAATGGCAAAAAGTTGTGCCAAATTCAGGAGCGATTGCTGACAATCAAGGATACGATGGTGGTTGAAGATGCGGACGGCAAGGATATCGCCACGATCAAAAAGGCGCTTATCGCTCCCTTCCGTGACAAATGGGATGTCAAAGTCAAGAACGGACCCGACCTCGATGTGCAGGGCGATATCCTTGACCATGAATATTCCATCAAGCAAGGCTGGAATAAGGTCGCCGAAATCTCCAAGAAATGGTTCCGCCTTACGGATACCTACGGCGTGGAGATTGACCCTGGGCAGAATGACATTCTCATTCTGGCAGTGGCGATTGCCATTGATATGATGGCGCACGACGACAACGATAAAAAGGAGAAAAAAGAGAAAAGAAAAAAATAATCAGGTGCGACGCATATCGTCCCCTTTGGGGTTCGCGTGGTTACAACCCTCGTTCTGCCGCCCGTAGCGCGCCCCACTCCGCGTACGTTTGCGGGACGGGCTTCACTTCCTCCTCGGGTCTCCGTACGAGACCGAGCGCACCCGTCGAGCAGGCAATCACACAGACGCCGCATCCAACACAGCGGACGGCTTCCACCTTTGCGATCATGTCATCCATCGAAAGCGCGTTGAACTGGCAGGATTTGATGCAATCTTCGCAACCGTTACAGATGGTCTCATCCACCTGGTTGACGAACGCCGAACTTGCCACCACGTTGGCGATACCCAACTCTGCCATGCCGCGCAGGATGCCGCACGAACAGGTACAGCAGTTGCAGACGTAATACACGCCCTCCGCGCTGTTGCTCACCGAATGGACCAGTCCCGCTTCGGCCGCGCGGCGCAGAGTCCCCATCGCTTCGTCGTGTGTCAGCGCGCGGATGACGGGGCTTTTCTCAAACGCGAATGGGCGCGGGTCCATAATCATGCATATGTCAATGGGATGTTCGCAAGCCTGCCCGATGAGCGCCTTTTGTTTTCGGCAGATACAATCCAGTACGCCCCACGATTGCATGGTGTTGACAATTTCCGCCGCGCTTTCGAACGGGCGCACCTCCATCGAGTTGCGAACGGTTTCATACACGGGAATGACGCGATGGAATTGGGGCTTGACGCTCAGCATTTCGCTGAACGCACTCTGGAAATATTCCTCGAACAGGCGCGCCAGTTCCGCGTCCATTGTGCCGACCTGCATCTCGTAGATGCCGACAACGAAAGGTATTAGCTTGAACCCAAGTGCACGGTCCTTGCGGCCCGCTTCGATCAGCCCGCGTCTGGACATCCCTTTGAGTTGTTTCCGTAACTCCTCGACATCTCCGCCCATTCGGCCTGCGATCTCCTCAACGGTTTCCAACGACGGTTGTAGTTGCGCGGCGAGTCCCGCCTCTTCTGGTGTGTACAATTTTGCCAGCAGTTTCAATTCCCTGCCATCGTCTGTGGGCGGAAAACCGTTTGGCAAAGCGTTCAGCCTTTCGGCCAGTTGTTTGTAGGCATTCGTATCCATGTTTTCCTCCGCGTATATGAAGAATGGGTCAACACACAAACTGCGTTATGGCTCCCACCATTAACGCGCGTGCCTGAGAGTCAAATCAATGTCTACATCAGTATAGATAATATGCCCGGACTTTTCAAGAGCGGATTACTTTTGCCGCTCGTCCGCTACCAGCCCCGATTCTGCCAATCCGCCTGACGTTCTTCGCGGAATCGTTGCGTCCATTCTTCGGAAACGTCATCTGCCAATTGAGCAAAATGCGGGGGCGCAATGGTTATGGATTCTGCGTCCAGTTCAAGATAATCCAGGATTGTTCGAACAGTTTGTTCATACCCCTGAACAAAGTCTTCGTAAACGATTGTCAGCGGAACAATGCCTCCCTCTGAAAAGAATTCCTGAATCCCTGTTTCTCGCATGACGCATTCGGAGTACAAATGATTGATGGCGTCGAACAAATACGCGTCGGACAGGTCAACCCGCTTGGGGCGTTCTCCGTGTAACCGATGCCATTCCTGTGTTTGGACCGCTTTCCACCATGAAACGGCAAGCCGCACTTTGTTGCGGCGCGTCATGAAAACGTGGCGGTGATTGGGAAAAGCGTGCTCCCAAATTTTCGTTCGGTTGTTTTCCTCCCGCGGGCAATTCGGAAATTTGCGAAGCGTTTCAAGTATTTGACTGAAGTGCGGTTCATAAAAAGAATGCTTCAACCCGAATACCCCATTCGCTGTGCTTCCAAGATTCCATAAATGGTCCCGGAGTTCGGCATGGCTCGCCAGGTGGAAATCATCGAGCAAATCAGGTTTGTGATTGAGCCATTCGTCCGGTTTCCCGGCAATGCCTGTTGCTTCAAGGGCTTTGCACAGTAAGGTGCTCCCTGTCCGCTGGCTGAACCAGATTGTGTAGGATAAACGAGGTTTCATAAGTTCATTCCCATTATATAATAACGAAACGAACAACTATCTCGGCTGTCCCATCCGCCATTACGGATGGCACATTGATAAAGGAGTTGACCCATGAAAGAATTTCGTAACCCACAAACTATTCATCAACCGATCGGCTCTTACTCCCATCAAATTGAAATCAAAGGAAACGAGCGCATGTTGGTTCTTTCAGGCCAGGTCGGCATGCGGGAGGATGGTACAGTACCGGAAGATCCCATTGAACAGATTGATGTTGCTCTTGAGAACATCTTTCGCAATCTCCAGGCCGCGCACATGGATGTAAAAGACATTGTCAAGCTCACTTATTATCTGGTGGGTGAGATTGATACGGCGAAACGACGCGAGTTGGCGGCATCCAAACTTGGAGGACATAAACCCTGTAGTACCCTGTTATATGTTGCGGCCCTGGCAAGCCCTGTTTATAAAGTCGAAATCGATGCCTGGGCCAGCAGTCCCTTACACGCGGATTGAGCACCGTACTCCTCTCTAATAAAGCCCGCATTCCATTCCTGAGTTTTCTTTGGCTAAAAGCCATTATATAATATTTGCATGAACCTCTACCTCGGCTGCCCCATCTGGTCGTTCAAGGGCTGGGTTGGGAACTTTTACCCCAAAGGCACGAAGCCCGCCGATTTTCTTTTTGAGTATGCAAAGCGGCTCACCACGGTGGAAGGCAATACCACCTTCTACGCCGTCCCCGCGGAGAAGACTCTAGATGGATGGGCTGAAGTCCTGCCTGAGACATTTCGGTTCTGCCCCAAAATTCCGAAGGCGATCAGCCATGACGGGACGCTGGCCGAACACATCGACTCCGCCCGGGCATTTATCGGTGTAATGGGCCGCCTCGGTTCGCGTCTCGGACCGATGTTCCTGCAACTGCCTCCGAATTATTCTCCCCGCCTTTTGGGAGATTTGAAAATCTTCCTCGAAGCGTGGCCGCCTGAGGTCCGGTTGGGAGTCGAGGTTCGTCATCTGGATTGGTTCGAGGCGCCGGGACGCGAGTCTCTCAACCAGCTTCTTTCCAAACATAACATGGCGCGCGTGGTGATAGACACGCGCCCGATCCGCAGTTTGGAGGGGGAGAAGATCCTTGAGGGGAGTGTCTATCAAAGCCTGTTGGAAGCGAGGAAAAGCAAGCCTGATGTGCCGGTGTTCCAGGAGCGGACGTCGGATTTTGTTTTCCTGCGGTATATCGGACACCCGGAGATGGGACCGAACGATGCTCTTCTGGAGGAATGGGCCGGTTATCTTTCCTCGCAGTTATCGGCGGGGGCGGATGCGTACGTCTTTTGTCATGCCCCTGATAATTTGATCGCGCCTTATCTATGCCGCGAATTGCACCGGCGCGTGTCTGCAAGAGTCAATCTTCCGCAGTTGCCATGGGATGAGATCGAGCCGGATACATTTGAGCAGGGGAGGTTGTTTTAGTTCCTGGTCATTTCCCGCTAAATTCGGAGATGTTGCTTACGAAGGTTTCCGCCACTTCCGGGTCGAAATGAGTTCCACTGTTTTCGCGAATGTATTCGAGCGCCTTTGAGGGGGGCCAGGCCTGGCGATACGGCCGGTCGCTTGTAAGTGCATCCCATACGTCCACAACTGCAAAGATGCGCGCCGATAGCGGGATGATGTTACCCTTCAACCCGCGCGGGTAACCGGACCCGTCCCATTTTTCATGGTGGCAGTAAGGGATATCCAGGGTGTTTCTCAGGTAGGCAATCGGTTGAAGCATGTCGTAGGCGAATTGCGGATGCTGCCTCATGATCGCCCATTCTTCCTTTGTGAGTTCAGCGGGTTTGAGGAGGATGTTATCCGGCACGCCCATTTTGCCGATGTCGTGAAGCAATGCGCCGCGGCGGATGTGAACCAGTTCGGAATCGCGGAACCCCATGATCCGGGCGAGCTTGAGGGTCATATCGGTGACGCGTTGGGTGTGGCCCTCGGTCTCTTTATCGCGCAGGTCGAGGGCTTTTGACCAGCCTTCGATGGTCTCGTCGTATGCTATTGCAAGGTCAAAATTCGAGCGCTGGATGCCTTCGAAGAGAAGCGCATTGTCAACGGCGATGGCGGTCTGCCAGCTGAGGGCATCCAGAAAATTCAACCATTCCATATCGGCATATATTTCCCTGCGATGGAAGATTTCCAGCACTCCTTTTATTTCTCCTTTGGCGACCAATGGAACCCCAAAATAAGAGACAAATTCTTCGTGTGCCAATAATTCGCGGCGCGCAAAGAATTCGTTATTTTCGGACAAGTTGCCAACGTAAACGATTTGTTTCTCAAGCGCGGCCTGCCCTGCGAAGCCTTCACTGAGCCGCAGGCTGGTGGCTTCGATATCGCGCGTGCGGAAGCCTCTTCCTGCGGCGTATTCCAGGCGGTTTGACCCCGGTTTCATCAATAGAACAGAGGCGGCGTCAATGCCCAGTTGTGTGACAACTTGTTCGAGCACAATATCGAGGGAAATGCGCAGGTCAAGACTGCTGGTGATCGCCAGGTCAATTGTGCGGAGACCCTCGAGCCGCTTCAACTGTTTCTTGGTCTGTTCGTGCAGGCGCGTGCGCTCCAGCGCCAGGGCGGCCCGCTCGCTAAAGATCGCCATCAGGCGCTCGTCATCTGCATGGAAAGCATCCATGTCCGGGCTTTGAACATCCAAGGCGCCGATAACGTCACTGCCGACTTTGAGCGGGATGACCAATTCCGAGCGTGTTGATTCCCAACTGGGCACGTAGTCCGGTTCCACTGAAACTTCGGAGGCATTGATCACGCGGCCTGTGCGAATGGCCTTCGCCGCCAACCCGGGACCATCCAAACTTAATTTTGCCTTCACTATCTCTTGCGCGTATGGACCGGCTACTGCCGGTCGTTCCAACTCACGTGTCTCCTTGTTCAGCAAAAGGAGACTGCAATTTGAATGCTCGAACTCGCGCAATGCGGTCTGGACGATGGTTTGAGCCAGGCTCGATAAATCGTCCAAGGCGCCGGTGAGCAGGGCCTCGGAGGCGCGATATAGCCGCACTAATTCGGCGTTTCGCTGTTGCAATTCCTCATCCCTTCTTCTCAGGGTTTCCTCCGCCCGCTTGCGTTCTGTTATATCCTCTGCAGATATGATGATGCCCCCGATCTCGCCGCCCGTGTCATGCCAGGGAACTATGGCCCATCGAAGCCAATATTTGGTTCCGTCCTCTTGTATCCACATATCGTCATCGTTTCTCAGGGATTCTCCTGCAAGCCCGCCGCGATGCGCTTCCTTCCACCGCTCCGGTAAATCGGGATGGACGTCATAATGGCTCAGCCCGATCAAATCGCGATGGCCTCGCCCGTATTCATCAACCCAGCGGCGGCTGGTGACAATATATTTCATGCTGTGGTCGAACATTGCAATGCTGATTGGCGCACTTTCAATCAATGAAAGCAGTTGTTCCTGACTTTGGCGAAGCGCACCCTCGGCCCGCCTGCGTTCGCGGCGTGTTTCAGCCTCCCGCAGTTCGCGTTCTATTGCCGGTCCAAGCCGTGCGAATTTTCCCTTGATGAGAAAGTCATTTGCGCCTGCCTTGAGGGCGGTCACTGCGGTCTCTTCACCGATTGTGCCGGAAACGATGATGAATGGTAAATCCAGGGCAGTGGTTTTCAAAACTTCCAATGCCTGCAGGGCGTTGAGCCGGGGCAGGGTGTAATCACAAATAATTAGATCCCACGTTTTTTTGTTGAGAGCCGACCGCAGGGAATCTGCTGCCTCTATTCGCTCAAACTCCGCTTCATACCCGCTTTGCCAGATTTCACGCATTAGCAATTGGGCATCGTCGGGGGAATCTTCAATCAGAAGAATCCGTAAAGACCGTAAAGGTTTGCTCACTATTTATTCTTATCTCGGAGGGGCTTCGTTCAGTATCAGCCAGTACAGGCCGAGCTGGCGTACGGCTTCCACGAACTGATTAAAATCCACGGGCTTGCGCACGTAGGAGTTGGCTCCCAAACTATAGCCCTTGAGCCGGTCCTGCTCTTCCTTTGATGAAGTGAGGATCACCACGGGCAGAAGGTGCGTTCTCTCGTCTGCGCGGATCTGGCGCAGCACTTCCAGCCCGTCCACTTTGGGCAGTTTGAGGTCGAGCAGGATGACCTGGGGAACATCGCGTGGATCACGGTCGGCAAAGGCCCCGGTGAAAAATAAAAAATCCAATGCTTCAGCGCCGTCGCGCGCTACCACCACCTTGTTGCCGATGTTGTTTTTCTTGAGCGCTCGTATTGTCAGCGCTTCGTCGTCTGGGTTATCTTCCACTAACAGGATCATTTTATTCTCCATATTTTCTCCATTAAAGCGTAAAGTAAAACGTTGCGCCTTTTCCTTCGGCGCTTTCAGCCCAGATGCGCCCGCCATGAATGTTAATAATGCGCTGGACGGTCGCGAGGCCGACGCCCGTCCCTGGAAATTCGCTCATCGAATGCAGGCGCTGGAACACGCCGAACAACTTGTCTGCGTATGCCATGTCGAATCCAACACCGTTGTCGCGCACAAAAAATGTCCGCTCCTTGTTATGTCTGCTCTGCTGGCCGAATTCAATGATTGCCTGTTTTTGTTTGGATGTAAATTTCCAGGCGTTGCTCAGCAGGTTTTGCAGTGCGATGTGCAGAAGATGCGGGTCGCCATCCACCATCAGGCCCGGCGTGATGGAAACCTCAGCCTGGCGTTCGGGTTGGGACTCCCGCAAAGCCTGCGCGATCTCTTGCGCCATCGCGCTTAAGTTGATAAACCTGAGTTGCAGGGGCGCTCTCGTGATGCGCGAGAGGTTCAACAGGTCGTCAATCAGGATGGCCATTCGCTGGGCCGCGCTTCGCACGCGTTCGAGATGCCCGCGGGCTTCCGGCGGAAGCTGTTCACTATGATCTTCCAGCAGTGCCTGACTGAAGCCGTCTATCGTCCGCAGGGGTGCGCGCAGGTCGTGTGAAACGGAATAGCTGAACGATTCGAGTTCCTTGTTGGCGGCCTCCAATTGAGCCGCGCGTTGTTTCAGGTCATCGTTCAATTTCTTGATCTCATCCTCATTTCGCTTCCGTTGCGTCACATCGCGGATCGCGGCGCTGACCAGCAGTCCCTCCTCCGATTCAAGCGGACCAAGGCTGATCTCCACCGGGAATTCGGTCCCATTTTTGCGCAGGCCGAAGAGTTCGAGTCCAATTCCCATGGGGCGGACCGGGTGTTCGATGTAATACTCCTCACGATGTTTAATATGCCTCTTGCGAAGATGCTTCGGCACGAGGATCTCGATGGACTGGCCTACGATCTCGGCGCGGTTGTAGCCAAACAGTTTCTCCACTTGCGAGTTGACCACCTGAATGATTCCCATCCTGTCAACGACTACCACCGCATCCGGGGCGGATTCCAGCAGAGCGCGGAATTTTTCCTCGCTGCGTTTCTGTTGGATGGCATCGCGCACGGCCTCTGCCTGCTCGCGGATCAACTCCTCTTTGGTCTCGAGGTAGCTATTCCCGATCACGCTCATGGCAGTGTCAATCAAGATATCCACGCCGCTCATTGAGTCCAGCAGGCGTTGTGGCGTTTTGCTGTAGGCATCCAGCAAATACGGCAAAATATGTCTCCGAAAAGCGCCGACGATTTCAAACCACGCATGAAAGCTCAGGCCGGTCCGGGCATAGACCATTCCCTGAAGCTGCATATTTTTCAGATAGGGTTCCCAGGCATCGTGTAGGATTGCATTGCGTTGTAAATTGTAGGAAGCGGCTTGCTGTTCCGCTGAAGGCTGTGAAGCTGCATTTTGCACAATGGATTTAAACTCGGGATGCTGGCTTGCCATTTGCATCACCTGAGCCGTGATCTCCTCGCGGTGGGCCTCGTAGACTCTCCAATAGTCCTGCAAACCCTTTTTTTCAGCAGGTGTGAGATGTGGGAGCGTGACATTCGGTAATGAAGCTTTCATAGTTATCCATTTTCAACTCATACCAGGTAGCATTTAGTCAGTTCTTGGGTCGTTCACAGAATTTGCCGCATATTCCAGCCTTCAGCAAATAAATGTTTGAAATATTTTCTCCGCACCTTTCGCGTCATCTTCCTGATTTTGACCTGTTGCATCCTTCAACACTTGCCGCGGTTTTGGGTGAAAACTCTGGCAAGGAATTCTCAGAGTTTAATTAGACAAATCCTGTCTTATTTTCAGACTATACAACTTTCCCCAGAGAAAATCAAGGG
The DNA here is from genome assembly GCA_016235425.1 of Chloroflexota bacterium. GTDB lineage: Bacteria > Chloroflexota > Anaerolineae > Anaerolineales > Villigracilaceae > JAKOVF01. The sequence continues at coordinate 36,798 of JACRLC010000034.1, read as the reverse complement.
GGGAAATAAGTAATGCCTCGACGTTTTTGTATGGGTTGAAGCAATCGCTTTGGATTTTTTTCACGAAGCGCCACATCACGCGCTGACACTTCGTTCGCCTCAGCACAAGTTTTGGCCTGACGCGCCGGCCTCGAGATTTCCCGCCCTTTTGAATGTCTCCGGTTATGCCGCGAACAGCTCTGTCCCGCCCTTTCGCCTTACTTCCAATACGGCGATCTTCGTCGAATGATTGAACGGCGCGGGGTCGGTGATGGGAACGCCGGTGCGCGTTTCAGGATAACCCGTGAAATCCTCCGGCACAGGGATGAGTTCTTTGATCTTCAAATATCCATCTTCGCATAGCGCTTCAAGCGTTTGCATGTAATCTTTTCCGCTCACATACAAAGCATTGTTGATTGCAGCCAAATGGCCGCCGTCGTTGATTAATGGCCGCACCTTGTTGATGAGCCGCGCATTGTCGTTTTCCTGATCCACTTTGCCTTTTGAAGTGCTGGAGAAGAACGGCGGATCAATGAGCACACAATCGAAGGTTTCGCCCGTCCGTTTGAATTTGCTCACCTGCGGGAAGAAATCTGCGGCGATGAAATCCTGTTTATGGATGGGGAAGCCGTTGAGGAGGTACGAATCTTTTGCAAGATTCAGGAACTGACGATTCCGGTCAAGCTGGACCATTTGGCTGGCCCCGCCTGCGACAGCGGCCACGCCCAGACTGCCCGTGTACGCGAACGTGTTGAGCGCCGATTTGCCCCGCATGTTTTCGATGAGCCATTTCCGCAGGTTGCGCGTATCGAGGTAGAGACTCGCGTCGCGGTTCATTGTCAGGTTAATTGAATACCAGACGCCATGCTCTTTTATCTTGCGGTCAGGCGATTCACCGAATAGGAGAATCCCGCGTTTTTCTTCCTGCGTCCTGCCATTGCGAGTTTTTAGAATCCCTGCGTGCAGCCAGATTAGGGTATGTTGGATATATTCTTGCACTTCGCGAATGAGCGTCTCATTTTGTGTCGGATCATCCGCGTAGTTATGGATCACGAGAGTCTGCCCGTACACATCCAACACCAGATTGGGATGGCCTTCCGTGAATCCGTTGAAGAGGCGGAAGGCTGATTCGTGGCGCGAGTCAAACAAGGTCACGCGGGAGGCGAGGGCTTTTTCGAGCAGGGGAATGATTGGGGCCGGTGTCATCTTATTGATTTGGATCAGTCTTTTGGATGTTCTTCGGGTTGAAAACCGAGATCTGTGCCAGGCCCAGAATCTCCTGCGCTTCGGCATTCAACTCGACCCAGTAAAAACCGCGATGCCCGGAGTAGGGATCGATCTTGAAGACCGTGCCCGCGTACCAGCCTTCCTTGTCCCCAAATTTAGAGCCAAGGTAAATCTGCACGTGGTCGCCGATGCCGATTGATTCGTTTTTCATAAACCTTTCTCTTGGAGCCAGCCAATGATTCTATCCGCCGCGGGTTTCCAGTTCGCTTCCAGCATTACGTCGTGTGCCATGTTGAAGAATTCCGCTTTTGTGCCGTAGGCCCGCGCCGTCGCTTCGACATCCCTGTGCGAGATGACATTGTCGTTTGCTGCGCCGATTACCAGCATGGGCGTTTTTATTTGTTTGGGGCGAGCCAGGTTAAGGCCAAGTTCGTCGAGATAGGAGCGGAATGATTCGTCGCTCAATCGCTTCTGGTAGGCTGCAACTTTTACTGCCGGCATATCCTTTGAGAATAAAGCATGTTGGGCAAGCGCGGGAGTTTCCACCACAGGGTATAACCTGAGTGTTCCCAACACCTTCAACACAGCCAACGGCCTTTGCATGAGCAGGCTAAACGTGGCAGGCCAGAGTCCATAATAAGGGACGGAGGTCAGTAAAACGGCGGCAGGTGCGGTGCGCGTTTCAAGGTATTTTTGCGTGATGAACCCGCCCATCGAGTGGCCGATGATTACGGGCGGCGTATCAAATTGACTCGCTGTTTGAGCTACATCGTTCACGTAGTCGGCGATGGATGCGCCCCAAATTTTGCCCACGCTTGTGCCGTGTCCGCGCAGGCTGAGGGCGTAGGAGTTGTAGCCATGCTCTGCGAAATAGGGCAGGAAGTATTCGTCCCAGCACCATGCGCCGTGCCATTTGCCGTGAACGAAGAGCAGGGGAGTCGCTTTTGCGTTGCCTTGCGGTGATCTGTGGATGACTTCGAGTTTCATGGTTTCCTCTTTTTACTTATCTACCTGTGTACGCTGCCTACCTGGCCAGCGCCAGCATCGTGCGAAACGCCTGGTAAATCGTGATCATGTCATCGGCGTTGTAAGCCACCCGGCGATCCGCCCCGCGTTGGGTGTTTGGCATGAGTGCGGCTTTGTCGGCCATTTCGGATTGGATGAATTCAATCTCCATGTGGATCGGCGTCGAAACTTTGAACGGCTTCGGCGCTTTGCCTTCCCTGAGATTTTTTACCGCATGCTGCGCCACGCCTTCGATCAGCTTCGCGGTTTCAAAGGGCGGCAAACATTCCGCAGACATGCGGCTCACGGCCTTCTTCACCTGCGCCGTTCCAATTTCATTCCCGAAAAATTCCCTGACTTCTGCGCAAAGGGTCTGATCTCCCGAAGCCATGATAACCGGCACGTCGAAGTGACCGCACACAGCGCCGTTCAAGCCTGATTCCCCGAACGCCCGGTCGTTGATCCACAACCCGGAAACGCGCTCGTCCGACCACGTGTGATCGAGAATGGCATTGGCCGCGCCCATTCGTCCGTGATAGCCGATGAACATCACGCCGTCCACGTTTTCATCCACGCCGTGAATCATCGAAAGACGCGAGGGCGAGCCTGAGATCAAAACTGCGCGCGGGTCGAGTTCTTCGATCAGGATATTCCGCCCGGTGTTGTGTCCGTCGGTGACGATAACCGAATCAGCCCCGGCGGCAAACGCGCCGCGAACTGCGGCATTGACATCGCCTGTCATCAACTTTTGGAAACGCGGATATTCAGGCTGGCCGGGATAGACCTGATCCCAGTTCACCACGCCGGTAATTCCTTCCATATCTGCGGCAATCAGAATCTTCATGGGTGTTCCTCTTTTATGGCTCCTGAAATGGGAATGGAATGAGATTGTACAGCTTATCAACTTTTATGTAAATTCAGTAAACCACAGGTTCTATGCTGGACTCCAGAGTCGTGTGGCAGAATCCTCCCTCGGGTTGGAGATGTTTGGGGAGGCCGCGCAGGCCCAAGTCGACGCGGGAGGCGTGCCTGTCTTCAAATGAATGCCTTAAATGCGAGAGTCGGGCCTGCGTAAGCCCGACTCTCTTGGCGAGGAGAAAAACACTAATCTGTGGCGGCAGGTTCTGCCAGCACGGGAGCGGGGGAGTGATGGATTTTGTCCAGCACGACAAAACCAGCCATTGCGATTGCGCCGAGAATGCCGCATCCGACCCAGAGCCAGTTGGGGTTGATGTTGTCAATGACCAGCCCGGCCAGATACGGCCCAATCGCGAAGGAGATTCCCCACGAAAGACCGGAGATTGCCATGTAGCGTCCGCGCATTTCTTCGGGAGCGAAACTCGCCACCAGCGACTGCTGGAACGGTGAGACGATCATCTCGCCAATGGTGATGACGACCATTGCGAATGCGAACAGCATGTAGGTGGAGGTGAAGCCGTACATCGCAAAGCCGATGGCATACAACGCCGAACCGAAAGCCATCATGAGCATGGGTTTGTATTTTTCCAGCTTGCGCGCGATCCAGAATTGGAAGAGCACCACAAGCACCGCGTTCATGCTGATCAGGTATCCATAGCCTGCCTCGGGGATGCCGTGCGTGTCGCGCAGGAACACACCGAGGGTGGTGTTCATGTTCGTGTACACGAGAGTCATCATGATGCTCACGAAGACGAAGGCCACGAAGGGAATATCTTTGAATACTTTTCCGTAGCCCGCAAAACTCTGGGACATGGTTTCGGGCTTGGCGCTGGGGTGCGCCTTCGGTTTGGTTTCGGGCAGGGCGAAGATCACGATGGCCGCCGAGATCAGGCTGATGACCGCGTCCACGATGAAGAGCAGGATATAGGATTTTGCAATGAGCAGGCCTGCAACCGCAGGGGCGACGATCACGGCCATGTTGAAAACCACGCGGATGATCCCGTAACCTTCGGCGCGCTTTCCTTCGGGGAGCAGGTCTGCGACCACGGCTTCGTGAGCGGGGCCGCCGATGCTGGAAAGTGTGCCGACGATCACCGAGACCGCCACGAAGAACTCAAGCGATGGGGCAAATCCCATCCCGAGGGCGCTGAGGGAGGAAAGCACGAGGCTGAAGATGATCACGCCTTTGCGTCCCATGCGGTCGGTCAACGCGCCGCCGAGGGCGCTTCCTACGAAGCCGGATACCGAGAATACAGCGAACAACATACCCACGGTGGACATGCCGATGTCGAACTTTTGTGTGAGATACAATGCGAAGAACGGGTAGAGCATGAATCCGCCGAAGCGGTCAATGAACACGATGACGTTGTAGATCCAGAACGCTTTGGGATATTCGTTGTAAATGGATTTTAGTTTTTTAAACATGGTTTGCTCGTTTCATCAAATATTAAAGAGATAGACCCTAAAGGTTTCCTTTGCAATCGAACTTGCAATGTGCGCAAAGGCTTCCGGTAAATTTTATGTTTGGTTATCGGGAAAAACCTTTAGGGTCTGCATTGCACATCTGATGCTAGTGTGCGTAACTCCGTTTAGACGACTGCGCGCAGTCAGCCGAAATTGGGGTTTGGTAGCGGCACTGCAATCCTTCCCCAGTTGCAACCAGCCATGCGCCGAGTCCCTGCATACTGCGCTGGAATAAGCCGGGACGATATGGTCTGCCCCGCATGGCTTTTTCTTCCAGGCGTGCCTGTTCCATTTCGGTGACGATGTCGCGGCGATGGTATTCAGCCAAATATTCGTTGTGCCAGTTATTCATCTCTGCCTCCGATTAGCAAAAAACGTCCCGCAGATTTCTTTGATTTAAAGTTGGTCGCAGTTGCAGGACGGTGTGTCACGAGCGGTTCAATAAAAAGGCGGAAACTGCCTTGAGTGTTTTTTCGATGCGGTCATAGTTCAGTGTGTATGCCTTCGCTCCGTTGACTCTCCTTTCCTGTAGATAGCCTGTTGCCGTCAGTTGTACGAGATAGCGTGAGACACTGGGCTGGCTCAATCCGGTCTCGTCAATGATGTCCTGCGCGCGCATCTCGCCTCTTTCGGAGATCATCTGTAAAATCCGCAGGCGCGTATCGTCCGCGAGGGCGGAGAGGCGCGCCACGATCTCTGCGCGGTCCAATTCGGGGATGTGTATCTTTGAGCCTTCCGGCAGGTGCGCTCCAAAGTAGATATAGTACTTGTCGTTAAGCTGGGTCTTATGAATATACGGCCCAATGTGAGCGTTTGGCACGAAGACCAGTTCATTGGCTGTTTCCAGTATGTCAAGCCATTTCGGCTCGTCAAATTCCTTGCCCGTAATGAAGCGGACAAGTTCCTGGCGGGTCATGGCGCTCATGTCAATCTGGTTGAAAGCCCGCACCGATTCTTCCAGCATGGGGCGTACGCGCGTCCATTCGGGCTGTAAGTGGCTTTTCCAAAACCAGCGCAGGTGACTGGTGATCAACTGCTTGAGCGCGGCGGGGTCAATCACGTATTGGTAGGCGCGAGTTTCCAGTTCAACTTCCGTCAGTTCATCGCCGAAGCGGCGCCTCAGGAATTCAACGTAGTTTTCAGCGGAGGAGAGTACCTCGTCCCAGTTTACGGGCGAGTCTTTATCCTTTTGTGCCTCCTCCGGGATACAGATGGTGGCATACGAATTCAGCAAGTTGTCGCGGAACGCGGATGGCTGCATCTGGTCGAGGCCTTCCAGGTACGCTTCGAACGAATTCGATTTTTCGCGCGGGACAATGGCGTAGTAAAAACCGATGGTCACCAATCTGTGGTTGAAAAACTCCTCGGCGTTCATCTGCGCGCGGGTTTTTTCCACCCACTCGTGGATGCCCGGATCGCCTTCATTTTTGGCGAGCAGAATCATGCTCCCGAAACAGTTGATGGCGGGTTCGAGGGAAACAATTGATGTTTCAACCTTTGGTTTTTCGAGATTTAGCGCGAAAGGGGACATGGTTTACTCCGTTTATTGAATTATTCAAAATATTGAATAACTTGCATTATTTTATACCGTTTTTCGATTTTGTCAAGGAAAAACCCACCGAGATACCTCGATGGGTTTTTGGGTTACGTTCTCTACTGTCATCCGCCTTTATTACTGCAAAGCGCGCGAAGGACGCTGAGTTTTGTCCTTCTTCCGTTTTGGGTGGGAAAAGCAGGTTCTTCGCCGCGAATTTCACCCTGGCCTGTCCGCCAGGACAGGCTAATTCACGCGGATTTTTTGAATCAAATTTGCGAAAACCTGCCCTGAGCTTGTCGAAGGGTCCGCGTAATCCGCGGCTGAGGTATTTGGGCTTTCCCGTAAAAACGGCAGAACCAGTTTTTACAGATTTTCTTCGTGCTTTTTGCGGGCTTCACAGTTCAATTTTGTCATTTGTATGGCAACCAGGCCGCGTTGCTTCCCTCTGTCAAAACTTTCACTTCCGCGCTTTCGACATCAATCAAAATAATGCGCGGTTCGGAAAGCGGTTTGTCCAGCAGGTATTCGTGGGCAAGTAAAAACTGTCTGTTTGGCGACCAGTTCAACCCGTCGTGAATGGAGGCGGGGGATTGGGTCAACTGGATCGCGTTGGAGCCGTCCGCGTTCATCATCCAAATTTGTTCGCCGAATGACGCGGTCAGGTCGCGGCGGATGAACGCGATCTTTGTCTCATCCGGCGACCAGGCCGCGATGCTGTCTTCAAAATTGCCCTCACCGTTCACCTGATGAAATTCGCGCTTTTCCAAATCATAGAAAAACAGGCGCGTGATGAACTTATCCTGAACCACGGTTCCATTTGCAAAAAGAAAACCGCTCGAATCCGGCGACCAATACACCGGCCCCGAAACCGCACTTGTAACCATGATTTCTTCGCTAGTGGACAAATTCTGCATGCGGATGTTTCCGCCCGGCGCGCGATAACTCAGCCACTCCCCGTTTGGCGACCAGGCGGGATAATATCCTGGCAACGTATCATCCTGAAACACAGACGTGCCCTCGCCCGTCTCAACATTTACCCATTCGAGCGTGGGCAGATTCAACTTACCTTCGGCGGCGCGCATGTTCACCTTTTCAAAAATGATCTGCTCACCGTTCGGCGACCAACTTGCCTGCCAGCAAAGATGACCCGTGCAATCCACCAGCTTGCGGCTCTTGTTCGTCGTGAGGTCGTAAAGCCAGATGTCGCTGTCCTGCAACGTGCGATTCGACAGATACGTGAAGCGTGTCCCGTCAGGCGATAACTCAAAGCCGGTTACGTCGTTTGCTTCGTGAGTCAAAATGCGGACTTCATCATCCGACATATTTTTAAGCAAGACTTGCTTTTTACCGTTTTCATCCAAACCAAGAAAGAGGACTCGCGAATCGGCTATTTCAAATCCCGCGCCCGCTTCACTCACGGACCCTGAACCTGCCTCCGCTATGGAAAGCAGATTCGCCCCCTGAACCTTTGTCGCCGCGCCGTAAGTGAGCGCCATGCCCAGAATGATGACCGCCGCCGCGCTGACAATTGGCATGACCGGCGCGAACCTGCTGAAAGCGTCCATGCGGTCGAACAGGCGGCGGCTGTTCACCATCACGAGTCCGATCAAAATCAGCACGAGTGCAAGCCCAAAACTGAATGCGAGAATGAGCGCCAGCCCCAGCGCGATGCGATGGATCGCGACAGCCACCAGCAGGATCGCCACCGCATCCGGGCAGGGGACGAGTCCGCCGCTGACGCCCAGCGTAACCAATGACCTCCATGTGATTTGATCTGGAATTTCGTGGCTGTGCGAATGTTCATGATCGTGATGATCGTGCTCATGCTCGTGATCGTGAGCATGATTGTGATCGTGATGATGATCCTGCTCTGCCGCGTTTTTGCGTAAATCCCGCCAGCGCCCAACAAGCAGACTGATGCCGAGTCCGACGATCAGAACTCCTGAGAGGATTTCCAACAGCGGGATCAGGTTGGAAGGCAGGAAGTATTTTGACGCAACGAGTGTCACAACGCCGAGCAGAAAAACCGATCCGGTATGCGTCAAAGTGACGATGCTGCCCAGCGCAATCGCGTGCTTCGTCGTTCCACGCGAGCCGACCAGATATGCCGCGACGACAGTCTTGCCATGTCCTGGTGTAAGGGCATGTAACGCGCCCAATGCCCCGGAGATGATCAGCGCCAGCAAATAGAATTGAACTGAAAGTTCCCTCTCCTTAACCAGCCGTGTGAGAATTTCCTGCGGCGTCTCTTTCTGCAATTCGGGAATGACCTGTTCCGCCGACTGTGAGACCGGGTCCTTGCTTTGTCCCGGCGGCAGGGATGGTTTTCCGCTATCCCAACTCGTGAGCAAATTTTCCTGTGCCCCGCTGTCTAGGAGGAAGATCACACCCAATTTCCCGCCGCTTTGAACGGGCTTCTCGAACCTAATCCCATCCAACGCGGTGACGTAAAACCAGTTGATCGAATTTTGCTCTTCAAACTGGTTGAAAATGGTGAGTTCGTTTTTTTTATCCAACGGCTGAGACCAACCCGCGTTCAGCGAAATGCGAATCGGGTCATCGCCGGATTGCAGGTCGGTGCGGGCGGATGGGAAATAAATATCTTCGATCTGAAGATCGAGCGGCATTCCGTTCAACGTCGCGCCGAGCATCCCCGCGTATCCCTGCCCCCAGGTGTTCAATTCATCGGGTTCGATCTGGTCGTTTTGGTTCTGGTCAACCCCGCTCCACATCCAGTTTGCCAGCAGGGGACCGGGCTTGATTGTCCATTCGATGAAGATATTCTGCGAGGAGATTTCCGCCCGTATTGTCTGAAAATACATGTCCGAGGGATGCGCTTTTGCCGGAGTCCCCGCGTAGAGCAGAAGGCCAGTCAGGAAAATAAAAATCAGGCGCTTGAATCGTGTCATGACTTAATTAAAAGTGACAGCCACTTTTTTGAAGTGACTGTCACATGATTGGGCTTTTTTACTGTGAAGGTGTCCCTTCGACGACCACGCCGACCCACGTGAAAACACGCTTGTCACTGGTGGCGCCGGAAGAGACCCAAATGGGCTGGCCCTGATCATCCGTTCCGGCCTGACGCACGGGTGTGATCCACCAGCGCAGGATGTGAGCCACATTGTCCTTCGGGCGGAAGGTGGTGGGAACGATATATTTCGTGTCGGTCACGTAATCGGTGAGGCGGCGAGGTTGATCCGAGGTGACATCTTCGATGGTCACTTGGTAGGCTTCACCGTCGCGCAATGTGCCGACCGAAGCCCACTGCAAAGTGACCACGTCGTTTGCCAGGGTGAAGGCCGCGCCGTCCGCAGGCAGAAGCAGGTTCGGGGCCGGGTAGGGAGGCGGAATCGTCGCTGTGGGCGTGGGGCCGGGTGTGGCCGCACGTTTGCACAATGGGACGATGAGCGATTGCCCGATGAAAACGTTGTCGGTCGTCAGGCCGTTGAATTCCTTGATGGCCTCCATGGATACGGCATAATTAAGCGAGATGCTGGAAAGCGTGTCGTTTTCGTTAACGGTAACAACGACCTTTTGACAGGCTTCCCTCGTTGCATCCACAGGAGGCAGAGTGTTTGTTGGGAGCGGCAGGGGAGTGGGGGTCGGATAGGGAATTTGCAAAACCTGTCCCTCGCTGATCGGGCATGTGGAGGGGAGATTGTTCAAAATAATAATGCTGTTGACCGACACTTGAAAGTTGAAGGCGATCAACGAACAGGTTTCACCCGGACCGACCGTGTAACTAAATGGCGGCTGGGGCGTGAGTGTGGGGATATCGGTTGGAATGGGGGTTGCGGTTGCGGGCTGGGTGACAGTTGGAGTTAATGTTGGTGTTGAAGTGGCTGCTTCCACAAACGCTTCGGGTGTTCGCGAGCGTAGTGCGAAAAATACGCCTGCTCCGGCAACAACCAGCGCTACCGCGATAATCCCCAGCGCGGCCGGCAGGCTCAAAGTGATCTCCGGCATTCGGGTGGCCTGCACCGATTTTTCCACTTTTTTAGCGGCTTTAGGCTCAGGCCGTGCGCCTAGATCGGTCCCGCAAACGAGACAGCGCGTGGCGTTCTCGCTCAAGCGCGTTCCGCAGGTCGGGCAGACTTTTGTTTTTGATGAAGATGCTTCTGGACTCATACGGGCGGAGATTATACCATCGAAAGAATGGGCGTATTTTGTGTTTCGCCGCAGTTGTACTGTGGGGTGGTGAAACGTCAGCAGTATAACTGCTGGCGAACTACATTTTCCCTACGTTCCCTCGACAACCACCATGTTCGTCTTCGCATATTTGTGCCGCAACGCGCGCGCGGGCGCGTACTCAGGAGAATTCAACCACTGCTTTGCTCTTTCAATGCTTTCAAACTCAAGGATGACCAGCCGTTTGGCCTGCCACTCGCCTTCGAGCGTTTCGTTCTGCCCGCCGCGCGCGATGTAGCGGCCACCGTAAAGTTTTACGGCCTCCGGCGCGAGTTTGACGTATTCCTTGTATCCATCAGGATCTAGTACTTCGATGTCCACAATCACATAAGCGCTCATTTGGCTGCTCCTGAATTTGTTGTCGAACGGGCCGGGAGTGTCGTGACCATCACCTTGTCCACGCGCCGCCCATCCATGTCCATCACCTCAAAACGCAAGCTCAGCCATTCGAAATGATCTGCCGGTTGCGGGACGCGTCCCAAAGACATCATCACGAAACCGCTCAACGTCTCATATTCATCTTCGTGGGGGAGCGCCTTGACGTTAAAAATTTCCTTGAAGTCATCAACCGGCAGTTTGCCGTCCAACAACCACGAACCGTCCTGCCGCTGGGTGGCCTGCGCCTCCGGCTCAAAATCGCCCACGATCTCTTCGAGAACATCGTTCAAGGTCAGGAGACCCTGCAAAGTGCCGAACTCATCAATGATGAGTAATATCTTTCGATTCTGTTCCTTGAGCATTTGCAGGGCTTGCGACGCGAACATTGTTTCGGGGATATACAAGGCAGGGCGCAGTAAATCTTTCAATTTGAACTTTTCGCTGGCGAGCGCAGGCACGAGCAGATCGCTGGTCTTCACGATGCCCAGTACCATATCGAGGTTTCCCTCGCACACAGGATAGCGCGAATAGCCGTGTTCCGCCACCTTGAGACGGATTTCTTCCGGGCTGTCATCAATATCCAGCCAAACGATCTCTGTCCGCGGCGTCATCAGGGAATAGACGCGCTGGTCGCCCAGGCTGAACACGCCCTCGACCATATCCTGTTCTGCCTCTTCAAAGATACCGGCTTGTGTGCCCTGGTCGAGAAGCACCTGCAATTCTTCTTCTGTGATGGGCGGCTCAGTAGAATCCTTGACGCCCATTAACCTTAAGACAAGATCGGTAGCGCCGCTTAGAATTTTTACGGCAGGAGAAAAAACCTTTGAAATAAAGATCATCGGATTGGCAACCACGCGCGCAATCTGTTCCGGGCTGTGCAGTGCCAGCCTCTTGGGAACCAATTCACCCAGCCAAAGTGAAAGGATGGTAATGATCATAACGACGATGCCCAATGCCAGGGCCTCGCTATATTGTTGAATCGCTGGGATCTTTGAAAATTCTACGGCGAGAAGCTCCGATATTGTTGCGCCGCCAACTGCACCCGATAATACGCCGATCAAGGTGATGCCGATCTGTATTGTGGACAGAAAGATATTGGGGTTTGCGGTCAGCCTCAACACCGATTTCGAAGCTTGGTCACCTTCGTTTGCTTGTTGGTGAAGCTTTGCCTTGCGGGATGCGACAAGCGCCGCCTCCGACATGGATAATACACCGTTTATCAAAATGAGCAATGCAATGACAGCAATTTCGTTCCAGTAACTCATGACTTCCTTCCTGGCAGGATCTTAACCCTGCCAGTGGGTTTAGAAAAATATTTGGCCTTAAATCGCTCAACCCAAAAACCCTTCCCGGCGCAAAGCTGTGTCCGAGGATGGTCTTTGGGTTTTATCCAACGATCGAATGTTTTTAGGGTTGTTCCGGCCATTGCAAGCGCGCCATCCAGAAGAAGGGTGCCAATTGCAATCAGGCCGCTGGTGAAACTAATTTCTATGGGGATTTCAGACATGATTTTTACGGCAACGTAACGTACCGTTCTCATTTTACCTTATGAATTACTCTTTTGACTTTTTGTCGAGAGTGTTTTCGATGTTTCTTAAACGCTGGTCGATCCGTTTGTAAGACCAAACAAGAACCGCTGGAATGACCAGTGCCAGCAGGACGATCACACATGTGACGCCCAATTCCATGATGCCAATTCTAAACATTTCTCCTCGCTTCCTATCGGACCTCAATCTCGTTGCCCCACAATTTTCATTTTACACTCTGACGGAAATTGCGGCGCTGCCGTTATGGACACTGCCCACCACCCAAACGGGTTGACCCAATTCACTGGCGCGCCTCTTGAACGCATCCAGCTTTTCGCGCGGCACACCAAGCAGGAGACCGCCGCTGGTCTGTGGGTCGAAGAGCAACATCTCCGCGGGTTCGTCAATCTTCTTGTCGAAATTCACTTGCGAACCGAAGTGCATTCTGTTGTCGAACGCGCCGCCAGGGAAGAGTCCTTTCTCGGCGTATTTGCGTGCTCCGCCGATGAAAGGGATTTGCGCGTAGTCAATATTAAGCAACAAACCAGAAGCTTCTGCCATTTCCATCCCGTGACCGAGCAAGCTAAAGCCGGTGATATCTGTCCCCGCGCGCAAGTTGAACTCCATCGCGAGTTGGCCTGCGGTTTTGTTCAAGCGCTTCATCCAGCCAATTGCTTCCTGAATATCGGCCTCTTCGACTTTTTCCTGTTTCAACGCCGTGGTGGTGACACCCATGCCGAGCGGCTTGGTCAGCACCAGTACGTCACCTTCCCGCAATCCGCCTTTGGTGAGCATCGTACGAGGGTCAATGAAACCGATGACCACAAGTCCATATTTTGGTTCCTTGTCTTTCACCGTATGCCCGCCCGCAATGACGACTCCTGCCTCGCGCGCCTTCTCCGCTCCGCCGCGCAGGATTTCGCTTGAGATTTCCGGCGGCAATTGATCGGGCAGGGCGGCGATGTTGAGCGCCATGAACGGAGTCCCGCCCATGGCATACACATCGGAGAGACTGTTTGCCGCCGCGATGGAACCATAATCATACGCGCCATCCACCACTGGCGTGAAGAAGTCTGTTGTGACCACGATGCCGCGGTCTTCGCTTAAACGCCAAACGGCCGCGTCATCCGGTCCGTCGAGACCAACCAAAAGGTCCGGGTATGAGGCGGGATCGAAGATATCCTTGACAGGACGCAGAACCTGCGCCAGCGCGTCCGCGCTTAGTTTCGACGCTCAACCCGCACAGGCGGATAGAGTCGTCAATCTAATTTCGCGTCCTGTTTGTGGAATCGGCATAATGCTCCTTGAATGAGAGGTAACAGTCACTTCGTCCTCTCCGCGTTGCTTCGAGGATGCTTCGCAAAAGTGACTGTCACCTTGCAAAAACTACGGCGTTGTCGGCGTTGTGGTGGTGGGCAGGGGCAGGATAAACTGGTTGCCGGAGGGAAGGAAGATGGTTTGAACGCCGGGGGCAAGCTTCAAGATGTACTGGTATTGCATCAACTCGGGCGTCAGGGATGCGGCCAGTAACTGGTTGGCTTTTGCTTCGGCCTCTGCCTGGATGATGCGTGCTTGCGCCGCGCCCTGCGCCGCGATCACAGCTGCGTCCGCCTGGCCTTGAGCCACCTGGCGGGCCTGTTCGGCTTCCTGTTTCCTTTGCTCAACAACGAGCTTGGCCTGTTGCGCCTGCTGTTCGGCAATTTGTTTTTGTTCAACCGCGGCGGCGTATTCTTCACTGAAATGAATATCGCGAAGCAGGAAACTGACCAGAATAAGATCGTTATCTGCAAATGCCTCAGCTAACGTTACCGTGATCAAATCTTCCATTTCAACGCGTCTTGTGCTGACAATTTCTTCCACATTGTATTGTGAGACGGCATCGCGGATTGTGTTGCGTGAGGCCGGCCGCACCAATTCGTCCTGGAAGCGGTTTTGCCAGTTGATGTGCAATTCGATGATTTTCTCTGGATCAATTGAATAGATCACAGAGGCATCAATTAAAATTTCCTGCCCGTCTTTGGTGCGGGCACGGATCGAATCATCACCAATGACCTGCCCTTCGCCCGCGGACGAAGCCATCGTATAAGTCTGGCGGGAGATTGGGTACAGGCGCACCTGTTCTGCAAACGGAATGATCCAGCGCAGGCCGGGTTGCAAAGCCTGTTCGCGATACCCCTTGGCCGCGAAGGCCGAAATGACGATGCCGCGTTCCTCGGGCTGGATGAAGACAAGCCCTGCGCCAACACTGGTCAAAAGGAGGGCTGTGACCAAAAGAATCACGGCCAGGGAACCAAATCCTTTTGCCGCTTGATTGCGGCTGGCACGCACCACCATGGTGACCAAAATGCCAAGGAACCCCACCCATGCGAGGGTGGCTATACTCTGAATGACGCTTGCAATATTCATGATTTCCTCCGGGGAAATGTTTGCCGCAATTATAACGCTTGTCCCTCTTTATAAATCGTGATAGCATGATTCCATGCGCAGCGGTGAAGGACAATTGGTGGAAACATATCTGGACTCCGGCGGTCGACTCGTTTGCCCGCCCAAACTGATTCCCGCTCCCGGGCAATATCTCCTTGCCCAGGCATTCGCCTCAGACGCCCCGTTGGCTGTTCCCGTTTTCTTATCAGAATCAGCGCCCAATGGATTTCGCCTCGCGTCCCCTTTGCCCGTTGCGTGGACTCCCGGCACGCGCCTGCATTTGCGCGGTCCGCTTGGGCATGGATTTTCCCTGCCAGTTTCCGCGCGGCGCGTGGCTTTGGTCGCACTCGATGATTCGCCAGCGCGTCTGCGCGGATTAATCCGGCCCGCGTTGAAGCAGGGAGCCGCGGTCACCCTGGTCTGCAAGGATGTCTCTGATGACCTGCCGGAGGATGTGGAAGTCCAACCTCTGCGCGCGCTGAGTGACGTTTTGAATTGGGCTGATTACGCCGCGTTCGACGTTGCGCGCGAGACACTGCCTGAGTTGAGATCAAGGCTTGGACGGGAGAGTCAGGTTCGGGTCCGGTGGGAAGCGCAGGTTTTAGTCCGCGCCCCCATGCCGTGCGGCGCATTGGCTGATTGCGGCGTCTGCGCGGTCACTGTCAAACATGGCTGGAAGATGGTCTGTAAAGATGGGCCTGTTTTTGATTTGGCCGAGTTAATATAAAAACCCTCTCCCGTTTTTGGAAGAGGGTTTTTGGATGGCAGGAAATCTAATACCAAATGCGGAACGAAGTCGTCGTTTTCCCGGACAGGCCGTTGTATTCGCAGGCAACGTCTGTGTAAATCAAACTGCCATATTGCTGGTTGGTGTAGGAAAGCGCCACCATGCCCACGCCGTTCGTATTTGTGACGACGGTGCTTGAGTCCCCGCGGCCATCCGGCCAATGGACTGTGGCAGTGCAATTCGCGCTGGGAATCGGCTGGAGTCCCTGATCCTGCACGATGATGAAGATCAACTGCGAATCGGTAGCCAGTGTGACGGCCTTCCAAACAAACGCGCGCACTTGCAGGGTGGTTACTGCCGTTGCAGAATTATCCAGCGATTTGGCCGGAGCCAGGTAACCCGGATCTTCGCCCAGTTTGTCGAAGTAGATACGCCCCAAATCAGAGACCACCACGCGCTGTCCCTCGGGTTTCCACGGCTGCCATTCGAGGCGCGTCTTTTCAAAGTACTGCACGATCATGTTGTCGTGATATTCAAAAGGCGAGATGGGATACCCGAACTGACTCACGCCGCCATATTTATCGAAGAATTCAAGGAAGGCAAAACAAACCGGAAAGCCTGTTTCATTGTACATGCGGCAGGCGAGGGCATTGTAAGCATTGAGGGGACTGGCGGCTGAATAGGTTTCCCGTCCCAGAAGTGTTACATGAACGCGCTGGCCTTCCGGCAAATCAGCGCGGTATTCAAAGCGGGCGCGTTGGAAGTATTGGACGGTCTTTCCGTCTTTGCTTGTGATCTCTTCGGTGATGGGATAGCCGTAAACAAGCGTGGCGTTTGGATTGCCGTTGTAAAACTTCAGAAATTCCCCTTTGACGTTATGTCCCGTTTCGCTGAAATACTTAAAATCAACTGCCTGGGCGTGAACTGAGTACCAGCTTACGCCCACCAGGAAACACGTCAGGAACCACGAAAGAATTCGCCGATACATATGATTGCCATTTAACATTATACTCAGAATCCCCCAAAGGTCACATTACAAACTGCTAACCTTGCAAAATTCATAAGAGACTGCACAATTCTCTCCGCGATATGACCATCTTCATGTGAATTGGACGCTCTGGCCGTCTCCGTGTAAGAGGCCTCATCTTCCAACAATCACTTCGCTTCCTGAGCGATATGAGTTGGAGAATCATGGGGAAAACTCCCGGCATCAGATACACAAATAGATGAGGCTCACAAACATGTGTACTTGGTTCATTACTTGCTCACTCCCAAACGATAAACCTTGAATCCCGCGCTTTGCCATTCGTTGGCGTTCCAGGCATTGACGGCATCGAATATCAGGCGCGCTTTGGTCCTGGCCGCAATTTCTGTTGCTTTCAGTTCCTTGAATTGTGTGTGGTTGACGAGCAGAAGGATCGCGTCCGCGTCCTGAAGGGCGGCTTCGAGGCTGGAGGACATGTTAATGCCGGGCATGTCTGCCATGGGTTTGAAAGGTTCCCAGGCCCTTACCAGCGCGCCTTCCTCCTGCAGGAGGTGGATCACTTCCGATGCGGGAGATTCGCGCAGGTCATCCACATCCGGTTTGAAGGCGAGGCCGAGCGCGGCGATCTTTTTTCCTTTGAACGAGGAGAAGGCTTGTCGTAATTTCTCGACTACAAAATGCGGTTGGGCGTCATTGACGGTGCGCGCGTGGTAGATGAGCGGCGTCAATTCCGGCGCGGCTTCGACGAAGAACCACGGATCCACGCTGATGCAATGGCCGCCAACGCCCGTGCCGGGATTGAGAATCTTCACACGCGGGTGCCGGTTGGCGAGGCTGATGGCCTCCCAAACGTCCACGCCAAACTTTTCGGCGAGGCGCGAGAATTCATTGGCGATGGCGATGTTGATGTCGCGGTAGGTGTTTTCCATCAATTTGACCATCTCGGCGGTGGTCGCGTCCGTTTCGATGATCTCGCCTTTGACGAAGGCCGCGTACAGGTCACAGCCTGCCCTGGCCGATTCGGGGGTCACGCCGCCGATAACGCGCGCGTTCTCGATCAGCTCGCGCAGGATTTGTCCCGGCAGCACGCGCTCCGGCGAATAGCACAGGAAGAAATCGGAACCAGCTTTCAGCCCTGATCTTTCCAAGATGGGGGCGACCAGGTCAACGGTCGTGCGGGGAGGCGAGGTGGATTCCAAAACGACGAGATTCCCTTTGCGGAGATGAGGCGCAATGGCCTCGGTCGCCGAGATCACGGCGGTCATGTCCGCAAGCTTGTATTGCCTGCCGTCATATTCGCCGAATCGTCCCTCGTGAAACGGGGTCGGCACGGCAATTAGAAAGGCATCGGCTTCTTCGGGTTGGGCGGAGACTGTGAAGTTACCGGATTTGATCGCTGTTTCGACGACAGCCCGTAAACCAGGCTCGTGGATGTGGATTTCGCCGTTGCGAAGTGTTTCGATGATGGCGGGGTTGACATCCACACCGGTGACTTTGATGCCTTTGGTTGCGAAGGTGCAGGCCGTCGGCAGTCCGATATAACCGAGGCCGAGTACGCAGATTTTATTGAATTTCACTCAAACTCCTTACTGGGAGGGATTGTCTTTGGCGGGCTTATTATACAACTGGGAAGAGGTTTCTTTTACACAACTTTAACGCGGCAAGTTTCGTACATAGAATCGGATTCAACCGTCTTGTTGTATAATGAATTGGAGGCGATATGGATTTTCTTCTTGACCCCAACGTTGCTTATCTCATTTTGCTGACGGGTGTGCTGTTGGTGATGATGGCGATTGTCACACCAGGCACGGGGTTGTTCGAGGTGGGAGCCTTCTTCTGCCTTTTGCTCGCCGGGTATGCGGTGTATAACCTTTCGTTCAGTTGGTGGGCGTTAATTCTTCTGGCTTTGAGCATCGTCCCCTTTGTGTATGCCATTCAAAAACCGAAACGTGAACCCTTCCTGGGACTGGCAATCCTCCTGCTGGTTGCCGGCTCGGTCTTTTTGTTCGCGTTGGAAAACGGCCAGCCGGCGGTCAACCCGGTTCTTGCAATTGTGGCTTCGGTGTTGGTGGCCGGATTTCTATGGATAGCCGTACGCAAAGCTGTTCAAGCCGCGGGCGTGCGCCCGGTCCATGACCTTGGAGAACTGGTTGGGCAGATGGGTGAGTCGAGAACGAAGGTGCACGATGATGGAAGTGTGCAAGTGGCAGGGGAACTGTGGAGCGCGCGCAGTGACGAACCCATCTCCGCTGGGAGCCATATTCGAGTCGTACGCCGCGAGGGTTTTATCCTCGTTGTGGAAAAAGATAATTCAGCCAAAACTTGAAAGGAGACATCTCTATGAATGGCGTATTAACCAGTAGTGTTCTTTGTTTGATCGGCGGCGTCGTAATCATCGCGTTGATCTTTATTGCCAACGCGATCCGCATTGTTCCCGAATATCAGCGCCTGGTCGTTTTCCGCCTGGGTCGTTGTATCGGAGCGCGCGGGCCGGGGATCGTTTTTCTCATCCCTGTGATTGACCGGGGTGTGAAAGTGGATTTGCGCGAACAAGTGCGCGAAGTGCCTCACCAGACTTCGATCACCAAGGACAATGCGCCGATCTCGATTGATTTCCTGTGGTACTACAAAGTGCTCGACCCGGCTGAATCGGTATTGCAGGTTGGCAACTTTGAGTCCGCCGCGGCCGGTATTGCGGCCACGACCCTGCGCGCCGTGATCGGCGGTATCCCGCTCGATGATGTTCTTTCCGAACGCGAGCATATCAACAACATGCTCCGCACCCGTCTCGATGAAGTGACCGAGCGCTGGGGTGTGAAAGTGACCAACGTTGAAATCCGCGAGATCATCCCGCCGCGCGAAGTGCAGGACGCGATGAACCGCCAGATGTCTGCCGAGCGTATCCGCCGCGCGGTCGTGACCGAATCCACTGGTACGCGCGAAGCGGCCATCAACGTGGCAGAAGGCGAGAAGCAATCCAACATTCTGCGCGCGGAAGGCCAGAAGCAATCCGTGATTTTGGCGGCAGAAGGCGAAAGACAGTCCCAACTTTTGCGAGCCGAGGGTTTTGCGCTGGCGCTTGAGGCCATCTTCAATGCCGCGAAGACAGTGGATCAAAAGACCATGACCCTTCAGTATTTTGAGACGCTCAAAACC
Organism: Chloroflexota bacterium; assembly: GCA_016235425.1. GTDB lineage: Bacteria > Chloroflexota > Anaerolineae > Anaerolineales > Villigracilaceae > JAKOVF01. The sequence continues at coordinate 17,284 of JACRLC010000034.1, read as the reverse complement.
ATTGGCACAAGCCCATCCACGAAATATATCTTCCCGATGGAGTTCACGAGCATGCTTGATAACTTCCTCGGAAAAGACAGCAAGAAGTAGGTCGGGCGCACGTAAACATGCAGGCAGGTAGAAAGTGGAACGCAAACTTCCACTTTCTACTTTTTTATTGATACAATCGCCTGACTCATGGAAATAACGACTGCATCCCTGCGCGACCTGGGCGCGCTCCGCAAACTTGAACATGCCTGCTTTGATAAAGACGCCTGGCCCCTGTTGGATTTGATCGCGGTTTTGACCTTCCCCGAAGTGATCAGACTTAAGGCAATGGTGGACGGCCAAATGGTCGGATTCGTGGCTGGAGACCCGCGTCCGCGCGACGGGTGGGCCTGGATCGCCACCATTGGGGTTGATCCAGGCTACCAGCGACGCGGCATTGGCCGCGCTTTGTTGCGCGCTTGCGAGGACAAGTTAAATGTCCCGCGTGTGCGGTTGACGGTGAGACTGTCGAACACCGGGGCCATTGCAATGTACGAAAAAGAGGGTTACGCAACGTTCGATATCTGGAAGACTTATTACAATGACGGCGAGGACGGCATGGTGATGGAAAAGGCATTGCAATAACGGAGATCATTTCGTGACACAAGACCCTGCTAAAAACAAACTCCCTGAGTTCGATGCTTTGCGGGCGGTATCCATCATTCTGCTCCTGATCCTGCACAGTGAAGTATTCTCCCGTCAGTTTGGCAGTGTTGTGTTGGAGCCGGTTGGAAATTATGTCGGCGGGTTCCTGTTGGGATCGTTTTACTTCATGGCCGGTTATTTTGCGGATGCGTCCTTTCGCAGGCGGGAAAGAGGCATATTCGCATTTTTTAAATCCAAAATGGTCCGCATCTATCCTCCCTATCTGCTGGCAGTGATATTGTTCGTTCTCATTTTGGAGTATTCCATGCGGCGCAGGGATTGGGCCGTTTATCTATTGAACCTGCAATTCATATTCTCGCCCGTTTTCACCAAGCAGTTGCTTACTTTGTGGTATGTCAGTGTTTTGATGGCCTTTTACGTCATTTTTGCCTTTGTGTTCGTAAAAACATTGTCCAGTGTGAAATTGTTTTTGAGTGCGCTTTTCATATTTGGCTTGGCATATCTAATCAACCGGCTCACCGGTCTAATAGACGGCCGCTTTTTAGAATATCTTTTTATTTTCACGGTGGGCATCTATTTCTCGCGGAATGAGAAAGTGTTTGAATGGTTTTTCTCGATCCATTTTGTTTTCAGCTTTATCTTTGCCGCGCTTGGGTTTTTCCTGTTTTGGTTCGTCCAGGCCAGGGGATATGACTTCTATTCATGGCAATATTTCCTGGCAGTTGATATTTACATTCTCAGTTGGGCGCTTCTTTGGCTGAGGATTTTCAGGGCCGGGATATCCGGTTGGAAAATTTGGGGGCCGATCTCAGGCGCTTCGTACTTTGCCTACTTGTATCACCGTCCCATTTGGGAGATTGCCGCGGGTTTTCAATGGGGCATCCTGAGCAGGGACGTGGTTTGGGTGCGGCTGTTGCCGGGTTCCATCATTGTATTGGTCGTCTGTTATTATTCGCAAAAGGCGTACGATGCCCTGATCCGTCGGTTGAATCTTTCGTCATAAAACCCGCCAATTCTGAAACGAGTAATATTGAAACTCCCGTCACAAGATATAATGCCTGCAATGGATATCGCTGCCCTTCCTCCGCCTGTATGGGTGAACACAAAACATTTACTGTCTCGTATGCTTGACGATCTATCGTCCCAGGAAAGCATCGCGGTCGACACCGAGTCGAACAGTTTGCATGCCTATCGTGAGCAGGTCTGTTTGATGCAGTTTTCATCGCCGCGAGTGGATTACCTGGTGGATCCGCTTGAATTGAAAGAACTGGGCGCGCTCGGTCCTATTTTCGAAAATCCGAAAATCGAAAAAATCTTCCACGCCGCCGAATATGACCTGATCTGCCTGCGCCGCGATTTTGGCTTCAAATTCGCGAACCTGTTCGATACGATGCAGGCGGCGCGTACGATCGGTTATCCGGCCGTCGGTTTGGATAGACTGCTCGGCGAGAAATTCGGCATTCAAATTGATAAACGCCACCAAAAAGCGGACTGGGCGGCGCGCCCGCTGACGAGGGAACAGATCCATTACGCGCGGCTCGATACACATTACCTGTTCGATTTGCGTGACGTAATGGAGAAGGAGTTGCGCGAGAAGGGCCGCTGGCTCCTGGCGCAGGAGGATTTCGCACGCGCCTGTAATTCTGAAGAATCGAAGCAGAAAGTCAATGGTGAGACGTGGGAACGCTTTGCCGCACGCAAGGATATTTCCCAGCGCGAGTTGACCATTCTGGCGGAGTTGTGCAGGTGGCGTGATGCGGAAGCGAAAAAGTTGAACCGTCCGCCGTATAAGGTGGTTATTGACGACCTGTTGATCGAACTTGCGCACAATCTCCCAAGCCATAAAGTGGATTTGGCCGGGATTGGTTTGAGTGAACGGCAAATCCGATTGTGGGGGGATCACGTCTTAACGGCGATCAGCCGCGGGCTGGATGCCCCGCTGGTGAAACGGAAGCCTGCCAAACGTCAGGATGATGCGGTTCTTCGTCGGCTTGAAAAATTGAAAGAGTGGAGAAAGAAGGTCGGGCAGGAATTGGGTGTCGAGTCGGATATCGTCCTGCCGAGGCCTTTTGTATTTGCGCTGGCGGAGAAGCCGCCAAAGAACCGGCGTGAACTGGAAGCGATGTTGAACGCCACCCCTTCGCGCCTGGAACAATATGGAAGCCAGATATTGAAACTGCTTGGAGGCGGCGATGCAAATTAGATTTCACGGCGCGGCGCACACTGTGACGGGAAGCCAGCACTTGCTGGAGATCAACGGCTCGAAGTTATTGCTGGATTGCGGGCTGTATCAGGGCCGGCGCTCGGAAACTTACGAGCGCAACCTGAACTTTCCTTTTGATCCGCGCAGTGTGAACGCGGTGATCCTTTCGCACGCTCACATTGACCATTCGGGAAATTTGCCCAATCTTGTGAGGCGGGGCTATGATGGGCCGATTTACGCAACGAGGGCCACAGTTGACCTCTCCAACATCATGTTAAGTGATTCGGGACACATTCAGGAAGCGGATGCAAAGTTTGTAAACAAGAAACCTTCGCGGCGCGGGAACGGCCCGATTGAGCCGCTTTATACGCAATGGGATGCGGAGGAGGTGGCGCAATATTTCCGCGGCGTGGATTATGACGTGGAATTCGAACCTGTGCCGGGTGTCATCGCGCGCTTTGTGGAGGCAGGTCATATTCTCGGCTCGGCGGCGGTTTCTTTGGAGATCGAAGAAAAGGGGCGAAAACTTCGTATCTGGTTTTCAGGGGATATAGGCAGGTTCAAATTGCCGCTCCTGCGTGACCCGGTTTTGCCTGATGCGGTGGACTATATGGTCATGGAAAGCACGTATGGCGATAAGCCGCATCGCGATCCCGAAGCCGCTTTTGTGGAATTCCGCGATGTTGTGAAGCGCACGGTGGGTCGCGGCGGAAAAGTGATCGTACCTGCCTTTGCCGTTGGACGCACACAGGAACTTGTTTATGACTTAAATCAAATGATGCATGATGGGGATGTGCCGTCCATACCTGTTTACGTGGATAGTCCGCTGGCGGTGAATACCACACAGGTCTTCAAGGATCATCCCGAATGTTTCGATCCCGAGACGCGCGAATTTGTCCGGGAGGCGCGTCATCCTGCGCTGGATTTCAAAATGCTGACTTATATCAAGTCGGTGGATGAATCCAAGGCGTTGAATGAGCGCAAAGATCCGATGGTGATCATCTCGGCCTCCGGCATGGCGGAAACCGGCCGCATTTTGCATCACTTGCGTAACAATATCGAAAACCCGAACAATACCGTTTGCATTGCCTCGTGGCAGGCGCCGCACACGCTCGGGCGCCGTCTTGCGGACCGCGAGAATCAGGTGAAAATTTACGGGGAAGTGTATAAGCGCAAATGCGAGGTTGCCACGATTGGCGGCCTGTCTGCTCATGCGGGACAGGATTTGCTCACCGAGTATGCCCTTGCCTCGAATGGACGCCTGAAACAGATTTTCCTTGTGCATGGCGAAGAGACACCGGCCATGGCCTTGAAGGAAATGCTGAAGACGAAGGGAATGGAGTGTGTCCACTACCCTGATTTGCATGAGAGCGTGGAAATTTAGGTTATAATTTCGCCCGCACTGGGGAGGTGCCAGAGTGGTTGAATGGGACGGTCTCGAAAACCGTTGTGGGCCTCGTGTCCACCGAGGGTTCGAATCCCTCCCTCTCCGCTGAAAGACCCTAAAGGTAACAAGACCTTTAGGGTCTAAAATTTGGTGGTAAGATTCAAACAATGCAGATCAACCTTGCCCTCGCCCAAATCGCAACCAAGCTGGGGGACGTTCAGTCCAACCTGGAAAAGCACCTGGACTTGATCGAGCAGGCCAAAGCCCGGAAAGCTGACCTGCTCGTATTCCCCGAACTCTCTTTAACCGGATATGTTTTACAGGACCTCGTCGCCACCGTCGCACACAAGCCGACGGAGGACGATCCCGTTTTCAAACATCTCCTCAAAGCGAGTCACGATCTGGACCTTGTAGTTGGATTCGTTGATGAAGACTCCCGTCACCGCTTTTACATTGCCTCCGCCTACCTCTCCGGCGGACGGACGCTCCATGTTCATCACAAAGTTTACCTGCCCACCTATGGCCTCTTTGACGAGGGCCGCTTCTTCGCCTGGGGTGACTCGGTCCGTTCGTTCGACACGCGCTTTGGCCGCGTGGGCATGCTCATTTGTGAAGATTTCTGGCACGCTTCGCCGCCATATTTACTCTGGCTCGATGGCGCGGACATCATGCTTTTCTCCTCCGCCTCCCCAGGGCGCGGCCTGAACGACAAGGAAAAACTCGAATCTGCCCGCTGGGTGGAGCGTGTGACCAAGGCCTACGCCAGCATGTTCACGTCCTTTGTGGCGCACAGCAATCGCGTCGGCTATGAAGATGGCCTGCTTTTCTGGGGCGGGGCGGTCGCGTACGATCCCAACGGTGAACTGATCGCACAGGGGCCCTACTTTGAAGAAGCCTTGACCGTTGCCTCACTTGATTTGAATCAATTACGCCGGACACGGGCGCGGCTTCCGCTGTTAAGGGACGAACGGACAAATCTTGTGCAAAAGGAACTGGATCGTATTCTCTCCAAGTAACTTTGTATGAAAATTGATCTCTCCATCAATACCAACCTTGCCCGCACCATCCTCACGGCTTTTATCAAAAGCGAGATCACACGCGCGGATTACTCGCGTGCGGTCATCAATCTTTCGGGTGGACTGGATTCGGCCCTGTCGCTTGCGTTAACGGTGGAGGCCTTGGGCGCGGAAAATGTCCTGGCTTTGCGCCTGCCGTACCGCACGTCCTCGCCCGATTCGCTGGAACATGCTCAATTGTTGGTGGACCAGTTCAAGGTCCGCAGTGAGACGATTGACATCACACCAATGGTTGATCCATTGTTCGAGCGCGATCCGCAGATGTCCAAAACGCGCAAAGGCAATCTGATGGCGCGGGCGCGGATGATCGTCCTGTACGATCAATCCGAAGTATTCAAGGGCCTTGCCGTCGGCACCAGCAACAAAACTGAGATCCTGCTCGGTTACAGCACCCAATGGGGCGATTCTGCCTCCGCCATCAACCCGATCGGCGACCTTTACAAAACGCAGGTGCGGCAACTTTCGCAGGCGCTGGGTGTCCCGCAGCCGATCATTGACAAGGCGCCTTCCGCCGATTTGTGGGAGGGCCAGACGGACGAAGGCGAACTCGGCTTCACTTATGCGGAAGTGGATCAACTGCTCTACCTGCTGGTGGACGAGCGTTACAGTCCGCAGGAGTGCGTGGAGGCGGGCTTCGACGCGAAGTTCGTTGACGTTGTCGTTAAGCGCGTGCGCCGCAGCCAGTTCAAGCGTATGCAGCCGCCGATTGCAAAACTCAGCAACCGCACGGTTGGCTATGACTTTTTATATCTTCGAGATTGGGGAACGTAGACACTGATAACTCCTGACCGGTAATAATGACCCTGCATATCCCACCCTCACTCAAGCACAAAAAATTCTTCTACCTCTGGCTTGGACAATTAATCTCGATCACGGGGACCCAGATGCAAATCTGGGCTTTATTTTGGCATATCAACCAATTGAACGAGAATCCCATCGCACTTGGCGGGATCGGACTCGCGCGCATCCTGCCGGTCATCATCTTTTCCCTGATCGGCGGCGCGCTGGCGGACTCAACCAACCGCCGCAATGTTTTGTTTTTTACACAAAGCTCCGCGGCGCTTCTCGCGTTGGCCCTTGGCCTGCTCACACAGTTTGGCAGTATCACCATCTGGCACATTTACGCGTTGACCGCCTTGCAGGCAGTCGCCGTTGCTTTTGACGGGCCTGCGCGCCAGGCGTTGATCCCCAACCTCGTGCCGCAAAAAGACCTGCCCAATGCCTTCAGCATGACGTTCACATCATTTCAAATTGGCTCGGTGCTTGGCCCGGCGCTCACCGGCTTCGTCATCGCATTTGCGGGACAGGAAGCGGTTTATTATTTCAACGCCATCTCATTTGTGGCGGTCCTGTTCGCGCTGGTGATGATCGGCGACGTGCCGCAAAAGTTTGCAGAGAAAGCCGCGGGCGTGAGCGTGCAATCCATTCGCGAAGGGATTCGTTTCATCCTCAGCAAGCCCATCATTCTCTCGTCCATGCTGTTGGATTTTGTCGCGACGTTCTTTGCTTCGGCGAACACCCTCATGCCCATCATCGCAAAGGATGTGTTGAACGTCGGCGTGGTGGAGTATGGTTATCTCTCCGCCGCACAGGCAGTGGGCGCGGTGATCGCCGCGTTGGTCATTTCGCAGGTGAAGGAACTTCGCAGGCAGGGACAGCTTTTCATAGTTTCGGTGGTTGTGTTTGGGCTGGCAACCATTCTATTTGGCGGAACCAGTTTCTTCGTCGTCGCGTGGTGCGCTTTGGCAGCCACCGGCGCGGCAGACGCGGTCAGCACGATCATCCGCAACACCATCCGCCAACTGCAAACGCCGGATTATATCCGCGGGCGCATGACCAGCGTCAATCAAATCTTCTTTCAAGGCGGGCCGCAACTCGGCGAGATCGAAGCGGGAACAGTGGCGCAGTTGTTCGGCGCGCCGTTCGCAGTCATCAGCGGCGGGATCGGCTGTATCGTTGGCTTGTTTCTGATCGTGTGGAAGTGGCCGCAGTTGACCCACTACAACGGCGACGAGCCTTCTCTTGCGGGCGTCCCCGCAGATTGACCCGCCAGCAACAACCCAATTCCCCCGATCAATAAATCGCGCCCGCGCAAAATTAACGTCACGCTGATCGCCGAGGCCGCCGGCACACTGAACATGCCCAGTGCAAAAACCTGGCTTGCTTCGAGCGCGCCCAGTCCGCCGGGCAATGGTACGAGAAACGCCAGCCAACTTGCCGTCCATGCGGAAATGGTTTGCCAGGATGAAAGCTCGATTTGCAGGAACGACGTGATGAAGAAAAACTCGCCCACCATTCCCATTGCCGCGAAAAGCGAAACGAAAATCGCAGAGATCAGGTACGCCAAATGACGGCGGCAAAACGCGCCGGCCATCCGTTCGGAGGCCGCGATGAAACGAACGGCCTTCGCAGATTTTTTGACGAACGGCAGTCCGCGCAAAAGCGATGTGATCGGATAAATCCCCCGAAACAATAACGCGATGTGAATGGGCGGCCAGATCATGAGGATGACAAGCCCGATCAGACTCACGATCGGGCTGCTTCCGTTTGTGGAGAGAATCCCGGCCTGAACGACCGCCGTTAAACCAAGCCCCAGCAAAAAGAAATTTGCCAAAAACTCGATCAGTTTATCCATGATGACGGTGGACGTGGCGCGCGTGTACGTCATCCCATATTTGCGTTGCAGGTACAACACTTGAAGCGGCTCGCCGCCCACTTGCGGACCGAACGTGAAATAACTCAACCCAAACACGGACACACGCACAGCAAGCAGGGGCAGGAGAGGCAATTCGCGTTTCTCCGCTTTCACGATCAGCCACCAGCGCAAAGTGACGAGGAGATAGATGGCGGCATTCAGCATTATCAACGCGGCGATTTGCCAGAGTCGCAGTTGTTTGAGCGTTTCCCAAATTTCAGGCAGCGGCGCATTGCGAAGCGCGAAGTACAAAAGGGAAGTGAGGAGAGAATAAACCGCGAGGCCGCGAAAAATACGCGTTCCCTTCACCCTGACCATCTCCCGAATGAAGAAGGGGTTCATAATACGCTCATCCCTTCGCCCTCAGGCGGGTTCTCGATCAATCTTTCCATCTCACACAACACGGCTTCATGGATAACCTGTGTCTCAGTTGTGCCTAAATCTCTGGCGTAAATCGCTCTGCCAATTTGCACCCGCACAGAGACGGGACGCATATTCCACATGACGTGCACGAGCAATTGAAGCGCGGCGGCGAGTTTTTCTCTTTCATCCTTCGTCTTTTTTATCTTCAACAACGGATGCCGCGCGGCCTTCTCCCAAACCACGCCGCGGACTAAGACAGGAAGCACGGCAGTTTTGGGAGCCAGGCGGATGAAAACTGCCGCGCTATCCGTCCACGTTTGCAATGAGTCGAGTGCGCCATCGTGCACATCGGGATCGGGTTCGATGTGGCCCGCGGGGAACGTCAGCGCCGCGCCGCCTGCGCGCAGGTGCGAACTGACCTGTCTCACGAGGCCCATGCGTGAAGCAGAGTCATCTTTGACGTAGAAGAGGTGTTTGCTCGTGTTGGGAAGCGCGTTCAAAAACGGGCGGTCGAGGGCGATGATCTTCAAGTCCTGCCGGTTGAGCGCGGCAAAGAGCGAGAGGGTGTCAGTCATGCCTGGGTGGTTGGATAATGCCAAAAAAGCGGAATCAGGCAGAGGGTCCGAAAAGACGCGCACGTCACGAACGTAATGCCGCTGTGACAGGCGCGCGGCGTCGGCTAATCCGCAGTCCGCGATGGCCGAGTCAAATTCCCACATGTATTCGGCAAAACGCCGCGCGGGATGGCGGAAAAGCCTGCGAAGGGCGCGTGAAAGAAGAGGCCGGTTTTGCCAGCCGAAGGATGCGGTGAGGTCGTTGAGATTGATCTGCGTGAGGGCAGCGAGGGGATTCACTACTTTTGCGCGGTAGCCCACATGTTGAGCATGAATTCGAAATAGCCGAATTTGGTTTTTGTCATTTCAAAACCGGCCTGGCCGAAGTACCAGCCAAGCAGGGGAAGTGTGTAGGCGTAGGCGTGCTCGTGGATTTCCTCCGCACTGACGAGGCTGATGCGCGCCATGAATTTGAGCAGGCCGTCAGACCAGGCCGCGGGCGTGGTGAGGATGACCATGCCGCCGGGTTTGAGCACGCGATAGATTTCCTTGAAGAGCATCGCCATCAACGAGGGATCGAGATGTTCGACGACCGCCAGGAGTGTGACCGATTCAAAGAAATTATCTTCGAATGGAAGTTTGGGTTTCTGTTCGAGATCGAGCGTGAAGGATTCGATCTTCAAGTCTGCCGCGGTTTGTTGCGGGAGGGGGATCTGGTCTATTGCAAATTTTTCTTCAAAGGATGTGTGTGCCAGGAAATATGGATAGGAACCGCAACCGATGTCGAGGATGCGTCCCTTGCGAAGATGTGTGGGGATTAGTTTGTTTGCTCTCTGCGCGCGGAAGTCCGCGAGCATGGGTTCGAGCAGTCCTTTACCGCGAGTCATGCCTGCCATGTGAAGTGATTTCTCCGATTGTAGTGAATTAAGTTTGGCTACTATATCTTATTTTTGGGGCGCGTGCAATAATGAAAGGGTTGGTGATTACCCACAAGCAGAGCATTCTGCCGCGAATTTCGCTAATTCACACGGATTTTTAAAACCAATTCGCGAAAATTCGTGAAATCCGCGGCTGAGGTTTTGCTTTTTTTCTCTGAAATTGGCGGGCGTAAAAGATGTGGGTAATCACCAGTGAAAGGGATGCGGCTATTCGCGCTCCATCGAAAAATGCAGGGGATAACCTTCCAGCCCCGCGGCGAAGTGCGCTTTGCCGATGCGTTTCTCGGCTTCGGACTTGGGAAGCGTTTGCACGTAGGCCGCGCCTGAATAATGCGCGGTGAACATCACTTCGATTGCATCCGGCTGGCTGAGGAAGAAAATGGAAGTCAGCACATTGACGACAAAATCCATCGGCGTGACATCGTCGTTGTGGATGATGACGCGGTAGAGCGGCTCGAGCTCGGTCTCGGCTTCTTCGATGATCTCGATTTCGGGGGTGGTTTGAAGATTCATGATTTAGCCACGGAGTCACAGAGAGCACAGAGTTTTTTGTGTCTGTGATTCAGTGGCAATATTTTACTCAAGAATCCCTCCACATCTCTCCCGCGTTTCTGCACAAATTCTGCACATTTGACCGGTATCCTGTGACTGAAACAAAAAGCAAAAGGAGAATCGAAATGAAATTTTTAAAATCCAAATGGATGATTGGCGGCGTGGTGGCGCTGTTGGCGGTGGTGGTTGCTGCGCAGGCATTTCGCAATGTAAATGCCTCCTCGGAAGTGCAATATGACGTTGTGACAACGGTTGACGTGGCCGAAGTAGTGGAAGCGGCCGGCTCACTCGAAGCCCGTCCGTTTGCGAGCCTGGATTGGAAGACGGGCGGTATTGTGGAGGAAGTAAACGTCGAACCTGGCGATAAAGTTAAAGCGGGCGATGTGCTGTTGACTCTTCAACCGTCCAGCACTTCTGCCAGCATCGCCTCGGCTCAAGCGGACCTGGTAACTGCTCAAAAAAATCTGGAGGATTTACTCGCCTCAGACACCGACCGCGCGCAGGCAGTCATTGATTTGAGGGATGCCCAGGAGGCCTACGATAGCGCTCTCAGCTATCGCAAATATTTGGAGAACGAGGACAGGATTCCGCTGACAGATTCCAAAGTCTATATGCGGAAAACACCGAATGGCTGGAAATATGATTATCGTGTCCAATCTTATAAAGGGCCTGCCACCGAAGACATGCTTATCGAAGCAGATAATGACCTGGCTTTGAAAAAGGCCGAGTTGGAAGAAGCCCAGCGCACGTATGATCGTTTGAAGGACGGTCCCAATTCTGACGACGTCATTGCCGCGCAAGCCAAAGTGGATGCGGCGCAGGCAACCGTCAATTCGATGAGCATCATTGCTCCGTTCGATGGCGAAGTGCTGTGGGTCGAACATCAAAAAGGGGATGTGGTGATTGCGGGCGAGTTCGCGGTCAATCTCGCGGATTCGACGCAACTGTTCGTCGAGGTGCAGGTGGATGAATCGGATATCGCGAATGTCAAATTGGGAGATCAGGTTCAGGTTACGATGGATGCGCTGCCTGTTGGTTTGACGGGTGAAGTGATGGCGATTAATCCGGTTGGCGAGGAAATCTCCGGGCTTGTGAAATATACCGTCCTGATTGGTTTGGATGAAACCGAAGAACAAATCCTGCTCGGCGCAACCGTAGACGTAACCATTCAGGTCAGCGACGCGGCGAGCGCGCTGGCTGTGCCGTTGGCCGCAATCAAAAACGACTCGCAGGGTGAATACGTGATGGTGGTGAATGCCGATGGGACGACCCGCCGCGTGGACGTGGTCAGCGGCGCAATCGTGGATGAGCGCGTGGTGGTGACGGGTGACTTGCGGGAAGGCGACCAGCTTTCGGTGGCGCAAGATTCAAACCTTGATATGCCCGGCCCGTTCGGCGGAAACTAGGTGCGCCATGATCGTTGCGGAAAACCTTTCCAAAGTTTTTACGATGGGCGAAAACGAAGTGCGCGCGCTGGATGGAGCGAGTTTCACCATCAACGAAGGCGAGATGGTCGCCATCATGGGGCCGTCGGGTTCGGGCAAGACCACGTTGATGTCCATCATTGGCTGCCTCGATGTGCCGACGGATGGCAGGTATGTGTTGGACGGTGAGCCTGTGGAAAGCCTGAACGAAAGCGAACTTGCCCAGGTGCGCGGACGAAAGATAGGCTTCGTATTTCAGCAATTCAATTTGCTTGCGAGAACGAGCGCATTGGAAAATGTGATGCTGCCGCAGTTGTACGCAGGCGCGACCATGAAAGAACGGACCGAGCGCGCGAAGAAAGCGCTGGAGCGCGTCGGACTCGGCGCCCGCATGGATCACAATCCCAACGAGCTTTCGGGCGGACAGCAGCAACGCGTGGCGATTGCGCGCGCGCTGGTCAATGAGCCATCCATCATTTTGGCCGATGAGCCGACAGGCGCGCTGGACAGCAAGACGGGTGTGGAAATCATGTCCCTCTTTCAAAGCCTGCACCGCGACAACGGGCAGACGGTCATTTTGGTGACGCACGACTCATACGTGGCGCGCCATACTGACCGCATTATCCGTCTCTCTGACGGGCATATCGTGTCGGATGAGAAAAACCCTAGTCCGATTAAGGCGGGGGCGGCGAGGGATGAAGAACACTAAGGCTTGCCCTCACCCTAACCCTCTCCCGAAGGGAGAGGGGACTCCCTTCCCCCTTTGGGGGAAGGGTTGGGGATGAGGGAGAATGGAATCAATTATGCTGCTCTCTGAAAACTTTTTACTCGCCTTGCGTGCCTTGAAAGCCAATACCATGCGCTCGGCATTGACCATGCTGGGCATCGTCATCGGTGTGGCGACGGTGGTGGCTCTGCTTGCCATCGGCAACGGCGCGACGGCCAGCATTACCAGCGACATCGAAGGCATCGGCTCAAATCTGATCACCATCAGGCCGGGCCGCCAGATGATGACCATTCGCAATTCGACGCAGGCGCAGGTGGGTTCTCTTTATTACAGCGATTATGAGACCTTGAACAAGCGCGTTGTCTCGAATGTGTCTGGAATATCGCCCGCCTTCTCGTCTTCGTACAAAATCAAATATGGAAGCGAGAGTTTCCAGGTCAGCGTGACGGGTGTGATGGAAGATTACCTGCCTATTCGTTCCTATCAAATCGAAAACGGACGCGGCATTAACGGGAGCGACAACGACTCGCGCTCGCGCGTGGCCGTGCTTGGCGCGCAGACCGCTGATGATTTGTTTGGCAATCTCAACCCTGTTGGCAAGGATATATCCATTAATGGCGTGAAGTTCCAGGTGGTTGGCGTCTTGCAGGCAAAAGGTTCCTCTGGCATTGATAATCCTGATGACGTGGTGCTCATTCCGCTCGAAACGGGTTATTCCAAGTTATTTGGCACGTCTGCGATCAAGGACGGCAGGCAGACCGTGAGCGTGATTTTGCTCTCCGCGGATTCATCCGAAACCGTGGACACGGTCATCGGCCAGGCTGAATATCTTCTGCGCCGCGAGCATGACATCGCTCCCGGCGAAGAGGCGGACTTCAACATCTCCAGCCAGGCGGATTTTCTCAAAACGATGGATACCGTCACGCAGACGTTGACCATCTTCCTCGGCGCGATTGCGGCCATTTCCCTGCTCGTGGGCGGCATCGGCATCATGAATATCATGCTGGTCTCCGTCACCGAGCGGACGAAGGAAATCGGTCTCCGCAAAGCCGTGGGCGCAAGCAAGAACCAAATCCTTTTGCAGTTCCTAATCGAGACGATGACTTTGAGTCTGCTGGGCGGCCTCATCGGTATTTTGCTCGGCGTTGGCATTGCCTGGGTCTTCACCGTGCTGGGACTGATTACGTCCATTGTCTCGATTAGCAACGTGCTGATGGCATTCACGTTTGCCCTCGCGATTGGCTTGTTCTTCGGCATTTATCCCGCCTACCGCGCCGCCAGCCTGCATCCGATGGAGGCATTGAGGTACGAATAGACGATAGACCGTGGACGATGGACGATGACATGGTCTATCGTCTGTCGTCCATCGTCTATAATATTCCCATGCTCAAGAAAATCCTCATCGTGGATGATGAACCCCAGATTGTCGAAATCTGCCGAGATTATCTCAAAGCGGCAGGGTACGACGCGCTCACCGCGAAAGACGGCGCACAGGCCTTGCAGCTCGCCCGCCGCGAAAAACCCGACCTGATCGTGCTCGACCTCATGCTCCCCGAAATGGACGGCCTCGATGTCACCCGCGCGCTTCGGCGCGAGAGCGATGTGCCCATCATCATGCTCACTGCCCGCGTCGAAGAGACCGACAAACTCATCGGCCTCGAACTTGGTGCGGATGATTACATCACCAAACCGTTCAGTCCGCGTGAATTGGTGGCGCGTGTCAAAGTGGTGCTGAGGCGCGTCGGCGCGGATTCGAGCGCGGAGGTCATTCGGGTGGGGGATGTCTTTTTGAACCGCGCCCATTATCAGGTCCAGATAAAGACGCGTACCGTCACATTGACCCCGACCGAATTCGAAATTCTCGCCGCGTTGATGAGTCAGCCAGGCCGCATCTTTTCCCGTTCGCAATTGTTGAACGCCGCGCATGGTGTCGCATTCGAAAGCTATGAGCGTGCCATTGATTCGCACATCCGCAACCTGCGCCGCAAACTCGAACCCGACGATTTGATTGTCACCGTGCATGGCGTCGGTTATAAATTTGAGGATTGAATGAACGTCCCGCAGGTTTCTTTGAACGACACAATTGATTCACGAAAACCTGCGGGACGGTTTATCGAAGGATAAATCATGGATAATTCCACCGCTCAAATCCGCCTCCGTCTTTTATCCCTGCTTGGCCGCGCCTTCGTCGGCGTCCTGCTTCTCTCGCTGTTTTTATTTCTCTTCATCACCGCCTATGTTCTCACGTATTATTCTCCAACGGCCTACCTGCGCTTTCCATTGATTGGGCACCTCGAAGGATATTATCTCGGTCACGGAAGCTGGGACGGTGTGGAAGCGGTCTTTCAGAACCACCATGAATTTCCTCCCGAATACACGGTTTTGCTCGACGAAGAGGACCGCGTCATTCTCGACGGTGGGCTGGCTTCCGTTTCGACGGTTGGTTCCATCTTTGAGTTTGGCGCGCACGACCTCAGGCTTCGTTTGCAGGCAAACGGCAAAAACATTGGGACGCTCGTGATGACCAACATACCCATCGAAATTCGCGCGCGCATTGCAAGCGGAATCCTCGTTCCCATCAGCGCGATTTCATTGATACTTGCGATGTTTCTGGTGGTGGTCGCGTTCATGCTCATGCGGCGATTTGTGAACCCTCTTGCAGACGTTATCTTCGCGGCGCGTTCCGTTGCCGATGGCAAACTCGATACGCGCATCCCTGTCAGCGGCCCGCAGGATTTGCGCGGCCTCTCCGACAGTTTCAACGAAATGGCGACCGCTCTCGAACGCAGCGACCGCGAGCGCCGCGAAATGCTCGCCGATATCGCCCACGAATTGCGGACTCCGCTCTCCGTCATTCGCGGCCGCCTCGAAGGCATCGTGGATGGAATCTATCCCGCGCAGGCAAATCAAATTTCGCCCGCGCTCGAGTCGGTCTATCTGCTCGAACGCATCACCGACGATTTGCGCCTGCTGACTCTGGCCGAGACGCGTCAACTGCATTTCGAGAAACGCAACTTCGATTTAGGTGAACTTGCGAAACGCGTCATCAATATCTTCGATGTGGAAGCTCGCGAGAAAAATATTTCCCTCTCCATCGAACGCAGCGATGAAGATTTGACCGTCCACGCCGACCCGCAGCGCACGGAGCAGGCCGTCAGTAATTTGGTGGGCAACGCCTTGCGTTACGTTCCCGATGGCGGCAAAGTCTGGCTGACGGTTGCGCGTGAAAATGAAGGTATCGTACTGAAAGTCAACGACAATGGCAAAGGCATCCCCGAAGCGGATTTGCCCTACATCTTCGACCGCTTCTGGCGCAAAGACAAATCCCGCGCGCGGTCAACGGGCGGCACGGGATTGGGACTCGCGATCGCGAAGCAGCTCATCGAAGCGCAGGGCGGGAAAATTTCCGCGGGGAATTTATCCGAGGGCGGGTTGCAGGTGACTGTGGGATTTAGGAAGTAAAAGCCTGTCTCTTTTGGAAACAGGCTTGGTGTTCCAATGTCGTTGCGAGGAGGGCGTTCTTCCCGACGAAGCAATCTCCTATTATCGGGAAATTTCCTGATTCTGCCGGAGTCTGTGGTCTTGCCGTTCTGCCCAAACCATCCACGAATATTGCACGAATTCACGAATTTGGAGCCGTCCATTCGCGCATTCGTGGCACATTCGTGGACGGTTTGCGACCCAACCACAAAAAACATCAGAATCGGGAAATTTCTTCGATACGTGAACCCATTAAACTGGGGGTTGCTTCGCAAAGAGCGCTCGCAACGACATAAATGATCACTTTTCACTCCGCCAGCGCGCGGACGTAATCCAAATCCAGTTCACCTTTCGCACCCCAGCCTTTCTTTCCCTCTGGTATCTCAGGGCGAAATTTTTCATACAAGTCATAAGCCTTGCTTTCGAGTTCCTTCTGCGCGTAGGCGCTCGCCAACTTTTCCATCGCCGCGCGGACTTCGTCCAAGTCCTCGCCAAACTTCTGCTCCAAATATTTTTGGACACTTTCAGGGCTGATTTCCTCTCCCTTGATAACAGTCCTCAATCCTTTGGATGTCTTTGTTGCTGGCACACCGCGCCCAAGCAATTCGACAAACTTTAAATCGGCTGGTTCCTTCCGCTTTTGCTCTTTCTTCTTCTCTTCCTCTTTCTTCTTCTCTTCCTCACTTTTTTCTTCGTAGATCCCCAATCGCCTTCCTTTGGACTGGGCGTTGAGTCCAGCCACTGCTTTGCCAAATGTCAAAGCTTCCTTTTCGTCATAACCAAGTCGCTCTGCGACAATCACTGCCCACAAGGTCAGAACAGGCGCACGGTTGATTTGAATTTTCTTCGCCATTTCTCTACTCCAGTTTTCCGCTAAAATTTCAAGCTCTTATGCTGACACGATATATAGTATGTAGATGTGAGGAGAATGCCTTGAGTTATTTATCTCTTGAATTTTGTTGAAGCCTCACTCGAAGCAAAAATTGTCGGCCTGTCTTATTCAAATCTGCTGTGGCTTCAGGATCTTCTCTGTCCGATACACTAATCAACCCTATCTCTTCTAATTCATCGAAATACCCTCTTTCCTTGCTGTACTGCTGTAAATAATATTCTAGCAGTTTGTCGGAGTGAACGAGGTTGAGACAGGTGATAAACTTCCACCATGAGCCGAAAATTTCGAACCGCCAATTATGAAGCGACCTTGAAGCAGACGATTCAGCTGGGAGAAGCGCTGCCTCCGAACCACCTGGCA
>JACRLC010000037.1 GCA_016235425.1 Chloroflexota bacterium | reverse complement strand
CGAGAAAAACGAAAGTAATTGTATAATCTCTGGCGATGGGTTTGACATGGCGTCCTCCTGGGTATGTGGCTGGTTGTGCTTCCACATTACCACAGGTAGCCCGTGTCATCCCATCATTCTAAAAAATGGCCAAAGTCCAGCAGGATAAAATCCTGAACAATTGCAATCTTTGTTAGTTATTCAAGGCCCCAGCATTGATCCAATTAATAATAACCTGAACTTGGTCGGGCGTGAGTTTGGGCCCGCGTTTGGGCATTTCCTTGTCAATGACTTGCTGGGCGAGAAAGCTGTCATTTGCATTTCCGGGCGTGATCACTGACCCGTTTTTTGAACCTGCCATCAGGCTTTCGTATGTTTTCAAGTCGAGTCCTTCTTTGATTGAGTAGCTTTCAAAAATGGGCATTACATCTTTTGTGAAACTGATGGGGCCGGTTACTGGCGTGGGTGCGGATTCGGTTGCCGCAGTTGCGTTTTGTGCGCCGCAGGCGGTCAATGCAATGGCAAGCAGGAGGGTGGTTGCAACGATCAACAGGTTTTTGTTATGCATAAAATTGTTTCCTTTTCTGTGTTTGGGGAAATACACGGGCATCGGATGGATGGGATGTAATCCTGCCAGCGTGCGGACCAGTGATTAGTGAAATCCATGAGAAATTCCTTTCACTGAGTTGAAAAATTTAATCGATGCAGATAAAAACCGGATGAACGATTTGAGTTTTTTCTTACGAGTTAAATTTATTGTGAAAAAATGGCAACATGCCAACAAGGTAAGGTATAATGGCTTCGCCGCGCGTTGAGCGCAATCACATTTCAAGGCTGAGTATGGCTGGCGCATTTTCCCTTCCCACTGACTACTGGACATCGCTCCTGATTACCCCGCAAGACGTTCAAAACCTGCACACAACCCTATTTGAGCGTGAGACGCCTCTCACAGTGCGTGACCTTGCTGTTGCATTCATAGAAGCACGTATTCAAAGCGAACGTGCCATTTCTAAAAGCAAACAAAAATCAAACGGCAGGACGTTCCTTCCCAAGGAGCAATATCAAATCGGCGAAGAACTTGTCTTTCCCGCGCTTGGATGGAAAAGAGGCAGGGTCTCCGATCTGCGCGCAGGGATGAATCCCTCGCTTGGCGATTTTGACGTGCTCACTGTTGAAATGGAAGACGGCGCGCAGAGGTTGTTTGCCGCCAAACTTGAGTCCCATCGCTTGAACGATGCTCCCATTGCTGTGCCTGAAGAAGAAGGTGTGAACGTCGAGACGATCCTGCATGAGCATGGCGCTTCGCTCGAAAAGAAACTCGAAGCCGCGTTTGCATCAGATGAAGGACTCGTTCGGATTGCAGGAAGTTGGTTTCCACGCGCGTTGCTCATTGACGTGAACCAGGGTCATCTCAATCTTGCTGAAGCGGTGTTGGATATGGCCGGCGGCGAACCGCTTCCCACCGAAGCGTTGATGAAGGATTTGGAATTGCCTTCGGGTGTGAATCCCAAACTGGTGGAATTCTCGCTCAACTTTGCCTTGCAGGAAGACAGGCGCTTCGATGAAGTTGGCCCTGCCGGGCAGGTGTTGTGGTGTCTCCGCCGCCTCGAGCCGGATTTTGTGAGGGATGTGCCGCCGCAGTTACATTATGCCGAAATTGACCATGACCGCGCCGACCTGGACCCCGCGATGCAGGCGCTCGAGTCACAACTGGACGATGAACTGAGTCCCGTTGAAGCAAGCGACTCAAGCGAAAACATTACCTCGGTCACGATCAGCCTGATCTACCCGCATTTGCGGGCAGGTACACTGCCCATGTCGCCGCGGGCGCGGAAACTGTTTCCAACTGCATACCAGTCACCGCGGGTGCGGTTTACGCTGGTGGATGGCAAGACGAAGCAGCGGATTCCTGCCTGGGTCGTGCGTGAGCACGGTTACGTGTATGGGCTGAGAGAGTGGTATAAATCTCATCAATTGATACCCGGCTCATTGGTCCAGGTGAGACGCGGCGAGAAGCTCGGAGAAGTCATTGTTGATGCAAAGACCCAGCGTTCATCCAAGGACTGGATCCGCACCGTCATGGTTGGAACGGACGGCGGCATGGTCTTTGCGATGTTGAAACAACCCATCACGGCAGAGTTCAATGACCGGATGGCGATCTTTGTGCCCGATTTTAAAGTGCTTGACCCGCTGTGGGAAAAGCGGCAATCATTTGAGGAGCTGGCTGTTTCAGTGATGCGTGAATTAAGTAAATCGAACCCGCAGGGACATGTCCATGCGCAGGAATTATATGCGGCGGTGAATCTGGTGAGGCGTGTGCCGCCCGCACCGTTGTTTGCCCTGCTTGCGGTGAAACCCGTGTTCAAACACGTGGGCGATTTGCACTTCCGCCTCGATGAGGAGGCTAGATGAGCCTGCTCAAACCCACCGTCAAAACGCCGTTCCACATTGACTTCGAATGGTGGAAGCAAAACGAGCGCGATTGGCATATCTTTCTGCGTTCACTGCTGTGCAGTGAACACGCGGAATCTTTTGCCGATGTGGAAGAAGGGCAAATGATCGACTGGGTTGATGCCGAGACGGCAGAAGTCAAGCCGGTGGACGGCATTCAGAACGCATTGATGAGTCACTGCGCCTTACAGCCGGAGTTTGCCAGCGAGCGCACTGCAATGGTCGAGGCTGTGTTCCGCACGTTTTTGGTGAACGACAATTCGCCGATGTCCGCGGAAGACCTTTCAAAGAGACTCGGCCGCCCGGCGGATACGATCTTGAGAACGCTTGCCGGGCCGCGCGTGTATCGCGGGTTGAGACCGTATCAAGTCAGTGTTCCTGCCGTCGAAGAGATTGGAGTGTAGGTTTTTCAACGGCGCGGCGAGTGGCAGATAAAATTGCCCCCGTAGCTCAATGGACAGAGCAACTGCCTTCTAAGCAGGAGGTTGTGGGTTCGAATCCCGCCGGGGGCGCTGGCGCGAAAAATATTTACAGGAGAGATGGGTATGACTACAAAACGACCCGGTCTTATTAAATATGCAGGGGTTGAGCAAACCGTTATTGGTGACGATATTCAGGTTGGGCAAAAGGCTCCCGATTTTTTGATCCAAAAAAATGACTGGTCACTCAGCAAGGCATTTAAAGAAACAAAACGTAAGGTACGAATCATCGCATCCGTCCCGTCTCTGGATACGCCGGTATGTGACCGCGAAACCCGCCGCTTCAACGAGGAAGCCGTAAAACTTGGCAAGAACATTGTGGTAATGGTTGTAAGCATGGACTTGCCGGTTGCGCAGAAACGCTGGTGCGGAGCGGCAGGCGTGGACCAGGTGATGACAGCCTCGGATGTGTACAAGGCCGATTTCGGCAAAAAATATGGCACATTGATGGAAGAAGTCCGCGTGTTGCGACGCGCGGTTTTTGTTGTGGACAAGAAAAGGATTGTGCGTTACACCGCTTACATGGCCGCCAACGGTGATGAGCCGAATTACGAGGAAGTGCTGGCCGCGGCGAAAGCGGCTCTGGGTAAATAAACGCCGGGAATAACGTCTTACCAACGGCGGTGAACTGGTGAAGCAAGGAGTAAGTTATGCCGACAATTATTCGCAAATCAGGACCGACTTTATTGGAAACGCGGCGCGAGATCCTTCATGCAGTAAGCTGGCAGGTGCGCTCCAATCTTTGGAGTCCGCCGACGGATGAATATGAAACGGAGAGTGCATACGTCGTCCGCGTGGAAATTGCCGGAATGCGCGAAGATGATTTCGAAGTGGTTGTGGAAAATAATACGCTCATGATCACCGGTTTACGCCCCGATTATCCCGAACGCCGCGCTTATTATCAAATGGAAATACGCTTTGGTAAATTTGCGACTGCAATTGGCCTGCCCGGGCCTGTGAATGTGGATGAAGCGCGCGCCGAATATAAAGACGGCTTCCTCACCGTCGTTCTTCCGAAAATAAATCCGAGCCAAATTAAGGTCGAATAACAATGCCTGCCTCACGCTGGCAATCCAGCCTCAACGATCTCTTTCAATGGATAGGCGATACCGACGATGAGTTATTAAGTTTTCTCATGCCGTCGGTCTTTTCGCGTTACCAGAAAAAAGATAACGACCAGGACGCGCCGGAAACCACCGGCAAAACTGAATCACCGAAACTTCCCGATGTTCTACCCATCCTGCCTTTGCGCGGAGTGGTGGTTTACCCGAATACCGCCGTCCCATTGACGGTGGGGCAGTCTCGTTCCATCAAATTGGTGGATGATGTCGTTGGCGGGGACAAGCTGGTTGGGCTGGTCGCGGCCATCAATCCAGAATTGGAAGTCCCTGGCCCGGCGGATCTGTATCGAGTTGGAACGATAGCTACGGTTCATCGCCTCTTGCGCGCACCGGACGGGACCGTCCGCCTGCTTGTGCAGGGCATGGACCGGTTCAGGCTTGGCGAGTTCATGGCAGAGGAACCATATCTTAAAGCCGCCGTCCATCTTGCTCCTGAAACGATCGAGCAGGGGCTTGAAATCGACGCGCTGGCCCGTAATGCGCGTGACCAGTTCCAGCAAATTACACAGTTGATCCCGTCATTCCCCGAAGAATTGGCCGGGTCGATCACTTCGCTTGAAGATCCCCTTCAAACCGCATATACGATTGCCAACTTCCAGCGCATGGATTTGAAGGACGCGCAGGAAATTCTGGAAATCAACTCGGTGGCCGAAAAGCTGAAAAAACTGATCGGCTTGCTGGTGCGCGAAGGGGAAGTGCTCACGCTTGGACAAAAAATCCAGAATGAGGCGCGCGGCGAGATCGAAAAAGTCCAGCGCGAATACTTCCTGCGCGAGCAGATGAAAGCCATCCAGAAGGAACTGGGTGAGAAGGACGAGCAGGCCGCGGAAGCCGAGGAGTTTCGCAAGAATATCGAAGAAGCGAAGATGTCTGAAGAAGCCGATAAGCAGGCGCGGCGTGAGTTGGAGCGTTTATCTCACCTGCCGCCTGCCGCGGCTGAATATGGCGTTATTCGCACCTATCTCGATTGGATGGTTTCATTGCCGTGGTCGAAATCCACGGAAGACAACCTCGATATTTCACACGCCCGCGAAATTTTGGACAAGGACCATTATGGTTTGCAGGATGTCAAGGAACGCATTCTTGAATTTCTCGCCATTCGCAAACTGCGCCTGGACCGCAAGGACGAGGAAAAAGAGCCGTCGAAGGATGCCATTCGCCGGGAACGCGAAGGTGTGATCCTGTGCTTCGTTGGCCCTCCCGGCGTAGGCAAGACCTCGCTTGGGCAATCCATCGCGCGGGCAATGGGACGCAAGTTCATTCGCGCCTCGCTTGGCGGCTTGCGCGATGAGGCGGAAATCCGCGGCCATCGCCGCACGTACATCGGCGCGATGCCGGGACGTATTTTGCAGTCCCTGCGGCGGGTGGAATCCAGGAACCCGGTCTTCATGCTCGACGAAGTGGACAAGCTCACCTACGATTTTCACGGCGACCCGGCTTCCGCGCTTCTCGAAGTGCTCGATCCCGAACAGAACAGCGAATTCCGCGATAACTACCTCGAGGTCGCATACGATCTCTCGCAGGTCTTTTTCATCACTACCGCCAACACGCTGGAGACGATCCCAGGTCCGTTACGCGACCGCATGGAGATCATCTTTCTCTCCGGTTATACCGATAAGGAGAAGATGGCAATTGCGCGCGGCTATCTCATTCCGCGCCAGATTCGTGAGAACAGCCTGCACGAGAGTGAAGTAAGTTTTACGGATGATGCCCTGCAAAAGATCATCCGCGAATACACACGTGAAGCAGGCGTTCGCAACCTGGAGCGCAAGATCGGCGCAATCTGCCGCAAGGTCGGGACGCGTATTGCCGAGGGGAAGGGGGAGTCGTTTGAGATCGACGCCGGCCTCCTCGATGAATTCCTCGATCATCCCATCTTCCTTGGGCCGGATGAGGTCAGTATGCGCGTTTCGATCCCCGGTGTGGCTCCCGGCCTGGCGTGGACTCCCTTTGGCGGCGACGTGCTGTTCATCGAAGCCACGGCCATGCCCGGTGGAAAAGGCTACCAGGTTACCGGCTCGATTGGTAATGTGATGCAGGAATCGGCGCGCGCGGCGCTGTCGTTTGTTCGTTCGCGTGCGGTGCAGCTTGGCCTGGAATCGAATTTCTTCGACCACGCCGACATCCACATGCACATCCCCGCCGGGGCACAGCCGAAAGACGGTCCCTCCGCAGGTGTGACCATGGCAACCGCGCTTGTGTCGTTGATTTCCGGGCGCAAGGTGAAATCCCAGGTGGGGATGACAGGCGAGATCACGCTCAGGGGGCAGGTCCTGCCTGTAGGCGGAATCAAGGAAAAGATCCTGGCCGCGCACCGCAATGGCCTGCGGACGGTAATCCTGCCGAAGCGTAATGAACCTGATCTCGAGGACGTCCCTGATGAGGTCAAAGAGTCCATGAAATTCGTATTCGCCGAAAGCGTGGACGATGTGTTGAATTCTGCGTTGGAAAAAGCGCGGGCCAATTCGGCGAAAAAAGAAACAAAAACGACCAGGAAAAAATCAACTATGAAGAAAGCAAAAGTGAATGGGAAAAAAGGTACTTCTCGCCGAAGATGATGTAACGATGGTGGCCTTGTTAAAAACCCTGCTCAAGATGGAGGGGTATCAGGTTGTCGCATTGGATGCCGATGCGAACGTGCCGGACGCGGTGCGGCGCGAAAACCCCGACGTGCTCCTGATGGATGTCTATCTCTCGCGTCAGAGCGGGCTGGAGATCCTGGAATTACTCCGCCGTGCGCCCGATATCCACGATGTGCAGGTGGTGATGACTTCAGGCATGAACGTCAAGGATGAGTGCATGAGGCGCGGTGCGAACGATTTTCTTCTCAAACCGTATATGCCTGACGATCTGATCGGAACCTTGAAGCGGAACATAAAAAATCCCTGATGCCTGCCGATGTGAAAATCCGCGAATTTCTTTTCCCGGATGATTACGAAGCATCCGTGGCGTTATGGGCCAACATGGAGAAAGGTGTGCATGTTGGGGCTTCGGATGCGCCGGAGGAGATACAAAAGAAGCTTGACCGCGACCCTGATCTTTTCCTGGTTGCCGAAATGGATGGACGGATCATAGGCACGGTCATCGGCGGGTTCGATGGGCGGCGCGGCATGATCTATCACCTGGCGGTTTATCGTGAATTTCGCGGCACGGGTGTTGGCTCCCGATTAATGGCCGAAGTTGAAGAACGCTTGCGCGGCAAGGGCTGTTTGAAATGTTACCTGCTGACCATGGCGGATAACCTCGAGGCCGGTCTGTTTTACGAACATCTCGGCTGGTATGAAATGACCGATAACCGCCTCTTCGGCAAGGAATTCAAATGACGATCCGATTTGGAATTCTGACCCTCTCCGACCGCTCCTCACGCGGCCAACGCGCGGACGCTTCCGGTCCCGCGCTGGCGCATCTGATCGGGACCCAAAACTGGTCGGTCGCCAAAGAAGCAATTCTCCCCGACGAAGAATCTGCCATCCGCGGCACGCTGATCGAGTGGGCTGACAGCGGCGATGTGGACGTCATCCTTACCACCGGCGGCACAGGTTTTGCTCTGCGTGATGTTACGCCTGAGGCCACGCGCGCAGTGATCCAACGCGATGCGCCCGGACTGGCCGAAGCCATGCGTACCGCCAGCCTCGTCAAGACTCCTCATGCCATGCTCTCCCGCGCGGTCGCAGGCATTCGCGGCAGGACGTTGATCGTCAATCTCCCCGGAAGTCCCAAAGGCGCAGTTGAAAATCTCCAAACCATTTTGCCCGTCCTCCCGCACGCGGTTCAACTCCTCCGCGACGACCCCGCTTCCGAATCATCCCACTGATTACGCTCCTCCCAATTACCAATTACTCGTTACTCATTACTCTTAGCCAACTTGTTCCTAGACACCCCCACAAACTCATTGGTATAATCCGCCCGCTTCTCAAAAAATTCACACAAGGCAAGGAAAGCGCAAGCATGATTGATGTAAATGAACTTCGCAAAGGCGTCACATTTGAACTTGACGGCAATCTCTACAAAGTGCTGGATTACAGCCATAACAAAACGGGGCGCGGCAATGCAAATATCCGGGTAAAAGCCCGCAATTTGTTGACCGGGGCCAACATTGAACGAACCTTCTCCTCCGGCCAGTCCGTGCAGGATGTAAGACTTGACTTCCACAACGTTTCATATCTTTACACCGACGGTGATTTCTATCACTTCATGGATAGCGAGACCTTCGAACAGCCTGCCATCAAAAAAGAGACCCTCGGCGACGACGCCCAATTTTTGAAAGAGGGTATGGAAGTGAAACTCACATTCTACAACGGCGATGCCATTGACGTGGAACTCCCCACCTCCGTGGATTTGAAAGTGGTCGAATCCGAGATGGCGATTCGCGGCGATACGGCCACCGGCGTAACCAAGAAAGTCACAACTGAAACCGGCCTGAACGTGCAATGCCCGAATTTTGTCAACGTGGGTGATACCATCCGCGTGGACACACGCACGGGCGAATACGTGACGCGCGTGTAGGAGTAAACAAGGAAATACGTGGACAGGTAAACAGGCACATAAATACACGCTTGTTTACGTGTTTACTTGTACACCTGCACTTCACTATGAAAACTCCCGCTGGCAAGGAATGTCCCTGGTTTTATGGCGATTATTATCGCGGCCGCAATGTGGAAGAATGCCGTCTGCTCGCCGCGTCTAATCAACAATGGACAAGGGATTTGTGTAAAACCTGCCCTGTCCCGGCAATCTCGATGGCAAACTCATGCCAGTATATGAAACTGCGCGCCGCGGTCACGCGTCCGATCACTGCAATTTTTCAGCGGCGCGTGCAAGTCACAGCGTATTGCGAAAAATCGAAACGGAACGTTTTGGAACCGCAAATCGGATGCGGCGAATGTCATGCTTTACCGTTTGAATTCAAAGTGAAGGAATAATCCGGCCCCTCCTTATGGGGGCCAGGCGAAAGAAAAATCCATGACGCTCACACTTCTGCTGGATCTCGATGATACCCTGCTGAACACCAATATTTCCGAATTTATTCCTGCTTATTTTCAAGCGCTTGCAAAACAATTGAGCCTGAAAGTATCGCCTGAAAAGATGCTCTCCGCGTTGATGGCCGGTACGCGTTTGATGACCGAGAGCGACGACCCATCACGCACATTGCAGGAAGTTTTTGAAGGCGCGTTTTATCCAAAGCTGGGAATCTCGAAGGAAGAATTGAATGGGGACATCGAATATTTCTACGATGAAATATTCCCAACTCTCAGCAGTGTAACTTCACCCGTATCTGAATCAAAACCCCTCATCGAGTGGGCTTTTTCACAGGGGTATCGGGTTGTCATTGCCACCGATCCGTTGTTCCCGCGCAAAGCCACGCATCACCGCGTCTGCTGGGCGGGCTTTGACCCGGAGCGCTTCGAGCTTGTTTCCACATTCGAGAATTTTCATTTTACGAAAACCCATCCCGCCTATTATGCCGAGGTGCTCGGACGTCTCGGCTGGCCGGATGGCCCCGTGCTGATGGTTGGAAACGATATGGAGCGGGACATCCTCCCCGCGCAGATGCTTGGGCTGAGGACTTATCATATCGAAGCGGAGTCCGCTTCCAGGTCCGGACCTGAGGCGGGCGCGGGCGGTAAATTAGCTGACCTGCGTCCCTGGCTTGAATCCACCGGCCTGTCCGCGCTGGTTCCATCGTTCAGGAGCGTTGAGTCTGTGATGGGAATTTTATCCGCCAGTCCCGCATCTCTCGCGGGTTTGTGTTCGGATTTGGAATCGTCCGCATGGTCGCGCGAACCTGCGCCCGATGATTGGGCGTTGACGGAAGTGATCTGCCATCTGCGCGACACCGAGCGCGAGATCCATCACATGCAAATCAAACTGCTCAAGGAACAGGCCGAGTCTTTCATCCCGCGGCCTGATACGAGCGTGTGGGCAAGCCAGAGGAATTATTTGAACGAGAACGGCGCGTCTGCGTTGAAGGAATTTACCAGCGCGCGCATGGAAACGATTGCAATGCTCAAGGACATGAGCGCGGAAGACTGGTCGCGCAAGGCGCGCCACGCCATTTTTGGCCCGACGGATTTTCTCGAAGTTGCCAGCTTCATGGCAGATCATGACCGAATGCACATTCAACAGGCATGGAAGGTTATTAATCACAGAAATTAATCCGCGTATCGCTTTGCCGCCGCCTGTGTTATAACTCCCGAACAGGACAGGAGATTATCTTGTCCTATGGTTTTAAAAGGAGAATTTTCATGCGGAGACGAGTAGTGATTACGGGTCTGGGGTGCGTCAGCCCCGTTGGAAATAATGTGAAGGACACGTGGGATGCTTTATTGGCGGGTAAATCCGGCGCCGCGCCGATCACATCTTTCGATGCCAGCGCCCATAAAACTAAATTCGCGGCGGAAGTAAAAGGGTTCGATGCCCCGGCTTTGTTCGGTGCGCGCGATGCCCGAAAGATGGATCGCTTTGCACAATTCGCTGCTGCGGCCACGCTTGAGGCGCTGGGGCAGTCCGGTCTGAAAATTGATGAGTCCAACCGTGACCGCGTTGGAATATTGATCGGCACCGGTATTGGCGGCATTCTGACTTTGCTGGAACAGGTTGAAGTTTTGCGCGAACGAGGGCCGGAGCGTGTGAGTCCGTTTCTCATCCCGATGATGATCTCGGACAGCGCGGCAGGCATGATCGCCATCCGGGTTGGCGTCCGCGGCCCGAACATGTCCATCGCCACGGCTTGCGCGTCCGGGACGAATTCGATCGGTGAGGCGGCTGAGATGATCCGCCGGGGCTCTGCCGATGCGATGATTGCGGGCGCGTCTGAAGCGGGGATCGCCGCTGTTTCCATGGCTGGGATGAATGTGATGACGGCATTATCTGTGCGAAACGATGCACCGGAAAAAGCTTCGCGTCCGTTCGATAAGAATCGTGATGGCTTCTTGATGGGGGAAGGTTCGGGTATTTTGATCCTGGAAGAGCTTGAACATGCAAAGGCGCGCGGCGCGAAGATCCTGTGCGAGTTCACGGGTTACGGGACTTCGGATGATGCCCATCATATCTCTGCGCCTGCAGAGAACGGCGCAGGCGCGGCGATTTCGATGCAGTTGGCCCTGGAGAATGGGGGATTGGGGGTGAAGGACATCGGTTACATCAACGCACACGGCACGTCCACGCAGTTGAATGATAAGAGTGAAACGGCCGCGATCAAAACGGTGTTTGGCGAGCAGGCATACAATATTCCAATCTCTTCCACCAAATCCATGACCGGGCATTTGCTTGGCGCATCCGGCGCGCTGGAGGCGGTGATCTGCACGAAGGTGATCCTCGAGAACATGCTTCCGCCGACGATCAATTACGAAACGCCGGACCCCGTGTGTGACTTGGATTACGTGCCCAACCAGCCGCGCAAAGCAGAGCCTGAATATGTAATGTCCAATTCCTTTGGTTTCGGCGGCCACAACGCGACGCTGATTCTGGGGAGATACAAAGCCTGATAAATTCCAGATACGATTGCCCGGGTAAATTCAGGTTGTGGGGATCCCGCCTGGGTATATCGTCCTGAAAACTGTAAAGGAGAAAGAATGCCATATGCGCATATCACAGGCTGGGGCATGGCAGTCCCTGAACCTGTGTTGACGAACGATGATCTGGCAAAAATCGTTGAGACCAGTGATGAATGGATCCGTGACCGCACAGGAATTCGCGAGCGCAGGATCGCGCGTGAGAATGAGTTTCCGTCCACGTTGGGTGTGGAAGCCTCAATCCAAGCTTTAAAGGTTGCCAACCTGCGCCCAACGGACTTGGACCTGATTATTTGTACAAGTTCTTCACCCGAATATTTTTTCCCCGCCACGGCCTGCCTGATCCAGGACCAGCTTGGGGCGACAAAAGCAGGCGCGTTCGATCTGCTCGCGGCCTGCACCGGATTTATTTTTGCGACAAACATGGCCGCACAGGCCATTCGAAGCGGCTCGATCAAGAATGTCCTGGTGGTCGGCACAGAGACACTCTCGCGCTTTGTCGATTGGAAGGACCGCAATACCTGCATTTTGTTCGGCGATGGCGCGGGCGCGTTCGTTCTGCAGGCCAGCGACCAACCCGGAGGCGTCCTTTCGGCAGTGATGCACTCGGACGGTTCCGGCGGTGACTCGCTTTCCCTGCCTGCCGGCGGTGCGCGTCTTCCCGCCACCGAGGCCACCATTCACGAGGGCAAGCACTTTATTCACATGGATGGGAAGGAAGTTTTCCGCTTTGCCACGCGCGTCATGGGTCGTGCCGCCACCGAAGCGCTGGAACTTGCGGGAATGACCACCGAAGACATTCAATGGATCATTCCGCATCAGGCGAATTATCGCATTATAGAAACGGCGGCGAAATATCTAAAGATGCCGCTCGATAAGTTCATTATCAACGTGGACCGCTATGGCAATACCTCAACCGCCTCCATCCCGATAGCTACCGTGGAAGCCGCGCAGAAAGGACAACTCAAGCCTGGCGATAAAGTTGTGTTCGTCGGTTTCGGCGCGGGGTTGACCTGGGGCGCGCTGACCGCCCAATGGACCGGCCCGTTGCCCGTCAAGCGTCACGTCCATCCTGAGCAATACCGCTGGTTTGCGCGTGTCCGCTCCTTCTTCCGGCGCATTATCCGTATCATCGAGGGCATCTTCTTCCGCCGCGAGTTGTAGTCAGTTTTTTCTGATTGTGGTACGATAAGGCCAGTTCAAAAAAGGAGTGTGTTATGTTTCGATTAGGCGGTTGGGAATGGATCATCATTCTCTTCATCGTGCTTCTGCTGTTTGGACCGGGCCGCATCGGTAAGATCGCCGGGGAATTGGGACGCGGCATCAAATCCTTCAAGGATGGCTTGGGCGGGCAGAAGGATGAAAATGCTGAGCAGACTGAAGAAACCGAAGAGAAGAAATAATCAGATAGCGTAAATACGATTGCACATCCAGCGCCGTTCGAGGCGCTGGATTGTTTTAATTCCGGACTTGACCGGCTAATAATTCAATTCGCGAATACCCCTGTCGTTCAACATGGCACTGACAAACTTCTCGTGACTTTTTGGAGAACCGATCGCGCGCCATGAACCGGTGATGTGCTTTTCAGATTTTGTCTGGTGGTGTTCCAGCACGCGCAATGAACAATCAGCGAGGGCCTGATTTACTTTTTCGATCTCTTTAATTTTTGTGGATGCCACCACAATTCTATAGGTGCGCGCCTCCCGGATTTGGTCAATCCATATTTCGAAGCGCGGGAACACGAGCAGAACCAACAGGGTGATCGTCGTTGCCGATGCGACGAGCCACAATTCTCCGGCGCCGATCCCCATGCCGAGAGCAGATGCCAGCCAGATCGTCGCGGCGGTGGTCAACCCGGCGATGCGCCCGCCTTCGCGGATGATGGCCCCTGCGCCGAGAAAGCCGATGCCGGTCACGATGTTTGCCGCGACGCGGGATTGGCTGTTCCCTGGGTCCATGCTCATCGAAAAGATCGTGAAAAGCGTCGAGCCGATCGCGATCAGGATGATCGTACGAAAACCTGCCGCCTTATCTTGAAACTCGCGTTCTGCCCCGATAATGCCGCCCACCCGCACAGACATGGCGATTTTGATAATGTTTTCAACTAAGATTGAGTCCATTTTGCCTCGTTGATTTTGTATGCTGTCGCCGCAGATTTTACATCCTTTACCCTGAACAATGAAAGCATAATGAAAAAGATCCAGAGCAGGGCTACGGCATAGAGTTTTGACGAAATCAGCAGAATACGCCAGCCCTCCCGATAGGCTGGATTATTGAAATCGAAGTTGAGTGCAAGAAAGCACGCAATGCCTATTAACGGCGGGAGCCATCCATACCATTTGCGTTTGAAGGCTTCAAGAAATGCGATGTAAATTGCCGGAAGCACCAAAACGAGATGATGATCCCACGAGATGGGAGCGATCATGAACATAGCCAAAAGCCAGATGCTAAATTGCAGGGCCAGTCCGTCTTGCGTGTCCCTCATGGTGAGCAAAGTGGCCGCCAGCGACAAGAGGCCGATGATGCCGGAAAGAAGGTAAGGCGAGACTTGCACAACCCAGCCGGGCGGTGAGATAAGCGGATCGAATCGAACGTTCAATCCCATAAAGAGACGAATGACAAAGGCGTTGATGCTCTGGTTGGCTGGTTTGCCGGGAACCATACCGCGCACTTCATCAAGATAGCCCTTGGATGCTACATTCTCGATCCAATCCTGCCAGGTGCCGTGCGGAAGAAACGGTGTCACAAGGATCGAAACAACCAGCAAAATCAGAATTGTGTAAATGATGGCTTTGTATTGTTTTTTCAAAAACAGGATAATAAAAAACAGGATCGGGTATAACTTCAGGATAATTCCAAAAGCCGGCAGGACTGCAATCCATATCGGCTTCCATTGTTTTTTGATTCCAATCCATGTGAGACAAATGGATATCAGGATGATGAGATTGACCTGCCCCGTATAAATTGTCAGAACGAGTGGGAAAAACGAATATAAATAAACCACGCCTGCCATCGGAAGAAGGTTATACGATTTCAAATCCAAAATGATGAAGAAAAACAATAGGACAAAAACCATTGCCAGCGCATGATTCAATCCCAGCATGACGAGCTTGGCGGTTTCATACTCAAGCATTGCAAAAAGCTGAAAGAAGGGCAAACTTGGCGGCGGGTACAGGAACGGGTACAGCGTTCCCTCGTTGTAAACCTTCTTGACGATATTCCAGGAGGTGTTGTTATACGGAGATGTGTCCATCTCGAACGCCAGCTTCGCCCCGTAATAATATGATGGAAAATCTATTGCATCCTCATCCGCTTCGCCCAACCCGTATCGAATGGCAAATCTTGTGGCGAATGCGATGAGCAGGACAAAAAAGAAAATGCTTCCCAGCTTTCGGATCATGAGTTCAGTTGGGCCTCCAGTATTTCAATTTCCGTTGTCGGTTGCTTGCAGACGAATCCCTCACAAACATACGCGGTAGGTTTATTGCCCATCAGGGGTCTCTCGGCAAGCAGGGCGGGGGCATCTTTTTCTATTGGATAAGCGGAAGCGGCCACCACCACACCCGGTCTATATTCGGACCAAATAGCCTCGATCATCCGCCCGAACATTTCCTCCTTCGCATCGCCCAGAACCGCGACCTGCCTGCCGTTATTCAAAGCATTCTCCGCCGCTGACAGCCATCTCGCGAATGCAGTGGGGTAACGCATGGACATATCGGTTATCAGCGAAAGGGACTTCTCCGCAAGGCCGCGATATTTGCCGTTATCGGTGAAAGCCGCAAGTTTGAGCAGTGCCTCGCAGGCGAGTGAGTTACCGGATGGAGTGGCGTTATCCTGCAAATCCTTCGGGCGCACCAGCAAAGACTCGCCTTCGTTGGGCGTATCGAAGAATCCGCCGGAAGGATCGCTGAATCGTTCGATCATTTCGTCGGCTAAATCTTTTGCAGATGCGAACCACTTGTTGTTGAAATCTGTTTGATACAACTCAAGCAATCCCAGGATCAACGCGGCATAATCTTCGAGGAAAACTTCGTTCGTTGTCTTTCCATCCCGCCACGCGCGCCGCAATTGGCCATCCGGCCTCAAGGATGAAAGTAAAAACTCTGCATTGCGCGCAGCCGCTTGTAAATACGAAGGGGAGAAGCGCGGACTTAAGTCCGCAAAACGCGCGGCTTCGGCGAATGCCGCCAGCATGAGTCCGTTCCAGGCGGTGAGGATTTTGTCATCGGTACCGGGGCGGATGCGCGCGGCGCGGGCGGAATAAAGTTTGGCGTGAGATTCTGCTAATTTAACGGGAACAGTTTCGAGGTCGATTTGGAAGCGGGCGGCGAGGGTGGAGTCATCCATGGCTCGCTGGAGAACTGTCTTTCCTTCCCAGTTGCCGCGGGAGGCAATCCCGTAAGCCGCTTCAAAAAAATCTGAATCGTCTCCGAGGACCGCGCGGATTTCGTCGAGCGTCCAAGCGTAGAACCTGCCCTCTTCACCCTCTGAATCAGCGTCGAGTGACGAGAAGAAGCCGCCGCCGGGATGCGTCATTTCGCGCACGATGAAGTCCAGCGTTTCGGTGACGACGCGTTTGAATGCCGGCTCACCGGTGACTTGCCATGCGTGCAAATATGCGCGTGCGAGCAGGGCATTATCGTAGAGCATTTTTTCGAAATGCGGAATCCTCCAGAAGTTGTCGGTGCTGTAGCGCGCAAAGCCGCCGCCAACCACGTCATACATGCCGCCGCGCGACATTGCATGAAGGCAATGCTTGATCAGTTTTATCTGGTTTTCCTTGTTTTCCGCGGTGAGAGTTGAATGGGCCAACAAAAATTCAATTGCCATCGCCTGCGGAAATTTGGGGGCCGCACCCCAGCCGCCATAACCCCAGTCGTATGATTCGACCAATGACTTTGCCGCGAATTGAAGCGACTCTTTCGCTGGCATTTCCCGATTTTCAGCCTGTGTTTGAGATTGTAAATGCGTTGCGACTTTTTCGCCGACCTTCCCGATTTCGTCTTTTTCTTCCTTCCAGGCGCGCGCAAGGCTGGTCAATATCTCCTTGAACGAGGGCATGTTGTATCGGCGCACGGGTGGAAAGTACGTGCCTACGTAGAAAGGCTTGAGGTCGGGCGATAAAAACACGGACATCGGCCAGCCGCCCGAACCGGTCATTGCAACGACGGCCTGCATGTAGATGTTGTCGAGGTCGGGGCGTTCTTCACGGTCAACTTTGATATTGACGAAGTTCTCGTTCATCAGCGCGGCGGTTTCGGGATCTTCGAAAGATTCGTGGGCCATTACGTGACACCAATGACATGCGGCATAGCCTATGCTGAGGAAGATAGGTTTGTTTTCGGCTTTTGCTTTTGCCAGTGCCTCTTCGCCCCACGGATGCCAATCCACAGGATTGTGGGCGTGTTGCAGAAGGTAAGGGGAAATTTCGTTGGCTAGTTGGTTGGACATGGAGTATTTGTAAAGTGAATATGAAAAGACTGCGTTACAGGATTATAGCCTAACTCGGACAAGCCGAAAAAGTTTTACCGCGAAGCCCGCACACCTGCCCTGAGCTTGTCGAAGGGTGCGCTCGCAATGACATATTGAGAATTGCGGGCACGCGGCTCGTTGAGAATCGTGATTCGGAGAATTGAGAGTATAATGCCATGAATTATAGGTATCAAATGAAATCATTTCGAAAACGGCTTCGATTTTTCCTAGTCAGGCACTTCTACCGGGTCGAAAAATGGCGCTGGGTAGTAGTTGTAATTGTTAGCGTAGGTTTGTTATGGGTGGAAATTTATGAATTTATCGAATTGGCGTTCCTGAATCAACCCTTCCATGTAATGGAGGTGGTTTTATACGCGCTCCTTATTTCTGGTAACGGTTTGTTCCTTGAACTCTTTGTGCGATTAAATCGCGTCCACAAGCGCATGACAAAGGTTCTCGAGTTTAAACATAACCTCAGCCTGGAGCTCATGCTAATCAATGACTGGGAATCTTTAGCCGCAAAACTGGCCGAGTTGCCCAGCAGGATGTCCGCGGTTGATGAAGCGCATCTGCTGATAAATAACCCGATCAGCGCCAGGTATGAGACGGTGGGGCATTGGGTGGATAATGAACGGTCTCCAACTGCGGAAGAGTGGCATCCCGCCATCCCATGCCAGAAATGCCTTGAAACAGCGCCCCAAAATAGCACCAGCATTCATTTGTGCCGTAACGACAATGGAACTTCTTCACAGTATCAGGTTTATAGTTTGAAAATAACGAACGAAAAATTTCCCCCAGCATTGCTAAGATTCAGGCTGGAACCCGGCTTTCATTTATCTCCCGATGATGAGAAGATCTTCATTAATATTGGTGATGAGATCGCGGTCGCCATTCACGCCGGCCAGGACCATAAAAGATTCTCCGAATTGCACTCCGCCGAAGTGGCCATGGCGGAACGACGCATGGTCTCCGCCTATGTCCACGATCAACTTGGACAAAACCTGGGATACCTGCATTTGAAGCTGGATCAGCTTGGCGCAAACGAGAGCGTTATGACCTCAATGGAGATTCGAAAAGAACTGAATCATTTGCGCGAAGTCGCAAATGATTCTTACGAGATTGTGCGCGATATTCTCAAAAAAATCCAGCCTGAGACCATTCCCCATTTGACCAATCTCCTAAAGGAACATGCCACCAGGGTCTCACGGATGGCAAACTTTGCCCTTAAATTTCAGTGTACGGGAAAACCCATTCAATTATTACCCGATACCCAGCAGACAATTTTTTATGTTTTTCGAGAAATACTTAGCAACGTGGAAAAACATTCAAAAGCGAACACAGTGGACGTGCTTGTTACCTGGAGTGATTCTTTTCTCGATATTTCTGTGGCGGATAACGGCATCGGTTTTGAACCCGAATCGGTGCGTAAAGATGAACATTTCGGGTTGCAGATCATGCAGGAGCGCATTGCCAAGTTGGATGGGCAATTGATGATGAATTCTTCAGCGGATTCCGGTACCATTATTTCAATCTCTGTGCCGGTTTAGTCACCGGATAAGGGATCGCCATGAACAATAATCGGGAAGAACACGTTCAAAAAATTCTGGTCATCGATGATCACTCTTTGTTTCGGGAGGCATTGGTCAGCCTTTTCCAATCCACTTCCGATTTCAGCGTGGTTGATCAGGCCGGCTCAGTAAAAGAAGGCATTGAAAAAGCCTTTCATTATAGACCTGATATTATCCTGATGGATTTTTCCCTGCCGGATGGAACAGGGCTGGATGCAACCAGGGCCATTCTGGGTGAATTGCCGGATTGCAAGATCATTTTTTTGACGGTTTACGAAACCGATGAGAATATATTGACTGCCATCCACCTGGGCGCCAAGGGTTACATGCTCAAAAATGTATCGAGCTCTTCGCTTCTGGCAAGCTTGCGGGCGCTTCACGGGGGCGAGATTGCCATGTCACGCAAGATGATGAGCAGGGCGCTGGAGTATTCGCAGTCCGCGCCGCCATACTCAAAAAAGGATTTGGCAAATATACTCAGCCCGAGAGAAATCGATATTCTCCTTGAACTGCAAAATGACATTTCCAATTCATTGATCGCGCAAAATTTGTGTTTATCAGAAAATACCGTAAAACATCACATACATAACATTCTCGATAAACTGGGGGTCAATAACCGCCGCGAAGCAGGCATGATTGCCAGGCAAATGGGACTGAAGAAGGACCGAACATAAAGTAAAAGACTAGTCCGAAGGGTTAACCCTTTATTAAAGAGAACCATGGAAAAATGGTTCTCTTTTTTATTCCTTTTGATGTTGGCGGGTAATCGACAATCAACGCTTAAACCCATATTATGAAAGTGGCTATCGGGCTTTTTCCGGCTTCTCCCAGCCCACCGGTCGGTTATCCATTGATTAAGGTTGTTGTTGCAAGCGCGGACAGCAACGCATTCCCGTTTTTTGCAAGGAGGATATTTTGCTGAAAAACCTTGGTGATGTGCCTGCTGTTATCAGACCTGACTGATAACTTCCTGCCTTTAAAGATTGTCAACAAAAGGAGATGTAAACATGCTAAGTAATGGTTTCCGTTTTCGTTTTAGGGTTTGGTACCGCCTGATCACAACAGTGACGATCCTGGCCATGTTATTGGGAGGCCAGGCGTCTTTCGTAGGCAGTGCACAGGCAGTGTCTGTTGCCGCCCTCACCACAAATCATTTAATGTTGAACGTTGTGGATGTGGGCACTTCCTTCGCGCTGGGTGAGTATAAATATCTCATCAACGTGGATAATACAGGCAACCCCAGCCAGCCTCGGGATGAAGGGTGTTCCCCCGAAGATGTGGGCTACCCGGATTCTTGTGACTGGCCTTCCATCCGCGCCGTCCCCGGTTCCGCGCCCATTTTTACCCAGGGCGATCAAAATGATTTCAACGGCGTGAACATGGCCGGCCTTGACCTGCCGGCTGGAAAGTATCTGGTCAGCGTAATGATCAACGGCTACAAGCTCGGAGGCGCGCACTTCACCGTGCCATTGCAGGATCCGGGGATCGTCACCGTGGCCCTTCAACCACACCCCCTGCCTGCGGCTACGATGCGCATCAAGGTCTTCGAAGATGACGCTTCCACCAACGGGCAGATGGATGTCCCCTCCGAGCATGGCCTGGAAGGTTTTCGCGCGGTAATCAACGACATTCTCGGCCAGGTATCGACAGATGTCTTCGGCAACCCGCTGTGCACCACCTACGATGCAGGCGGAACACCCACCGGCATCAATGAGTATGGCTGTCTGATCAGCGACGCCAATGGCGATATGGCCATTCCCAACCTGGGGCCGAACCGCTACGATGTGTTGGTGATCCGTCCCACCGGCACCGACTGGCTGGAGACCACCACGTTGGAAGGCTCTCCCAGCTGGGATACCTGGCTGCAGGAAGGCGGCAGTGGCCTCGACAATGAATTCGTTGTGGCAGGCGAGCCGTTCCCGTGGACGATCTTTGGCTTTGTCAGGCCTGAGAATAGTCTTAATACAGGAGCAACCGGCGGCATCTCTGGGACGCTCGTCTCTGCTTCGGTCTATTTACCTCAGGCTGGCGCGTTGCCCTATTTCGGGGACATTTGGAACGGTTTTACCGGAACCAAAGTCACCGGTCCTATCACGAACGGCTGGGTGGCGCTCTCCGATCTTCAGAACGGCGATCAGGCCGTCTATGTTCAGCCTGCCAACCCCGACGGCACATTTACGATCAACAATGTGCCCAACGGCAACTATCTGTTTACCTGGTGGGATGAGAATCTCCACTATATTCTTGATTGGATCCAGGTCACTGTTTCCAACGGTCAAATGACCAATATCGGCACACCGATGCTTACCGGCTGGTTTACCAAGGTGGATGGCTATGTCTTCAATGACTTGAACTCCAACGGTGTGCGCGAAGACGGCGAGCCGGGTGTTGCCGATTACCTGGTGGTGCTCAAGGATCGCGAAAACAGTGAAATCGACCGCATGTCCATTTCCGCTGTCACCGATCAGAATGGCTATTACGTTTTCGAAAAAGCCTATCCGATGGGTTCGTGGATGATCCTCGAGGCCTATTCGGATCGCTATTACACCACCGGTGTGACCTATCAGGTGGAGAATCAGCCTGATGCGACGACTGTCCTCGGCGCCGGTGTGGATGTGGGCATCCTGCCCATCCTCGGTCAGGGCGGACGATTGGACTGGGGCGTGCAACCATACGCTCCCGGCACGAACGGCGGGATCGTGGGCACGGTCTTCTACGACACCACCCGCAATGAATTGGATCCCCAATACCAGGCTGTGGAAGGCTGGGCTCCCGGCATTCCGAATGCGCTGGTTGTGCTTTCCAAACCCATCTACTGTGGAACCAATCCGCTTGCGCCCTGCGATCCCACCGGGATGTTCGAGCTGGCCGCCGATGGTTCCATCGCCAAGGATATGACGGCCGGCGGTGTGGCCTGCGGCACAACCGGCGCGGCGTGCGATCCAACGGGCACATGGGAAGTGGATGCCGGCGGGAACTTTGTGGCCGGCCCGGCCATCAGCACGGCTATTACCGAAACGTGGGAACAACCCACCGATTGTATTGCCCGCGATGCGAATGGCAATCCGCTGGTTTATCCGATTGACCAGGCTGTCCTGCCTCCCGACCCGACCGGCAAGCGCTGTCTCGAAGCACCGCTCATGGGCACGCAATTCCAGACCGGATTTGCCTCGTTGGATGGCAACTACGGTTTTGATACGGTCTACTCCGGCTTCGGCACAACGGCTGAACCTGTTGGAGCAGCCATTCCGGCCGGCGATTACCTCGTTGAGGTTGTGACGCCGACCGATGCCCTCGGCAGGCCGTCCTATCAGGTCGTACGCGAAGAGGACATCAATATCTTCGGCGGCGATGAATTCATCCCCGCAATACCGCCTCCTGCCTGCGCCGGTCCGTCGCACGTTGTGGATGTGGCGAATGTTGGCGCGGATGGGCCGAACGCAGTGGTGAATCCACCCTTTGCGGATGCAGGTGGAAGTGTCTACGAGGGCATGGCAAAACCGCTGTGCAACGTCAAGCTTGTGACACTCAACAACGGCAAGTCCATTGCGCCTACATTTACCTATTTCACCGAAGTCCCGATCCCCGGTCGCTGGAAAGGTTACATCATTGATGATCTGACCATTTCCACCAATCCATTGGATCTAAATTTCGGTGAAAAAGCAGGTGCACCTCTTATGCCGATTGGCATCTATGATTTCTCCAATCGCATGGTTGCATCAATGACATCGGACCCGAACGGCGTGTTCGAAATCCTGCTCCCATCCACCTACTCGATCAACTGTCCGACACCGTCCGGCGTGTGTCCCAATGTGTATTACATGCTGGGCAATGATCCAAACCTGCCAGGCTATAGCAGGCAATATCGAACGATTGGCGCAAGCTTTGAGATCTATCCGGGATTGATCATTCCCTCGGATCTCGCGCCGACGCAAATTGTTCCCGGTGTCCTGGCGGCTGGCTCCCTCTTCAGTACTCCGCCGCAATGCGACCTTGACCCGGCTACACCGCAGTTATTCGCGGTATCCCAGCCGTATTACGAACCTGGAAACAGCTTCACGATCACCGGGCTGGGCTTTGGAGCGCAGGGAGCGGGAAGTCTCGTTACCCTGGATGGAATCGCCCTGACGGTCTCTGTGTGGACCGATACCAGCATTACCGCCACGATACCGTCCAGTGTGCCTCCCGGTCCGCACCAACTGGCAGTGCGTTCGGACAATGGCAGAAACACCGTCAACGGCTTGACCTTCCACGTCATTGGCTCCGGCTACAACCCGCGCATCTTTGAAGTGGGTCCTGGCCGCACTTATGCCACGATCCAAAGCGCAGTAGATGCCGCCGCGGCGGCGCCTGAAGGCCGGGGCCTCCTGGTTGTAGTCTACCCGTCTGCTTCCGGCTTCTACCTGGAAAATGTGATCATGTACGAAGCCATGAAACTGCAGGGCGTCGGCCCCGGTGGAAGGTATGCGGATGGAACGATCGTCCCCGGCTCGGTCATTGACGGGCGCGGTGTGACAGGCGATACCGCCTACGCTGAAAATTGGCGTGTGTTTATTGCCAGCCTGCCCTGGAGCGGCAATCAGAATATCTATGAGGGACCGGTCGTCTATGTCCTCGCGCAGGATGGCAACTTCACCAGTACCATTCGGCGGCGGGCAGGCATTGATGGTTTCACCATTCAAGGCGGCGACCAACAGACCTTCCCGAACGAAGTGGGCGCAAATAATGAGCCAATCGCCATTCAGGGCGGAGGCATCTTCGTCAACGGCTATGCCCGCTACCTGCAGATTACCAATAACATTCTGGAAAGCAACGGCGGTGCATACGGCAGTGCAATTCGCCTGGGTACGCCGCATCTGCCTGGCGCGTCGAACGACAATCAGAATGACTTCGTGCGCATTGCCAACAACCGCATCCTTGCCAACGGCGGCACGAACCTGGCCGGCGCTGTCGGTATTTTCTCCGGCGCGCAAGGCTATGAGGTCGCAAGCAACGACATCTGCGGCAACTTCTCAGCCGAATACGGCGGCGGCATCAGTCATTACGGCTACAGCCCCAACGGACAGATCCACCACAACCGCATTTACTTCAACCGTTCCTACGATGAGGGCGGCGGTATCATCATCGCGGGCGAACTCCCGGCTGATCCCAACCTGCTCACGCCTGGCGCCGGTCCTGTGGATGTCTTTGCCAATCTCATCCAGAACAACCTGGCCAATGACGATGGCGGCGGCCTGCGCTTCCTGATGTCGGGCAATTTCCCGTACAACGTTTACAACAACATCATCGTCAACAATATCTCGACGCATGAAGGCGGCGGTGTTTCGTTGAACGATGCGCCCAACGTCCGCTTCTACAACAACACCGTGATGAAGAATATCACGACGGCCAGCGCAGTGACCAGCAACGGACAACCCGCTCCGGCCGGCCTCTCCAGTTCACGAAATAGCAATCTGTTGCAGGCCACCCTGCCTGGCGGATCGCCCATCTTCAGTGATCCCCTGCTCTTCAACAATATCTTCTGGGATAACCGGGCTGGCACCTTTGTCGGTAGTACGGTGGCAGGTATCGGCCTGGCAGGAGACCCGAATCCGATCAATTACTGGGATCTCGGTGTTTCGGACGGCAGTGGACTCTTATCGCCCACCAATTCCATCCTGCAAGTTGACCTGGGGACCGTTCCCAGCGGAACCAACCTGGCGTCCGATCCAACGGTGATGGCAACGTATGACACGACTGTGCGTACCCTGCCTTGGCGCGGCAATCCCCGCTTCGTGGACATCCTCATGGTGACCACCGATGCGCTTGCCAACTTCCTGGGCGATTACCACATCGCGGATGCTTCACCGGCAGTGGATGCCGGCGCGGCTTTCAAAGCATCCATCAATGCCCCATCTGCTGATTTCGACGGCACGACTCGTCCATCGGGCGCTGGCTTTGATATCGGCGCTGATGAAGTCGGCGCTGGCGGCGGAGGTGGAGGTGGCGGCGGCCTCTTATTCCCAACCACTGCTCTGCTTGATGACTTCAATCAGACCCCCCTCCATTTGAGCGGAAGCTGGAATGGCAACACGAGCACGAGCATATACCGTGTCACAGGCAATCAGGTGGAAGTCAGGGCAACCGGCTCCGTGCGTTTTGACAAGAAATACGGTTCTAACCAGGAGACGTGGTTTACCTTTACCCAGGTAAGCCCGAATGCCGCCAATCAAGGCTTGTTGTTGAAATTCAAGAACAACACAACGTACATCCTGGTTTCATACAACCATGCCGCTGGCAGTGTTGATGTGAGAACCAGCACCACGAGCCAGGGTGTGATCACGCGGGCCGCCTTCCCGGCCGCTTTTGCAAACGGCGATCAGATTGGCGCTCGCGCACAAGCCGATGGCACGGTGGTCGTATACAAGACTTCGGGCGGTGTGACGACCATGGTAGGGTCCATCAATGTCATGTCGGGCGTCAGCCCCTGGCCGGCCTCCCTGGTCACCGGCGGCGGCAGGATCGGCGTGTACTTCACCTGGAGTTCCGCTCCCACCCCGGCAAACTATGCCCGCTTCGATGACTTCGGCGGCGGAACCATGCCCTAAAGGATGATGCCGTAAACGAATCAATGGGGAGGCTGGTTTCAGCCAGCCTCCCTCCTGATCGACAAAGAGGAGTTACTTATGAAAAAACCTACATTTTCAGGCCGCATTAGCCGGCGTGATTTTCTCAAGCTCGCAGGCGCCGGGTTGCTTGCATCGGGCGGCGTAAGCCTGATGAATAGACTGGTTTCAGGTTTTCTTCTGCCGGAGTCAATCGCTTTGGCGCAGGCCGCAATACCGGATAAAGTCTTCGCAGGCACGGACGGCTGGATTTACCTGCCTCCATTGCCCACGCCCTCGCCTTTTCACCCGGATGATCTTTCCCCCGATCCGGCTCTCTTTACCACGTACGTGTTCGGCTTCCGCGACGTTACCGGCCAGGATGAAACACAGATCCTCAACCAGAAGATGAAAGCCCAGCATTCAGCCCCCATGTTTTGGCTTCAGGAAGGTGTGGAATTCAAACTTCAACTGCGGAACCTGGGCTTGCAGATGCGCCCCGATTTGACGGACGCCCATACCGTGCACTTCCACGGTTTCAAGAATGCCATCCCGTTCTTTGATGGCGAGCCTTCTTCATCCGTATCTGTGCCGATGAACCGTTCATTTACTTATGTTTATCGTCCGCATGATCCCGGCACGTATATGTTCCACTGCCACGTGGAAGATGTGGAACACGTGCAAATGGGCATGACCGGCCTGGTCTTCGTCCGCCCGGCGCAGGATGGAAATACGGGTCTGTACCCAAGCGGTAAATTTGTATTCAACGACGGCGACGGTTCGACCGGCTTCGACCGCGAGTTTGGCATGCATCTCAGTGAAATGTGGGTCGATTCGCACTGGGCAGACTCGCACATCCAACTGCCGGAATGGAGCGATTACAAACCGGATTTCTCGATGATCAATGGCCGCGTCTATCCCGATACGATCGCACCCAATGGCCAGGGATACGACGCAAACGGCGACCTGATCGCCCCGGCCGGTCATCCGCGCCTGCAATACCAGCCGATTTCCTCGCTGGTTGAGTGCAATGCCGGTGAGCGCGTGCTCCTGCGGTTTACCAACCTGGGATTTATGCAGGCATCCATGACGCTCGATGGCATCCAGTTGCACGTGGTCGGCAAGGATGCAACATTCCTGCGCGGGAACGATGGCACAGATATTAGTTACCTGACCAACACCATCACGATTGGCGCAGGTGAAAGTTTCGATGCCATCTTCACCGCACCCCCTCACTCTGGAGGAGTCGGGCCGGACACTTACCTGCTCTACAACCGCAACTTCGTCAGGTCGCATTCCGTGGGCGGTTTTGGAGACGGCAAACAGATGACGGAAGTTCGTGTCCATCCATCCGGCAC
Organism: Chloroflexota bacterium; assembly: GCA_016235425.1. GTDB lineage: Bacteria > Chloroflexota > Anaerolineae > Anaerolineales > Villigracilaceae > JAKOVF01. The sequence continues at coordinate 75,588 of JACRLC010000037.1, read as the reverse complement.
TTTGCCTGCCCAGACGGAACCAAATACCTAGACCAGCACAGGCAAAAAGGAGATAACCATGCACAAGCATTCCCTTTTGAAATCCCAAAAGCTGGCAGTTCTGTTGATGCTGGCATTGCTCATGGCGATTATGCCGTTTGGAAACCAATCCGTGGCAATCGCCCAGGGTCCGCAATCCGATGGGATGGTATGCACCAGCGGCCCAAACTTCAACCTGACGTCCCATACTGGTTATGTCGGCACGCCGGATGGAAACGTTGTTTACATGTGGGGGCTTTCCAGCGGCGCCGACCCGTTCCAATATCCGGGACCGGTGCTGTGTGTAACTGAAGGCGATACAGTCACCGTCATTTTGCACAACACATTAAATCGCGACATCTCGCTCATCTTCCCCGGACAGGAAAACGTACTCGCAGACGGTCAGCCTGACGGTCCTGTTTTCAGCGCCGGCAATCTGGTCTCACTGGCGAAAGCCGCCCCGGCCAATGGCGGCAGTGTAACTTATAGTTTCGTGGCAAGCCGCCCCGGCACGTTCCTCTATCAAAGCGGAACGGATCCCGCCATTCAGGTTCCCATGGGCCTGTTCGGAGCCATTGTTGTGCGCCCTGCCATGGGCCCGAGCTTCATGTATAACCGGGCCGATACCGCTTTCGATCCGAACAGGGAATACATTTCCCTGCTCTCCGAGATCGATCCCATACTCAGCCAGAGGATGGAATCGGGACTCCCATTCAATTCCAGGAATTACCACCCGCGCTATTGGATGATCAACGGCCGCGGCTTCCCGGATACGATTGCTCCCAACCATGCCTCCTGGCTGCCCGGCCAGCCTTATGGCTCGCTGACGCTCCTCGAACCGTGGGAGGCCACCCTCAATCCGCTCCCAGCCGCCATTCGTTATTTGAGCGTTGGCAGTATCGATTATCCATTCCATCCGCACGGTAACAACGTGAGGATTGTCGGACGCGACGGTATGCCTCTTGAGGGCGCGGCGCTTGAAAACCTGGCCTATGACAAGTACTCCATCCCCGTAGGCCCCGGCCAAACCTGGGACTCACTCTTCAGCTGGCACGATCCCGAAGCCTACAATTCCACCGCTAATCCAGTGCCGGTGACCTTCCCCAACATCTTCGATATGTTCTTCGGCCCCATGTTCAGCGGAAGTCCGTATCTTGGGGAACAGGGAACCATCCCGGTGGGTACCACCAGCCAAAATCAATGCGGCGAGTTCTATCACATCGCGCACAACCATGCCCTGTATCAAATCACCTCCTGGGGTGTGGTGATGACGGGAATGGCAACTTACACCCGCATTGATCCGGCAGGCGGATGCCCTTAGCAGGCTAATAGATTAGCAATGAGGAGATTTCTTATGAAAACACAAACATTGCATCGGTTTCAAACAGGCCTGCTCTTGCTGGGAATGATCGTCTCGATTTGTTTTGCGGCGGTCTATCCCCAGGTGGCTCATGCCTCAGTATTGCCTGGCACTACCTGTACAGAATTAGCGGGCGTCCGCACTTGTGATCTATGGGCTGCGACCGGCACGATCACCCTGCCCGGCGGCGCAAGTTTCACAATCTGGGGATACGCCGGCGATAGCCTCAGTCCCGCCGGACTCCCCGGCCCGACGTTGATTGCCACAGCAGGCGAAACGCTTGAGATCAACCTGCACAATGGATTAAGTGAAGCCACCTCGCTTTCCGTACGCGGCCTGTTCGGCGCATCGGATCGCAGCGGTGTTGCCGCTGGCGGCACGAAAACCTACACCTACAATGGACTTCAGCCCGGGACCTATCTCTACGAAGCCGGGCCGACAGCCAACGGCGAACGACAGGTGGCCCTGGGCATGTACGGTGTATTGATCGTGCGCCCGGCTGGCGCTCCATTGGAGGCTTACGGCCCCGCTTCCGCTTTTGACGATGAAACTGTTCTCGTTATGAGCGAGATCGACCCGGCCCTGAATACCGCTCCGGCCAGCTTCGACCTGCGCGAATTCAGCCCCAAGTATTTCCTGTTCAACGGCAAGGCATATCCCGATACACTGCCCATTGACACCAACGCGGGCCGAAAAGTTCTCCTGCGCCTGGTGAATGCCGGATTGGAAAACCATTCGGTTGGCGTGTTGGGACTGCGCTACACAGTCCTATCCATAGACGGCAAGCCCCTTGCCCAGCCTCACTCAGCAGTTGCCGAAACACTCAGCGCGGGCCAGACCGCAGACGTTTTGGTGACCATGCCGGCTGTCATTCCTCCCGACATGAAATATGCCGTGTACGACTCCAACCTGCGCCTGATTAATAACGGCCAGGCCTTTGGCGGAATGCTGACATTCCTGGCCATTCCTGCCGGGCCAACAGCGGGTGATATTACCGGACCGGCCGCCAGCGGCTTGTCGCTGGCGCCCAATCCAACCGACGGCTTGTCCCTCGTCACCCTTAATGTGACGGTGAGCGATTCAGCCAGCGGCAGCAACAACATCATGGCGGCTGAATACTTTGTAGATACCCAGGGTGCAAATGGCGCCGGCACGGCCATGACTCCGTCAGACGCCGCGTTTGATTCTCCAACGGAATCAGCTGCGGCGGCGATTGATCCGACCGGTCTTCTGTCGGGCAATCACACGGTTTATGTCCACGGCCAGGATTCGCTCGGCAACTGGGGCGCGTTCAACTTCATCGTTATGAGCATTGACCAGGCAGGCCCCTCAACGACAAGCCTGCAAGCAAGCTACAACGGCGCCGGCGATGTCGCTTTGAGCGGTTCCGCAAATGACAGCGCGGCCGGGAACAGCAACATCCAGGCCGCGGAGTTCTTCATCGATGCTTCCGGCGCAAACGGCGCAGGCACGCCAATGACCGTCAATCAGACCGCGCCGATTGCATCCATCACGGCGGCCATTCCCGCCTTAACCATCAGCGGGCTTTTGGAAGGTTATCACCCGGTCTACATCCATAGCCAGGATGCGTTTGGCAATTGGGGCGCTTTCACCTCCGTGCAAATGAGCGTTGACAGGACAGGGCCGGCTCCCAGCGCCATAATTTTGGCCCCCAACCCCAACAATGGCGCTCTGGCTTACTCTCCATCCTTCCAATCCGTGCGGCTGGATGCGGCCTTCTCAGAACCCGGCGGCGGACCTGTTACCTCCACCGTGGCAAACGCCGAGTTCTTTATTGACACGGTCGGCGCAAATGGAACCGGCGTTCTCATGACGCCAGGCGACGGCTTGTTCAACGGCGTCACGGAAAGCGCATACACATATATTCCGCTGGTCACCGTTAATTCCCTGGCTGACGGAGTTCACGTCGTCAGCATCCACGGAAAGGATGTTGCCGGTAACTGGGGTCCGTTCGCCACGATCAATCTGGTGATTGACAAGGGTCTGCCAGTGGTAAGCGGCCTCACCCTGACTCCTCCCGCCACGACCACCACTGCGGTGGCGATCAACGCAACAGCCGATGACACGGCCACAGGCAACAACAACATCGTCGCAGGCGAGTACTTCATTGATGCCGTCGGCGCGGCTGGAACCGGCGCGGCCATGACCGCAGGCGCTGCGTCACCAAGCACCACCATCTCCGCGACCATCCCGGTGTCTGCCATCTCTGCGCTCACGACAGGCAGTCACACTGTTTACGTGCGTGCCAAAGATTCGGCTGGCAACTGGAGTGCAACGGTCAATGCAACGTTGACGAAAGGCGCATCGGTCGCCGCAAACGCGCTTTACTTCTCGACCTTTGGAAATAGCAACCCGCCAAGTGTGGCCGGCGCGGCAGATGATGCTGACATCTACAACTACAACGGGACATCCTTCAGCCGGGTGTTCGACGCCACCACAGCCGGTGTGCCGGGCAGTGCAAACGTGGACGCCTATGAACGGGTGGACGCGACACACTTCTACGTATCATTCACAGGAGCTGTTACCCTGCCTGGCGCAGGTACAGTCCAGGATGAGGATGTCGTGTTCTACAACGCCGGTACATGGTCGCTGTTCTTCGATGGCAGTGTCAACGGCGTTGGCGGCAACTTCGACCTGGATGCGATCAGTATCGTCGGTGGCATGCTCTACTTCTCGACGGATACGAACCTGCTCCCGCCTGGAGCGGGCGGCACTGCTGATGATGCAGACATCTACGTCTGGAACGGCGGCAGTTCCTACACCCGTGTGTTCGATGCTTCTGCCGTTGGTATTGCAGGCGGCGCCGATGTTGATGGCTTTGAGCGGGTGGACGCAACCCACTTCTACCTCTCGTTCCAGGAAAACACGGCCCTGCCAGGATTTGGGACAGTTCAGGATGAGGACGTTGCGTACAACAACGCGGGCGTCTGGTCTGTGTACTTCGATGGTACGGCTCTTGGCTTGACTGCCGGCAACCATGATGTGGATGCGTTCGATCTTCCGTAATTCGTAGGACAGGTGACAGTCACTTTGACAGACTCTAAGTGACTGTCACCTCATTTAGCATCACCTCAGTTTTAGCAAGTGAGGGACGGGAGAAATACCCGTCCCTGCATGGAATTATCTGAAGTTTATTTTTATCAACCATTCCCGCCTCATTTTGTTTAGGAGTTGCGCCATGAAATTTAAAATCCTTCAATGGATCGCGATTGTTTTGATTATCGTGACCGGTTATCTTCACTTCATCACCGCTCCCAAAGAATATGGCGAAGCCCCTTATATGGGTTGGTTATTTTTCGCGAACTTTTTTGGCGCGCTGGTCTCTGCCTCTGGAATTTATCGCCGGAAAATCGGATGGGGATGGCTATTGGGCGTGGTCATCGCCGCAGGCTCCATGCTTGGATATATCCAGAGCAGAACTTTGGGTATGCCCGGAATGGAAGTGGAGGAATGGCCGAATGTAGCTGGCATTACAAGCGCTCTCTCAGGGACAAAAAATCTTGCCGAATCCCTCAATTACATTTGTGGAATTACCCCAATGGAATCGGGCGGAGACTTTAATTCCTACGGCGGAATTGGACTCTCTGCCATGTTTGTGGAAGGCCTGTTTCTGACCGTTTTCGCTCTCGCGAAGCCGTGGGCTGTTTCCGCTATGAGCGAGAATTTCCTGGCCTTTAGCAATGCCGCCAAGCGTCTCACCGCCAGCCGGTTTTTTACCCCCGCGCTCATGCTCGCCACGCTCCTGATCGGAGTCGGCTCGTATCAATTGGGCCGCAACGCAGGTCATGGTTCGGAACATCCCCTGCCCGAAACAGTCATTTCCGCCCAGACTCTCGAAGAAGAATATGGGATTCAAATGACTCTGGTCGCGGTCACAGCCGCGGGCGGGTTGGTGGATGTGCGTTACAAGGTGATCGATCCTGAAAAAGCCGCAAAATTGGCAACCGAAGACGGCATTATGCCAATGGTCTATGTTGAAAACAGCGATGTAATGCTAATGCCGGACGCGCACATGCGTACGCAAAAATTGATCGCGGACCGGATGTATTTCAGCTTGATCCCCAACGCCAAAAACGTGGTTAAGCGCGGCGCCTCTGTGATTGTCGTATTTGACGACATCGCGCTCGAACCCATGATTACACAATAGATTTTCCTTATCCAAAAAGAAAAAGCACATGAAAAAAACACTGACGTTCATTGTCGCTTTGCTTGTATTATTAGGGTTGGCCGCTCCAGCGGCCGCGCGTGCTGGAAATAACCTTCCCCTATGGCGTACATTGCCTGGACCGGCTAATAAAATTTCTCCCTCCCTGCAGGATCAATTAAATTTGCTCCAGGCAGACCAAACCATTACGGTGATCGTCCAATTGCGGCAGAGGGCAAACCTGCCGGATGGAAAAGGTCTCCAACGCGGTGAACGCCTTTCCAAAGTGATTGATGCGCTAAAACTTACAGCGAACGGCACACAAGGGCCGGTGAAGACCTTTCTGAAATCACGGAACGGGCAGGGACGTGTAAAAAGTTTTACTCCATTCTGGATCTTCAATGGCTTTTCCATCACAGCCGATGCAGTCACGATTGAGGAACTGGCAACTTTGCCTGATGTTCTTTCCGTTTCGCTCGATGCCATCGATATCGTGCCCGTTTCCGCCAATGTTCCTGCCTTGAGCAACCCGGAACAAAACATATCCCTCATATCGGCTCCGTCACTGTGGAATTTGGGATATACCGGACAGGGCGTGGTTATTGCCTCGATGGATACCGGTGTCTACCTAAACCACCCGGATTTGGTCAGCCGCTGGCGCGGAGGAACCAACAGTTGGTTTGATCCGTATGCGGAACATCCGAATACACCGGCTGACATGAGCGGGCATGGTACCTGGACGATGGGGGTGATGCTCGGAGGCGATGCTGGCGGCACTTCGGTTGGTGTCGCCCCGGGCGCGCAGTGGATCGCCGCCAGGGTGTTCAACGATCAAGGCGGTTCAACCGCCACCGCGGTTCACCAGGCTTATCAATGGCTGCTTGATCCCGACAACAACCCGGCCACATCGGATGCCCCGCAGGTTATCAATAATTCCTGGGCTTTTGCCGCTCCAGGCTGTAACCTCGAGTTTGAACCTGATCTTCAATCCCTGCGCGCCGCGGGAATCCTGCCTGTCTTTGCGGCAGGCAATAGCGGCCCGAACACAGGAACAAGCCACAGTCCGGCTAATAATCCATCCGCATTTGCAGTGGGGGCGATTAACAATAACAGTCTCATTTATGGCCTGAGCAGCAGGGGGCCATCGGACTGTGGCGGTTCAACCGGGGTTTTCCCTGAACTGGTTGCGCCCGGCGTGAATATCAACACGACGGACCTCGGTGGTTTCTATACCACTGCTTCGGGCACATCATTGTCAGCGCCGCATGTGGCAGGCGGCCTGGCATTGCTTCTCTCGGCATATCCGAACCTCACCGCCTCACAGCAGGAAACAGCCCTTCTCTCTTCGGCAGTTGACCTTGGAGCGATTGGCCCTGACGATAATTATGGATATGGTCGCCTGGATTTGTTGGCCGCCCATCAATGGCTTGCCGCTTCTCCAACTGAGACGCCATCGGTTCCACCAACCTTCACGCCGACCCTGATTTCTACAGAGACGCCAACCAATCTGCCGGCCTCCACGCCGACTCAACTTTCAACAGATACACCAACAACCCTGCCCACTTTCACACCGACAGTGCCAGTTTCCACCTTCACTCCGACCCCTACCGGATCAAATTCCACCGGCTGGCAAAACCCGAGCAAACAGACGGTAATCACAAGCGGCGGTGATGGGAACGGCTTCGAGGTCAGCCCGACCAACGCCTTCACTGATGACGGCCTGTTTGCCATGGATATGGATAGCGGCACAACCACCTCCACCAGTTGCGGCAACTCAGGCAAGGATCGTCACAAGTACTCAAATTACAACATCTCGATCCCCGCGGATGCAGTGATTCAAGGTATCGAGATCCGCCTTGATGCCAAAGCCGACTCGACAGTTGGTACTCCCACAATGTGCGCGGCGGTCACATGGAATAGCGGCAGTTCCTGGTCATCCTGGAAAAATACCTCCACGCTCACCACCGCGGAGGCCACTTACGTTCTGGGCGGCTCCGCCGATACGTGGGGACATACCTGGACAACCACGGAACTGTCCAATACCGGTTTTCAGGTGAGAATCTTGAACGCCGCCAGCGATATCAGCCGTGATTTCTCGCTGGATTGGATTACCGTGAATGTTACCTATTCTTCGGGTGCCGGGCCGACGTCTACACCCACTGTCACAAACACACCGCAACTCGCAGCATCCACACCTACCATCACAAATACCCCTCAGCCCCCAACAGTTACATTAACTGCAACGAATACGCCGGTATCGTCCACTTCAACTTCCATCCCTACTGCAACCAACACAGTTCTTGCCCCGACTGCATCCTTTACTCCCACAGTGACCAATACGTCCCTGCCGCCAACCGCGACCTTTACTGCGTCAGTGACAAACACACCAACATCATCAGTTCCATCGAATACCCCAACAGCCCTGCCGACTGCTACGTCAACCCTGCCTCCGACCAATTCGCCATCTTCCCTGCTTTACTTCTCGACGCTTGGGAATACCAATCCGCCAGGCGTGAGCGGCACTGCGGATGATTCGGACGTTTACTACTTTAATGGATCAGCCTTTAGCCGGATGATCGATGCTAGTGGCAGTGGAAGCTTGCTGGGATTGCCAAGCGGCGCAAACGTGGATGGCTTTGACCGGGTGGATGCCGCCCAATTCTATCTCTCCTTCAAAGGCAGTGTCACTGTACCGGGCCTTGGAACGGTTGAGGATGAGGATGTCGTGTTCTATAACACAGGCATCTGGTCACTGTTTTTCGATGGCAGTGCCAACGGCCTTAGCGGCACAGACCTGGATGCGATCAACATCGCAGGCGGCGCTCTCTACTTCTCCACTGATGATACGGATTTGCCTCCAGGGGCTGGTGGAGCAGGCGACGATGCTGACATCTACGTCTGGAATGGCGGGAACTCATATACCAGGGTGGTTGACGCCAATGGCAGTGGAAGCCTGGGATTGCCAAGCGGCGCTGACGTGGATGGTTATGTCCGGGTTGATGCAAATCGCTTTTACCTGTCGTTCAATGCCGATGTATCCATACCAGTTCTTGGAGCGGTTCAGGATGAAGATGTTGTGTATTACGACAACGGCGTCTGGTCGATGTACTTCGATGGTACGGCACTGGGTTTGACCAGCGGCAACCTGGATGTGGACGCATTCGATCTTCCATAATTCAAACTCCAGTCGCACTTGAGTTTTCTTTATGGAGGGACGGTGATTTTTCCGTCCCTCCATAAAGTTTATCCTTATTTATCGGTACCAAAGGAAACTGGAAATGAAAAGAAAATCCATAAACGCGTTGCTTATTGTTTGTGTTTTTTTAATTAGCCTCTTTCTAGTCCTATCGGTAAACGCCGCAACGATCATCACAGTCACGACCACATCCGACGTTGTAGCGGCTGATGGTCAATGCTCCCTTCGGGAAGCCGTGATTGCGGCGAACACGGACGCTGCGACGGGAGGCTGTCCCGCTGGGAGCGGAGCCGACACAATCGTGTTCAGTCCCACCCTGTCCACTCCCGCGATCTTCAACCTCACGCTGACCGGGGCCAACGAAGATGCCGCCGCGACAGGCGACCTTGACCTGTCTGGCATACTGACAATTCAGGGGACGAAAGCGGATCAGATCATCGTGGATGGGAACAGCACCGACCGGGTCTTTGAGATTCGACCGGGTGCGACCATCGTCATCTCCGGTGTCACCATCCGCAACGGCAATCCCGGAAGCGGAGCCAATGGAGGCGGGATCATCGTCACGGGCGGCACGCCTCGCGCCAAGTTGACCCTGGTCGACAGCGTCGTTTCGAATAATACAGCCGTCAATGGAGGCGGGATACAAAACCTGGGGAATGGCGCAACCACAACCGTGCAGGATACGCGCCTCAATGCAAATGTCGCCGCGACGGCGGGCGGCGGCATTTCCAATACCGGTATCCTCACAATTCTCAACAGCACCCTGGATCAAAACCAGGCCAGGACTGGCGGCGGCATCGACCATGCCGGTTTCACCTTGAATTTGACCAATGTCACCATTAGCAATAACAGCGCCAGTGACGATGGAGGCGGCCTCTATAATCGCGCTGACGCCTTAATCCTGAACGCGACTTTTGCGGGCAATACAGCCAACGGTCCGGATACCGGCGGAAACATGTTCAACGATACGGCGTCGTTGTCGATCAAGAATTCGATTGTGGCGAATTCGGATGTGGACGGCAATTGTTTCAACAGTGAGGGATTTCTCAATTCGCAGGGACACAACCTTGACAGCGGAAATACCTGCAGCTTCGCAAATACGGGTGATCTGGTAAACACCGCTCCGTTGCTTGGAGGACTTCAAGATAACGGGGGTGGCACTTTGACACATGCCCTGCTGACCGGCAGTCCGGCAATCGATCAGGGAGACAACATCGGTTGTCCTCAAACCGATCAACGCGGCGTGGTGCGCCCGCAGGGAAGTCACTGCGACATTGGCTCGTACGAGTATCAACACGCCGTCCCCACTGACATTTCCCTCTCCAACAACAGCGTCGTCGAAAACCAGCCAGCGGGAACAACCGTGGGTGGCTTTACAACCACCGACGCAGGTCTGGGCGAGACCTTTACCTATTCTCTTATCTCCGGCGCAGGCAGTGACGACAATGCCGCCTTCACCATCTCTGGCAGCCAGTTGAAGACCGCCTACCCATTTAACTATCTCACGAAGAACAGTTACTCTATCCGTGTCCGCACCACTAACAGCGAAAATCTCACCTACGAGAAAGCCTTCGCCATCACCGTGACCGATGCCGCCCCAATCTTCGCCGACGTGCCCGATTCCTACTGGGCAGTGAGTTGGATCGAACGCCTCTACAACAACGGCATCACCGGCGGATGTGGCACCAACCCGCTCATCTACTGCCCTGAGGCCGAAGTGACACGCGCCCAGATGGCGGTTTTCCTCCTGAAAGGAATCCACGGCTCGGCTTACACCCCGCCCGCTGTTGGATCGGGGACTGGCTTTACCGATGTCCCCAATGATTATTGGGCCGCCGCCTGGATCAAACAGCTTGCGGCGGAGGGCATCACTGGAGGCTGTGGAAACGGCAACTACTGTCCCGAAAGCCCGGTGACGCGCGCACAAATGGCCGTATTCCTGGTGAAAACGTTCAACCTTCCATAACCAGTTTTCTGGTGCATGTTCAACAACGCCTCTGATTTTCAGGGGCGTTGTTCTTTTTCAGGGAAGTTTTGTTCTTACTAACTGATGTTACGTACCGTCCCGAAGGTTTGAGCGGCTCAACAAGGTTTTTCAAGGAAACCTTCCCTGTCCCGTCCGGCCCGGACGGGACAGGACGGGGCGGGACGTTTTGCGTAAGGTGAGTTACTAACTTGAGTTTGGAGTTCAAAGCACCTTGCAAGGAGGCGAAATTATACTGTATGGGGGATTACCCTTTTATTTCGTTTCGATATAATCTGGGCTACGTAATTCAAACCAGAGGAGAGATGAAATGAAGAAATACAGCGTTTTCCTTGCAATCCTGGCTCTTGTGATAGCCTCACTTGCCTGCCAGGCGATCACGGGCGGCGGGGACGTGGATGCCCCCGAAATCCCCGACATTGATAGCGGTGGCGATAATCCCACTCAGCCGACGGCTGTTCCCGATAGCGGCGGTGACGGGTTCAACTTTGGCGGAGATTCCCAATTTGTGATGCCGCCCGATGCCACCAACGTGATCAACATGGGCACAGATACGACCATCTTCACCACCAATCTAAAACAGGATGAAGTGATGAATTTCTATCGTGACGAACTGGGCAAGCAAGGCTTAACCGAACGTGACCTGCTCACCGTCACTTCTGACACAACTTTCAGCATGGTCTTCGATGGCCATTCGAGCGGCAAGGCCGTCGTTGTCCAGGGCGTGGACATGGGTGACGGCACCACGACGGTTACGATTACCTTGCAGGACGTGTAGTAACGGAGTCCAACATCTCCTGACTTTGGAGTTTTCAGGTGACAGTCAATTTGCAAATTGACTGTCACCTTTTTATATCAATTCAACTTCCACCAACTTCCGCACGGAATTGACCAGGAAAATCCGCCTGCAGTTTTTCAAGTCATCTTTGGTAATCACGCGCTCGCTGATCTCTCCCTTTTCCAGCAAATGTGACCGAAACGTGCCAGCCAGTAATCCGCAGGAAACGGGCGGCGTGACCAACTCCCCATCCAAGTCCGTAACGAGATTTCCAATCGTAAACTCGGTCAATTCGTCGTTTTCGTTGAAAAGCAGGATGTCGTCACATTCCGGGTAAGGCCTGCGCGCATCTTCATAGACTTCGCGGCGTGTGGTTTTGTGAAAGAGAAAAACGTCTTTTGAACTAACCGGCTTGTCAGCAAGACGGACTTTGAATGGTTGCTTTTTCTTCTGTGATAAATCTTTTGCTTCGCCTGTGAATTTTCCCGCGCGATCCAGCAATATCCGAACTTTTTGCGGGGAAGTAAAACTCTTTGCCGTTTCATTTAGAAATTTTTCCATTTGTTCTTTTGAAAACTCAAACCCAAAATACTCCGCCGAATCAGCCATGCGTTCGATGTGCTTCTCCCTCAGGAAATATCCATCATCCGACGACCACAACATGGTTTCGATCAACAAAAATTCCTTCGGACGTTCGGTCAACACGCGTGCTTTGAGCAGGGCTTCGTGATATTCGTCCGCACAGGTGGAATCCCACACGATCCCGCCGCCGACTCCGTATTCGGCTTCCTCTGTTTCGCGGTCAATGAGGGCCGTGCGGATCGCCACATTGAATTGAGCCTTCCGTCCCGGTGAAATGAAGCCGATGCTTCCCGTGTAAATCCGCCGCGGCGTGGTTTCCAGATCGGCAATGATTTTCATTGTGCTGATCTTCGGCGCGCCCGTGATCGAAGCACAGGGAAACAGCGCGCGGAATATTTCCGAAAGCGAAGCGTGCGTCTTTGCTTTCACGGTTGAGGTCATCTGAAAAAGCGTCGGGTATTTCTCCACCGTGAACAACTCAGGGACGTGCACGCTCCCGATCTCCGCGATGCGTCCCAGGTCGTTGCGGATCATGTCCACGATCATCACGTTTTCAGCGCGGTTCTTGATTGACCCGTACAGCCATTCGGCCTGTTCCCCATCTTCCGCCGTTGTTCGACCGCGCCTGACAGTCCCTTTCATGGGGCGGCCTGAAATTGTTTCGCCGTCCAACTCAAAGAATAACTCAGGCGAGGCCGAGCAAATGGCGTAGCGTCCCGTATCCACGTACGCGGCATATTTGTTTTGCGTTTGCGCGAGACGCAGAAAAAAATCCCACGCATCTTCCGTGAACTTTGAGCGCAATCGCATGGTATAGTTGACTTGATAAGTCTTGCCTTCCGAGATCCGCTCCTTCACGGTTTCAATGGCGGTGTTGTATTTCTCACGTTCGATCGTGGGGTTCCAATTTAGAATTACCGGTTCCCGCGCAGGTGAAGGTGGGGTCGCATTTATTGGGCCGGGATACAAACCAAACCACAACAATGGAAAATCCTGTGTCGGCAGGACGCGCATTGCATCGTCAAATGCGGGCGCGGCCTCGTAGCTCAGAAAACCCGCCGCATGCCAGTCGTTGGCGTCAACCAGCGACTCGACCTCGTTCAGCGCGGGCAGTACCTCATCCGCGCGCGTTGTCGTGATCACACGTTGCGGATTTGGAAAATACAGCCACCCATCCCTGCCTTTTAGAAACACTTCGCCGCTTCGTATCAAGCTCGCCTCAGGTGAATATTGCTCATGAAAAAATTTTTTTCCATTGTACCTCGCTGGCTTCCCACATTCGTGATGATGGCTTTGATTTTTGCCATTTCATCCCAGCCTGCGAGTCATTTGCCCAGTTTCAGCGTGTTCGATAAATTCGTCAAAAAAGGCGGACATATCGTCGGCTATGGCCTGCTTGCATTGTCGTACCTGCATGGATTAAGCGCGGGAAAAAGCGACAATAAGCCGCGCTTCGCCGAATTCCTGTTTGCCTGGTTCCTTGCGTTTGCCTATGGCCTGACCGATGAATATCACCAATCGTTTATTTTGGGGCGTCACGCGTCCATTTTGGATGTGCTTATATTTGATAACTTCGGCGCATTCGCCGCGCTTTTGTTATGCCATCGCTATCGGAGCAAGTGAGAATCTTCAACAAAAAAGAGACGCCTTCCGCTTGCGTCTCTTTTCCCTTGTTACCTGCCACTTGTTACTTATTCCTTGTTACTTCAACTACTCAAACTCAATCTCGATCTCTTCATCGTCTTTCCACTCTTCCATTCTCTCGAACTCGATCTCCCCAAACAAACCCTCCTGGTGTGCGGTGACGCGGTAACGCTTGATCAATTCCAACAGCGCCAAAAACGTCACTACAATTTCAATGCGCGAGGCCCTTTCGTTGAGCAAACCGCGGAAACTTCCGCGTTGGATGGTTTTCATCATCTTTGAGATCAGCTCGATCTTCTCGCGGATCGTTACCCGGGGCGCGGCGATCACGGTTCCAAGCGCCTTCTTCTCCTTGCTCTTTGCAAAAGCGGATGCCGCCGCCTCGAGCAGGCCTTCCAAAGTCAGATTCGATAAATCGAGTTTCGCTTCCACCTTCGGCGGCGGCGCGACTCGCAAATACGTGTGATACCCTTTCTCCTGCAACTCCAACATCCAACCCGCGATTTCTTTATACCGCTTGTACAATTTCAATTGCTCAACAAGCGATGTGCCGGGGTCTTCCTCACCGGGCTCACGTTCAGGCGGGCGCGGCAGTAACGCCTCGGACTTAATCTGCACCAACTTCGCCGCAATCACCAGAAACGCCGAAATCTCGTCAGGTTTCAATTGAGCCTGCGAACTCAAATACGAAAGATACTGGTTGGTCACCGCCGCCAGCGAAACTGCGGTGATGTCCAACTCAGAGCGCTCAATCAGGTCGAGCAATAAATCAAGCGGCCCCTCGTACACAGGGATTTGCACTTTGTAACCGCCGGTTTGGTGTCCTAAAACGCTTTCCATGGCGGGCGAATTATACCAGTGTATAATCCCCGCCATGTCAAAACTAACCCACCTCGATGAGCATGGCCGCGCCAAAATGGTGGATGTCGGCCAGAAACCCGATACCGAAAGAATCGCGGTCGCGCGCGGTGAAATTCACATGAAGAAAGACACCCTTGACCTGATCCGCGCCGGGCAGATCAAAAAAGGCGATGTGTTGACTGTTGCCCAAATAGCCGGTATCTCCGCCTCCAAACGGACCTCGGACCTGATCCCGTTATGTCATCCTCTGCCTCTCACCCAAGTGGACGTGGACCTCGCCCTCGACGATTCGCTCCCCGGTGTGGTCATCACCGCCACCGCCAAGACCATCGGAAAAACGGGCGTGGAGATGGAAGCTCTCACCGCCGTCTCCGTCGCCGCGTTGACCGTCTACGACATGGCCAAAGCCGCCGAGAAAACCATGCGGATACAGAATATTCGCCTGGTTGAAAAGCATGGCGGAAAAAGCGGCGATATCGTGAATGAATAAGCATATCATGTCATTGCGAGGAGCGTTCGCTGCGACGAAGCAATCCCGCCTGTTTTCAGCAGGGCAATAGCATTTGAATTTGGAGAATTAATGAACCATATTAAACTTTTGTTTTTTGCCACCATCCGCGACCGCGCCGGGACAAAATCCCTCGAAATGGAGATTCCCGCCGATATGACCATTCAAGGATTGAAGGATAAACTTTCCACGGATTATCCCAATCTCAAAGACTCGATGAAATCCGTGCTGATCACGATTAACCGCGAATACGCATTTGACGAGGCCGTTGTCCCGTCCAATGCGGAAATCGCCTTGTTTCCTCCTGTCTCTGGTGGATAACCTGCAAACATGAAACCTTCCAGCCGTCCCACTATTTTCTCAATTACCGAATCCGAAATTGACCTGAACGACCTGCTCGCGCAGATCACACTTGAGTCCACGGGCGCGGCGGCGATCTTCACGGGCATGGTGCGCGGCGAAACACGTCGCGGCGAGTCACACGACACGGCGTATCTCGAATACGAAGCCTACGTTCCGATGGCCGAAGCCAAGATGAAACAGGTTGCGGACGAAATCCGTGAGAAATGGCCCGTCATCGAAGGGATTGCCATTGTCCAGCGCATTGGCAGGCTGTATCCCAAAACGCCGACGGTGCTTATCGCCTGCACAGCCGCGCATCGCGACACGGGAGTCTTTGAAGCTGCGCGTTACGGCATTGACCGCTTGAAGGAGATCGTGCCGGTTTGGAAAAAAGAAGTCAGCCCAAGCGGGGAGTTTTGGGTCGAAGGCGATTACATCCCGAAACCGGGCGAGTAATCTGTGGGACGGGAGGTATCCCGCCCGAGGACATCATGCCATTTCATTTTGAAACCCCTCGTCTTATCATCCGTAATTTCCGGGATTCTGATCTTGAGCCTTTATTGGCCTATCGCAACGATCTGGAGGTTGCCATTTATCAGGGTTGGAAACTGCCTTACTCGCGCGAAAGCGGGCTTGAACTCATCGCAAACACCAGGGATAAAGAGGCCGTTCAACAAGGTGAAGGGCCTCAGCTTGCCGTTCAATTGAAAGACACGGCTGAGATGATAGGCGACCTGGGTCTTTTTGTTTTCAGGCGTGATGCGCGGCAGGCGCGCATTGGGTTTACGATAGCGCGCGGACACTGGCGCAGGGGTTTTGCAGCGGAAGCGTCAACGCGCCTGTTGGGGTATCTTTTTGATGAACTTGATTTTCACCGTGTCTCCGCGGATTGCGATGTCTTGAACCCGGCTTCGTGGCGCACACTTGAAAAACTCGGATTTCGCAGGGAGGCTTGTCATATTCAGAGCTATCCCATGAGTGAGAACCAATGGAACGATGAGTACGTCTATGCCATGCTGAAATCCGAATGGGTGGAGCGAAGAGTGAAACGGTAATACTTCACAGGGCGGAATTGGGCCCGCAATTTCTGTCAGAAGCGGAAAATGAAAATTGCGGGGAGGCAGGTTTCAGGTCGGGAGTGAAGCGGGCTTTTCGTCCAGCGTGACTTGTCCGCTTGTTTGGTGTATTATGTAGAGCAGGTAAGTCAACGAAATTTTTGGAGGCGTCATAAATGCAGGAGAGGATTGTTATCACGGGCATGGGCACGGTAAACCCGCTTGGTTTGAGCGTGGCCGAGTCTTGGAAAAATTTAATCGAAGGGGTTTCGGGAGTTGGGCCGATTACGCAGTTTGATTCGTCGCCGTTGCAGGTACACATTGCGGCGGAGGTGAAGGGCTTTACGCCTGAAAAATATATGGATGCAAAGGAAGCGCGCCGCCGCGATCGTTTTGAACAGTTCACGATTGCTTCGGCGAAGGAGGCGCTGGCACAATCGGATTTGCAGATCACCGAAGCGAATGCGGGACGGGTTGGCGCGATCATTTCCTCCGCGATTGGCGGACTGGCTTCGTTGCAGGACGCAATCATGACCAATCATTTGGAAGGCCCGCGGCGGGTCAGCCCGTTTTTGATTCCGATGCTGATGGCGAACGGCGGCGCGGGGATGACCGCGATCGAGTTCGGGATCAAGGGACCGTGTTTTTCGGTGGCCTCGGCGTGCGCTTCCGGCGCGGATGGGATCGGCACGGCGTTGATGATGTTGCGTGCCGGGATGATCGACGCGGCGCTGGCGGGCGCGTCCGAAGCGACGATCACATCCACGGGCGTGGCCGCGTTCGACCGCGTGGGCGCGATGTCGCGTCGCAACGACGATTACTCGATGACGCCGCAGCCGTTCGATAAAAATCGCGATGGCTTGGTGATGGGCGAAGGTGCGGCAGTGCTGGTGCTCGAGCGTGAGTCGGATGCGAAGAAGCGCCGCGCGAACATTCTGGCGGAACTGGCTGGCTACGGCGCAACCGCGGACGCGTTCCACGTGACTGCGCCGCATGAGAAGGGCGAGGGCGGCGCAGCGGCGATCCGCATGGCGCTGGCTTCGGCGGAAGCGAACCCGGAGGACGTTGGCTACATCAATGCGCATGGCACAGGCACACATCTGAATGACCAATCTGAGACGCGCGCGGTGAAGGCCGCATTCGGTGCCGATCTGGCTTACAAGACGCCCATTTCCTCGACCAAGTCCATGACCGGGCACATGATGGGCGCGACCGGCGCGCTTGAAGCGATCTTTTGCGTCCATGCAGTGCGCGAAGGGATTCTGCCGCCGACGATCCACTACGAAACGCCCGATCCCAGAGCATTCTGCCGCGAATTTCGCTAATTCACACGGATTTTTAAAACCAATTCGCGAAAATTCGTGAAATCCGCGGCTGAGGTTTTGCTTTTTTTCTCTGAAATTGGCGGGCGTAAAAGATGTGGGTAATCACCAGTAAAAAATTCCTTGTGAATGCCGAAAATGCGTGCTATAATCCGCCGTCGCGTTTAAAACAAATACACATGAATGCTAAGGAAGAACGAAAATGACTGACCTCTTGAAGGCCGTTGAGGCCAAACCCAATGAAAAGATCCCGCAGTTACGCTCTGGCGATACTGTCAGCGTGCACGTGAAAATCAAGGAAGGCGACCGGGAGCGCATCCAGGAATTCAAAGGCACGGTGATCCGCCTTCGTAAGAGCGGCAACGAAGCCTCCTTCACGGTTCGCCGCATGGCCTCCAATGGTGTGGGCGTTGAGCGTACATTCCTGCTCCGCTCGCCGCGTTTGGACAAGGTTGTGGTCGAACGCCACGGCCAGGTCCGCAGGGCGCAGTTGTACTTCATGCGCGGACGCACCGGCAAGAGCGCCCGCCTCAAGCAGAAATTCAATTAGGGTTCTGAAAGACCCTGAAGGTCTCAAAGACCTTCAGGGTCTTTTTTATTTGGGTGTGTTTCATTTCAGTTGAAACAATCGTCACGAAGGTTTAAAAAACGGCTAAAATCCCTTGAGAAAACCTTCGGGACGTTCATCCCTTCAACTCATTTGAAACACACCCTTTTTATTTGGAGATTCTATGCCAAAGCCGTTGATCGGGATCACGACACGTAACAGCAAGGACGCGGACGGTCATCCGACGATTTCGCTCCAACATTCTTACGTCAATGCGATCACACAGGCTGGGGGAATTGCCGTGCCCATCCCTGAGATTTTGCCTGAGGAAAATTTCCGCCAACTGTATATCCAACTCGATGGGATTCTCTTCTCCGGCGGGGGCGACATTTCCCTCGACCATTTCACCGGCTCCGGCCACCCGAGAATTGATGGCATAGACGATGCGCGGGATACCACCGAACTGGCTTTGATGCGTTCCGCGGTCAATGATGGCAAACCGGTTTTGGGAATCTGCCGCGGCGCGCAATTGATGAACGTGGCCTTGGGCGGCACACTTTACACCCACATCATTGACCAGCTCCCCGGCGCGGTGGATCACGATTATCCCGGCAACATGCGAACGGTCATTGTCCATCCGGTCAATGTGGATGAGACGACGCGTGCGGCAGAAATCTTTGGTGAAACCTTATTGAAAGTGAACAGCCTGCATCACCAGGGATTGAAGGACATCGCATCCGTGTTACGTGTGGCGGGACATGCGCCCGATGGCCTGGTGGAAGTGGTTGAGATTCCCGATCATCCTTTTGCGGTCGCTGTGCAATGGCATCCTGAGTGGTTGACAGACCAACAGTCCACGCGGAATTTGTTCAGGAAGTTTGTTGAGGCGGCGGAAGGAAATGGGTAATTGATAATTCGTAAGTTTATCCCCATGACTTCACCAATTAACTCCATTGGAGTCTTCGACTCCGGTGTCGGCGGGCTTTCTGTCCTGCGCGCGATGCGGGAGCAACAGCCTGCCGAAGATGTGATCTATTTCGGCGACCAGGGACATGTCCCTTACGGGCCGCGGCCGATGGAACAGATCCAAAGTTTTTCAGAGGGAATTACCGATTTTCTGCTCGATAAAAGTGCAAAGCTGATTGTCGTTGCGTGCAACACGGCTTCCGCGGCGGCGTTGAAATATTTGCGTGAACGCTTCCCCGATGTGCCGTTCGTGGGCATGGAACCTGCCGTCAAGCCCGCCGCGGAGACGACGCAAACAGGCAGGGTCGGTGTGCTGGCTACGCCTGCTACTTTTCAGGGCGCGCTGTATGCTTCCGTGGTGGAACGCTTTGGCAATGGCGTGGAGTTATTCCAGCATACGTGCCCTGGGTTGGTGGGGCAAATCGAAAAAGGGGAATTGTCTGCGCCCGCCACGCGCGAGATTTTGGAGGGCGCGCTCCAGCCCATGCTCGAAAAAAATATTGATACTGTTGTGCTGGGCTGCACGCATTATCCCTTTGTCATTCCGTTAATCCAGGAAATTGTGGGAGAGAAAGTTCGCGTCATTGACCCGGCTCCCGCGGTAGCGCGGCAGGCGCGGAGGATATTGGATGCGCGGGGATTGGTCAATGAATCGAACAGACGCGGACGCGTCGAGTTTTACACATCGGGCGATGCGGCGGAAATGCAGTCCATGTTGCCGATGTTGTTGGGCGAAGCAGGCGAGCCTAAATCTGTGCAGTGGAGGAACGATCTGGAGATTATTTTGCCGGGATGAAAATGGGGACAGGGAAATCTCTTTTTGACGAGATCAGTTTCAAGTCAAGCAGGAACGGAGGAAAATATTTTTAGGCAGGCCGAACCTGTTCACAGTCACAAAGCCTGTGAGGCGGGGAATGTTTTCGTTGTGATTTTCCAAAAAGGTGTTGTTTTGGTCGGTTATTCTTCGGTGAGTCTGAACACTTTATCATGCGGGTGCACGCGCTGGGTGACTTTCAGTGCAACGTCGTCGCTGGGGTTGGCCTCGGTGACATCCTTGTGTTCGATCTGCAGCGAGGTAACCACCTGCTTGAAATCCGTGGAATGACCGAGGATGTGTATCGTTTCGCCCACGCGCAGAGCCTCCGTCAACGTGATCGCCGCCACACTGATATGGTCGAAGAAGTGGGTAACGGTTCCGATTTGTGTGCCAGACATGATCCACCTCCTTTCGGTGTTTGCCTGACTATTCAAAGATTGTCATCATTTGGACGCCCATGCGCTCCATATCCTTGAAAAGCTGGACGGGTTCGGCGAGATGTCCCATCAAATGGAGGCCGGGACGCCTGACTTTATTATATTGCATCAGGAAGGCGACGACGGGGATCGCGGTGAGTTCATAACCGTCTTCGTGCTCGCATCTTGCCTGGATTTCAACCTGCCTGCCGTTTAATTGACCTTTTGCTTGCACTTTGAGCGCCACCCGATAAGGCGGCCTGGACAGATTCATCATACCCCACCACAGCAACCTCCCAAGCGGACGGATGCTTCGCCTCGGTGCGACTTTGAGACCGATGAAGGCGATGGGCGTGATGATTGCATCCGTAAACCAGTTTGAGCCGGAGATGTAGAAGCCGGTTTCTTTGAGGGTGGGATACATTTCCGGGAGGCCGCGTAATTCTTCAAAGAACATCGAGTAACAGGTGCGCGTTCCAAGCTCGGGGCCGAAATCGAATTTCTGCATGTCCCACGAGCTGGATTTTGTCCACGCGCCGTTTTTGAATACCTGCGCCTGATAATCCTTGAAGCCCTCCATGAGTTCGTCCACAGCTTCGGTGTATGGGAGGCCTCCGCCCATGTTCAGATAACCGGCAGTTTTGGCTGATTCGATGCAGTCCATTTTCGATGCGGCGTAGCGGATCAATGCGGAGGGCAGGCCGGGGTGATAACCCGCTTCCGTGACGAAGCATAGATTCTTCTGCTTGATTTCTCCGGCGTGTGAATTGAGGATGTTGAGCTTGGTGAAGGAATATTGAATGTCGAGATAATCCACCTCTGCTTCGATGCAGGTGCGGATCACTGTCTCGGGGTTGAGAGATGTCACGGGCGCGGCGACCAGGCATAAGTCCGCGTTTTGAAGCGCAGGGCGCAGGGAGGCAGGATCAGCCGCATCGGCGCGAGTCGCTTTGGCGCGCGGGGAATTCAATTCATCGGCGAACGTCTGCGCCCTTTCCGCATTGCGGCCCGCGATGATGACGTCGTAGTCGGTTTGGGCGAGCAGATGCTTTGCGAGAAGTTTTCCAGTGTAACCGTAGCCGCCGATGATTAAGATGGTGCTCATTGTTTTTCCGGGTGGATTGCGAGGAGCATAAGTTTTGAAGCGATGGCGCGCAGTTCATCTTCGCCGCCGAATTTCATGCCGACCATCGCCATGACGGAGCGGGTGTAGGCGGGCTTTTCGCGGTAGAACTTTACGAGCATGTCGGCGGCATTTTCGTTGGAAAGGACAGAGGCGCGGGCTTTGAATTTTCTGCGCCCGACTTTCGCTTCAAAGAACGGATTGGCCTGAATGTTGCGGAACCAGTCGGCGCGTTTGCCGTAGGCGACTTCGATGTAATAGGTGTCTGCGGCTTTGTCGTAGTCCATCACATCCACCATCGTCTCGCGCGGCTTGCCGCTTTTGCGGCCTGTGGTGGTGAGGAGCATCCATTGCGCGCCGATGAGTCGTTCCCATCCGCCGAAGCCGATTTTGTGAAGCCAGACGGGAAATTTGAAGAAGAATTTCAGGAAAGGGCCGGGGCGTTTTTCGAGTACGGTCATGTTGCTATTTTCCCGTAAGAAGAAACGTGAAGAATTTTCCGAGGTCGCTCACGCGCGGCCAGAAGGCTGGGATGCGTTTGCGATATTCCAAATAGGGCTGGCCGAAACGCTCGATTAATTCTTTTTCCTCCACGAGGCGAATCCAGCCGAAGAGCCCCAGCGGCATGAGGATGGCGAAGGCGAGAGCGTTGGCATTGCCGTTGAGGAGTGCGAGACCAATCCCAATTCGCAGGACGCCCGCGTAAACGGGATGGCGCAAAATGCTGTAGATGCTCGAGTTGACGATTTGACCTTCTTCCGGGTAATACACGTAGAGCAGTGCGAGGTTATCTGCACCGAAGGCAAAGATCGAGCGAACCCATAGCGCCGCGCCGATGATGAGCATGAGCCAGCCAAGCAGTGTGAAGACGAGAGTCCACCAGCCTGGCGGAATCTGCGGGCCATTCATGTAACCGGCGTGCGCGACGGCCGCCAGGATGAGCGCCAGCCCGGGCAGGCCGTAATGAGCAAAGGCGTTGCGGTAGGCGAGTTCGCCGTATTTTTCCTTGTAGGATTTTTTGCGGGAGAAAAAGAGACCCATTACGAGAAACCCCAGCGCAAGGACGACGATCTGGCTGTCTATGCTCCAGGTGGGGATTTGGTCGGTGGTGACGAAATAGTAGGTGACGAGCAGAAACAGGCCCAGCGCGTACAACCCGACCCGTATATTTCCTCTCCTTGAGTTCAAATCGGGAACGTGCCTGCGGAGTTGATCCATGCCTTTGAAGTCCATAATTAACTCTCCCGTTTTATCGTTTTCTTTAGTATAGGCCGTATGGTGGGGGTGTCAAGCAGGGAAAAAAAAGAAAACCGATCGGGGAGGATCGGTTTGGGAAAGCGTAGTAGTGGATAAAACTCAACTTAGAATCTGATGTTCAGTTCGGCCAATATGGCTTCAATGCTGTCTGCCAGTTCCTGTTTAGTGAAGGCGCGTTGTTTCCACTCACCTCCAAAGACCCGGCACGCAGTGAACTTATCTTCGGGGAACGGAGCAGTCTTCATCGGCACACTTAAACCATCCGCGATCCGCCGTCGTGGAACAACCCCGAACAGTATCAGGCCCAGCGGCCCATAGGGATCGTCTTTATACTTCATCCACGCAGGAAACTCTTTTAGGATCGCCAGCAGTTCTCTGGCTCCATAAGGATTCCATTGAATAGCGGCGCGTAGTCCTGTGAGCGCCTCTTCAGAAATTGGCATGGTTCGCCTTCAGAAATGGGTCTTGTGCTCTCTGTAGCTATGTTGCACGCACTTATGCAAGAGGTCAAATCTGCCATTGCACGATTAGCCGAACGATTTCAGCGCCAGCTATTTCTTCTTCTGTGGCTCCTGTTGCCGCATTTTTCGTTTCTGGTCCTGTTGCTGTTCCAGCTCCTGCTGTTCCTGTTTCCGCCGCTTTCGTTTTTGCTCCTGTTGTTGTTCCAGTTCCTGCTGTTCTTCTTGCAGAGGTTTTCGTTTCTGGTCCTGTTGCAGATCCAGTTCCTGTTGATTCTCCTGCTGTAGTTTTCGTCTCTGTTCCTGCTCCTGCTCCAGTTCCTGCTGTTCCTGTTGCCGCAGTTTTCGTTTCTGGTCCTGTTGCTGTTCCAGTTCCTGCCGCTCTTTTTTCCGTCGCTCAAGTTCCTCTTGCTGTTGCTGTTTCATCTTGTTTTCCTTCCTGAACACATGAATTATCCAAATTCCAGACAGGCGCTCAGACAGTGTTGCAAGCCCAGCCATCTTCCTTCAATTCTCTCATATTGTTATCCGGGCATTTGGTGCCGGGATATATTTTCGCGGCCCAGCGGTTTGCGTAAACGCCTAGGGTCGCATTCCAAAGACATCCTTAAAGAGCACCCAGCCCGACCCTTCAATGCTTCCAGATTTATAGGACACAACGAAATCCAGCCTGTCCACCATCATTGGATCCAGCAAATCTCCATGTAATATACAATAATCATCAGGCCACCAACACAACATGTCACTGTATGGCACGATCATTTCCACCCATTTGTTATTGGTCTCTGTTGCCCTATTCCATAATATTCCATACGCTGTGTCGCCACTATCGCCTGGGTATCTCAGCATGAGTTTAAATTCAATGGCATTGGGCGCTCCCCTGCCCTTGTAAAGAAAGCGTATTCCCTCTGTTTCCAATAATATTCCGGGCTTGATATCTTTCGTTATGATTACATACCCATCCTTCCCGACATCATAGATGAGTTCGATTGCGCCTTCCATCAGGTTAACATCATTGATTGTGTTGTCCCCATGTGAACTGTCAAAGTCAGGTATCCACCCGATAAGACTGCCGGTATCTACAATGACGAGCGGTATCGGGGTCAATGTTTGAGTAATAGCGGGCGTAAGGGTCTCTGTTGGGATGGGTGTCTGTGGTGGTTTTATGGTTGATGTCGGCAATTGCGCGATTGCCGACATTTTTGCCTCTGCAGTCTGGGTCGCTTCGATTTCCTTCTCAACAGGTTTGATGGCAGACAAATAACCTATGAATGCCGCAGATACCACAGCCACTGCCCCAATGGATGCAACCAGGATCTTTTTATCCATGTTTCTCCTCTACAGTGCCTCGCTGGAAGCTTCCGTCTGCCGTAAGTTTTTGCCGCCAGCCCAAATTCAAAGGCAGGACGCCGCCCAGCACCAACCCCGGATCCAGGTATTGGAGGCTTTTCCAGACTCTCCGCGCGACCCTGTTGCGCGTGTGGAACTCTCGTAACACCCAGGCCACACCCTTGTCGAGGATTGCACGACTCATGTGGAGAGGCTCGAAAACAACGTTGTTGAAATCGTAGTGGGACCAGTTCTTGTCGAAGATGCGTCCCTGCCGGTCCAGCTCGGCAAACAGGGGCGTGCCGGGAAATGGAGTCAGCCTCGTTGTTTGTATCGTCTCCACGTTGGCTTCCAGCAGAAACTCCAGGGCCCGCTCGAACACATCGGGTGTGTCGTTGTCGCCGCCAAACATAAAGGCGGCGCAGACTGCTATCCCGGCTGCGTGAAGCTTGCGAATAATGGCGAGGTAATTTTTTCCCAAATTGGTTCTCTTCTTCCAGGAACGCAATTCCTCGTCCGAAAGACTCTCGAATCCAATGAACAGGCCCTGACATCCGCTGCTGGACGCCAGGTGAAGCAGTTCCTCATCGTCGGCGATTCCCAGGCCGCATTGGCTGAACCAGCGCTTCCTGAGGGGGATCATTTCAGCGAAAAGCTGTTTTGCATATTCGCGGTTACCGATAATGTTATCGTCCATGAAGAGCACATATCGCCCGAGGGACCTCAGTTCATCAATCACCTCGGCCACCGGGCGGACCCTGAAGTGGTGGTGATGGAATGCCGAAACAGAACAAAAGCTGCATTGATAGTTGCAGCCACGGGTGGCCTGCAGGGTATCCACTGGTGCGTATTCCTGCTTCCGTATGAGGGTGTAATCTGGTTTTGGCAGCCCTGTCAGCTCGACCGGCTCACTTGAATAGAACTGCTTGAGTTTGCCTGCGGTGAAATCCTCCATCATGCGCGGCACATTACCTTCTGCCTCTCCAATGCACACCGCCTCGGCATGTTGAATTGCCTCTTCCGGCATGAAGGTGGGATGGTAGCCCCCAAAGATGACCGGCTTGCCTTTCTCGCCGCGAAATTTATCAGCGATCTCGTAGGCGCGTGGAGCATTGTAGGTCATGAATGTGATCCCGATCAGATCGGCATCCATGTCGAAATCAATCGGTTCCACTTCTTCGTCAATGATTTTTGTTTCCACGTAGGGAGGCATGGATGCGGCGACATAGAGGCTCGGCAGCATGGAGAATCGGAAAAGGCGGGACTGGCGCGGACGTTCTCCACCCTGGACACGCCATACGGGAGATGTCGGATTGATGAGGAGGAACTTGATATGTTCCACATCCAACCTCTGATGCCATGAAACTTATGGAATATCAGGCTCAAGCAAGTAATTTTAAGATTTTCAACCTGCAAGAAGCATGAAAAACAATAAGCAACAAACTTCAGACCGCATTGTTTTAATCCAATGGAATGTCAATTACAGTATAGCACGCCTGTCAAACGAAAAAAGCCCCGGAGAGTTTGATTTCTCCAAAATCAAAAGCCTCGGAGCATTTCAGCGCTCCGAGGCTTTCCTATTTTACTGATGACTGCTCACTGAACAACCATTCACAATTCACTGCTCTCTATTCACTCTTCACTGTAATTCTCCGGCAGCCAGCAACACAGCACCAGCTCGCGTGCAGCCTTCACTTCGTCCATTCTGCCGAACGGCGTCTTGTGCGGGGCTTCGTGGAGCAGTTCGGGTTGGGACTTGGCTTCCTCCGCGATCTGGATCAGGGCATCGGCGAAACGGTCGAGGGTGTCCTTGTTCTCGGTTTCGGTCGGTTCGATCATCAGCGCTTCGTGGACGATGAGCAGGAAGTAGTTTGTCGTTAGCGTTCTGCCTGAGGACTTTGCGGTTTTCAGGCGCCTTTACGGTTTTTGCCAGTTGTTTGTAGATGAGATGCACGGTGATCTCGTTGCACTGGAAGAGGTCTCCAGCAGGTGGCCGATGGCTTTTTCGCGCTACATTGTTGCTCCTTGAGTGGGTTAGCTTTATTGTAAGCCATTTTGGTTCTGTCTATTTAGAGAGAAATAGTAGTAATAGATTTTCAAATTGAGTACAAGTGTCTATTGACAAGCAGTAGAAAAGTCGTATTATGGAACCAGCCATGTGACCCTGCAAGGTTGTTCAAAGGAGGACAAAATGAAATCTTATCGCTCAATTTCAACCATCTTATTCATTGCTATATTGTTCATGGCGTTGTCTGCCTGTGTTGCGATTGAACCAGCGGAAACCCCCACGGCTATTCCCACCGATACTCAGATCCCTACGCCGACAAACACCCCGGTCCCCACCGCAACAGTAACGCACTCGCCGACACCGGATATTGTTGCTACGCAGAGGGCGGATAAAGTCGCCACCGTATTGAATATGTTTGCGGAAAATGGATATTTGGAATCAATGGAGGGGGAAGCTGTTGAGTTGAATCTGTTGGAGCAAAATTGGAATCAAAGCAATGACGGATTAGCCAAGTCTTGGAGATATGACGAAACATTATCGGATTTTCTTTTTACAGCTCACTTTGATTGGTCTACCACAGAAGAAACTTCCAAAGATCCAGGATGTTCGGTTAGCTTGGGTGATGGTTACCAGATCATGTTCGCTCAATCAAAGATTTATTTCGTGCGATGGCTTGAAGGGACCACTCCGTTGAGGGGTGACGAGTTAGACAAGATAACTGGCACAGGACTTATTAACCCAAGTGACCAGACCGAAGCCGATTTTGCCCTTTTGATACAAGGTCAAGATGCCTTTGTATCTATCGATACAGAAATTACAGGATACACGCTTCCAGTTGCCCGAACTGAAACATATTTGGGTTTGGTTCGATCATTCCATTCTGGAAGAGCGTGTGAGATGACCAATATGATGCTTTGGACGCCGGAATAAGGATAAGAAGCGCGAAAAATAAAGCCCTCCGAGATCTTGTGTCTTGGAGAGCTTCTCTTTCGATCACCGAACACTGAGTACTGAAAATTGACTATTGTTTCTCGTAATCTTCCGGCAGCCAACAACACAACACCAACTCCCTCGCGGCCTTGACTTCATCCATGCGGCCAATGATGTGTTTTATCCCAGGCCGGCATTCCTGGCACGGATGATGGCTTGTGCACGGTCGGCGACTTGTAGTTTGTTGAAAATATTCGAAACGTGATTGCGGACGGTCTTCTGGCTGATGACCAGCGCCACGGCGATCTCGGCATTGCCTGTGCCACGCGCCAGCAGATCGAGCACTTCGCGCTCGCGCTCGGTCAGTTCGGGGAATGGATGCGGGGGCCTGGAATTAAGCTGGGCAAAGAAATTGATCAACCGCCGGGCAATGTTGGGACCAAACAACGCTTCGCCGCTCGCGACCGAATGGATGGCGCGCAGGATTTCGGTCTGGTCAGCCCCTTTGAGCAGATACCCGCGCGCGCCCGCGCGCATGGCGGAAAAGACTGAGTCGTCATCCTCGAACATGGTCAGCACGATGACACCAATGTGCGGACTGGACTGAAAGATGAGCCGCGTGGCTTCGATGCCGTTCATGCCGGGCATTTGAATATCCATCAAGATCACGTCAGGCTGCAGTTTCGCGGCCTTCTGAATTGCATCATCGCCATTTTCTGCTTCACCTGCCACATCCATTTCTGGCACGGAGGCCAGCAGGGCGCGCAAGCCCTCGCGGAAAGGCGCGTGGTCGTCAACGATCAAGACGCGGATGGGTTCAGTGTTCATCGGTTGCAACCTCGCAGGGCAGGTTTGCGGTGATGTGAACGCCGCCGCCCGCGTTCGATTGGATCGTGAATGTTCCGCCCAATTCAGCGGCGCGCTCGCGCATCGAAAACATTCCCACACCGCTGTGCGTTCCCTGCGGCAGGCCGATGCCGTTATCCTGAACGTCTATTTGCAGGTCGCCGTTATATGTCAATCGGACAATACATTCGGTCGCCTGTGAGTGTTTCGCGACATTGGTCAACGCTTCGCAGATAATGCGGTACGCGGCCACCTCAACAGCGGCGGGTAATTTGGGATATTCGCCGTCCCGCTCGATCCGCACCGATAACTTCGCACGGCCGAGATTGGCGGCATATTCCTGAACGGCGGAGAAAAGTCCCAGTTCATCCAGCGCGGGCGGGCGCAGGTTATAGACGAGTCGGCGGATGTCTTCGATGGCGGATTGGGTTTGGGATTTCAACTCGCCCAGCAGGACATCGGTTTGATCTGGATTCTGTTTCAATTGATTGCGAGCCGCATCCAACTTTAACGTCAGGCTGGCGAGGCTGGGGCCAAGCCCATCGTGCAGGTCGCGGCGCAGACGGCGGCGTTCCTCTTCGCGGGCGGTGACGAGTCGTTCGCGTGAACGTTGCAGGTCGCGCGTCACTTGCGTGGCATACGCGGCGACGCTCACTTGATGGGCGATATTTTCCAGCAGGGCTTTTTCGTCTGAGGAGAAAGAGGCTTCGCCGCCGCGCCGACAGACGGTGATCTGCCCGATCGGTTCGTTCCGATAATTTAACGGGACCCGCTCACACGTCAGGTTGGAAGTGGGTTTTTGTCCATAGTCTGCCGCTAAAACAAATTCCGTCCCCTCTTTGAGCATGACCGCGACGTAAGGTAGTCTCAAAGCCTTCGCAATCGATTCGACAATGGCTGGGAGGATGGCATCGGGCGCAACCACCGACTCGAGGCGTTTGCCCAGGTTTGATAAAACTTCCGCAGGGTTGTCGCGGTTTCCATACAGGAGACGATTGATGATGCGTTGCAGCCACAGGCGCATGGGTTGGAAAATCAGCGCGACCAATCCGGTTGCGAGAAAAGCGAGGCCAGACCTGTCGCCGCTTTGAAACAGGTTTCCAACGTAGCCGACCACCAGAACGTAAATCGCCATGGTGCTGAGAGTGAGAGCGCCATACACCAGCGCGCGGTTGATAATGATGTCAATGTCAAACAAGCGGTATCGCATCACTGCGATTGTCAGCGACAGGGGCAGGATGCTCAATGAAAGCCACCACACTGGACTGAGGGCAAGCGCCCAGGATGGTTGCGGCGCATCGCGCGGCGCGGCTTGCGTGATGAAGTAGGGGATCGTCGTTAGCGCGGTCAGTACGAGAAAAATAGCCATGCCAAACACAACCCACTTGGTTTGCTGGCGCTCGGCCAAATTGGAAACGCGTCGGTAGCGGTGGATCGGAGCATAGAAAGCGAAACATGTCCAGGCTAATATCATTAACAGCAGGCCTGATAAACTCCAGAAATCGAACGCGCTTGGCGGATGACGAACCAATGCGACCCCCGCGCCGATCCAAACTACCGACAGGACGGATGCCCAGCGCGTCCAGCGCGGAACGAATTGTCCTGTTGGGAAAATGAAAAAGAGAGTGATGGTGGGCGTCGTGAGGAGAACCACTTCCGCGAGAATAGCGACCGATTCGGTCATCGGACGCGAACCATCGAGCATGCCCAGCGGGCCCGCCGCGACGACTCCATACGCGAGCAGGTAAAACGAGACATACATTGCCATCGGGTCGTGTGGCTTGCGCCGGAACAGGACGAACGCCAACCCCAGGGAGGTCAGCGCGGCGGCAACCGAAGCGAGCACGTTCACCACGGTGATCACCCGAACGAAGGCGGGCGGCGCGTCGTAAACAACACTTGCCTGCGCGCCGACGGCTCTCAGCGCATACGCGGGAAGCGATGCGGCAAACATGCCGAGCGCGGCGAGGGCGAGCACAACCCACGTAACGTGGACGACTCGCCAAAGGTTGGTTTGCTTGTTACTTTCTATCTGAGAATTCATTGCTCTGCCATTATATACTGCGCTGGCGTGGTTCACAACGGACGGTCTCCGTTGTCGCTTGCCCTACTTTGTTTGCCTGAGTTGCAATGCCAGCGCTGAGAGCGTGATCGTTCCGTTGAGGGAAATGAACCAGGTTTTCATTTGTGTTTCTCCTTTTGATTCTACGAGAGCAGAAAGAGTCTCGCCAGCGGTCTTGGGGCGAACCTGCTGGCGGGGTAGTGCTGAACATGGATTGCCTAGTCCAGGGATTTCCGCACCTTTACGGCGAAGAAGTACGTGGCAAAGAACGCCATGCCGAGCAACCAGCCGAACCCGTGCCGGTACATCCATAGCTGTCCATCTTCAACAGTGTTGATGGTTCCCGCCATACCGCCGGTTGCGAAACCGATCACAGTTGGCGCGATCACTGCCATCAGCCCCATAATGAAGCAGACCCAGGCGACGATGGAAGTCAGAGTTTTGAAAGTAGATGTTGACATTTGTTTTTCTCCTTGTTTGAATTTGATGCCGCCAGTATACAAGTGAGCATGTCCCGTTGTCATGGGGCGGGCGTCCCGATTGGGTCGGGAAATTTGAAACTTGTGCTAAACAAAAACAGGTATCTCGTTTGAGATGCCTGTTGTTACACCAAGGTCTCGTTGTTGCAGTTTCCGCTCGCTTTTTCCACGTGTTTATGGAAAAAATATAGCCCCCGAAAAGTAAAGCCCCGGAGATTTTGAGGAAGGTTTACATCTCCAGGGCTTTTTCTCGCCAACCAGTTCGGATTGGCTTAGGCCAACTGAAGATTTACAGTTGTCCCTGTAATGTCATCGTGTACTCGCACGGCCTCCGTCACAGCATGACTAGCCCCAACCTGTTCGATGAATTTGCACGTACTGAAATTGCGGCTTTGATATTCATAGTCCTGCAACCATTTCTGGAACTCAACATCTTCTCCGTCTCTCGGATACTGAACTTTGTAAGCTTTCATGTTCATGCGATAAGGTTTGGGAGTTAGCCTTGCCCGAAAACAATTTTGCTTTCTGCAAATGGACACGTACAACGGATCGCAGTAGAATTCTTTCATCATCGAAAGTGTGGCGGAATCGAGCGGGGCAAATTCTTTTCCGAGAACGATCACCCTTGCTCCTTGAAAAGTCTCGTACAAACGGAATCCAAGCATGGAATATTTGGGGCTGGTTGCGAGTTTTCGAATCGCCTCGAAAATTTTCAGTTTATCCTGCTGTCGGTCGCTCTTCTTGAAAAGGCTGCCAAAGGACGCCCTGGGCTTATCAATATC
Organism: Chloroflexota bacterium; assembly: GCA_016235425.1. GTDB lineage: Bacteria > Chloroflexota > Anaerolineae > Anaerolineales > Villigracilaceae > JAKOVF01. The sequence goes on along the minus strand of JACRLC010000037.1, from coordinate 43,753 downwards.
GAGGAACATCAAGTTTTCCGCGTTCAAAACCTGCGCGCCGTAGCGATTTCTGGTGATGATGGATTTGTCATCAATTGTTTGTAGTATTTCTTCGCGAATTTCCACTTCATAATCGGCAAGGACGCGTTTATCCCTATTTATTTTCCTTTGCAATCTCTCTATTTTTTCCTTTGCCCGTAATTTGGCTTCTTCAATGGAAGTATTCGAACCTCCATAACAAACAACCTCTTTTTCCTCGCCATCAATGACGATCTTGCCTTTTTCGGATGTCCAGATTTTGAAGATTTTCATAGAAGATTCCTTTTGAGACAAGCGATATACGAAATCTACATCAGGTTTCTGCCATAATATAACATAAAAGCCTCGCAGGTTTTCACCCACGAGGCCTCACTGGTCACTGATCACCGATCACTCGTTTTCGTTGTAATCCTCCGGTAGCCAGCAGCACAACACCAACTCGCGCGCCGCCTTCACCTCGTCCATCCTCCCAAACGGGGTGATGTGCGGGGCGGAGTGGAGCAGGTCGGGACTGGTCTTCGCCTCGTCCGCGATCTTGATCAGCGCGTCGGCGAAGGCATCGAGCGTGTCCTTGTTCTCGGTCTCGGTCGGCTCGATCATCAGCGCTTCGTGGACGATGAGCGGGAAGTAGTTTGTCGGCGGGTGGAAGTTGTAGTCCATCAGGCGTTTGGCGATGTCGAGGGCGCGGACGTCGGAGCCAGCGAACTGTCCCTCGGCCACGAACTCGTGCATGCAGATGCGGTCATACGGGACGTGGTACGTGTCGCGCAGGCGGGCTTGCAGGTAGTTCGCATTCAGCACCGCGTATTGGGAAATATCCTTCAAACCGTTAGGGCCGTGCATGGCGATGTAGGTGTACGAGCGGACGAGTCCGCCGCCAAAGTGGCCGTGGAAGGCTTTCATGCGCCCGATGCTTTGCTTGGGTGTGATAAAGCCGTAGAGGGGCGGGAGGTCATCTTCGGCTTCCTCCACTATTCCTACAACGGGAGCAGGCAAAAAGTCCGCGAGACGCGCCGCCACTCCAACGGGGCCGGAGCCGGGGCCGCCTCCACCGTGCGGAACGGAGAACGTCTTGTGTAAGTTGAAGTGCATCACGTCGAAGCCCAGATCGCCGGGGCGGAGGATGCCGAGCAGCGCGTTCAGGTTTGCGCCGTCGCCGTACATCAGGCCGCCGCAATCGTGGACGAGTTTGATGACCTGCTCGATGTGCTCGTCGAACATGCCGAGCGTGTTCGGGTTGGTGAGCATCATGCCGACGACGGTATCGTCGCAGGCGGCTTCGAGGGCTTTGAGGTCCACGTTGCCGCGCGCGTCCGAAGGGATGGTGACGACGCTCATGCCCAACATGCCCGTCGAGGCGGGGTTGGTTCCGTGCGCGGCGTCGGGGATGAGCATTTTGGTGCGCTTCGTGTCGCCGCGTGATTTGTGATAGGCGGCCATCATCAGCACGCCCGTGAATTCGCCGTGTGCGCCCGCCGCGGGCTGCAGGGTGATGCCCGCGAAGCCGCTGATTTCTTTGAGCCATTCCTGCGTTTCGTACATCAGCGCGAGGTTGCCTTGCACAGTTTCGATGGGTTGAAGCGGGTGCGTGTAAAGGAAGCCGGGCAGGCGGCAGGTATCTTCGTTGATCTTCGGGTTGTACTTCATCGTGCATGAACCCAGCGGATAAAAGCCGTCGTCCACGCTGTAGTTGAATTTGCTGAGGCGCATGTAGTGACGGACAACGTCCACTTCGGCGAGTTCGGGCAGGGGTAAATCGGACCGGAGTAAATCTTTGGGAGGCAGGGCAGTTTCGGGCACGTCGGAAGCGGGCATGTTCACGCCGCGTCGGCCGGGGGATGAGATTTCAAAAATGGTCGGCTCGACGATCTTCGCAGTCGTGACAACGGGTGCGGCGGGGCTAGTCATTTGCCACCTCCTTCAAAACTTCCACAAACGTATCGATTTCTTCCCTGCTGTTCATCTCGGTCACGGCAATCAGCATGTGGTCTTTTAGCGCGGGATAATCGTTGCCGAGGTCGTAGCCGCCGATGATGCCATGTTCGAGCAGGTGTTCGTTGATCTCCGCTATGGGTTTTGGACAGCACAGCGCAAACTCGTGGAAGAACGGCTCGGCGAAGCACAGGCCAAAGCCGTCAATCTTGCTGATTTGTTCGGCGGCGTAGTGTGCCTTTTGATAGCAAAGGTTCGCCACTTCCTGCAATCCACCTTTGCCAAGCACTGACATATACACCGCCGCGCCGAGCGCAAGCAGGCCCTGGTTCGAGCAGATGTTGGACGTGGCGCGTTCGCGTTTGATGTGTTGTTCGCGTGCGGTCAAAGTCAACACGTAGGAGCGCTGGCCGCGGTTATCCATTGTTTCGCCGACGAGGCGTCCCGCCATTTTGTGGACGTAGGATTTCTTGGTGGTAAAGAAGCCCAGATACGGGCCGCCATACCACAGCGGGATTCCGAACGGCTGCGCTTCGCCCACGACGATGTCCGCGCCCATTTCGCCGGGCGTCTTGAGCATGACGAGCGCGGTGGGATTCGCGACGATGCAGACGAGCGAACCTTTGGCGTGCGCGGCTTCGATGAGTTTGGTGTAATCGTAGATGCGTCCGAAGAAATCGGGATACTGGACGACGACGAGCATAGTGTTGTCGTCAATTTGAGAGATCAACGCTTCGGGGCCGACCTCGAGGTCTGCTTCCGTTTTATCGGTCAATTCCACGCCCATGCCTTGAGTGTACGTGCGAATGACCTCGCGGTACTGCGGATGGAGGCCGGGCGAAACGACCACCTTTTTGCGCTTGCCGCGGAATTGGGCATACGCCAGGTTGACGGCTTCCGCCGCGGCGGTCGCGCCATCGTAATGCGAGGCGTTGGAAACGTCCATGCCGGTCAGGTTGGTCATCAGCGATTGATATTCGAAGATGCCCTGCAATGTGCCTTGCGAGATCTCAGGTTGGTAGGGAGTGTAGGCCGTGTAGAATTCGCCGCGGCGCAGGATGTGGTCCACGACGGAGGGGATGTAATGATTGTACGCGCCCGCGCCGAGGAAGGAGATGACGTGCTCGCGCACGTTCTCGTTGCTGGAGGCCATTTCCCCGAGCAGGGAGGCGGCTTCCATTTCCGAGAGTGCCGGGGGCAGGTTCAACTTCGGGAAGCGATGTTTTTGCGGGACAGCCTCGAACAAGTCGTCCAGCGACTTGACGCCGACCGTTGCAAGCATCGCATCCCGTTCTTTGGGGGAGATTGGGATATAGGTCATGTTACCTCTAGTTACCAGTGCGCCAGTATTCAGTGACCAGTAAGACTGGATTCTGGATACTGATTGACTGGTTACTGATTAGTGCGCTCTTTCCTCGCAATACTTCACGTACGCGTCGGCGTCCATTACATCGCCGGCGACGCCGCCTTCCACTTTGACCATCCAGCCTTCGCCGAACGCGTCGCTGTTGAGGGTTTCGGGCTTGTCGGAGAGGGCCTTGTTGACGGCGGTCACTTTACCTGCGGCGGGGGCGTAGATCTCGGCGGAGGCTTTCACGGATTCAACGGAAGCGATGGCCTTGCCTGCTTCCACGGTCTCTCCTTCCTCGACCAGAAATTCGATGAAAACGATGTCGGAGAGCTGGGATTGGGCGTAATCGGTCAGTCCCATTGCGCCTGAGGCAGGGTCGAACCATTCATCGGACTTGGTGTATTTCAGATTGGATGGAGCGTTCATGGGTTGTTTTCTCCTTACGAAGGTGTTGTGCCGCGACATTCATGTCGCTGCTTTTGGGTTGCGACTCATCGTCCCCGCAGGGGGTGAAAGTCGCGTTACGGATATTGGCGAATCAAAAAAGGACACACGACTTTAATATCGTGCGTCCTCTGTAATGGAACCTGAGAGATTATCTTTTAGTTGGTTGGTTTTGTAGTTGTGTAGTTTCGTAGTTTTTCAACTACCAAACTATCCAAACTATCCAAACTACCTAACTAATGAGATTTACACCGTCGGTGTCTCGTGATGAGACTTTCCAGAGTTTTGCGGTCGCAGGGTCCTTTTGCCTGAGAGTTTCATCTGGTTTCGCCTGTTCCAGATTTGCACCTTCGGCGCTCGTTGAATTGAGTCTCTTCCCTGCGTTCCGTTAAGTTGTTATACAAATTCTAAGGTTTAGAGGGAGGAGAGTCAAGGGATGAATATCCTTGATTCATAAATTCATCCCGCAGTTCAAGTGCGGGATGAACAAGAGATTTTCCCTCACCCTAACCCTCTCCCGAAGGGAGAGGGGACTCCCTTCCCCTTTCGGGGGAAGGGCTGGGGATGAGGGCAAATCTATTTATTTTGCCACTTTGCGGATGCGCTTGGGCTTTTCCGGTGTTTCTTCGGTCTGCGGAAGTTCGGGAGCGGCCGGTTCTTCGATGACGGGCGCAGGTGGTTCGGGTAATGTGACGGGGGCCGGGGGCGCCGCAACCGGAGTGGAGGGCATGGCTCCGTTCAACTGCGCGAAGTAGTCCCTCACGGCCACATCGTTGTAGAAGACCAACGCCAGAATACCGACCACCATCGAGAAGACGTTGCCAAACAGGAAGCTCAAAATTTCAAACACCGCGATAGGCTGCGATGGTTGTACAGGCTGGGGTTGCGCCGATAAAAGTTTCGCGGCATAGATAATTTCGAAGATGCCAAGAATGGTTGGCAGGATCGTAACCGGCAGGCAGACGACGCCGACGATTGTGCCGAGCGCGGTGAGCGATGCGATGAACCCCCAGAACAGGTTGACGATGCCGCTCGTCAGGGTCATTACGGCAATGGCTGTGAATAAGCCGGGCTTTTGGTTTGCATTCATTCGTTACTCCTTTTTGTGATGTCATTGCCAAAGTGCGGCGTGACAATGACGTTTGCTGGGAGATATAACGAATGAATCAATGTCTGGTTGCAGGCCAAATAATTATGGTTGTTGGAACGTGAGCAGAATTCCGCCCAGATATGATTGCCCGTCTGTGTCTGTGCAATTTGGAATACTGACATTTGGGACCGTCGCGCCGCCCTGAACCACGCGGACGCTGTAAACGATTCCCGCTTCCATTTGATAATCAGCGTATCCATCCCCGACCTCGGGCTTGAATCCGGTAAAGAAGCTGTCTTCACCCCCGTTCCATGTGACAACGATCTCGATGCCCGGAACCTGCCTGCGGCGCGCGTCCATGAGCATGACTTGAAGCAGTGCTTCCGAAAGAGTCTTGTCGCAGACCGTATCCTGCCCGACCAGCGCGAACGGTTTCCCCGGCGGTGGGACGGGTGTATGTGTGGGGCGCGGTGTGAGTGTTGCAAAGACTTGCGGTGTTTCGATCACTTCTGTTGCGATGGATGTGACTTCGCCGGAAGGGATTGCCGCAATGGACGGGTTTGTCGGAGAAAGCTCCAAGTTTGAGGGCGGTGTGCTCGTTGGTGGAATGGACACCACACCTTGTTGCAAATCGGACGCGAGCTGCGCGACCATTTGCGCGTTCATAAAAGATTCGCCGGATGCAAGCATTGTCTGCGCCTGGGCGCTCAAGGCCTGCACGGGATCAGGGTCGCCGAGTAACGCAAGGCGGGCGCGGGCGCGCTCAAGGTCGTGGCTCGATGCGTAAGCCGCGGCGATGACGGCGCGATACTGTTCCTTGAAATCAGCGCGCAGGATGGAGGGACTCGCCTCCACGTATTTTAAGGGGGAGATCATCCATGAGTACGCAAGACCAAGTCCAAGTCCCGCGAGAAGCGCAATAATGATGAAGATCAGGATGGGGACGCGGGGGGTGTCAGGTTTCATTGAACGGTATCCGCCGCGGGTTGATATGTCTGCATGGCGGTGAGCAGGCCTTGTAATAACGTGATTTCGTCCTGCGAGAATGACTGGGCGCGGGCGTAGTCGAGCGTGGTGCTGACGATCTGCGCGGGCGGTTCACTGCCCAACACCGCAAGCCTGCGCGCCGCGAGACTTGCATCCTGTTCAGATTGGTAGGCTTCGGCCGCCATGAGAACGTAATCGGCGCGGTAATCTTTGCGAAGGATGTTCGGCGCGGCGTCGGTGTATTGGACGGGATCAATGACCCAGCCGTATACAATGCCGATGGCGATCCCGGCGATGATTGCGATGGCGATCTTTATCCAGTTTTGTGAGGACATGGGTGGATGGTTGTGGTGAAAAAATATCCAGGCAGGACACCGACGGCACCCGGATGCACTTCCTTACCGTTGCTGTCTTTCGACCCTGGCGGGGTTCGAAAGGTTCCGCCGCGCCGGGCCTGCCCGGACGAGCGCAAGGATACTCGAAGTAGGAAGGCGTGTCAACTTGGTGCGTGTTTCTGTTCCATCGCGGTTGCACTGCGATTCAGGGAACGCCAGCAGCACAACTGCCGACGAACCCGGGGCGATTTTATATTTCCTTTTCAATCACCGATAAAAAAACATTGATAAGTTTGGGGTCGAAAAGTTTTCCCGAATTCTCGCGGATGTATTCGGCCACTTCTGCGCGCGGCAGTCGTTTACGGTAGGGACGGTCACTGCAAAGCGCGTCCCAGACATCCACGATGGCAAACAGGCGCGCAACGAGCGGTATCTCTTCGCCTTTGAGTCCGCGCGGGTAACCGCTCCCATCCCAGCGTTCGTGATGGCAGAAGGGAATATCGAGCGCGTCGTGAAGATAGGAAATGGGGGAGAGCATTTCGTAGGCGTAGATCGGATGGCGGCGCATTTCCTTCCATTCTGCTTCGTTCAATGGGCCGGGTTTTTGCAGGATTTCATCCGGGATTGCCATCTTGCCCATATCGTGAAGCAACGCGCCGCGGCGAATGTGAATGAATTCCTCATCCGAAAAACCGAGCGCGCGGGCCACTTTGAGTGTGAGTTCTGTGACGCGCTGGGTGTGACCTTCCGTCTCGCGGTCGCGCAGGTCGAGGGCGTGCACCCAGCCTTCGATGGTGCGTTCGTAGGCTTCCTGCAAATTGTTGTGCGCGGTTTGCAGGGCTTTCTCGGCGTGCTTTCTCTCGGTGATGTCGCGGGATGCGGCCTGTATCTCGATGATGGAACCTGTTGCCTTGTCTGTGATGGCGCGGGCGGAACTCTCAAGCCAGATATATTGACCGTTCTTATGCAGGGCGCGATACGTTATCGAGTAAACGACAAGTCCCGGTGGTTTTGTGCGCATGAGCCTGATGATCTGCGGGCGGTCGTCCGCATGAATGAAATCGATGCTCGATTTTCCGATCAAGTCCTCCGGGCGGTATCCAATGAGCGATTCACAGGCAGGGGAGACGTACAGAAAAACGCCCTCCGTTGTGTGGCGCGAGATCATGTCGCTGGCGTTCTCAGCCATCAAGCGAAATTGGGCTTCGCTTTCGAGCAGGGCTTTTTGCATCCGTGCGCGTTCTGCACGCGCCGCCCACTGTTCGATGGCGCGTTCGGCGAGGTGAGGCATATCCATCATGGACTCGGGAGATTTGACCACGTAGTCCAGCGCGCCCGATTTGAGCGCCTCCACCGCGATCTTCTCATTTCCGTAACTGGTCATCAAAATGATCGGGGCTGAAAGCGGGTCGTGATGGTCGGGAAGCAGTTCCATGCTTTCCCCATCGGGCAGGCGCCAGTCTGCAATGATTAGCGCCGGTTCGTGTTTTTCAATAAAAGTTCGCGCTTCAAGCAGGGATTTGACGCGGAATATTCGAGCTCTATCCCTCCGCTCCTCGAATGCTCTTTGGATCAACTCGGCATGAGGGTCTTCGTCTTCGATCAATAGGATGGTGATCGCATTTTCCAGCATTCTCGATGTTTACCTGTTCCGTTTGTTCACTGCAAATCAGATGCGGGGATGTGTATTCCAGCCAAGCCAGTAAAAACCGAGATCGTTCATAAGTTTGCTGAATTCTTCAAAACCCACCGGCTTGACCAGGTAGCTGTTGACGTGATTGTGGTAAGCGCGGGTCACGTCCCTTTCGGCTTCGGATGTGGTCAGCACAACCACCGGGATGGACTTCAACTCTTCGTTATCCTTGATGGCTTGAAGGACCTCCAGCCCATCCACGCGCGGCAGTCGCAGGTCGAGCAGAATGACGTGCGGGCGCGGGCTGGTTTCCGGGTCGGTGTATTGCTCCCTTCGCAGGAGGTAATCCAGTGCGGCCTGCCCGTCTGAAAAGTGCTGGATTCTGTTTGCTATGTGGTGATCCTCCAGCGTGCGTATGACCAATTCTGCGTGGTCAACGTTATCTTCCACAAGCATGACAAGGACAGGTTCTCCCATCATCTTCAACTCCTTCCTATTGGCTTCGCTCGTTATTGTAAACGATTATGTTGTTTCGCACCTTAACTTTTCGGGATGGGAGGCAGTGTAAAAAGAAACGTCGAGCCGTTCGTTCCATCGGATTCCACCCAGACCCTCCCGCCATGAACATCAACAATGCGTTTTACCAGTGCCAGTCCAATTCCCGTCCCTTCGATGTTCGGGTTCAGCTTATTGAACAGCCCGAAAATGCGTTCATGGAATCGCGGGTCGATGCCGATGCCGTTGTCCTGCACGTAGAAAACAGGATTGCCTCTATCATCTGTCCCGCGTATGCCAACTTTAACCTTTGGCTTTGGCTGGCTTCCCATGAATTTGGCGGCGTTATCCAGCAGGTTTTGGACGACTTCCACCAACCGCACGCGATCCCCGCGGACAGAGGGCAGGCCCTCCTGAATTTCGACTTCGACCTTCTTCGCCTCCAACCGACCCCGAACCTGGTCCCGCGCTTCGAGCACGATCCCCCCGAAAGAGACATCCTCCGAAGGATTCATCATCCGTCCGATGCGCGACAGCTCGAGCAATTCATTCAACAATGCTTCCATCTTCTGGACGGCATCGGAAATGCGGGAAATATCCTGGTTGCTCTTCTCGATATTCCCGGAGCCGACATCCTTTTTTAGAAAATCCAGGAAACCATTAACGGTGACCAGCGGTGATTTCAAGTCGTGCGAAACCGTGTAGGTAAATTGTTCCAATTCGGTATTCTTCGCTTCAAGCTCACGGATCAGCTTTTCCCTTTCCGCTTCCACTTGCTTTCGTTCCGTAATATCCTGCACCGCCCCGTAAATACCCGCCAGCCTCCGGCCTGCCCGCTCCCAAACCGGGTGGGCATAGACGCGCACCCAGCGTAATTCTCCATCTTTTTTCAATGTGCGAACTTCACCGATGACGGGTTGATTTTTCTGAAGAATCTCCAGGTAGCCGTCGTCTCTTTCCCGGTCATCGGGATGCAGTCTGCCGCGCCAGCCTCCCGCTGTGACATATTCATCGAACGTGTACCCGGTCATGGATTGGAATGCGCCCGCCACCCAGGTCAATCTCATTTCACCCTGCGCGTCTACTTCGGTGGAAAACGTGTAATCAACGCTTACTTCCGAGATCAGCCGGTAACGTTCTTCGCTGAGGCGCAGTGCATTCTCCATTTGCTTGCGTTCGGTGATGTCCGTCCAAATGCCGAGCCAAAAATCCGGTTTGCCGTTGGAATCCCTCACCACCACGGCATGATCGTTGACCCACACCACCTGTCCATTCTTTGCGGTCATGCGGTAATCCATGATAAATGGTTCCAGCGACTTGTTTGTCCGCTTATTTTCCGCAAGCACCTTTTCCTTATCGTCCGGATGCAGAAGCTGAACCCATAAATAAGGCTCATCCAAAAAGGCCTGGGTCGAGAAACCAAGCAGATGATTTACCTGGGAACTGATGTAGAAGGTGGGGTTTTCCTCCTTCAATCCCTGGATGTAGATGATGGATGGGTTGTTTTCGATGACCGCTTTGTATTTTGCTTCGCTGGAATATGCCCTTCGGAGGCTGGCCCGCAAATCTTCGATCAAGAGGCGGACGGTTGTTGTCGATACGGCGATAATGATGAAAACGATGACCAAATCCCCCCAATCTGTGTATGCGCTGTAAGGCGTTCTCAGAATGCCGTCGATCTCACCCCAAATGATCAACGCCAGGGACAGGGACGTTAATCCGGTAATCAGGATCAAGCCGGTGCGGTTGAGCAGAAGCCCCGCGATCAAGATAATGACCGGAACCAGCATGATGGCGATATCGTGAATGCCGGTTCCGATGATCAAGAGCATGTTCAGGATCGCCACCAGCAGGATCAACACCAAAAAACCGGCCTGTTGTACCATGCCCCGGCGCGCCAGGAGCAGGCTGACAATCGCCGTCACCGCGCTGATGCACATGACAATGGCAAGATTGGAGCGTCCAGTGAGGAGGCCGATCAACGCGACTGTTATGGAACCCACCGACATGAAAAGCAGGATGATGTTGAGTATCCGTGCCAGCCGGTTCTTTTCGTCGTCCCCCGGTTGTGATGGGAGAAAAGTCTCTTTCATCCTTTGTTCGGTATCGGGAGGGTGAAATAAAACGTACTGCCCTTCCCGGGTTCGGATTTCACCCAGATGTGCCCATTGTGGAATTCAATGATGCGTTTCACCAAGGCAAGTCCGACGCCCGTTCCATCGATATCCGGGTTCAGTTTATTGAATAAGCCGAAGATCCGTCCGTGGAATTGGGAATCGATGCCGATGCCGTTATCGCGAACGTATAAAACCGCCTCGCCGTGGTCGTATCCATCGGCTCCGATCTCGATGCGCGGCCGTGACTGCGCGCCCATGAATTTAACCGCATTATCCAGCAGGTTTTGGACCACTTCCACAATACGCTCGCGGTCCACGCGGACCTCGGGCATGTCCTTTTCGATTTTTACCTCAACTCCCCGTGCGCGGATTTGTCCGCCTGCCAGCTCGGTTGCTTTATAAGCGATGGCCCGAAACGACACATTTTCCGGCGGATTGGTAACGCGCCCAACGCGTGAAAGCCTCAACAGATCGTTGAGCAGGTTCTGCATCTTTTCAGTCGCTTCGCTGATGCGCTGAACGTCGGCTTTCCAGCGCGGGGGATTATTGGAGGCAAGGTCCTTCTCAAGAAAACCGAGAAAGCCGCGAATGGTGATGAGCGGGGATTTCAGATCGTGCGAAACGGTGTAGGTGAAGCGTTCCAGCTCGGCGTTCTTGGCTTCCAGTTCCCAGATCAACCGCGCCTGCTCGGCCTCCATCAACTTGCGGTCAGTGATGTCCACGTTTGCGGCCTGGATGGCGGGCTGGTTCCGGTAACTTATGACGGACATGGTGACGTCCAGCCAGCGCAGGGAACCGTCCTTGCGCACGATGCGCGTTTCATAGCGCGGCGACACTTCCTCCCCGCTGGAGGCCGCCTGCATTCGCATGTTCAACAGCCGCCTGTCCTCCACAAAGATCAGGTTTGCAGCCTGTTCCGGGGTCATTTTGTAAAGCTCGTCGACGAAATAACCCAGTGTTTGCGCGTAAGCCGGGTTGGCAAAGACAATCCTTCCTTTTTGATAAATTGCCAGCCCCTGCAGGGAATTCTCCACGACCGCGCGATGCGCTTCCTCTGTTCGTTTTAGTTCGGTGATGTCGATGCCGAAGCCGATCGAGTAATTCTTTTCACCGAAAGCGTTGCCCAGCATGGTGACATAAAAGGGGATCATGTCTCCGTTCTTTGTGATGAGATTGATTTCGGTTTCGACTTTTCCGGCGTTTTGCATCCAGGATTTAGCCATTTCCCGCCCAACCGGCCGCATGAGGCCGCCATGGTGCATGCCCGCCAGTTCTTCCGCAGTATACCCGGCCGCTTCCTCATGTTTTTTGTTCCAGCGTACAAGGCGGCCATCCGTATCGTACATAAAGAAAATCCCCGGCAGGCTGTTGATGATGTCATCTGAGAATTTTTTCTCGCCAAGCAGCTCCGTCCTGCGGTCCTGTTCCGATATGTCACGGTAGCGAATATTGGCAATGATGATCGCGCCGCACGTCAGGATAAATCCCAGGGAAGATAATACGGTGGTTGGAGGAACGTCCTTGAGAAAGACCGGCAGAAGGGCAATGGCAATCAGGTTGGCCGCGATCAGGATGATATTTTCGCGCAGGCCAAGCAGGGAAACGCCCAGCAGGAATATGGCGACCTGCCGGATCAACAGTGCTTCTGTTTCAAAAGGGGAAGCCTGTTCCTTTGCAAATATGATCCAATATTGGTAGATCGTTAAAAGGAGCAGGGTCGTATAAATGACCGTTTTGTAATGCCTGGTCCGGCTGAAAAAATATAGGACGGCGGTGAACAGAAATGAAATGAAGACAAATCTGGATGTGCCCGGTGTTGAAACGATGCTCCTGACCAGGGCCAGAAGGGAGTAAATGAATAAAAGTGAAGCGATCAGTTGACTTTTTCGGCGCGCCCGGATCGAATCCGGCACAAACAATGGATCGGTGATCTTTTCCCACAGATTTTCCAACCTCAAGAAGAGGCGCGTCCACGGATGATTGACAGGATTCTTGTTTTGCATGGAAGGATGAGAATTTCAAGCTGATGATAACCAAGTATAGCATTGCTTGGAAATAAAACTGGCTTGAAAATAGTGCAAGTTCCCACCCTCATCCGGTCGTGCTTGTCCAGTCCCTGTTAGTTGAAAGCCCGTGACGTTGCCTGCACTGGTGTGCATGAGAAGGTTATAGTCAGCGTTCTTCTTTGCAAAATTCTACCCCAAAATTCTCTACCGTACACCCGTCATTGCGAGCCGCCGCTCTTGCACTTTGGCGGCGAAGCAATCTCCCCGTCGGCGGGGATTGCTTCGGGCAAGAACAAGAACGCCCTCGCAATGACGAAATTACTCGGTTTTGTACGGTAGAGAACCCTAAAAAAGAACGTGATATAATTTTGCCACTAACTAAAAAAGACCAATTCATGATGGAGGATTAGGACCATGGAGATCACCACCCAGGAATTCAAGCATTGCGACATGCTCAAAGTAAAGGGCCGCGTGGACAGCGCAACCGCCCAGCAATTTACGCAGGGGCTGGAAGCGATTACCAATGCCGGGCGGTTCAAGATCGCGATTGACATGAGCGGCCTTGAATATATGTCCAGTGCCGGGTTTCGAGCCTTGTTGGCCAGCCAGCGGGTTTGCAAACGCTATAACCGCGGCGAATTGGTGTTGGTTTCCGTGCCCGAACGTATTCGAGAGGCCCTTGAACTGGCCGGTTTTACCGAATTGTTCAAAACCTTCGATGATCCCCTCAAGGCGGTGGGCAACTTCTAGCCCGGCCTCCAGAGTCTCATAACACATTTTAGGAAGGATGCCGCCTCTTCATGCGTATTATGTATGCGGAGGCGGCTTTCACTTGTAAATATGGCAATGAACACATACCCCGCCAGGTTCGAATACCTGGATGAAATTCGGGACCTCGTCGCGCAGGTTGCGCGGCGGGGCGGCTTCACTGAAAAAGAAATCTACTCCATCCAGCTTGCCGCCGATGAAGCCGCATCCAATATCATCGAACATGCGTATGAAGGAACGACCGATGGCATCCTTCAAGTCACTTGTGAAATGCAGGGAAACGAAATTTTCATTGCCATGCACGACGACGGCAAGCCATTCGACCCTTCCGAAGTAAAACAGCCAAACCTGAAAGCGGATCTTTCCGAACGCCAGATCGGAGGGCTGGGTGTCTACCTGATGCGAAAACTCATGGACAAGGTCCAGTATGAATCGAAACCGGGGGCGGGAAACCTGCTCACCATGCGCAAGCGGAGGGGCTAGGAATGACCTCTGCAACGCGGTCTCCCGAATCGAAGGATTGGCGTCAGCTTGCCAGTCTGGGGGAGCAACTCGTCAGCGAAGGATCGCTCAGCGCACAACATGATCGCATCGTCTCCATGGCCAGCCGTCTCATTGAAGGCAGTGTGGATGTGTGGTTGCACGAAAATGTTTTTCGCCTGCCGGATTGGGACGAGAAAAGGCTTTTTCCGCAACAACCTCCGCTTGACGGAATGCGCCTTGCCGTAAAGAATCGCCGCCCCTGCAAAAAATCTGCGGACAAAAAGAACGCTTCACGCGGGACCTTTGCCGCGGTCCCGCTCGAGGACCAGGGATTCCTCCTTGGGGCGCTCCAGGTAACCCGTCCGAATGGGCCGGATTTCCGTCCCGAAGAATTGGACCTGCTCGAAAGTCTCGCGCGCATCGTTGCGGTTGGATTGTTCGCATCGCATCGCGTGGAGGTCGAACGCTTCCGGCTGGGACAGTTGAACCTCGTCCGCGAAGTCAGCGCGCAGATCGCCAACGTCCTCAACGTGGACGAACTGGCAAAGCGCGTTACAAAGCTCATTCAAAAGACCTTTCATTATTATTACGTCGCCATTTTCACGCTTGAATCGAATTCGCAGGCCCTGCGTTATCGTTCCAGCGCCAGCGCGCCGCGCAAGGGGAAAAAGAAAGCCTCGATTGCATTGGAGGTCGAACTCGGACAGGGTTTGATCGGCGAAGCCGCCGCGCACGGGGGACAGATCGTCTGCGACAATGTGCGCGCCGACCCGCGTTACCGCTTCATTGACAGCCTTCCCGAAACGCGCTCCGAAGTCGTAATCCCGCTGAAAATCGAAGAGCGCATCCTCGGCGTGCTGGATGTGCAAAGTGATCAATTACACGCCTTTCACCCGAACGATCTGCTCATCCTGAGTGCCCTTGCTGACAACGTGGCGCGCGCGGTGGAGAGCGCGCATCTCTACAGTGACCTGCGCCGCCGCGCCGACCAGCTCACGCTCGTCGCGGAAGTCAGCAAGAGCGTTACTTCAACGCTCGAACTATCCGAATTGATGAACGATGCTGCCGCGTTGATTCACGAGCGCTTTGGCTATCCTCACGTTTCACTTTTCACGGTTCACCCGAACCGCCGCCTCATCGTCTACGAGGCCGGGAGCGGCAAACGGACTCTCAAGCTCGCAGGCTACACCCTCGCCCTCGATGACGGGCAGGGCATTATTCCATTGGCGGCGCGCGAAGGGAAAACGATCCTTGTCAACGATGTGGCGGCGGATAAACGTTACCGTCCCTCGCCCCTGCCGCCGAAGAATACCCGCTCCGAGCTCACTGTCCCGTTGATCTTCAATGAAAACATTGTCGGTGTGCTGGATATTCAATCAGACAAGCCCAATGCCTTCAGCGAAGACGACCGGCTCATGTTCGAGGCCGTGGCTGATACGATGGCCGCCGCCATCCGCAACGCCGATCTTTACAGTTCCGAGCAATGGCGGAGGCAGGTCTCGGACAGCCTGCGCGAAGTGGCAGGTTTGCTTTCGGCCAATGTGGGCGTAGATCAGGTTTTGGACGCCATCCTCGTCGAATTGGAGCGCAATCTTGCCGTGGATGTTTCCGCCATCTGGCTGGCAGGAGAGGGGGATTTGTTCCTCGCCGCCGTCCACGGCGCGGACCCGCTCGCGCTCGAAAAGGCACGCGCCTCTTCGCCGGAAGCCTCGGTTGCATTGACGAGCGCCTTCCTCTCGGATGTCCCAGTGCTTCGCAAGCCCGATGACCCGCTGATGATCACCGGCATCGCCGCGGGCTTCGACCAGAATTACTCGTCGCTGGCTGTGCCGTTGCGCCTGGCAGACCAGCCCCTCGGTGTGATCACCCTCGCGCATCGTACGCCCGGCCGTTACGGCCACGAAGCGCAGGCAATGACCACAACCTTTGCGAGTTACGCCGCAGTGGCAATTGAAAATGCCCGTCTCTACGACGCCGCGCAGGAGCAGGCTTACGCGTCCGCGGCTTTGTTGCAGGTGGCGCAGGCTGTGGTCAGCTTGAATGAACTCGATGAGATCCTTGGCTCGATTGTCCGCATCATGCCAATTTTGGTCGGCATCGAACGCGTGGCGTTGTATCTGTGGGATGCAGAGAAGGAGGTCTTCGTCGCTTCGCAGGAGTATGGTTTCTCGGAAGAGGAAGAAGCCCTGCTGACCGAACGCGAATTTCAGCCGGGAGTATTTCCGTTTTTGGATTCTGCACGCGGGCAAAATCGTTTGGTCATGCACGCGCTCAAACCCAAAGCCGCGGCAGTGTCGTGGCTGCGGATCAAGCCTCCGGTCGAGAATGAAGCGGATTTGTTAATTGCTGATCGCCTTTTGATGGCTGTCCCTCTGTCCATCAAAAATGATTTGTTCGGCGTGTTACTCGTCGAAGAAGCCGGGGATGGACATCGTTTCCGCGCCCGCCGAATCGAGATCATCAACGGCATTGCGCAGCAGGCCGCGCTCGCGATTCAAAATGACCGCCTGCAACAGGAGATGGTGGTGCGGGAGCGCCTCGAAACGGAAGTGCAGTTGGCGCGGCAAATTCAGCAGACGTTCATTCCGCAAACATTGCCCGCACACCCAGCCTGGCAGTTGGCCGCGCGCTGGCGCACGGCGCGGCAAGTGGGCGGCGATTTTTACGATGTGTTTGAACTCCCGAATAACAAGCTGGGACTCTTCATCGCGGACGTTGCCGATAAAGGGATTCCCGCCGCGCTCTTTATGGCGCTCACGCGGACCCTCGTGCGGGCCGCCGTTATCGAGACGGATTCCCCCGCCGAAGCATTGACCCGCGTGAACGACCTGCTTTTGCCCGACACACAGCAAGGCATGTTTGTGACCGCCGTTTATGGCGTGCTCGATCAGTTGAGCGGCGAGTTCACCTTCACCAACGCGGGCCACAATCCGCCGATCTGGATGAAGCGTTCCGGCGAATTGGAAAAACTCACGCGCACGGCGGTTGCACTCGGCGTGATGGAACAGCCTTCAATGAAGCAGCGGACAATCATGCTCGAACAGGGCGAAACCGTTTTGCTTTACACCGATGGCCTCACTGAAGCCTTCTCCGTGGACGGCGAATTCTATGGCGAAACGCGCCTGCTCGAAAGGCTTCAATCCATGCAAACCGCTTCCGCAGACGATGTTCTCTCCGCGGTCGAATCTCACCTCAACGATTTCACCGATCCCCTGCCTCCCGCCGATGACATGACCATGCTGGCGGTGAGGAGGGTGTAACCCCCTCCGTCCCTCCGGGACACCTCCCCCATTTTCTGCAAGAAAATGGGGGAGGCAGGGTGGGGGCAAATTTACAATCTTTTTACATCCCAGCCACACCTGCATAACCTCTAACTTCTAAAATCACATCGTAACCTGAAAGGAGGTTTACGATGATAAGTATCTTTTTCAAGAAGACCATTCTGGCGGGGATGATCGCCGCCCTCATGTTTGCGGCGCTTCCCATCTCAACCGCATTTGCCGCGGGCGAATTTGACCCGACCCCTCCGCCGAATGGCGAAGTCTCAACTGAAAGGCTCGAGAAATTCTGGGCGCGTGAGTTGAAGGCTTATGAACGACTCGGCAAGGTTTTCGACCAGACCGACGCGATGATCGAAAAAGTTCAGGCTCGCATCGACAAGGCCGCGGAGAACGGAAAGGATGTCACCGCTGTCCAGGCCGCGCTGGATGCGTACGAAGCCGCGATTGAAGAAGCGCGTCCGCTTTATGAAAGCGCCGCCGGGATCGTCAACTCCCATGCGGGCTTCGATGCAAACGGCAAAGTGACCGATGCCGAACAGGCCAAAGCCACCCTCAAGGAGATGGGCGCAAAGCTGAAGGAGGTCCATTCCGCAATGGGCGGCACGGGCAAGGCATTGCGCGAAGCGATCAAGGCGTTCCGCGATGCCAACAAACCTGGCGATGCGCCTGCGGAGCGTGATTCGTAACGGGTCTTTTCCCGGCTTGCAGAGCATTCTGCCGCGAATTTCGCTAATTCACACGGATTTTTAAAACCAATTCGCGAAAATTCGTGAAATCCGCGGCTGAGGTTTTGCTTTTTTTCTCTGAAATTGGCGGGCGTAAAAGATGTGGGTAATCACCAGTCAACTGTTGTTGAATGATTACCTCAAAAGTTGTATACTGGCAAAAATCTCAAATGGAGGAGAGCCATGTTCGGTATCGCTTTTATGGGTGTTGGTTGTTGTGTTGTCCTGCTTGCCATTGGGCTTGGCGGGTATGGTTTGTACGCGCATCGATCTGAACAGACCAAGCGCGAGAGTATGTCCACTGCGGCCGGCACAGTAGTTGAGTTGGCGCGCCGCGCGGGACGCAGAAGTTCCCTCTATCACCCCGTTGTTGAATTCAAAAGCTCCGCAGGCGAGACGATCAAATTTGAGTCCGAATTCGGTTCCATGCCTGCCAGCCATCAGGTGGGACAGAGCGTGGAGGTGCGATACAATCCGTCCAATCCGCAGGAAGCAGAGGTTGACTCGCCAATGTCAAATTGGCTGGGCTTGGGCATTGCCGGTTTTATGGGCGTGATCGCCGCCTGTCTCGGCCTGGCTTTTCTCGCCTCTGGACTTCTGTCCTATACGCTCGGTTTCTAGTACTGGAACAACATGAAAATGTAGGGTAAAAACGGCGCATTTCAGCCGTTTTTACCCATCAACTTAAAGTTGTTCCAGCACTAGCCGACCATCCAACCACTCAACTATCAAACCACCCAACTACAAAACTAAATTGAGGTAACCATGTTCACATCCGAAGGCAAGAAGATCATCCAAACCGAGAAAGCCCCCAAAGCCATAGGTCCATATTCGCAGGCCATTCGCACAGAGAACATCGTCTTCACAGCCGGGCAGATCGCACTCGATCCCTCGGCGGGTGAATTGATTCCCGGCGGCATCGAAGAACAGACACGCCAGGTGCTGACCAATTTGAAGCACGTGCTTGAAGCGGCGGATTCGGGGCTTGCCTACGTGGTCAAGACCATCGTGTTCCTCAAGGATATGAACGACTTTCCAAAGATGAACGCGATCTACGCCGAATTCTTCAATGAGAATCCGCCCGCTCGAAGCACGATAGCCGTTGCCGCTTTGCCGAAGGGTGGGTTGGTGGAGATCGAAGCGGTTGCCCTGCTCGCGCCGCATCACGGCGATTGAAGCAATACGGAAATTTCATGTCCAACGAATTGATCCTCCTTGTTGACGACGAACCGTCCATCATCCAACTTGCGCGCATGTATTTCGAGCGCGACGGTTTTCGCGTGCTGGATGCTGGCGACGGTGAAGCCGCGCTCGAGGCCGCGGCAAAACATCGTCCCGCGTTGATCGTGCTGGATGTGATGCTCCCGAAAATGGACGGCTTCGAAGTCTGCCGCAAACTGCGCGCCGCGGAGAATCAAACTCCCATTTTGATGCTGACTGCCCGCGATGAAGACATTGACAAGATCCTCGGCCTCGAACTCGGCGCGGACGACTACCTGACCAAGCCGTTCAACCCGCGCGAATTGGTTGCGCGTGTCAGAGCGATCCTGCGGCGCAGTGACGGGAAACTGCCGACGGGCGGCAAACCGATCCATCTCGGTGACCTGACGATTGATCCCGCCAGAAGGGAGGTCCGCATCCAGAATCGGACCCTCGACCTGCGTACCCAGGAATTTGATTTGCTCCTCACCCTGGCAGAACACCGCGGACTCGTCCTCAGCCGCGAGCAACTGCTCCAGCTTGCCTGGGGCTTTGACTTTTACGGCCAGACCCGCACCGTGGACGTTCACATCGCGCATCTTCGCAAAAAAATAGAGGGCAGTATGGTGAAGATCGAGACGGTGACGGGGGTGGGGTATAAGCTGGTTGCATCTCCCTCACCCCTCGCCCCTCTCCCATCGGGGGACGGGGAAAGGGGATGAGGGTGTTTTCTTCGCTTCGCGCACGCCTTTGGTTGAGTTATGCTTTGTTGGTCGTCACGGCTTTGGGCATCGTGGCGATTGTTTTGTTTGCCTACCTTTGGCGGAATCCGTTTTTGTACCGGCAGACGCTTGAGCGTTTGAGAGCCGTGGAGACGATGGTGTTGGAGCGCGACATCCAGGCGCAGGGACAGCCGCTTGCCGTGACGATGGAAAAAGCCGCGCATACGTTCAACGTTCGCATCCTGCTTTACTCGTCTGACCGGCAGTTGCAAGCGGACACTTCCTCGGCCGATAAACCGCCGCTTCCTTTTCCCAGAAAAAACCTCGTCACGCGCGCAACCCCGTTCATTCGTGATGAAAATGGGGGATCATGGCTGTACACCCTGCGCCAGTTGTCGGACGGCGCGTGGCTGATGGTGGCCGCGCCGCGTCCGCGCCTTTCGATTGTAAATGTCTTTACCGATGATCTTTTGCCATTGTTTTTTGAAGGCGGATTCGTTGCTTTGTTGCTGTCACTCGTTGTGGCTTTGTTCGTCGCGAAGTGGATCGCCGACCCCCTGCAAAAAGTGATCTTCGCGGCGCACACCATGCCGTCGGCGCAGATAAAGCCTGTGGAAGAGCGCGGCCCTCACGAGGTCCGCGAATTGACGCGGGCGTTTAATGCGATGCTGGCGCGTGTGCAGTCGAGTCGGCAATCCCAGCGCGATTTTGTTGCCAACGTCTCGCACGAGTTGAAGACACCGCTCACGTCCATTCAGGGGTTCGCGCAGGCGATTTTGGACGGCACGGCTGAGTCACCCGAAGCGCGCAGGCAGGCCGCCGAGGTGATCTACAACGAGTCGGGGCGGATGCACCGCATGGTGCTGGATTTGCTCGATCTGGCGCGGCTGGATGCCGGCACTGCCGATCTCCAGATGACCGCGCTGGATATGCCCGCTATTTTGAATGCGACGGCTGAAAAGTTTTCGCCGCAGTTGCAGAAATCCGGCGTGACGATAAAAGTGGATATTTCTCCGAACCTGCCCGCCCTGATCGGAGACGGGGACCGTCTCGCGCAGGTGTTTACGAACCTGGTGGATAACGCTTTGAAGTTTTCGCCGCGCGGAAGTGAGATCACGTTGAGAGCTTCACTGGTCAATGGAGAAATGCACGCCTCTGTTTCGGATGCCGGGGCGGGAATCCCTGCCGAAGCCTTGCCGCATGTCTTCGACCGCTTTTACCAGGCCGACCCGGCGCGCAAAGGCGGGGAAAAACACGGAGCCGGGCTGGGACTTGCCATTGTGCGGCAGATCGTGCAGGCGCATGGTGGTAGAATTAGCGTCCGCAGTGGGGGGGCGGGGACGACTTTTGATGTGTTCCTGCCGCTTTCGCAAGCTAACGCAACGACTCTTGTACGCCGAAGAAATTTGTTTTAGAAATCCGCGTGAATTAGCCTGTCCTGGCGGATAGGCCAGGGCGAAATTCGCGGCAAAGAATTTGCCTTCCGCAATGCAGCCCTGCCCAAAACGGGAGAGCCGAAAATCTTTAGAACCTGGCGCCCTTCGCGTTCTTCGCGGTAAAAAAGATGGACCTGCGGTAGAGAAATTACGGAACACGCAACACTTTTCATGCCTCCATTTGTTTCGATCATCATTCCCTGCTATAACGAAGA
Organism: Chloroflexota bacterium; assembly: GCA_016235425.1. Classification (GTDB taxonomy): domain Bacteria; phylum Chloroflexota; class Anaerolineae; order Anaerolineales; family Villigracilaceae; genus JAKOVF01. The sequence goes on along the minus strand of JACRLC010000037.1, from coordinate 22,515 downwards.
AGCCACCATCCGTCATCTGTTGGAGGCCTTGCTCGCGCAGACTTATCCTCACGCGCAGATGGAAGTCATCATTTCGGATGGCATGTCCACCGATTGCACGCGCGAAGTGATCGCCGCGTTCCAGCAGGAGCATCCCAAACTGGTTTTGCGCGTGATCGAAAATGAAGCGAGGACGATTCCTTCGGGACTGAATCAGGCCATTCGTCACGCGCGAGGCGAGGTTCTCGTCCGGCTGGATGCTCATTCGATGCCAATCCCTGAATACGTGGAACGATGTGTGCAGGCGCTCGAGTCTGGCAAAGGCGATAACGTGGGCGGCGTTTGGGAAATTTGTCCCGGTGCAGAAACGTGGATCGCTGAATCGATTTCCATTGCGGCGGCGCATCCGCTCGGTGTGGGCGATGCAATGTACCGGCTGAAAGCCCAGGCGGGCGCGGTGGATACCGTGCCGTTTGGTTCGTTCCGCGCCGCGTTGATCGGGAAGATCGGCGCGTTCGACGAAACCCTGCTCGCGAACGAAGATTACGAATTCAATACGCGTGTGCGCGAATCGGGCGGGACGGTTTGGCTCGATCCATCCATTCGGTCCGTTTATTTTGCGCGCGCAACGCTGGGTCAGCTCGCAAAACAATATTGGAGGTACGGGTTTTGGAAGTGGCGCATGTTGCGCCGTTATCCGCACACCTTACGCTGGCGGCAGGCATTGCCGCCGCTATTTGTGTTAAGCCTCATCGTCTTCTTTGTGTTATCCTTGTGGGCTGGGCTTGCCGGAGTTGTGTTTTTTGTAGAAATCATCTTTTATTTTGCGGCGCTCGGCATGGTCGGCTTGAAAGCGGCAACGGACAAAAGAAAACCTTTTCTTTTGATCGGTTTGCCGCTTGCCATTGCCGCCATGCACTTTTCGTGGGGCGCCGGATTTTTATGGAGCATGGCCTCAAGCCCATTTACATTGCATAATCATGGCTGATATTTCTCGTCCTTCAATACGTTTACGTCCGAGTGAACAGCGGGGGATTTTACTGCTCGGTGATTTGATCACCTCCGTTGTGTCGGTGCTTGGCGCGATCTATGCCTGGTATCGTTGGACACTCTATGTTCGGGTATCGACAGGCGGGATCTCGATGGAGCGTGCCATCCGTGAACTTCAATGGGATGGCGCTTTTCTTGCAAGAGTGCCGGGCTGGTTTTATCTGCTCCCGCTGATCTGGCTGTTATTGATGATCGAACTGTACGATCCGCACGTCGCCGCCAATTGGAGGCGGACCCTGCGCGGCATTGCCATCGCCGCGGTGGTTGGATTATTGGGATATTCGCTCGTATTCACGATCAGCCAGGACCCAAACGATTTGCCCCGTATCGGAGTGGGCGCGTTCCTGTTCATCGCCTCTTTCCTGACCCTGGGCTGGCGCGCCGCCTACATCAGAATCTACACTTCATCAGGCCTCATGCGCCGCGTGCTGGTGGTGGGGGCGGGCAAGGCGGGTCACACGCTTGCAGATGTGTATCACCGCCTCACCCCGCCGCCGTTCATCTTCGTCGGCTTCATTGACGATGACCCGCGCAAAAGGTATAAGGTTTTTTACGGCCTGCCGGTGCTCGGAACGAGCGACAACTTGTTCGATATTGTGGAAAATTACCACGTTTCGGACCTGGTAATCGCCATCAACGGCGAAATCAAAGGAGCAACCTTTCAGACCATCCTTGATATTCAGGAACACGGCATCGAAGTGACGCGCATGCCGATCCTGTACGAGGAAATGACCAGCCGCGTGCCGGTCCACCACCTTGAATCGGACTGGGTCATCCGCTCGTTCGTGGACCAGGTGCGGGTCAGCGCGATCTACGAGTTATTCAAACGTCTCATGGATATTTTGGGCGGGCTGTTCGGATTGGTTGCTTTTCTGATCATGCTTCCTCTCGCGGCAATTGCCACGTTCATTGACAGCGGCCTGCCGATTTTTTATTCCCAAACGCGGCTTGGAAAGGGCGGAACGGTTTTCAGGATCTATAAATTTCGCACGATGAAACAGGGTGCCGGAGTGAATGGAGACGCGCGGCCAACCATCGAGAATGACCCGCGCGTCACGCGGGTGGGAAATTTTCTGAGACGCACTCATTTGGATGAAATGCCGCAATTTTGGAGCGTCCTGCGCGGCGAGATGAGTCTCGTCGGTCCGCGCGCCGAACAGCCGGAGCTGGTGGCCGAATATCAGAAGCAAATCCCGTTTTACCGGGCGCGCCTGCTCGTAAAGCCGGGTCTCACCGGTTGGGCGCAGATCAATTATGGTTATGTAGCCAGCATTACGGAAACGGCCGTTAAACTCGAGTATGATCTTTATTACATCAAGCACCGTACAGTCGGCATGGACTTTTCGATTGTCCTCCGCACAATTGGCACGGTGCTCAGAAGGAGCGGCAGATAAATGAAATACCTCGTCACAGGCGGCGCCGGGTTTATTGGTTCGCACATCGTTCGTACCCTGCTTGGGCAGGGCGTGCATGTCCGCGTGTTGGATAACTTCTCGACAGGCAAACGCGAAAATTTACAGGGACTCGACGGCAATCTCGAAGTCATCGAGGGCGACCTGCGCGACGCCTCCCGCGTGACCGAGGCTGTGCGCGGCGTCGAGATCATTTTCCACGAAGCGGCCTTTGTCTCCGTACCCCAATCCATGGACGAGCCGCAGGATTGTTTCGATGTCAATGTGACGGGGACTTCGTCGTTGTTTGAATCGGCGCGCAGGGCGGGTGTGCGGCGCGTCGTCTTTGCGACCAGCGCGGCAGTCTATGGCGATTCGACCGCAATGCCCCTGAATGAAGAGACACCCCTGCGCCCGCTGTCGCCGTATGCCGCATCCAAACGTGTGGACGAAATCTACGGCCAGTTGTACACGAACTCCTTTGGCCTGGACGTGGCTGCCTTGCGCTATTTCAACGTTTACGGCCCGCGCCAGCGGCCGGATTCCCAGTACGCCGCGGCGGTGCCAATCTTCATTCGGCGCTTGCTGGATGGACAGCCCGTCACCATCTTCGGCGATGGCGGCCAAACGCGCGACCTGATCAACATTCGCGACGTGGTGCAGGCCAATCTCGTCGCCGCCCAGCATCCGAATGCGCCGGGCCAGGTCTTCAATATTTGTACCGGCGTCGAAACGCGCCTGCTCGACCTGCTCGAAGTGCTCTTCGACCTCTTTCCAAATTTCCAGCCGCCCGTCTTTGCCGCGCCGCGCGCCGGGGATATTTACCGCTCCATTGGCTCCCCGCAAAAGGCCGCGGATGTGATGGGCTTCCGCGCGCAAGTCTCGCTCGAGGATGGGTTGAAAGAGGCTGTTGAATGGATGCGCGTGGCAGGTAAATAAGCAGACAAGTAAACACGGAACACGAATCGCTTCCCTCATGGAATCCCGCCCTCGTTTTCATATTCGCAATCGCTTCGTCTTGATCGGCGACATTGCCCTCGTCGTCATTTCGGTGCTGGGCAGTTTTGCCTTGCGCCTGGACGTTGGCGAATTGCCTTTCTATTTCCCCGCCGCGCTGATCATGTGCGCGGTGGCCGCGCTGGTTAAGATTCCCGTTTATTATTTCTTTGGACTTTACCGCCGCCTGTGGGTGTATGCCAGCACCAACGAATTGCGTTTGATCACTGTCGCGGTCTCTGCGGCTTCGGTGCTGACCTCCGGTGTGATGCTGGCGATTATCACCTTTGGGCACATTGTCCCAGGGATGCCGCGCTCGGCCCTCGGCATTGACTGGCTTCTTTCGCTCGTGCTCATCGGCGGTTCACGCTTTACCCTGCGGATTCTCGCGGAGCAATCTGCCATGCCGCGTAACGGCAAGAGCCGCCGCGTGCTCATCATCGGTGCAGGCGACGCGGGCGCGCTCGTGGCGCGTGAGTTGCAGAAATCGTCGCAGATTAATTTCGTCCCCATCGGTTTTCTCGATGACGACCCGGCCAAACAAAGACAGGAAATCTACGGTGTGCCCGTGATTGGCAGAGTCCGCGATTTGGCCGATGTGCTCGACAATCATCAAACAGATGAAGTGATTATCGCCATTCCATCTGCGCCGGGGCGGCTCGTGCGGCTGGTCAATGACGTGTGCAGGCTCAAGGGGATTCCCTCGCGTACCATCCCCGGCATCTTCGAGTTGATCGGCGGCAAGGTCAGCGTCAACCGTTTGCGCGAAGTGGACATCACCGACCTCCTGCGCCGCGATCCGATCAAGATTGATGACCGTCTCGTGGGGTCAACGCTTTCGGGCAAGCGCGTGCTCATCACCGGCGCGGGCGGCTCCATTGGACGGGAAATCTCGCGGCAGGTGGCGCGCTGGAGTCCGGCCGAATTGGTGTTGCTTGGTCACGGCGAAAACAGCATCTTCGAAGCCCTGCTTGAGTTGAGTGAGAATTTTCCGTCTCTGCCGATCCATCCCGTCATTGCGGATGTGCGCGATCCGAACCGCATTCAGGAAGTGTTCAAGCAGCATCGGCCCGAAGTCCTTTTCCATGCTGCGGCGCACAAGCACGTCCCTTTGATGGAAGCGAATGTCGAAGAGGCGGTTACAAACAATGTCCTCGGCACGCGCAACATCGTCGAAGCGGCGAACAGGCATGGGGTGGAAAGACTCGTCCTCATTTCAACGGATAAAGCCATTCGCCCGGTCAATGTCATGGGCGCGACGAAACGTCTGGCCGAGATGATCGTCCTCGACGCCGCGCATCGCAACGGGCGCGCTTATTCGGTGGTTCGCTTTGGGAATGTGCTTGGCAGCCGCGGCTCCGTGGTTCCTCGGTTCAAAAATCAAATTGCGCGCGGCGGGCCGGTCACGGTCACGCATCCCGACATGCGCCGCTATTTCATGATCATTCCTGAGGCCGTGCATCTCGTCTTGCAGGCCGCTTCGATGGGGCAGGGCGGCGAAGTCTTTTTGCTCAACATGGGGCAACAGGTGCGCATCCTTGACCTTGCCGAAGATTTGATCCGCCTTTCCGGCCTCGAACCCGGCCGCGATATTGAGATCACGTTTACCGGCATTCGTCCCGGCGAAAAACTCAGCGAGGACTTGTGGGAGGAAGGGATGCAATTCCAGCCGACCGCGCACCCCGAGATTTATCGCGCCGCAGAGGAGGAACACGTGGACAGCGACAAACTCTCCCGCGCCGTTGAGCAGCTTGCCCACCTCTCGCATCAAGCCGAGACCGATAGCCTGATCCGCGTTCTCGACGAATCCATCCCCTCGGCATCTGTCCGCTCGACCCCTCCGCCGGATATGACTTCGTTGGTTTGATGGTTGTTTCGTTTTGAAGTTGGGTAGTTGAAGAGTTGGGTAGTTTGGTAGTTGAGTAGTTTTATTCGCGTTGTGCAGCACCGCCCTGAGGCGATGGGTTGAGTTCGTTGCCCGTCCTGGTGTTCGGGCCAGGGAAACCTTATCGAAGGGTCGAAACGCAAATCCTTTTCGCTCTCGCCGCCTCCCCGGTGGCGAAGTTGCCGCCTGGAGAATGGTTAATGCCTGAAGTTTCCCTTTCTGATTGGAATCAATTTTTACAAAATCATCCCCATGCTCATTTGTTGCAAACAGGCGAGTGGGGCGAGTTGAAGTCCGCCTTTGGGTGGCGGACTGCCCGCCTGATTCAAGGCGAATTTGGCGCGCAGATCTTATTTCGTAAATTGCCGCTGGGGTTCACGGTGGGATATCTTCCCAAACCGGTGAGCAGTAAACAGTTACCAGTGGCCGGCGATCGGTTTTGGGGAGAGGTGGATTCCGTTTGCAAAAAGCACCGCGCCATCTTCCTGAAAATCGAACCTGACCTTTGGAACGATTCAACCGTTAGCAATTTACAAATCACAAATCACAAATTACGGACTTCTCCCTACAACATCCAACCTCCCCGCACTATCATCATTGATCTTCGCGGTACGGAAGAGGAAATCCTTGCGCGCATGAAACAAAAATGCCGCTACAACATGCGCCTCGCCGAGAAAAAAGGCGTGACCGTGCGCGCCTGGGACGATCTCCCTGCGTTTCACCGAATGATGCTGGTCACGGGCGGACGCGATGAGTTCGGCATCCATTCGCTGGAATATTATCAACGTGTGTATGACCTGCTTCATCCGAAAGAAATGTGCGAAATCCTTGTGGCTGAATATGAGGGCCAGCCATTGGCTTCGTTGATGATCGCCCGAAGCGGGACGCAATCCTATTATCTTTATGGCGCGTCGACGAATGAGGAGCGTAATCGTATGCCCACTTATCTCCTGCAATGGGAAGCGATGAAGTGGGCAAGGGCGCGCGGGTGCGAAGAATACGATCTCTGGGGTGTGCCGGATGAAGATGAAGCGGCTCTCGAGGCCGATTTCGAGACCAGGCATGACGGCCTGTGGGGCGTCTATCGTTTCAAACGCGGCTTCGGCGGTGAAGTCAAACGCGCCGCGCAGGCATTGGATCGAGTGTACAATCCGTTGTTGTATAAACTTTATCTTTGGCGCATGGCAGGACTGGAGGCTGGTCAATGAAAAAATTTACGGGCGTGGCCTCTGAGTGGGATGAAATTATTTCCCAACTACCCAACCCTCACCTGCTTCAGACGTGGGAATGGTCACAGGTGAAGGCGAAGTATGGCTGGGAGCCAATGCCTTTTGTGTGGGAATCCGAATATGCGGGGCATGAACCGGTCGCGGCCGCGATGGCACTCAAAAAAAAGATCATCAACCGCGGGTTCGCGGCACGCTTGAGCATTTTATACATTCCCAAAGGCCCGCTCATGGACTGGGGCGACGCGTCCCTGAGAAAACGCGTGCTGGACGACCTGCAATCCTTCGCGAAGAAGCAGGGCGCGATCTTCCTGAAATGCGACCCGGACGTGGTCCTTGGCACGGGCATCCCGGACTCTGAGAGTGATTTGATGAACAACGATGGAAATCTTGTTACATCAGACCTGACCGGCAGGTATTGGAAATATTCACCCGATCAAATCCAATTCAAGAATACGGTCGAAATAGATTTGACTGTGCCTCACGATGAGATGCTGGCGCGCATGAAACAGAAGACGCGTTACAACGTCCGTCTGGCCGGGAAAAAGGGCGTGATCGTGCGCGCGGGCACACTGGCCGACCTGCCCATGCTCTACAAAATGTACGCGGAAACGTCCATTCGCGATGGATTCGTCATTCGTGACGAGGAATATTACCTGACGGTTTGGGAAACTTTTATGCGTTTGAATGCTGGCAGGCTGGACGGTTCGCAAGTATCAGCCCTTCAGCCTGCAAACCTGCCGGCTTGCGAGCCGTTGATCGCCGAAGTGGATGGCGATCCCGTTGCCGCGATCTTTGTTTTTTATTTCGGAAGACGGGCATATTACATCTATGGCATGTCGCGCGAAGCTCACCGCGAGAAGATGCCCACTTATCTTTTGCAATGGGAAGCCATGAAGCGTGCCAAGGAATACGGCTGTAAAGTCTATGACTTGTGGGGTGCGCCGGATGAATTCAATGAAAGTGACGGCATGTGGGGGGTGTATCGCTTCAAAGAGGGACTTGGCGGGCAGGTTGTCCGCACCCTCGGCGCATGGGACTACGCGCCCAATTCACTGTGGTATCGGATGTACTCGGAGATCATCCCGCGCGTGCTGGATGTGATGCGGTCGCGAGGGAAGGAAAAGACAAAGCAAAACCTAAGTGCGTAATTGGCAATTACCATTTGCCAATTACAAAGCTCACAATAAAGGAGAATCATGTCTGTCATTCCCCGCCTCCACTTTGCCCACCTCCCAACCCCAATCGAAGAAATGCCGCGGCTTTCCAAAGAACTTGGCGGGCCGCGCATCCTCGTCAAGCGCGATGACCAGACCGGGCTGGCCTTTGGCGGCAACAAAACCCGCAAGCTGGAATTCCTCGTGGCCGAAGCGCAGGAGCAGGGCGCACAGATGTTGATTTCCGCCGGGGCGATCCAGTCCAATCACTGCCGTCAGACCGCGGCCGCGGCGGCGCGCTTCGGGTTTGAATGCGCGCTTGTGTTGACGGGTGAAATGCCCGCACGACCCTCTGCCAATATTCTGCTCGACCAACTCTTCGGCGCGAAGATCGTCACCGTGGCAGACCGCAAAGACCGCGACAGGATTTTGCAGGAAACGTTCGACCAGGCTACGGCAGAGGGGAAGAAGCCATATCTCGTGCCATACGGCGGGTCGAGTCTCACCGGCGCGCTGGGATACGCCTTTGCGATGGAGGAATTCCTCCAGCAGAATGTCCATGCCGAGTGGATGGTATTTGGCACATCCTCAGGCGGCACGCACGCGGGACTTGTGCTGGGTCAGCGCGCATTCGGTTATCGCGGCAGGGTGTTGGGGATCAGCATTGACGAGTCGAAGCAATGGTTGCAGGAGCATGTCTCGGCGCTGGCTTCGTCCGCGAGTGAAAAGCTGGGGAAGCGGATTGAGTTCGATCCTGCCGAAGTGCTGGCAAATGACGATTACTGCCGCGCAGGTTACGGGGTCCTGACCGGTGCGGAGCGCGAAGCGGTCAGTTTGTTTGCACGAAAAGAGGGTCTTCTGCTCGATCCAGTCTACACCGGACGCGCCGCGGCGGGGATGATTGATTTGATTCGCAAGGGATTTTTCAAAAAGGATGAGACCGTGCTGTTCTGGCACACAGGCGGCCAACCCGCGCTCTTCGCGGAGAAATATTCCACTGCAATCGTTTAACCTCTCCGCCTCTCGCTTGTCTGCTTGTTTGCCTGTTTACTTTTTTACCTATCCTCATTCAATACAAGTCCTCGTGAGCGGACTCCCCGCGCCAACATCACAGCCTTCGCTTTGGTTTTGCTCGATCAGCAAATCATCATAAAGTTTCGAGAGCGTGACCGACGGAACTCCCTGCTCTTTCAAATAGGGAAAGACTGCGCGGGTCGTTTCGATGTCGTTCCTGCGGATGTGGAACAGGACGATGTCGCCGTTGCGGATGGGGTTGAAAGTATTGTTCATCACCCCGGCAGTTTCCCCGCCGCCCGCGCCCGACCACATGGTGAGAACCAATCCGCGCAACGCGCACATGTCGATGAACGAACGGCTCACATAGTTTCCACCGACAGGCCGCGCAAAGCGGACCTTCGGTTGAAATCCCATCACTTTCACAAGCGCTTCGTTCCACATATCGAAGTCGTTTACTACTTCATCCAAAGACATGACGCCGGGGTCAACGTGGTAGTACGAGTGATAGCCGATCTCGTGTCCCTGATCGTAAAACCGATTCCAGATTCCATGATCCTGCGACTCTTTTGAGAGCAGGTTTTCGCCGGTGGGGAAAAGTGTGATGCGAATGTCCGGGTATTCCGCCAGAAGTTTTTCCAAGTCCTGCATCAAATAAAGCCAATTACAGTCATCGTAGGTGAGCGCCACGTAACGATGCCGTTTGCTTCCCTGCCAGATCGTCGGTGGGGCGGAGGGGCCCTCTGCCTGCGCGCTTTCAAAGTTTGGAAATGCCGCGGCAAGCAGTGCCGCGCCGCTTAATTTGAGGAAATCCCTGCGTGAAAACATGTCTGCGATTTTACCTTTACTCGACGACCTGCACGCTCATACCGGCCTCGATCCTGCCCTCGTTTAATGGGATGACGTTTTGCCCAAACATGGCTCCGCCAACGCTTCGACCCTGCTCAGCGCGAGCCTGCTTGCGAAAAGTGTTCAGCGTTTTTAGCGGCTCCTTGCTTTGAACGAGAGTTTCCTTGTCAATCGTCGTCACCACACAACGCGCACACGGCTTGACGATTGCCAACTCCACGCCGCCGATTTTGATGCGCTTCCACGTGTCTTCTGCGAACGGTTCACAGCCTTTCACAACAATGTTCGGGCGGAAGCGATTCATCGGGACTTTGGAATCAAGCCGCGAGTTTAAGTCCTGAAGCGATTCTTCGGAGGCGATCAGGATCGGGTAGCCGTCGGCAAATCCGGTGTGGTCGTCTGCATTGACCGCGTAATCGGGATTTAGTTTTCGCTTGAATCCACCTGCAATATGAACGAGCCGCACGGGATCGCCAATCCAGGTGGAGAGCCATTGCGCGGCGGCCTCACCCTGATCCACGGCTTGCACGCCCTTGCTTCGCCAGACGTCTACAGGGATCGTCTCGCCCGTTTTCAGAACAGGAAAAGTGACCGCCTCCCATTCGGGCGCGGAAAGTGTGACCACGCCATCGGTCAACGCGGGGGTGATGAGCGCCAGCTTTGGATACTCGCGTTGCGTGAGGAATTCGCCCTCAGGCGTGACCACCATCATGCGGCGGTCGTGTTCGAGTCCCATGCGCTGGATGAGGGATGAGTTGATGTCAAATCCCCGGCAGGCTTTGATTGGGTAGTAGGTAAGGGAAGATACCTGAATCATGGGCGCAATTGTACCCCAGGAAAAAAGCCCGTCATTTGGAAGGTTTACAGTTTCCTGTTCCTGAGCCTGTTTTGATACAGGCCTTTATCGGCGCGGTGGTAAAGATCTTCCATCGATTGGTCGCTGGGCCGCGCCGCCGTCAGGCCCACGCTGATCGTAATGCGGAATTTTTCATCGAGGGGATTCAAGCCCAGTTGTCTGCAAAACCGTTTAATACGCTGGATGACTTTGGCGGCGTCGCGGGCGGAGGTTTCCGGCAAAATGATGCCAAACTCATCGCCTCCCAGCCTCCCGATGATATCCACCGACCGTTTTTCACTGCTCAAAACAGTACAAAAACTTTGCAGGACGGCGTCGCCAAATGGGTGGCCGTAGGTGTCATTGATCGATTTGAATTTATCGATGTCCATAACGACGAAGGAGAAAATATGTCCGAAGCGTTTGTAGCGGTCGAATTCGATTTCGCCCAGCCCGATAAAATGCCGCCGGTTGTAAACACCGGTCAGGCTGTCTGTGGTGGCAAGTTCCACCAGTTGCATGCGGTTGCGGGTTTCGAATATCTTGGCTTCATGCTGGTTGCGGCGGTAGGCATCCAAGCGCAACGAAGTTGCCATCCCCATAACGTTGACGGTAATTAGTGTAATGATGCCGATCGCCAGGGTGGGAGGGGGTATCTCTGTTTTGTAGAAAAACAGGATGATCATGTCGAAGATCGTAAAGGCCAGGGCAGGTATGATCTTAAACAATAACCGGTTGGGTATGAGAGAATAACTGCCCAGGACCATGATACCGTGCAGGACTATGTTCCCGGAGAAATTATTTGGGCGGGTGGCGTCAATGGCAAGCGTGAGCACTGCCAGCGAGCAGGCCCAAAAGAGGATGGCGTAGTCGTTTTGTTTGATTTTGATATGTTGCTTTATGCCCGAGTAGACTGCAATTGAAACCCCCAGAAATGTCATTCGGCCTGCCAAGAACATTAAAAATTCATCGCTATTACCCAGGAACTGATAATCAACGATGGCAAGCATTACAACCATAATAGCGACGATAAAAATTACGAGTCTTGCCTGTTCCCTGTCTTCCTTCCAATACGTCTCACGATACGCGGTCTCACCCCCGCTAAATAACGATCTCATCAAAGCGCTCATCTTCTTATTCCTTTCCCTGGAAAATCACATCGCAAGTTCAAGACGCTTTACGTTGAATCTGCATAGGTCACAGTTCCCAATACCGATCCTGTGGCATTGGTCTTTCGCCATATTCCCGCATTTCAACCTCATATGGCAATACGATGCAAAGCGCCCCATCCTTGAGAGCTTGCTCTTTGACGCGGCTCAAGCCTGCTTGAGCATTGCGGTCATTTTACCACCACGCATGGACTTCGCTGGTTCTAAATTTGGACTAATCTTCCTGAGAATAGCAACAGGCCAAAGGCCACGAGATGGAATGTGATCAGGATCGAAAGCGCCTGCCAAATTAACCCTTTGTCGTTGAGCAGGCGGTTGCCCTTGTATCTGCGGTCGAACCAGTTCGTGGCAACCAACAGGAATCCGTGATACAGGCCGTAAATGAGAAAATGCCATGCCGTCCCGTGCCAGACGCCCATTAGTCCCATCGTGATGAGATATCCGAGATACGAAGCGGTCTGGCTGTTTTTGAACCATTTGCCTTTCAACGCGGCAAACGTGAAGCGATTGTAGATATTGTCGCGAAACCAGAACGACAGGCTCATGTGCCAGCGATTCCAATAATCGCGGATGTCCCTCGAAAGGAACGGGCGGTTGAAATTTTCGGGTGTATGGATTCCCAGGATGTAACTGAAGCCGACGGCAAACGCGCTGTAGCCTGCAAAGTCGAAGAATAGATAGAAGAAGTACGCGTACATGTACGAAAGCGTACTCAGGAAGTCCGTGGTCCCTGTGACCGGATCGAGCCAGTATTGTTTGATCAGCGCGGCAAGGATGAACTTGTACAAAAATCCCGTAAAGATGCGATGGATGCCGCCGTCCAAATCCTGCACGAATTGTTCGCGCGTGCGTTCGCGGTTCCAGTCTTCGTTGAAGCGGCGGTAGCGGTCAATGGGGCCGGAAGAGATCGTTGGGAAGAACAGCAAAAAGGTCAGGTAGGGAAGCGGTTTAACCTCCTTAATTAAGCCATCCTGGATTCCAAGTGTCACATCCAGCGTGCGGAAGGTGATGTACGACAGTCCCAAAAACAGCAGGGGATATTCCGGCTGGAAGAGCGGGATGAGTTTCGCGGCCAGCAGAGGAAGCAGATTGAAGAAGATCGCTAAATAATACGCGGCCCTATTTTTCCCCTTCCGCCGAATGGACAGGAACAGAACAGAAATGATCCATTGAATGACCGCGTATCCCGCGAGAAGCGCCAGCTCCGGGATCGCCGCCCCAAACATCTCGCGCGCGTGCGGATATTGGACTGCCAGCATGAAAACGGTCGCAATGACCAGCCAGAATTTCCACGCGCGCTTGAACAGCCCTGCGATCAATGCGGGCAGGAGCGCGTAAAGCGAAACGCCAAAATAAAGAAAATCGGTGTAGGGGATCATTGAAGAGTTTCGGCGAGTTTGCGGCGGTCTGCTTTTCCGTTGGTGGTGATGGGGAACTCGGCGGGGAATACGAATTTGCGCGGCACCATGTATTCGGGCACGCGTTCCGCGAGCTGACGTTTCAACTCCTGCATGATCTCAAAATCGGATGCGCCGGTGCGGTTTTTCAAAATTACGAACGCCACGAGATGATCGGCGCGCTCCTCTTTCATCACCGGCACAACGACCGCATCCTGCACATTCGGCAGGACGTGCAGGTTTGCTTCGATGTCGCCGATCTCGATCCGGTAGCCGTGCAATTTGATCTGGAAATCAATGCGGCCATCGTAGAAGACCATGCCATCCTGGCAGCGCCCCCAGTCGCCGGTGTGATAGGCGCGCTGTCCGTCAACTGCGAAGAATGCTTTGGCGGTTAGATCGGGGCGGTTGATGTAGCCAATGCTGACGTTTGGGCCATTGATGATTATCTCGCCTCGTTCCCCAGCCGCGACAGGTTTCCCTTCCTTGTTGTGGATCAGGATTTGGGTTCCCGGCATGGGATAACCAATGGGCAGGGGATTGTATTTCGCGATGATTTCCTTCGTGATCTGAACGGAGGTGGTTGCCACGGTCGCTTCGGTGGGGCCGTAGGCATTCCACAATTGTGCTTTTGGAAAACGCTTGAGCAGTTCCGTGGCGATTTCGGGAGCGAGCGGTTCCCCGGCCAGCCAGAACCTGCCAAGCGTGGGGATCATCCCTTCGTTGAACGACGGCTCCATCAGGCACAGCCGCGCAAAGGACGGCGTTGAAACCCACATCGTGCCGTTTGAATTGGAGAGCGTTTTGAATAATTCCTTGAGATTGGCGATCTCGTCCTTCGTCACGCTGACGAGCGTTCCCGCCTGAACGAGACTGCAATACAGATCCAAAATGGACACGTCGAACGTGAAGGGAGCCTGCCCGATGATGGTCACTGCCGCTTCCGTGATCTCGTGTTCAGCAAGAGTCCAGTTGAGGAAATTTTCCAGGCTGGCGCGTGTGATCATCACGCCTTTGGGATTGCCCGTACTGCCGGACGTGAAGATGATGTACCACACATCCTCCATTTCCCGTTTTCGGTTCTCGAATTTTGGATTTTCTTCCGTGGTTTCCAGAATCTTCCGTATCTCTTCAACGGTCAGGATCCAGGACGCTTGCGCGGTTTCCACCACCGTTTTTACCCGCTGTTCCGGGAAGGAACTTTCCAATGGGACGTACGGATGCCCGGCTTTGGCGCACCCGATGAAACCGATGGTCATTTCAACCTGTTTGTGTCCCAAAATGACGATGGGGGAGCCGTCATTGGGGAGCGCCTGCGAAAGATAGCCCGCCAGTTTGTCGGATTGGGCCTTCAATTCTTTGTACGTGAGTCTCTGTCCGCCGCTCACGTGAGCGACGCGCTCCGGGTAAACCTGCGCCCAATTATCTATGCGTTCGATGATGTCCATGGATCAGAATCCTTGATAAACAAAATCCGGCGTCGAGAAATCGCCTTTTCCGTACATGAAGACCAACCCGGCGATGATCGCCAGGTAATAGACCGTCAGAATAAAAATCCGTCCGAGGGGATTAGCGTAGAACGCCGTGAAAAAATTTATCAAGCGTTTGATTGACATAAACCCATCCTTTGCGGCTCGTGTGCGCGGCCAAATCCATGTCGAAGTATTTGTCCGTGCCATATTCCCTGTAATCTACAACCGGGATGTTGTACGGGGAAACCATCGAGTTGATTTTTTCATAGTATGCGTTTTGCGCCTCTTCAGAAACGCCCAGCTTTTCCCACAGTTGGACGTTCATCGGGTTGCTGAAAATCACCGCATCCGCGCCGAGTTCGTGCAAAACGCGCAATGTGATCTCAAGGTCTCCCCATTCTCTTGCGTTCTTCACGTCTTCGATGAATTCCGCATCTTTTGAACCGGCCGCAATGGGAGTGACGAATAACTCTTCCAACTGCTTCCACTTGAGATTGTCCACGCCGTAGGAATTGCTGTCCGTGTTCTCGATTTGTTCCACTTCCGCCTTTGCCGCAAGCGCAGACCAGTCAATTTCTTCCGGCTGGCGGGTTACTCTCAATTCCTCCGAAGAGTGCGAGCGAATGAACGCCGTGGTGGCGTAATGGTCTTGCAGGGTAACGAACGCGATTTGCAATCTGCCGAGCGGCCAGGCCAGATAATAAAGAATCCGATTTGTAGTTGAATCTCCCGCCAGGTTTTCAAGCGTGAATTTAAGCAGGAGGTTATCTTCCAATATGGCCGGGAAATCCAGCATCCGCTTTGCGGCGAGTCGTTTGGTTTCCATGCTCAAGTGCGGGCTGAATGCCAGTTCGAGCGCGTGCAGTTGTGAGAAGTTCGCGTTGTAATGATCGGGATTCACTTCGCCCAGCGGGGCCATGGTCACAATCGCGGGCGTGATCGAAATGACCACTTTTTTCCCGCGCACGTCCTCGCCGAGCGCCGCAACTTTCTGCGCCATTGTCAAAGCCGATGCGCCTTTGTTGGCTACGTCAAAAACGTTGAAGCCGGTGGGGTAGGTGCTGAAAAAACGATAAGCCTGGTATCTGGTTTGGAGCAAAACGATCTCGGAACCCCCGTACACCACCAAAAGGTCATCCTGTTGCAAAGCTACGCGCTGGATGGCGCTCCCTTTGATGATCTCAATATGCTCCAGCGCGGCAACCGAATGGACGTATTTTTCTTCGAATAGATTTGCGTAAATTGTAAATGCGACCCCCGCCATGATGGAGACAAAAACCGCAGCCACAGACGCGGCTAGATGAGGCGCTTGTTTCATCCGGCGTTTGCTCGTTCTTCAAAATAGTCAATGATCTTTTGCGGCGTCGCCCAAAGCTCGCGGTCAATTTCGCCGGGAGAAATGTCCATGCTGAAAGCCTCTGAAAGGGCAATGATCAGCTCAACGGTCGCGAGTGAATCGAGCAGTCTCTCCTCGAAGAGATTAATATTCAAGTCCTTGCGGACCTGGTCGGTGCCGGTATAGTTTTCCAATTCCTTCAAAATCGTTTCGGGGATCGTCATGTTTTACTCTCTAATTTTTTTGAACAGTGCCGGATTATACCCCATACTTAATTCGCACATCTATGGCAACCGCCCCGGCCTCCAGTACGCGCAGGGGGTTGATTTCGATCTCCTCGATGGACTCATTCTCAACCGCCAGCCGCGCTAATTTGATTAAGACATCGACGACAGAATCCTGATCAACGGCAGGGATGTTGCGAAAGCCTTTTAACTTCCTCCCGGCCCAGGTCTTTCGCATCATTTCCCGGACCTCAAACTGATTCAGCGGTGCTAGGGCAAATGCCACATCTTTGAGTCCCTCCACCTCAACGCCGCCGGAACCGAACATCATCAACGGCCCAAACTGCGGATCGCGCACCATGCCCACGATCACTTCCTGCCCATTCGGGATTTGCCGCTGGAGGTGAACGCCATCAATCCGCGCCCCCGGCATCACGGACTTGACACGCGAAACCATCTGCGTGTAGCCACTTCGGGCTTGCTGAGAATCCTTGATGTCAAGAAGAACGCCGCCGACATCCGACTTGTGCAAAATGTCCGGTGACGCGATTTTCATCACAAAAGGAAAGCCAAGTTCCTCTGCAATCGAAACTGCTTCATTTTCATCACGTGCAAGTTTGATCTGCGCGGTTTGAATGCCATACGCCGCGAGGAGTTCTTCAATACTTTTGTCTTTTGGTTCCGAGACCCTAAAGGTCTCCAAGACCTTTAGGGTCTGCTTGCTTTCAAGGAATTCTGCTCGTTTCACCAACGCAGATAATGCCGACGCGGCTCGCTCGGGGAAAGGGTAGGTTTGAACGTTGGCAAGTTGGAAAGTTTGCGCCGCTTGCTCAATGAGAGTTGAACCCAGAAGTGCGATGACCACAGGTTTGCCTGAATCTTGGATCAGCGGAATCAGTGCGGTGGCTGCATTCTCCGCTTTGAACATTGGCGGCGGGGGGAGGATGACCATCACGCCATTCACATCCTTATCTTCGAGCAATAACTTCAAACAAGTTGCATACTGTTCCGGCGACGCGGAGGCGAGCATATCCACCGGGTTTTGCACGGACGCGGCGGGGGGCAGGTTGGCGGATAAAGCTTTCAGCGTGGACTCATTCAATTTGGCGAGAAGCAGGCCATTCGTCTCGAGTGAATCGGCGGCGATGACTCCGGGGCCGCCCGCGTTTGTCAAAATCCCAATTCGTTTGCCGCGCGGCAGTGGACAAGTCTCCAGCGCGCGTGCCCAGTCGAACATCTGCTCGGCGGAGTCGGCGCGGAGGATGCCTGCTTTCTCGAAGGCCGCGTCGAAGGCGATGTCAGAGGCGGCCAATGCGCCTGTATGCGAGGCGGCCGCTTTTTGTCCAGACTCGAAGCGACCGACTTTGAGCGCAACCACCGGTTTGACGCGCGTCACTGCGCGGGCCGCGTCCACAAATTTTCGGCCATCCGAAACGCTTTCCATGTACAGCACGATGACGCGGGTGTGGACATCCGCCGCGAGCATGGGAAGCATATCTGTCTCGTTGACGTCGGCCTGGTTGCCGAGGCTGACAAGCTGCGAAAAGCCGAAACCCTGGCGGCGCGCCCAGTCAATGATCGCCGCGCAGAACGCGCCCGAATGGGAAATGAAACCGATGCCGCCTCGCGTGGGCATGGGCGGTTGCAGGAAGGTCGTGTCGAGGGGAAGATGCGTGTCGAGTGTGCCGATGCAGTTGGGCCCCAGTAGCCGCACGCCTTGCGCGTGCCCAATCTCAACGCATTCTCGTTCCAGCGCCGCGCCTTCCGCGCCCGCTTCGCGAAATCCCGATGAAACGATGATCGCCGCGTGGATGCCGCGCGTGCCACACGCTTTTATGGTTTCAGGCGTGGCCTGTGGCGGGACGATGAGAATCGCAAGGTCAACCGGATCGGGGACTTGCGCGAGGTCCGTGTACAGCGGACGCTCGAAGAGCTGTCCCTGCTTCTGGCTGACGAAGTGGATCGCGCCCGCGTATCCGCTTTGGACGAGGTTACGCGCTACGCCATAGCCTAATTTTTCGGGTGAGGTGGATGCGCCAATGACAACGACGCCGCGAGGATTAAAGAAGGATGTGAGGGATGAGTCCATGCGGGGGATTATAACCATGATGAACAGAGATGAACGAAGATAAAAGTCACGAGATGATTTTGTCAATTCCCCGTTTCCACGCGAAGTAGGGGCGACCCGCCAGGGTTTGACTCTCGTCTTGGCTAGCCGGACTTATTTGCCTGATTTCACGACCAATGGCATTGACGGGTCGCCCCTACTTGATTATTTTCCGTTTCGATAGGTGATGGCAATGTGCAGGATTCCCCCAAGCGCATCAACGATGCCGATGCGTGGAATAGTCACCATTCGGTTCCCGATCCCAAGCAATAACGCGGCGACGACCAAAATTTTTAAAAGCAGGGAAATTGTAATTTGCAGAATCCATGAAACAAGGGAATCGCTCAGTGAGATTGGAAAAATACTCTGAAATGCAGGCAGCAGTCCGATGACGCTTCCAATCAATGCAATGGCGGGTGGAATTGCTTCCGTAACCGACCGCCTCTTCAAGCGGCTAAGATTCATGCTGTTCATCTCGGCCAGGGTTCTCAGGCTGTCGTCGTCGAATTTATCCAGACGTTTGAGAATTTCCAAAGCGCCAGGGAGTTCCTGCGCCAGTGTATTTGGTGTTTTGACAAAGCTGCTGATGTAGGGTGACGAGGCATACTTGATTTGGCCGCCTATATCAAACCAATCCCATAATCGTTTTCTGAGAGATAACTCATAAGGATTGGGGAATGTCTTCTCCAGAATTTCGACGTAATCACGCAGAAGCTGGTCGTATTCCCCGGGTAACGCGGGAAGTCCTTTTGATTTTTGGATTGAACGATTCTTAGGCATGACACATTACCAATGATTTTCGAGAAATGCCCGCCACCCCACGCTTTCTGCAACGCTGGCAAGTCTTCTAACCTTACCCAGGTCTCCATTCGCATCGTCGAGTATTTTCAAGAAAAGACCCTCAAGTTCTTTTATTTTCAGGTGTTCATATATTTCGAAAACCTGCGGCTGGAGCTCGGAAGAATATTCCGCTCTTATCCTTTGCAATACGGTTTTCTCGGATACATTCTCCATCTGTTTGAGATATAGCATTGCCCCGATCACCAGCATTAAGCCAATTCCCGCGCTAATTTCCCAGAATCCCCAGCCGTTCGCGGCATCCCAGAGCATGTACAAAATCAAGGCAATGACAAGAGGGACGCCAGCGTACCTCAGCAATCTTTTTGACCAGCTGTTCTTGTTCATCCTTCACCTCGTTCGCCATCGCGGCCTTTGTCTAAAACCATTGTAGCAAAATTGAGGTATGTCTTCTAGTAGGGGCGAAGCACTGCTTCGCCCCTACAAAGATGATTCGTCATTTCCCTTCAATCACCTCTCTCACATCTTTCAACTCCCCCTCCTCATCGCATTTGACCAGTTCGTCGAACAACCTCAGCACGGACTTGACCACCCCCGCATGCGGCGCAATGTGCTATGTCCAACTCGGTGGTTGAGTAGCCGCGCTCTTGCTCTTCGCGGCGTATCGAAACCACCAGTAACCAGCAAACAGAAAATTTTTTCAAAGCATGTGTTGGTTTCGATACGGGCTCGACGAGCACTCGCCCTACTCAACCAACGGCGGTGCTTCTATCACTTCACGTACACCTTTGAGTAAGCCCTCCTCATCGCACTTGACCAATTCATCGAACAACCTCAGCACGGACTTGACCACCCCCGCATGTGGCGCAATCTTCCTTGCCTTCCTAAATATCTCCACCGCCTCGGCATGGAGTTTATCCCTCTCGCCATCTAATCTCCAATTACCAATAACCCTGCTACCGCCAACCCCTTCGCATCCAGCGCGGAATAATAATCGGGCGTCTTGGCAAGGATTTCATCCGCCTGCGCAATGGACTTGGTAAAAGCCTCTTGCGCGGTTGCCCTTTCCCCTTGCCGCAAAGCGATGATTCCGTGCAGGGCGGTTGCATTGTGATTGTTTTCTGGCACATCATATTGAAGCGCGGCTTCGATGGGGTAGAAAGTGAAATTGGATAAAGTTGTCACGCATAGGATTTTAGTGGGAATTAATTGTTTGTTTCACAAATTGCGTTGCTTAGAAGTTTGTTAGCTTGTAATAGCTTAAAAGCGCCATCAGCATCATCATAATAATCATTTGATAAGTTGTTTTTGACAATTTGATATTCTTCGCTGTTCTCCTCAATTTTAGGCTCTAGCGAAGACAATAAATCCATCACTCCTTCATCTTTTCTTCTAAAAAGGCCGTAAATTATTTTTCTTTTAAGTGCATCGTCTAACTCATAATTGCCTGAAACTAAATCAAAAATAAATTCTATGTTGTTTTCAGGATTGGATATAAGCTCAATGATATATTCTGTTATCTTAAGAAGATCGTCGCTGTTGCCAAGTTTATCGCTGGTTTTAGACAAGAGTTCCACCCATATATATCGGTAATCATAAATGTCTTTTGAAGATTTGATCTTAAGTAAGTCAACGATTCTATGTTTATTATCAATTGATGCGAGCCATCCCGCCATGAGAATTTTTTCTGTTGTTTCTAAGCCAAGCCGACCTTTGCCAATAAAGGTCTCCATATTTAATTCAATGAGCCTTTGTGTAAAGGTGTTTTCTTTAAGTGCAGACAAGAATTTTTTTGTTAAGTTGTCTTTTTCGGCTTCACCTAAGTCAAATGACCAAAGTGTTAATAATGCAGAGTATCTCACCTCAGAATAAGGAGAGTCAAATTTTTCAATTATGCTCTTTCTAATTTTTTGGTCGTCTAGAAATAACTCGCTAAGAATTGTTACTGCCCAGCTTTGTTGAGTAGGCGTTCCCTTAATTAACATATCCAAAAATTCATTTTTAAATTCATCATTTGTTTGCTCACCCTTAATAGTTTGAGTAAACCTCGTTAATCCAATGATGTAGTCTCTAAGTTCTTGCTTATGCAGTCTGCTACTGCTTGCATAAACAGGCAGGTCTGATATTATTTCCCTTAAAGTGGATAGTGATTTTTCTACCATTTTCGGGTGTCGTCTTGAGAAAACTTTGTTCGTAAGCAGTTCGAGCATCTGATAAAACTTTTCACTGTTGTGTATTGAATCCTTGTAATTTCTTAACAATATTTCGCAGAAATCTTCGATACAAGTGCTTTCGATTGAATCAAGGAGGTTTTCAGTAATTTCCTCTGTATTGTTTGCGTTTTTACTTATAACAGTTTTAAGTAATTCCCTTAATCCAGTTGTTACCCCATTTTGTGAGAACATTAACTCCAGATCTGTTTGGCTTAGTGGGAAATTGAATTTATCCTTTTCCATTGTTTTTATAGCAGCATCGAGAGTAGCTTTTTGAATGTTTTTGTCAACGGAGCTAGTCAATGTTGATGACAAATCGAATATCATATCTGAATTTGTATTTTCTGCTTTTGTCAGCAGGACGTGAAAATAATAATCCTGACTTAATGCAAAATTAATAAGATATTTCTCGCCGTCCAAGTTAATAGTGCTATTTGGATAAAACGCCCCATTAGTACGGATTTTTAATAACTCTCCTAAAAGAGTTTGTTTATTATTTGGATGTTCAGTCGACTCAATTAAACATTGAGCCGCGATTTGTAGGCCCCCTTTTATATAATCTTTGTCCGAGTTTAAGCACAAATATTCAATAATATTAGATATGTCTTTTGACATGTCACTATACAAGATGACAACTTCCCGCCACCAACTTAAAAAACCTTCTTTATTTTCGAGTTCATTCTTTTCTATCTCTGAAAAAATATTGATGTTTTGGCGAATTAAATACTTTGCCGCGAAGTACTCTTGGAAGGTGAGGTGGCTAAAACCATATAAGTTTTTGTATTGCTCTGTTGAGATAATTATCCCTGTTCGTTCTACAAGCTTTTTAAATATACTTTCTGCTTCATCAGGATTCTGGTTAAATAGTATTAACGACTTTTTTATGACGTCGAGAATTTCGTCTCCGCTAACCTCCCTTGTTCCGTTGTTGCCCTCGCCTTTTCCGTTATGTAACATAAAAGCAATTTCTTGCATTATTATTTCCTTACGAGTTAAGTTTAGCGGAATGTCATCTTGCGGTAAGCTTTTTTCTATGTCCCACTGTTCAAGCAAGAGTCGCGAACAATCTTCGTAGAGACTTAATCTTTCTTTTGGTAGAGTCTTGTTGTAGTGTACGTAGCAAATCATTGATAATAAAAGTGGGTTGCGTGCTAAGTTTCTTATATTTTCGTTTTCGTTTATGGTGCCAATTAACTGTTCGGCTTTTTTAGTGGCTCTGTTTTGCCTATATTGATCCTCTTGATTGTCTATGTTATTTGTAGTCGCCTGTCTGTTTATTATAGTGGATAAGGGAATTTAGACACAAAAACGGGCATAATTAAGGTGCAGTTTCCGGAGAAAACCATGCCCAAAAGAAAACGCCTATCTGCTATTCAAAAAGCACAGATCGTCTTGGAGGCAATCCGAGAAGACAAGA
>JACRLC010000040.1:751-59763 GCA_016235425.1 Chloroflexota bacterium | reverse complement strand
TCAACGAATGCCTGTTCAGAAAAGACACTCTCAAAGAAAGGCGCATAGTGTTGCACCAGTTCAGGAAATTCCACCAAAGGTAGCATGTTGCACCTCCAGAATCGGGATCGTTACGAATTGTACAACTGCTCCCCCTTTTTTTTTTTTTTTTGGAGTATTTGGCTGGTAATGTGCTGCAAAAGTCGAGATAATGTGTAGAGTCTTGATCCTTGACGACGATCCGTTCTCTGCTGAGACCGTGAAGCTGATTCTCGAAAACGCGGGAGAAGCCAACGCTGACACAGTCTTTACCGAGGAGGATGCCGTTGCTCGCACAAATGCGAGAATGCAGGCCGGGAAACCTTACGAGGTTTTTCTCATTGATCAGCGGCTTGGTACTGGAAAAGATGGAATTGACGTCTTCAAGGATTTGCGGGCCATCTGCCCGGATGCGGACGGGATCATTTTCACAGGCTATGAAGACGTGGAAAACGGTTTGCGCGCTTATGAAGCTGGAGCGTTTCGATATTTGTCGAAACCGTTTGAAAATAGGGAATTACTTTTCCTGCTCAAAGCCGTGAAGCAATGGCGCAAAGAGCAAAGGGAACATGGCTGGCAAAAACTCTTCAGCGGCATGATGGAAGCGGCTTTACAGGAACGCGACTTCGACGCGGTTTCCAAAGTGGTTGTAAATTATTCGCTCAAACTTGGCTTTGAACGCGCCCATCTCTTTTGGGTTCCGACGAGGGAGGACGTAAACGATGAGGG
This sequence comes from Chloroflexota bacterium, assembly GCA_016235425.1. GTDB lineage: Bacteria > Chloroflexota > Anaerolineae > Anaerolineales > Villigracilaceae > JAKOVF01. The sequence continues at coordinate 59,016 of JACRLC010000040.1, read as the reverse complement.
CCTTTTGGTGGGGATCACCAGTTTGGGAAAGGGTTGTATTACGAACTTCGAAAGTCATCTCTTTCCCCTGCGCGATTGGTATGACTTGAACCGATCCGCAAAGACACGCAACGCGATCTTCCGGCGCGACCCAAAAACAGAAGAAGCGCGAAAACAACTGGAGGCTTGTGGCTATGAACTTCCTGCGAGTGAGGCGGCGATTCTGCCGTTGTGGCGCGGGGCCGCGCTTGCAGGTGCGCTGGTATTGGATTATGCACAAAAATCCAAGGTGCTGACCGAACACGAGCGCTCCCTGTTAAATCTATTCGCGCGGCAGGTTTCCATTGCACTTGATCACGCCAGCGTATTCAGCCATGAACAATGGATGTTGCAACAGTCGTCGATCATTAGAAATATTGGTCGGCGAATTACAGCAAAAGCTGCATCTATGAATCTTGTCCAATTACTTGAGGAGGTCCGCCAGCAAATTGGGCAGTTGATGGATGTGTCGAATTTTGCGGTGATATTGTGCGATCAGGAAACCGGGGAACGCGATTTTCATTTACTTTATGAGAATGACGTTCGCCAAAAAGCGATGCGCCGGGTACCTGCTCGAGGGCTGGAAGAATATTTGTTGAGTCAGGCAAGCGAAGTTTTTGTTCCTCGCGCTGTAAAGGAGTTTGCGAAGGAAAAAAAATTGGTTCTGAAAGGTAAAGTTCCCTCGGGTTTTTTGGGAGTGTTGCTTCGTGTGGGTGTAAAAAATATTGGCGGAATCATGGTGAGGAAATTCGGCGATGAAAGCCCCTTTACGCTTCGCGAAAAAGAACTGCTGATTATGGCGGCAGATCAGATAGCCGGGGCAATACAAATCAGGTGGCTTTCAGAATCTGAGGCCGAGGATTCCAAGCGTCTCCAAATCCTGCAGCGCGCGAGCATGGAATTACTCCGTGTCGCTCAAAAATATGAGGAATATTTTTGGTATACAGTGTTGACGATTGCCACCGCGGATTTTGGGCTGGGCTTCAACAGCGCATTGTTGTTTCTGATGGATGAAAACAAGGAAAACTGGATTTGCGAGAGAGCCATTGGCACGGGTGATACTAAAAAAGCAAGGAGTGATTGGCGACGGGATAAAAAGCGGGAATTTACTTTCAATCAATTCCTTCAAAATCTTGAGGATCGCAAAACCCGCTTTACAGATTACGAAATGTTGAGAAATAAGATCAAGGTCAAATTGAGCGATGTAGATGGGGCCCTGCGAAACCTGTTGAACTCTGGCGACCGTCAAATCATTTTAGATCAAGATGTCTTGTCACTGCTTCCCGCGGAAATAACGGAAACGGTAAGTTTGTTAAATTGCGCAGTCCTGCCGCTGAGACTGGGGAATGAATTGCAGGGATTTGTCATTGTTGATAACAAACACAACCACAAACCTCTTACCGAAAAGTCGCTTGACGGTTTGCAGGCGCTCTTGAACAATGCCGGACAGGTCTACGAAACTTTGCGCCAACAGGAGAAGAGCAAGGAATTACTGAACGCGAATTATGAGATTTTGAATCAGGCCAGCCCTAAACCATCACGGTTGAAGGAAACCCTGGATCGTATTTGTGCAACCGCCAGAAAAATCATGGAAGCCGATTGGGTGCTTGTTTATCCGCTTTCTGATGGTCAGGATCACAAGTTCGATACAGCGAATACAAGTTATGCCGGGCAACTGAAATATCCAATCGAGACCGCAATAAAAGAAAAACCCAGCCAATATGGAATATCGTCGCACGTACTTGAAAAAGGGGAGTTTGTTATCCGCGATGTAGACCACAAGTTTGCCAGGATAGGCCGGAGAAAAATATCATCCTCCCAGTTTATACGGCAGGAAGGCGTAAAAGCAGTAATCGGGATTGCGATCAGGGATGTGCAAACCGAAAAAGCGTTGGGGATCCTATACCTTGATTATCGTACCCCGCAGGATTTTGCAGAGATAGAGATTCACCATGCCAAATCTTTCGCCAGTCTGGCGGCTTATGCAATAGCAAGCACGCGCAAGTTTGACGAAAAGCGGCTTCGCCTGAGGATGGAGGCGGCGCTTCAAACCGTGGACGCGATCGGGACGGAACTTAATCTTGAGAAAATGCTCAAAAAAGTCCTTGAAAAGCTCCATCACTTTTTTGAAAATACTACACTCTGCGTACTCACTTATGGCGATGACGAGCGTGCGCTTCGTTTTGCGCCTTCGACGCTGGAGTTTTATGGCATTGAAAATCCTCTTTACCTGAATCAGACATCCTTTCCTCTCGACGGCGATACCATTGCCTGCCGCGCCGCTCGAAGGTCTTTGCTGACAAAACAGCCTGAAAAGGAAAATGTATCGAATGTAAATTCGGATCCGAATTATCTTCCGTTGATCCTGAGTACAACGTCTGAATTATGTGTGAGCATGTTGAATAGCGAGAAGAAACTGCTCGGTGTTCTGGTGCTTGAACGTTCAGGCCGGACATTTGACGACGATGATGTCGAGTTGGTCGAAATGGTGGCGCGCCAGCTCGGGCTGGGGATGGAACGCGCCATCCAAAATGAGAACCTTGAGTTTCAATCAACGGTCGCCGCGGCGTATGTTTGGGCGGCGGATTTGGCGCACGACATTAATCGCGAAGTCGGGAATATTCGAAATTGGGCATATCTGATCAGGGAAAAATCAGGGTCGGCCAAACATCTTGCGGAGTATGCTCAAAAAATCGAGGAGAGCGCCGCTGACCTTTCCGGGGCAGGGCCGTGGACGAATCCACTGATCCAGGTTATTGGGTTTGATGATGCGGTTGAGAGAAGTATCCGGGCTGTAACCAGGCAGAAGGATGTTGATGTCCAGATCGCACACGGTTGTCCGGGGTTGCGGGTGAGCATGAATCCTGTCGCTTTTCAACGCATTATTCGTCAACTGGTGCGAAACGCAGACCAGGCAATGGCAAAAATGGCTGACAAGAAAATCGTTATTCGCACCCGCCCCTTGAATGAAAATACGGAAGTCGAGATCGTTTTTCAGGATTTTGGTCCCGGTATTCCGGCTTCGGTAAGCTCATCGATCCTGAATCGGCGCACTTCCACAAAAGGCAGGGGAGGATATGGTTTATTGTTTGTCCGACAGATGGTTGAAAGCATGGGAGGAAAAATAAAATTATTGCCTTCGGAGCCTGGTAAAGGCGCCGCTTTTTCCATCAAATTTCCCGTTGTTTCGGGTGGTGTGACGAAAAGTTTGTATGAGGGAGAATGAGAATGATCAGTGAACAATCCTATATCCTGAATTTGCAGCCGCGTGTGTTGATCGTTGATAATGATGACAGCACACGCGAATCGCAAAGCGAGCTGCTTCGATATTGGGGCTACCAGCCAATCGTTGCAGAAGGAAGCGGTGACTTGTTGATCAAGGATGCATTATTGAAGGCCAGGGAACATCGCTGTCAGATCGCGCTTGTGGACATGCGTACCACAGACGATACCGATCAGGATGACAGGAGCGGCCTTGATCTGATCAAGAAACTCAAACCAGCAGTTTGTATCGTTGTGACCGGGTATGGAAATGACCAGATCGCATCGGAGATACTTGAAGAATCTGGCGCAAAGGCTTATGCGGGAAAACAATACGGCCCGGATGCGCTCAGGCAAAAACTGGAACGCGTCGCGCAAAAAGTGTGCGCCACTAAAACTGAAATTTCCTTCGATACCGTCCGCTTTGTTGAGGAAGTCATCGAAGAACACTTTAAACCCGTTAAAGAAGAATTCAGGGACCAATTTATTGACATACTGGCGCGATTATTCCTGGACGCGAAGAGCATACGCCTGGAAAAGTTGAGTTTGAGCCACGTTTCCTCCAGCGTATCATCCGTGCCGCGTCCTCGTTCAATCTTGCTAAAAGTGACGCCGGATGATCGCCAGCCGTATATCGTGAAGCTGGCGCGTGCAAGGAAGGCAAAGATCGAGATTGAGAATTATGAAAAGTTCATTGACGAGCGCCTGGTGGGACGCTACTGCGCCGAGATGAAAGATAATTGTATTTTGTGGGATGTCGGCGGGGTAAAATTTTCCTACATTGGGTCTCATGCCAGGCCGTTCTCGGATTTTTATAAATCCGAATCCACGGAAAGGATCAAGCCTTGCCTGGAACGATTCTTCAAGGAAACCTGGTCGTCGAATTTTGAAAAAGCGCGGACGGAGAAAAATGTCTCCTTGTTCCAAAAATATTGCGAAGTTTGGGAGCGGGATTGGTATGAATCCCGCGTGAAAAAATTCAAGTTTCCCGATCTTGCAGAAGTCATGCCGCCTTCCGTTTCGGAAAAAATCCAGATCGTGAATCCCATCGAGTGGCTTATCAGCCGCGTGGGGGAAAACAGCGATCGAGATGCCAGCCGGGTGGAGGAGACGAAAATCGCGGTTACGCATGGCGACCTGCATGGCGATAATCTCCTCGTGGACGATACCGGAAATGCCTGGGCGATTGACTTCGAGCGGAGCGGCGAAGGACACATCCTTCAGGATTTTGCAGAGCTTGAAGCCGACATCATCAATCGTCTTGAGGCCCACAACCAAAACATCTCGGCGTTTTATAAATTGTGCCTGACGGTAACGGGTCAGGATTACCTGAAAGGCTTCGAGGTGCAGGAGATGGAATGCGACGATCCGGCGGTGCAAAAGGCGCTTGAAACGATCTCCATTTTGCGCTCTCTGGCCGGGCAGTGCACGGGGATAACAGATGCCCGTCAGTACTTGCTCGGCTTATTGTTCAATACGATCTTTCGGGCTACAATCATCAAGGATGAGGCTCATAAGCAAAGCCAGTTGCGCGCCTTGATGCTTGCCAGCATTATCTGTCATCGGCTGGATCATTGGGGGGAGCAATGGCCGCCGGATGAATGGAAGGCATTTTTGTAAACCCAGGAGGCATGACGATGGTTCTAAATAACCCCGAGCACGATTTTAGTTACAGACAGGAAATTCTGTCCCCGTTTTTTCGATACATTCACAGCACGGAGTCTTTCTATTTGACGGGCGCAGCCAGCATGGGGAAGACGCGCTTGATGGATTATTTGATGCGGCCGGATGTTGTCCATCATTATCTCGATGTTCAGGCGGATAAGACCTGGCTGGTGCGCGTGGACATGAATCGCCTGGTGGAAAGGGACAAGGAATGGTGCTTTTATGAGCTGTTATTAAGCTCGGTGTTGTTTGAGAGCTACAATCATGATGTGCCGGAAGAGTTGAGGGTGCAGCTTGCTAAATTGGATTCGGATGTGATCGAAGGGCAGAGTTTGTTGAAGGCTTTGAGATTCCTCGAGCTTGCCGTGAACCGGCTTTGCCAGGTGCACGAGATCAAGCTGTGCTTCGTCTTCGATGAGTTCGACGAAACTTATAAAAATGTATCTCGTAATGTGTTTGCTCACTTGCGCGCCATTCGGGATACGAACAAAAGCCGCTTGTTGTATATTTTGTTTTTGCGGAATTCGCCGGAAGGTTTCCGCGTTCCACTGGATAACGAAAGTTTCTATGAATTGATCTCCCGCACTTACATTGAGATCGGCCCGTACACCAAAACCGACTCCTTCGCCGTGATCCAGCAATTGGAATCCCGCCGCGAATACCCTTTGACGCCGGAAAAAAGAGACAAGGTGTATCTTGCCAGCGGCGGCCATCCGGGGATGATCGTGGCGATGTTCAGCATTTTGATTGACAACCCGAATGCAGCAGGCAAGTTCAGCAGCCCGGATTGGCTGGATTGGTTTGGAGGCCAGGATTCGATCCGGGAGGAGTGCAGGAAATTATTTGAAGGTTTGGTGGATGATGAAAGGAAGGGATTGGAGTCCTTTGTTCACGGAAAACGAAATGATATTCTTCCGCTGGTTCGGAAGGCTCTCGTTACTAAAGGTCTCCTGCAGAAAAATGGGAATGATTACGAAGTGTTCAGTCCGCTGTTTAAAAAGTATCTTTTGACAAAATAGGTCTGTCAAACCCAAAACAAAAAATCAAATCGTTGACGTTTGTCCCTGTTGGCCCGGGTTTGAGCAAATCTTCCAGCGTTTGAAAATAATGATAAGCGTCATTCTCCTGTAAAAAAGTCTGTGGGGAAAGCCCAAGCGAATTGCCTTGCTCGAGCGTATCCCCGGAGACGACCGCGCCGGCCGCGTCGGTGGGGCCGTCTTCGCCGTCGGTGGCGAGCGAGAGGAGCAGGACGTTTTCCATGCCAGCCAGTTCAGCCACGCTCGCAAGCGCGAGTTCCTGGTTGCGCCCGCCGCGGCCATGACCGCGCACGGTGACGGTGGTTTCACCGCCCGCGATGAGACAGAATGGGCGCGGGGCGGTCTGCATGGTTTCCCGCAATTGATTGCAAATTATTCTGGCGGCGTCGCGCGCTTCGCCTTGCAGATCGGTTTGCAGGATGCGCGCATGAAACCCTTCGGCTTCAGCTTGTTCGAGCGCGGCCTGCGCCGCTTGAGCGTTGCTTCCCACCAGCACATTTTGAACGCGGCCAAAAATTTTGTCGCCGGGCTTGGGTGTTTCGGACGATTCGCGCAACGCGTGGAGAATTGATTTTGGGATTTGATTCTCCAAATCATATTTTCGGATGACGTTCAACGCGTCTTTCCTGGACGTTGGGTCTGGCGCGGTGGGCCCGGAAGCTATCGCCTCCAAAGGATTCCCAACCACGTCTGACAGGATCAGGCTTGCGGCGCGTGCCGGGTAAACCATTTCCGCCACGCGTCCGCCCTTGAGCTGGTCGAGGCGGCGGCGGAGTGTGTTGATCTCGTCCACGCGCGCACCGGATTTGAGCAGGGCGAAGGTGAGCGATCCCATATCGTCCAGTGTGATGCCATCGAGCGGCGTAGTTATTAATGCCGAGCCGCCGCCGGAGATCAGGCAGAGGAGCAGGTCGTCTTTTTCGACTGAGTTGAGAAATGCCAGTGCTTTTTCCCCAGCTTTGAGGCTGTCTTCATTGGGGATGGGATGTCCGCCGGTCATTTGCTCGAAACCCGGAGGGGGAGGTGTGGAAATATGTTTGGTGATGATCAGCCCATTAAACGGCGAGCCTGCTAAAAGTCCGGGGAGAGGCGAAGCCATTGCGTGGGAGGCTTTTCCGAGGCTGAGAATGTGAATGCGGCGGAATTTTTCGAGGGCGTAGTTTTGCCCATCAATGATTAATTGATTTCCTTCCCGGCGCAAAAATTTTTGCACGGCATTGCCCGGCTCGACGGCGTTGATGGCGGCGGCGAGGATGCGGCGCACGGCGGGGTATTGCGCGAGGGTACGGGTGAGGAAGGCGTTCGGTGAGAGCATGGGGAATTTATAGCACTTAATTGGACAATTTCTGTAACTTTCTTGCCAGCCGGTGTTTTTAAGTCTATACTTGGTGAAAACGAGAGGAGACCCTATGTCCACTGTACGCGATATGATCCGAAAAAAGGGCGAGGAGGTATTTTCCATCGCTCCCGATGCAACAGTTCTGGAAGCCTTGAAATTAATGGCGAAACATAATACGGGCGCGTTGATGGTCGTGAAGAATGGCAAGGTTGAGGGCATTCTCTCCGAGCGCGATATTGTGAGGAAAGTTGAGCTTGAGGGTTTTACGGCGAAGGACACGAAGGTTAGCGAGATCATGACCACGAAGGTGATTTATGTGGAGGCCGGGCAACAGCTCGAAGAGTGCATGGCTTTGATGATTGATAAGAACATCCGCCACCTGCCCGTGTTCGACGGCAAGGAACTGCTCGGCCTTATTTCAGTGCGCGATGTTTTGAAGGAAGTGGTGGATGTGCAGAAGTTCATGATTTCCCAGCTTGAACATTACATCACCGGCGGCGGACGGTAGCCAGAATTGGATTGGAGAGACACGGCGAAAAACCGTGTCTTTTTTGTTGGAGGATTTCATGGAAGAGTGGACGATATCTGAATTGCAGGAAAAAATGACTTCGGGGGAATGGTCGGCGCGCAAGATTGCTGAAATGTATTTGGAAAGAATTTCAGCATTTGATAAAAACGGGCCGAAGGTTAATTCCGTTATCGAGACGAATCCCGACGCCCTTGAAATCGCCTCATTCCTCGACGAGGAGCGGGCCGCCGGTAAAACGCGTGGCCCGCTCCACGGCATTCCCATCCTCATCAAAGACAACATTGATACGCATGACCGAATGCAGACGACGTCCGGTTCGCTGGCGCTGGAAGGAAACATCGCGCCGCGCGACGCGTTCATTGTCCAGCGATTGAGGAAGGCGGGTGCGTTGATTCTGGGCAAGACAAATTTGAGTGAGTGGGCGAACTTCCGCGGAAAACATTCCGTGAGCGGATGGTCCTCGCGTGGCGGCCTGACACGCAACCCGTACGCGTTGGATCGCTCGGCGTGCGGATCGTCGTCCGGTTCGGGTGCGGCGGTGGCGGCGAATTTCTGCGCGGCCGCAATTGGCACCGAGACCGACGGTTCGATCATCTGTCCCGCGCAGACGAACGGGATCGTTGGGATCAAGCCGACGCTCGGCCTGTGGAGCCGGAGCGGAATCATCCCCATCGCGCACAGCCAGGATACCGCCGGGCCGATGGCGCGGACTGTGTCAGATGCGGCAATTCTGCTCGGCGCGCTGACAGGGATTGATAAGCGGGATTCAGATGCCAGGTCCGGCGAGAAGCGGGCGTTACGCGATTACACAAAGTTCCTCGATAAAAACGGACTCAAAGGCGCACACATCGGCGTGGCGCGCAACATGGCCGGGACAGATCCGCGCATCATCAAGATCTTTGAATCCTGCATCGACGCGATGAAACAAGCGGGCGCAGTTATCGTTGATCCGGCGGACGTTCCCAATTTCAACAAGTTTAGCAAGACCGAATTGGAGGTTTTGCATTACGAGTTCAAGGCCGATTTGAACAAATATCTCGCGTCGCTGAATGGGACGGCGCGCGTCAAAACGATGGCGGATGTGATCAAGTTCAATGAGGAAAACAAGGCGCGCGTCATGCCGTATTTCGGCCAGGAACACATGCTGACTGCGCAGGAGAAGAAATCGCTGGCGGATAAAAAATACCGCGAGGCGCTGTCGAAGAACCGATCCCTCACGCGCAAGGATGGCATCGACGCGGCGATGAAGAAACACAAGCTCGACGCGATCATCGTCCCTTCCGGCGGGCCGTCGTGGATGATCGATCTGGTCAATGGCGATGCGATCAACTGGGATATGGAGAGCACGTCGCCTGCGGCGGTGGCGGGGTATCCGCACATCACGGTTCCAGCGGGATATATCTTTGGCCTGCCTGTGGGCATTTCGTTCATTGCGAAAGCATGGCAGGAACCCACCTTGATAAAACTTGCCTACGCTTTTGAGCAGGCGATGAAAGTCCGCAAGCCGCCGCAGTTTTTGCCGACGGCGGAGTTGAGTTGACTTGGTCATTGTTCCATCGGCAGTTCAACTGCCGACGGAACCCTTTGTTTCGGATGCAGTTGTACTGCTTACAGCTGATATAAACTGCTGTCGGAACTAACAGCGGGCTTTTGGACAAGAACGAAGAGATCGTCTCCCCGACCGGATGCCGGAAAATCATTTTCCAGCAACAGCCTGAAAATGTAGCTGTGGTTCGGGTGATTGACGGCCGTCAGGCAATGAATATCGCGCTGTTTGACGACCTGGAAGCCTGCATTCTGCAATACGGTCAGCACTTCTTCCATGGTGTATTCGCGGACGTGTTTATCGAAGTACCAGGAGGATTTCCCTTGCAGGGACAACCTCACATGAAAGATCGAGGCTCCATTGGGCGTTGTCAGAAAGAGATACCCGCCGGGTTTTAACGCCCGGTAACTTTCCCGTGCAAAGGCAACAAACCCGGATTTATAAAAACCTTCGTTGAAGATATCGTTCGGCTGGTCTGAAAGGTGTTCGATGAGTTCTGTGCAGACGATCAGGTCTGCCGATGCTTCTGAAGATTTCCATGGGTAACGAACGTCCCAATCTGTGTTTTGCCATTTGATTTGGGGAAACTGGGATCGCCAGAAATCGCTGGATACGCTTTCCACGCCCATGTCCATTGCAATCGCGCCCGGAGGAAGATCGCTGACAATGTCGCCGATCCAATTTCGGGTGAGCAGGATGCGGAAGAGATGAGTGTCCCAAATCTCCACCTCGTTCTGGTCGCACCCTCGCTTGATGCAAAATTCTTTCAGCTTTTTTCGCGCCTCATCCAGCTCTTCTTTTCCGATGCTATTAACATCCTTGAACAGGAGTCCGTTAAGTCGGCGCGCATCCAATGTGTAAACCGCCTTCCTTAACCAGTTTATCAGCGGTTGTCCATATCCCAAAAGCATTCTCAAAATTTTTATAAATGGCGTTTCTTTCATGTTGTTTTTTATTCCGGGAAGTAAGATGGTTTCTATTTTACTATACGGCCTTTGCCGGCCTCGCGGTCATGTCAGCGGCCCAAATTTGTACTATACTTGGCGAAATTGGAGTGTTTATGCCCGAAATAAAACTTGATCCTCTAATGCCTGCAATTGAATCATACATTCCCCTTGGCCGCGCTGGTTTATTGCCCGCGCTCCACGCCGCGCAAAAAATTTACGGCTGGCTTCCCGAAGAAGTCGCGGCTGAAATTGCGAAGTCGCTCCGTGTGCCATTGGCCGATGTGCATGGCGTGATCGAGTTTTACTCGCTTTTCTACAATGAGCAGGTCGGGAAAAAATTCATCCGTGTTTGCACTGACCAGGCCTGCGCGCTCAGAGGCGGGGATCGACTCCTCGATCACCTTTGCCAACATTACGACGTGGAACCGGGTCAGACGACCCGCGACCTGTCTCTGACCATTGAGGCGAGTCCATGCCTTGGGCTGTGTGACCAGGCCCCAGCTGCGCTCGTGGACAATGACGCGGAGACGAACATCTCTCCCGATTTCCATTCCTATGATTTGGGAATTCCGCAGACTTTGGTCTATGGCTCGATCCGCGAACTGACGGCGAATTGCGGCGAAAGCACGACAACCCTCGCGAAATACGGTGATTACCTCGCCTTCAAAAAAGCGCTGACGATGAAGCCTGAGGAAGTGGTCGCTGAGATAAAAAATTCAGGCCTGGTTGGCCGCGGCGGCGCGGCATTCCCGACAGGAATTAAATGGGAAGGCGCGGCGCAAGCTGATGCCGGCCAGAAATATGTCGTCTGTAATGCCGATGAATCCGAGCCGGGCACATTCAAGGATCGAATTCTTCTGCTCGATGACCCGCATCGCACAATCGAGGGGATGCGCATTGCCGCGTACGCGATTGGGGCAAGCAAAGGATTTATCTACATTCGCGGGGAATATCCATATATTGTCCCTGTTTTGGAAGGTGCTCTGACGGAAGCACGCAGGGCAGGTTATCTTGGCAAAGATTTTGACATCGAAATCCGCGCAGGCGCGGGCGCGTATATCTGCGGCGAAGAGACCGCGCTGTTCGAGTCAATCGAAGGCAAGCGCGGCTTCCCGCGCGTCAAGCCGCCATTTCCGACCACGCATGGTCTGTTCGGCAAGCCGACGGTCATCAATAATGTCGAGACACTGGCCAATGTGCCGATAATCCTTGGCAAAGGCGCGGCCGCGTACCGGCAATATGGCACGGAGAAATCTCCCGGACCAAAACTGTTTTGCGTTTCTGGTGACGTTAAGAAGCCCGGCTTGTATGAGGTCCCGTTTGGCGTGACTTTGCGTGAACTGCTTGACATGGCTGGCGGCGTTACCGGCAGGCAGAAATTGCAGGCTGTGTTGTTTGGCGGCGCGGCGGGCGCGTTTGCCACTCCCGATCAATTGGATGTGAAGCTCACATTTGAAGATTTGCGCGCCGCAGGGCTTCCGCTTGGTTCTGGTGTGGTCATGGTCTTCGACGAATCGCGTGATATGCGCGATGTGTTGAAGAGATTGGGCCATTTCTTCGCACACGAGTCATGCGGCAAATGCTACCCCTGTCAGATGGGCACGCAACGCCAGATGGAAATACTGGATCGTCTCGCGGCGGGAAAAGCGCATGAACACGACCTTGACCGTCTGCAAGATGTGGGCTGGACGATGACGGATGCGTCTCTCTGTGGGTTGGGGCAGACTGCCGCGAGCGCGGTGCTGTCCGCGATGAAGTTGTGGCCGGAGCTTTTCAAGGATGAAGGTGGAAGGATGAAAGATGAAGGAAGGAAAGAAGAAAGCGATGTCCTGAGGCTCTCGAAGGGAGGAAAGAAGACTGAAAAAGTGTCTAAAGTGTCGAAGGTTTCGAAGGTGTCGAAACCGAAGGCAGTGAAAAAGCCTGTGGCGAAAAAGGCTGTTGTGAAAAAGCCAAAACCTGTGAAGAAGAAAGTGACAAAAACGAAGGCGAAGAAAAAATAAAGTACATATCGTTGCGAGCCGCTTTTTGGCGAAGCAATCTCCTTTTAGACGGGTAAATCTCGTCGAGGAATTCTCATTGTTTAATTGGTGATTGCTTCGATGGAAGCCTGGCCTGCCTGCACCTGGGGCGCAGGCACAGGTGAACTTGTCGAAGGGAACACCGTCTCGCAATGACATAAATCTTGAGGCGAAATGACTGAAAAATTGACACTTATTATTGACGGTCAGGAAGTAACCACCGAACAAGGAAAAACCCTGCTCGAAGTGGCGCGTGAAAATGGGAAGGATATTCCCACAATCTGCTTCCACGAAGCGACGACGGCGAATGCTCTTTGCAGGATTTGCGTCGTCGAAGTGGAGGGGCAGAGAGTGCTGCAGCCTGCGTGCATCGTCAAAGCGGCGGCCAATATGAAGGTCCAGACCAGAAGCGAGAAGGTCGTTCGGGCGAGACGAACCATTTTGGAGATGCTCGCGTCCACGATGGATTTGTCTGAGGCGGCTGAAATCCAGCAGATGATGTATGAGTATGGCGCGTCGTCGAGCCGCTTTCCTGGGGCAGAGCGGCGTGAGTCGGATGTCAAAGACGACAACCCGATGTACGTGCGCGATTACTCGAAATGCCTGTTATGCTGGCGCTGTGTGCAGGTTTGCGCGGACGACGCGCAATACACCTTTGCCATCAATTTCGACGGGCGCGGTTTTGAAACACAGATCGGCACATTCTTCGATAAGACCATTCCTGAAACGACTTGCGTCTTGTGCGGTCAATGCGTGGGAGTCTGTCCCACGGGCGCGTTGAAACCGAAGCGCGAATATTTACTGGAGCAGGGGATGAGCCCGCAGGAAATTTCGGTGTTGAATAGCGGTAGAAAACGCAGGAAAGAGAAACCGACCTAACCCCCAGCCCCTTCCCTGCCAGGGAGGGGGAGAAAGACACGTATGCCTGTAAAGAACATTGTGATCGGACAGAGCGTTTCTTATGAAATGCACGAGCGCGCAAAGAAATTACGGCGTGAGATGACGCCCGCTGAAAAGATCCTGTGGAAGGAGCTGAGGGGAAACAGATTGAATGGACTGCATTTTCGCAGGCAGCAAATCATTGACGGCTACTTTGCTGATTTTTATTGTCATCAACCTGCCCTGATTGTCGAAGTGGATGGAAGCATTCATGAACTCCAACAAGAATACGACGCTGACCGTGAATCTTACTTGATCGCACGCGGTTTCCAAATCTTGCGGTTTACAAATGAAGAAATTAAGAACGATTTGCGAAGTGCTCTGAAAAGAATTCTAACTGCGTGCGGAACAAGTGAAATGACCTAACCCCCAACCCCTTCCCTTTCAGGGAAGGGGAGTTTCCCCTTTTCCTTTTAGGAAAGGGGGGCAGGGGGGATAGGTCCGGAGGATTTACCATGATAAAACCCGACCATATCACAACCACCACCTGCCCCTACTGCGGGGTGGGATGTGCTTTACAGTTGCACGTTAAAGACGATTTCATTTTCAAGGTAACTTCGCCTTTCGACTCCCCTGTCAATCACGGCAACCTTTGCGTGAAGGGACGTTTTGGATATGACTTCGTTTACCATCCGAAGCGTGTCACCACGCCGTTGATTCGCAAAGTAAAACAGGAAGCAGGCGGGCGCACGCAGGCGTTTGACTTGTCCGAGTGGCGCGAAGCGACGTGGGACGAAGCGCTCGATTACGTTGCTGACAGGTTGGTTGAGATCTACAAACGCGATGGCTCGGACGCGATGGCGGTTTATTGTTGCGCGAAAGCTACGAACGAAGATAACTACCTTTTGCAAAAAATGTACCGTGCGTTGTTTCGCACCAACAACGTGGATCATTGCACGCGTCTCTGCCATGCGGGGTCGGTGGTTGCGCTTCAGCAGGCGGTCGGTTCCTCGGCGATGAGCAATACTGCCTCGCAGGTCATCATGAATGATGTGTTCATCGTCACGGGCTCGAACACGAGCGAGAACCATCCCATTATCAGTTTGCAAATGAAGGAAGCAGTTGAGAAGCACGGCGCGAAGATGATTGTCGTTGACCCGCGCCGTATTGACCTGGTTGACTTTGCAGAGCTATGGCTTCCGCTCAAGCCTGGCACGAATGTGCCTGTCTTCACTGCGATGGCGTATGTGATTGTCGAGGAGAATCTCGTCAACCACGATTTCATTGACGACCGCACCGAAGGTTATACCGAGTTTCTCGCGACGCTTGAAAAGTTCACGCCCGAATACGCCGAAGAACTTTCAGGTGTGCCTGCCGGGGATATCCGCAAGGCCGCTCGGCTTTATGCAAAAGCGAAGAACGCCGCGATCTATTGGGGCATGGGCATTTCGCAGCTCTCACATGGCACGGCATCGGCGCTGGCCCTGATTCATCTTGCCTTCCTCACAGGTCACATCGGACGCGACGGCACAGGACTGAACCCCCTGCGCGGTCAAAACAATGTGCAGGGCGCCAGTGACATGGGCGCGATGCCGTTTCATTATCCCGGCTACATGCGCGTGGATAACGAAGCGAACGCCGCCAAATGGGAAAAGACCTGGAACATCGAACCCGGCGGTTTGAGTCGCAAGCTGGGACTCACTACCACTGAGATTCTTGGCCACGCGCACGAGGGCGGCATCCGTTCGCTTTACATCATGGGCGAGAACCCGATGATGTCCGAGCCGAATCTCAACGTTACGCGGCAACACATGGAACAACTTGAGTTCCTCGTCTCGCAGGATATTTTCATCAACGAGTCCGGCGCGTATGCGGATGTCTTCCTGCCCGCGACTCCCTTCGCTGAAAAAGATGGGACGTTCTCCAACACGGACCGGCGTGTTCAACGTGTGCGCGCGGCCCATCCGCCACGCGGACAGTCGCGGCCCGATTGGCAAATCCTCTGCGACCTGGCAAAGCGCATCGAATCCCGACTTGGGCCCTTCGATCATACTCAGGGCAGGCTTGCCACCGCTAAATGGGATTATTCCAACCCCGAAGAGATTCTGCGCGAGATGGCGAGCGTCAATGAAGATTACGCAGGCATCACTTACGAACGCATTGACAAGGTCGGGTTGATTTACCCTGTGCCAGACATGAATCACCCCGGCACACCGACTCTCTTCACCGAATCCTTCCCGCGCGGACGCGGCAAATTCCACGTGCTGGATTATGTTCCTGTGCGCGAAGAACCCGATGACGAGTATCCGTTCATTCTCACGACGGGCCGTTTGCTGGAGCATTGGCACGGCGGCACGATGACCCGCAATTCCGCGCTCAACGAAATTTACCCTGAAGCCCGCGTGGAAATCCATCCTGCCGACGCTGAGATTCACGGCATTCGAAACGGCGACCCGGTCAAAGTCCAGAGCAGACGCGGGGAGGTTGTCATGCGCGCGACGGTCACGGAGAAGACGACGGTCGGAGTTATCTTCGTCCCCTGGCATTTTGCCGAAGCCGCCGCGAATTTGTTGACGAACGATGCGCTCGACCCGCAGGCGAAGATCCCTGAGTTCAAGGCTTGCGCGGTGCAGGTATTCCCGGCGAGGGAAAGTGATTTGGCGAACCCCGAAGCGGTTTTGGAAAGAGGCAGGTACTAATCTTCTGTTTGGGGTGCAGTGCAATTGCTGTGAACAAAAGAACAAAAAATGGAATTCCGAGATTATGAATCTCGGAGTTCTGCTTGTGGCGGCGATTTAGTCTTTTTGAATGATGGCTGGCAAACCAAAAAGGAGTGGGAGGGAAGGGTCAATGAAACTGATGATTTGGGACAGTCCATCCATTTCACAACCCAGAACATGAACTCCGAAAGCCCGATATTCATTTCCTTCGGCGCGTTGATAAATGGCGAAGGCAGGTGCGGCGTTCGCCATTGCTGGCAGGAGTTTCCAGCGTTGGGACGCATTACCGGAAAACATCCCGTCATCTGCAAAGACTGTCGCGGCGGCGAATATGCCGATGGCCCTGCGGCCCTGATACCAGGAGGTGGATGGCGGCATGGCAAGTGTGGCATCCTCTTTGAGCAGCGCGACCAATCCATCCACATCAGCCGATTCCCAGGCCTGGACAAAATGGTCGAGAAGCCACTGTTTTCTTTCGTCTGTTACGGAACGTCTTGACCCCTCGTTTTCCTGTCCATGATATTTTTTTGCCAACGTCTCCCTGGCACGATGGAGGGCACTGTTGACAGACGAAACAGTAATCTCAAGCACTTCGGCTGTTTCGCGGGATGAAAAATCAAGCACATCGCAAAGAATCAAGACTGCGCGTTGGCGCGGCGGCAGGACCTGTAACGCAGTCAGAAATGAGAGTGAGATGCTTTCGGTTTCTGAGTAACGGGATTCGGGGTTGACGGAAGCTTTATCTTCCAGCCATTCATCTGGGAAAGGCTCCAGCCAGGTCATCTCAGGTGACGGTGGCGATATGGGATTGTCTGGGTCGGACGGGGGAAGAGCCTCCGTTGGGAGAAAGCGGCGGCTTCGCTGTTTATCGAGGAGGTCGAGACAGGTATTTGTGGCAATCTTATAAAGCCATGACCTGAACGATGCGCGGCTTTCAAACGTCTCGAGCCGTCTCCAGGCCTTGAGCATGGTCTCCTGTACCATGTCTTCGGCTTCGTGCAGGGAACCGAGAATTCGATAGCAGTGAACCTGCAACTCGCGGCGGTAGGGTTCGGTCAGTTCGGCGAATCGTTGTGAGTCACCGCGAAGAGCCGCTGTAAGGTTCTCTGCTTCCAGTGATTTGGATGATGACGGGGGAGAATTTGTCGAAACTTCATTCCGTATATTTGACATTTGTTTTCTCCTGCCAGTGCCGCAACTTAATATAGATGCAGTACCAGTTGATTACCTGTAAATATGACGGTTTATCAATCCGAAAATGTACGGATGGATTTCAGATTGACCGCATAGTTTTGAGTTGATTTGCCGTCTAATAAGTAAGACCAACCAAAGGAGATAAAAATGAATTACATAACGGTAGTACGAGGCAAGCTTAAAGGCAGTCCGAAGGAAGCCCAAAAGGGACATGATGCGACAGTCGAAAAGCTATCCGCCATGACGCGCCCGATGGGGGCGATTGGGCACAAGCCGCACCTGAATCCGAAAGACCCGACGGAGTTCCTGGCGATTGATACCTGGAATAACCTGGAGGGGCTGCAGAAATTCATGAGCGACCCGAATGTCGCGGCGGCGTTCGGTCAGCTTTTTGATGGGATGCCGGATATTAGTATCTGGGCCGAATCGGACTGGGCGTCTTTCTAACTAGCCCAGGTTGCCACCATCATCTTGTTATGTCATGCTGATGAGCGGGGCAATCAAGTGGCAAAACCTGTCAGTACCAAGTGACGAAGCATCTCTGTCCCAGTGTGCGAGACTCTTTGCCTTCGGTTCAGAGTGACACAGCGGAGGCCTTTTCCACCAAATACACAATGGACAGATAATCCTTCCCCGTGGCTTCGGACATGCCGATTTCACAGGTGATGTTGGATGAGTAGTAGCCGTCGTAGTCGCGGGCAAGGACTTCGGCGGTTTCTTTTTCGGTGGCGGATGCGGTCAATTCGGGGAAGAGCAGGCCGCGGTCACCGGCAAAGGCGCAACAGCCGAGGTTGAGCGGCACTGCCGCGGACTTGGCGCATTGTTTCGCGATGGCAAGCAGTTTGGAATCCAGCCCAAGTTTGCGGGCGGAGCAATTGGGGTGCAGGATGACTTCCTCGTCCACGGGGTGGATTTCGAGTTTGGGCAGAATGTGGTCGTGCAGGAATTCGATGCCATCGAGGATGGTCAGTTGTTTCCAGAGTTCTTTGTCTTCGTCGCTGAGACCGTCATTGCACGTCCGCAGGGTGTGGGTGCACGAGGTGGTGTCTATGACGATGGGATATTTGCCATGCTCAGACCAATCCCAGAATTTGAGGATGGTTTTGTGGAGCGACGCTTTGTAGGCGGCAGTGCAGCCTTTGGATGCGAAGGGCATTCCGCAACAGTGACCTGAGGTGTTGGGAGGGATTTGGAGGGAGAGGTGAGCGCGGGAGGCGAGGATGGCTAACGCCGTGGTGAGGGAGGGGTAATTGGTAATTGGGGAATTGGGCATGCCCAGTTGGCGGGAGACGCAGGAGGGGAAGTAAATGAAGTTGGAGTCCAACGACTCCAGTCGTTGGCGTGTCCAAAGTCTGGCCCCACGGGGGTGCTTCGCGAAGACTTTGGAGTCTGGGTGCGGAATGTGGTTGTTCCATTTTGGCAATGTTCTGCCAGTGATTTTTTCGGCCAGCGGTAGGACAAAATGCCATTTTGTCCCACTGAGACGATCAAGGAAATGTCCCATGCGCACGCCCCAGCCAATGGCTTTTTCGGCGAGGGCGAAGTTGTTTGCAATCCACAGCTGGGGGTAATCCACAACCGCTTGCTGAGGCGAGCTGGCAAAATGCCCAAGTCAACTTCAGGCGGTGCAAGGGGGTGGCTATCAATTATTGAAAGTGCTGTACAATCTGACATTAGGCCTCTGTTGGGGAGTAGTGGTCTGGATAACCTATTCTACTCACTGGCAGGGGCCGTTTTTACTCAAAATTAATTACCGAATCCTCTCATATGTAAAGTATAACTCCCCGTCAATGGGACGGGGAGTGGAAAATAATGGACACAAATCTGCAGGCCCGTGTCATGCAGGCCTTTGACCGTGTCCTTGAACATCTGTGGATCCAGGTCGGCCTCCCTCACACCATCCGTTTCCACCTGGCGACTGCTTCAAAGTGTCCGTTGACAGACATTCGCTAAAAATCCGTTGACCATCCCACAAACAAAAATCTCCTGACAGTGGACAGGAAATTTTTACCATGAAGCCCTACTCTTATTCTGAAAACATCTCAATTCTCTGATTCGGGAAGGTTTTTCAAATATTCCTCTGCGGTTTGGATAAATTCCTTTGCCCACTCAAGCATTTCTTTTGCCTGTTCGTCTGTTACAGTAAAAACAATCTCGTAATCACCGATATTGCGTCTATCCTGCGCATCAATCAAATAGTTGTGGAATTTGGGGTCGAGGATGCGTGTTCTTGCAAACTCCTTCCCGAAATTGGCGATCACTCCAGAATGACTCGAAAATGAAAGCCCGCGTGAAAGCAGAAGGGCGGATGCAGTGTAAAAAAGGGAATAATATGCGCGCGAGGCGGCAAAATCAACATCGCCATCTTTGAACAAATTTGCCGCGGCTCTTCGACTGCGCTTCGCTTTTTCAATCAGAGCCTTTATTTCAGGATTCATACAGGTATTCCCTCGCGGCGGACATTCATCAGGAACGGGATTTGCAATTTATCGTATTGCGCCTTTGTGACAAACGCCCTTGAAATCACGACATCATTTTCCAGTGAAAGGGACGCAACGAGTTTTGATGTGGCGCGGAGCATTTCGCTGTAATTGAAATCCTTTTTCAGCACAATCAAAATGTCAATGTCTGAATCGTCCCGCGCGTCGCCGCGGGCGCGTGAGCCATAAAGAATGATGCTATCCACATTTTCCCCGCAAAGATGAAGCAATTCCTTCTTTAATTTCCTCAATACTTTGCGAATTTCGGCTGGCATTTGATTACTCCTGCCCCAATCATACACGATTTTGGTAAATTTCTCGCAGACCTGACATGCGGCGCACTGAGCTTGTCGAAGTGTCTCACCCGCGCCGTTGCCTTCCTCACCGCCCGCGTGGACATGGGGTACGGTTAATCGTGGTATCGCGGAGATATGTCGGGTCTTATTCACCCAAACCCCACAAACGAAAATCTCCTGTCTGCAAGAAGGCTATGGTTTTCTCAAGAACGCTTGACAGAAACTGCTTTTGTATACGGATCACCCGGGCAACACGGATTCCTCCGTAAAACGGCGGAGAAAATCCATCCGATCCGTGAAATCCGTGTACTGAGGGCTGTAATTCCTGTTCTTGAGA
The DNA here is from genome assembly GCA_016235425.1 of Chloroflexota bacterium. GTDB lineage: Bacteria > Chloroflexota > Anaerolineae > Anaerolineales > Villigracilaceae > JAKOVF01. The sequence continues at coordinate 38,750 of JACRLC010000040.1, read as the reverse complement.
AAGCCATAGCAAGAAGGCAATTAATCCTGTGTCTTCAAGAACAGATGTGCTATAATGCGCTTATTATGAGTCAAGAGTTTCTATTACCACCTCATGGAAACATTCGTGCGGAGAGAATTGCACCTGTCATTAAGTGGGCTGGGGGTAAAGAATCTGAATTAAAACACATTCTTCCCAATTTGCCTGAGCGCTTCGAAAGATATTTTGAGCCATTCGTTGGCGGAGGGGCAGTTTATTTTTCAGTTAATGCAGACGAAATGCTCATTAACGATAAATCATCAGAATTAATAACACTCTACAGACTTATCAAGAGTGGCGACAAAGAATTTTTTGACAAATTGACCGAGATTAATAAATATTGGAAGCTATTAGAACACATTGTTGAGGATAACTCCTTGGAGTTTTCAAAGATTTACTCCAAAAGCTCGCCCGAAAATGTAAAACTTCTAACTATCAAGGATAGAGTCACAGAATTTGTTTTAGAACACCACGAAGAGTTCAGTGGCATTTTGAAAACATCATTCAATCTCGATATCGACAATTTTATAAATGAAGTAATCCGAAATATGACAAACAAAATTGACCGAATGAGAGTGATTGAAAGAGAAAAAGGAAATCTTTCAAGAAAAGATGTTCTCTCAAATGTTGAGAGTGCATTAAAAAGTGCTTTTTACATGCACTTTCGACACCTGTATAATAAGAAGCAAGTATACGGCATTGGCAGGTCGTTTTCTACAGCAATTTTTTATTTTGTACGAGAATATTGCTATGCGTCAATGTTTAGATATAACTCGCGAGGGGAGTTCAATGTTCCATATGGTGGTATACAATACAATAGAAAAGACTTTCTGAAAAAGATAAAGGCAATGCAGTCGAAAGATTGCCGAGGCCATCTTCAACGGACAAAACTATTTAATGCTGATTTTGAAGAATTCTTGAAATATAATCGACCCACCCGTAATGACTTCATTTTTTTTGATCCACCTTATGACACTGATTTTAGTACATACGCAAAAAATGAATTCGATAAAAATGATCAAATCCGCTTGGCAAAATATTTATATAAGACAAAAGCAAAGTTTATGTTAATCATAAAAAGTACGGATTTTATATTAGACCTTTATTCAGATCGCGATCTTAATATTCGCTCTTTCGATAAAAAATATATTGTTAGCTTTCAAGACAGAAATGATAAAAACGCTGAACATTTGTTGATTACGAACTACTAAGATGGCAAGAATATCAGAGCCCGATCTAGTATTGCCCGCCTTGTATGTAATTCAAAAACAACCAGGAATTACAACTGCTGAACTTATCAGCGAGTTGAGAAATATTTTTATTCCCACAGGCGAAGATGCGGAGATATTGCACGGCAGAAATGACGACAAATTCTCCCAAATCGTAAGAAATCTAGTGCCCCACCATACTCTTGATCAGCGTTTAGGTTATACGATTTTAGGCGTGTCCGAAACAATGAATTCAAGCCACAGACTTTCTGAAAAAGGATTGAGCTATCTGCAAGATAATCTCTTGTCCGTTGAAAGTTTATTTTCAAATAATTTTGGATATGCAGAAACAGTTTACGGTATAGCGGAGATAAACACTTCACGAGTCGCTGGCAAAAAAATTACCATATTTGATGAAAACATCTTTATTTTCGAAGGAAGAAGAAGGGCAGTCACAACTCAAGTTTACGAAAGATCGAAATTGTTGAGAGATAAAGCAATTGATTTTTACACCAAAAACGGCATAATTGTTTGCGAAGCCTGTGGTTTCGATTTTTACAAAATTTATGGTGATATTGGACGTGGATATATTGAAATTCATCACCAAAAACCTGTATTCCAATATGACGAGATAGATTTTTCGCGCCTAATTGCGGAAGCATTGAAGGACTTAATTCCTCTTTGTGCGAATTGTCATAGAATGATTCATCGAAAAAAAGATAGACCCTTGTCAATTCAAGAACTGAGGGAGATATTGGCTGCTCAAAGTAGCTAAGAAATTATGTGTAAAAAAGGATGGAAACATGAAGAGAGAAGATAACGTCACCGCGCCATCAAGACCGCCTCCGAGCTGATTGACCTGGACCAGCACACGGGCGCGCATCGGCGCGACGGACGTGTGTCCATTCGTCCCGTTGAGCGGCGCGACGATGGAGGAGTGTGTCGCGATTGCCAACAATCATGCTGCCGCTATGTTTTGGATTTTCTCGAGTGTTTTACCATTGATGGATGATTGAATGAACACAGCCGATTATTTGCTCCAATTTCCCGTTGACGATGATATTGCTTTGATCACTCCAAAGGAGGAGTATACCTATTGGAACCTGAAAGAGGCTATCCTCGCGTTATTGGATGCGTTCCAATCCATTGGGATAATTCCCGGTGACCGCGCAGGCATTCTAGGGAGCAACTCCCTGTTTTGGGTGGCTGGCTATTTGGCAGCAATGAAGCTTGGCGCAATTGCAGTCCCTTTCGCCACCAGGTTACCGCAACACGAACTGGCGGGTCAAATTGAGCAGACTGGCTGTAAGGTTTTATGTGTCGAAAAACGACTTCATCAAAAATATTTATCGGTTTTTTCGGGCTCTCTTTACTTGCTTGACGAGGAAGTATTGATGATGCGATGCACCAATGCGTGGCCCGTTGACTCGCCCGAATTTGATGAAAATCAGGATGCCGCCTGGATGCTTACCTCAGGCACAACGGCAAAGCCCAGAGTGGTCAGGATCACTCACCTCAATATTCAATCCAACACAGATTCAATTATTCAGTATTTAAGTTTGAACCGCACGGAACGAATGATGGCTATTTTGCCGTTTTATTATTGCTTCGGCACATCCTTGTTGCATACTTATCTGAGGGTTGGAGGATCGCTGGTTCTTGGCGACACGGTCGGTTTCCCGGAAAAAGTGTTGAACTTGATGGAGGAGAAATCCTGTACTGGATTTGCAGGTGTCCCAACAACTTTTCAAATGTACCTGCGTAATTCAACATTTCCCAAGCGCACCCTCCCCAAGTTACAACAAATCCAACAGGCTGGCGGGAAACTCCCGAATGTATTGATTGAGGAACTGATCAGTAGCCGCCAAAGAGCAAAAATCTATATTATGTATGGACAAACAGAGGCGACCGCGCGCCTGTCTTATCTGCCTCCAGACCGTTTAATGACCAAACTTGGATCGATCGGTCGAGGAATGCCTGGTGTGAAATTAATGGTGATGAATGAAGAAGGTACAGATGTGAAACCAGGTGAAGTTGGCGAGATTGTTGCCTGGGGGAAAAACATCTCCCCTGGTTATCTCAATGAGCCGGAAATAAACGCTGAAAAATTTATTGATGGTTCTTTACGAACTGGTGATATGGCAACTTTTGACGAAGATGGTTATATTTACATTGTTGACCGAAAGAGCGATTTCATCAAATCCTATGGAAACCGGGTCAGCAGTCAGGAAGTTGAAGCCTGTATCCTGGAAATCAAGGAAGTGGTGGCTGTAGCAGTAGTTGGAGTACCAGACCCACTTCGTGGAGAAGCGATCCGTGCTTTTGTGGTTTTGCGCTCAAATGCAAATATCACCAAAAATATGATTATCAATCATTGCATGTGGCGATTGGCACGCTATATGGTTCCCAGGGATGTTGTTTTCATCCAAAGCCTGCCGACGAACCAACACGGGAAGGTGGTCAAGTCGGAATTAAAGAAAGGAGAGATATCATGAACATGGATGAATCTGTTGCGCCGCGGCCTGTTCGTTTGATATTTATTCATCATTCCAGCGGCGCAAACTGGCTTGCGGATCGCAATGGCGGACTGGGAATTGCCTTACGCGGGAATAATTATTTTGTCAGCGATACCAATTATGGGTGGGGACCAGATCAAATTGGCAGTCGAACCGATATCGGTCATTGGTGGGAGTGGTTTTGCGATCCAAAACGCAGTCCTCTTTACCTTGATGCACTATTCAAAGAGAGCGGACAAAACACTGTTTACTCCCGCCAGCAAATGTCCCTGCCTGGCGAGAATGAGATCATTTTATTCAAATCTTGTTTTCCCAATTCAACTTTGCGAGGTGACCCAGCGGCATCTGTTCCTCCAATTGAAAAAAATCCAGTGCGAGGTCAAAAAGCAGCTACTGTTCCGCCAGATCCAAAAACACTTAATCGTTACCTGATGTACCGAGTGAAGTCTATGGCAAAGGCTTTACTGGGCAAAACCAAGAATGAGTCGGCTTATACAGTTGCCAATGCCAAAGGGATTTACATCGAATTGTTAAACCGTTTTCGGGAACACGCGGATAAGTTGTTTGTGTTGGTTACTACGCCCCCATTGTGCTATTCGCCGACGGCCCCCAACACACGCGCGTTTAATCAATGGCTGGTGAATGATTGGCTGATAGATTACCCACTGAAGAATGTGGCTGTTTTTGATCTCTTTAACGTGCTGACTACTAATGGCGGCAACCCTGAGGTGAACGACCTGGCACAAGAGACTGGCAATCACCATCGCTGGTGGAATGGCGCGGTCCAGCATCAAGCAGATTCTCAATTTAATCTGCTGGCTTATTCAACAGGCGACGATCACGCCGGCAAAGCTGGAAACCAAAAAGCAACAGCAGAATTTGTGCCGTTGCTCAATGTGTATTATCACCGCTGGAAAAAATCTATGAACTGAGGGATAGGGGTATCGTGCGCAGGTATTCTGTTGTGCGCTTCTTCTGCATCAGATCTGCAATCACTCTCCTAACTTGCTCCACGGTCAGATCGAGATCTTTTGCAATTGTATCAGCAGACATCCCCCTATTCATGCCAAGCCAGATTTTATCAAGCAAGTCAAAAGGAACGCGGAAGTAAAACTCCTCCTGTGTGCTTCCTGCGCTGTAGGTATCTGTCGTTGGTGTACGTTGAATAATTCCCTGCGGGACTCCCAAATAACGCGCCAATTGATACACTTGTGATTTGTATAGATGACGGATCGGTTGCAGGTCAGCACCGCCGTCTCCATATTTTACAAAAAAGCCCTGATCATGCTCATTCTTATTTGCGGTGCCAATCACCGCGTAATTGTGTTTCTCGGCGTGATAATACAAACTTAACATACGAACGCGCTGTTTCATATTGGACGCCGCTACGATCCCAAGATAAGCATGGGGGGATAAAATTTTCCGTAGTTCTGGTCGACCATTTCGCATGAGTACCAGAGAGAATACATTTAGGCTTGGCTTCTCAAGCAAATTATCCGGCAAAACTAACTTGACCTTATCCTGATTTGACTCATAATCTGGATAAATTTGCTTGATGGCTTCTGCCATATAGTCATAACATCCGAGAGCGGTCAGGGTCGGAGAAATCTCGTTAATAACCAGCTCTACGCCAAATTGAGCTGCAACTTCAGCCGCCAGTGCTTGACTATCCGGGCTTGAATCTTTTTCAGGCATGAACAGAGCAATCACTTTATTATTTTCCAATGCGCGGGCAGATAAAGCCAATACTACAGCCGAATCAATTCCGCCGCTTACACCGATTACCCCTCCACGACGTTTGAATTCTTGAAACACATTATTTTTGATCCACTCAGAAATACGCGACACTTCTTCAACTGCAATTTGCATGGCATCAGATAAGATGGACATTACGACCTCCACATGGAATGCAAAAGCTGGACGGAAAGAATCCCGACGAGGGCCATCTCTTCTGTTTCGCTGACTCGTCCTTCGCTGCCGCATTTTGCGCTCAAGCCTGCTACTGTTTCAGGATTAAAATACCCCGCCTCTCGCAAATTTTCCGGCGAAAGGCACTCAGCCACATATTCCGGACAATTCTCGCCAAAGAAAACGGATCGTATCGGAGCGCGATACGGTTGTTTATAGCGATTGATTGTCTCTGGCGGCAACAATCTGCTCATGGCGCGCTTCAAAACCGCCTTCTCGCGCAACCCATACATCTTAAGATGCGCCGGCAAGCCCACAGAATAATCGACTACACGCGGGTCCAGGAATGGGTAACGTCCCTCAACTGAATGCGCCATACCCATCCGATCACCCTGTGAAGAAAGCAGATATTCAGAAAGAAAAATGGTGATCTCCAGGTATTGAGATTGGGCAAATGGATCCCAGGTCTTGAACCCGGATGGAAGCGATTCAGCCAGTTCCACCAAAGGGTCATATCCTTTGACCGCTTCCTGAACTTCCGCTGAAAAGAAACGCCAACAACGGGCTGTATTTTGCCAGCGTAATTGATGCGAGTAGAAAGGATCATCCGTATTGGCAAGGTTCCTTCCGAAAAAAGTTTTCAGATAAGCATCCCCGCCGAATGCCATCATGTTAATATAAGGATAGAGACGGCGCAATAATAACGGTCGCAACTTGGAATCTGGCTGGCGCGCCCAAAAGCGGCGCATCTTTGCCTCCTTGAAAATGTCATAGCCACCCAAAATTTCATCCGCACCTTCACCAGTGAGTACAACTTTAAATCCATGCTCATGCACCAACCTGGAAAGCAGGAACATGGGGACTGGCGCAGTGCGCAGCAAGGGCATCTCAGCATGACGGACGGCTTGAGGAAAGGCTTCACCAATATCCTTAAGTTTACATTGGATGGCGCAGTTTTCGACTTTCAGAAATTTGTTGGTGGCGTTCTGATAATGTGATTCATCAAAGGCCTGCTCACCAAAGGCGATGCTAAAAGTCTTCAGCCTTGTTTCAATATGCCTGCTGGTAAGAGCGGTAATACTGGACGAATCCAACCCTCCGCTGAGGTAAGCCCCGATTGGTACATCCGAACGTAAGCGTAAACGAATCGCATCATTCAAAAGGTAACGAAGCCGCTCCGCAGATTCATCGAGTGATCTGGGAGAATCACAATTGGCAGTCATATCCAACTGCCAATATTGATTGACCTTTATATCGCCATTCGTTATGGTTACATAGTGACCAGGAGGAACACTTAGAATATTGCGAAAACTGGAGCGGGGGCTGAGGGTGGTCCAAAAGGTAAAGACTTGGGCCAGAGAGACAGGATCAAGCTCCGCCTTGATGCCCGGATGCGCGAACAGAGCTTTTGCCTCCGATGCAAAAAGAAGGAATCCGCCGTTGACTGTGTAATAGATTGGCCGTACACCCAGCCTATCCCGTGCCAAAATCAAGGTATGCTGCCGTTGATCCCACAAAGCAATTGCAAACTGCCCGTTCAATTGAAGAAGCCAATCATGCCCTCTTTCTTCGTATAGATGGACCAACACTTCCGTATCACTATGAGTGCGAAAAACATGACCAGCAGATTCCAATTCCGAGCGCAGCTCAAGGTAATTATAGATCTCTCCGTTGAAAACAATCCAAATCGTGTCATCCTCATTGCAGATCGGCTGGCGGCCTCCCGCGAGATCAATGATGGAGAGGCGTGCACTGCCTAACCCAACCTGGTTATTTGCAAAAACTCCATTATCATCCGGGCCGCGGTGATGAATGGCATCCAACATGTGATAGATCAAATTTGGATCTATCGGTTCAGTTGACTTGAGATTTATCTTTCCAGCGATTCCACACATGACAGCCTCATTTATGGGAAAGCCGGTTATTGCAAATCCTGTTTGCGGCGGATATAAGCGGCAAGACAATTGATCGAATCAAAATTCTCTGGCAGGACTTCAGAAGTGTCGATCTGAATCCCAAATTGATCTTCAACGAAGAAAACCAACTCCAGGATCCCGGTTGAATCAATCATTCCGTTCTCCAAAAAGGATTCGTCAAAACCCAATTGTTCCACTTGCTCGCTGAGAACAAAATTTTCAGCTAAAAATTGGAGAATTCTGTTTTCTATTTCCGACATACGGACCTCAATAATTTTCTAATCAATCCATATTATTTTTTTCTGTGCATTTTCTTGTGAATTCTGCAAGATGTCTTGCGCATGGGGGGCGATCATATTTGCCACATAAGTGTGGCCCTGCGGAGTCAAGTGTCCTTCAAGGTAATACATTTTTCTGCGTTCTTCCATTGAAAGTTTCTGGATGTCAGGGAGGGGATCATATAAGAAGCAACCAGTTTCACTTGCTACTTCTTGAAATCGCGCCTGGTAATTTCTGGCGCTGACCTGTTCTTTTACATAGATAAAACGAGGTAATGGGATCACCAGAACCGGTCTGGAACTGCGAGCTGTCCATTCTAACAAGATAGCGTGCATGATTTGCCAGGCTGGCGTACTTGAACTATCATATTCGGGGAATGGTTGATATCGAAAATTTTTCAGCACGGCATCTTTCAAATTAATTTTTTGCAATATATCGCCGACTTTGGCAAACAAATTTCCTCGATGGACCTTTTCCTTCTCAGTATTTTGGAGATTTTCCACATCAATATATCCGCTTGGTAAGGGGACATTTCTGCGCACTAGTTTTCCATCCGCCAGATCGAAGTAAGGTCTGGCATAACACCTCTGTATGTGATGCTCGTCCAATGTGATTTCATAATGCGCCGTCAATTTGCGAATTGTCTCGATTGCTGGTGCGATTATTATCAGGTCATGTTCGAATTCAATCCCAATCTCCTGATAACACAGGTATTGCTGATCCAGTGCAAACCCTTCCATGGCAAAATTGTACACTTCGACACCAGGGATTGAATTTTCCAAAATGTCCGGGAAGCGCATTTCATTGGAAACCCCATTGCCAAAAGCATTCGAATCCCCAAAAATCAATATGCGCCGGGTCCCTGGCTCTCTCGAGGGTGAAAAATCATGGTTGGAGCGAAAGCCATAATTGTTCGCCTGTAATGCATACTCCCCCCATTCCGGGTGAGTTAATACGCGCTGAATTCCTGGTCTTAAGCGTTTTCCAATAACGGGATGAAATTCAATGAGGTCATCATCTAATAACATGGAACACCTCGTTCCTTATGAACAACAAACTAAGCTTTTTTCATATACGCCTAATTTTTTAGTAATATACGGTTTGATCTTTTGATTGATATCCCCGGCAAATAGCACAACAATTCGGAATTCCGGGGAATGCTCAACCCAGAGCCCGGCGAAAGTCTCCGCCTCGTTCGCGCTTACATCTGCTTGTAAAGCTCTGGCAATATCCTGAATGTGGAATCTGCGAAGAGCTTCCTCAACACTCACTCCGTGGAACTTTGCGTATGTTTCCACATCGCCGAGATCCGGATCATTCTCATATGGCTGAACTTTAGGCGCAACATTCGCATTTTGTATGCTTAGCCCTAATGGTAGAAATGCCATTAACATAATCAATATCAATGCAAATATAGGTAAACGACGCAGGTGATGCACATTGCTCTCCCTTCGGGTGCGAATGAAAACTTCCCTAGCAGTTTGTCGGAGAACCCCAGCGATGGGCATTTTTTACCGCGAAGCCCGCAAAGGACGCCAAGAAAACCTTTAAAACTTCGCGTTCTTTGCGCTCTTTGCGAACTATGGCTTCCTGGTGATTACCCCCATCTTTTACGCCCGCCAATTTCAGAGAAAAAAAGCAAAACCTCAGCCGCGGATTTCACAAATTTTCGCGAATTGGTATTAAAAATCCGTGTGAATTAGTGAAGTTCGAGGCAAAATGTTCTGGCTTTGAGGCTTTGAATGTCGGATACGGACTTGTGGGTAATCACCAATGGATTCTCATAGCAAAAACCTAACTTCCTTTCCCCACCTTTCCTCCTTTATAATTGACCCTGCCAATCTGGCCTCGATACGCCCCTCCAAAATCATTCAGGGCTGCTCGACCACCAAACTACCCAACCACGAGACTACATGACTACTCAACTAATCGAATGTATCCCCAACTTTTCCGAAGCGCGCCGCCCCGAAGTGATTGACCAAATCGCCGCGGCTATCCAATCGGTCAGCGAAGTCAAACTCCTCGACCGCTCCTCCGACCTCGACCACAACCGCACGGTGCTGACCTTCGCAGGCACAGCCGCGGGTGTGGAAGAGGCCGCTTTCCGCGCCATCAAGACCGCCTCCGAACTGATTGACCTGGACCATCACACGGGCGCGCATCCGCGCATCGGCGCGACGGACGTGTGTCCCTTCGTTCCATTGAGCGGCGCGACGATGGAGGAGTGTGTCGCGATTGCCAAAAGGCTGGGTGAACGCGTCGGTAACGAACTCAGCATCCCGGTCTATTTGTATGAAGCGGCGGCAACTCGTCCCGGGCGGGTGAATCTCGAAAACATCCGCAAGGGTCAATACGAGGGACTCAAAGTCGAAGTCGAATCGAATCCCGAACGCAAACCCGATTTCGGCCCCGCCAAACTTGGCTCAGCGGGAGCCACTGTCATCGGCGCGCGTAATCCGCTCATCGCCTTTAACGTCTATCTCACCACCGACGACGCGGACATCGCAAAGAAAATCGCCAAGGCTGTTCGACATTCTTCAGGCGGGCTTCGTTTTGTCAAAGGGCTGGGCCTGCTCGTGGATGGCCGCGCCCAGGTCTCGATGAACCTCACCAATTTTCGTGAAACACCCGTTGCGCGCGTTGTTGAAATCATTCGACGTGAGGCCGCGCGCTACGGCGTTGGGATTCATCACAGCGAACTTGTCGGATTGATTCCGCAGGAGGCTTTGGTGGACGCCGCGGTCTGGTATACCCAACTGGACGCGTTCTCCCCCGAACAGATTCTTGAATCCAGACTCTTCCCCAGCCCCGCCGCCGCATCAGACTCCCCTCAGCCTGCCTCCTTTATCGAAGAGTTGGCCGCCCCCACGCCGACTCCGGGCGGCGGTTCTGCCGGGGCCTACGCGGGTGCAATGGGCGCCGCGCTCGTCGCCATGGTCGCAGGCCTCACCATTGGCAAAAAGAAATATGCCGAAGTCGAAGCCGAAATGCAGGCCATCCGGGTCATGGCTGAAAAACTTCGCAAGGAACTGACCCAGGCCGTGGACGACGACGCCGCCTCGTTTGAGGTTTTGATGGCCACTTTCAAGTTGCCCAAAGAGACCGACGAGCAGAAATCCACCCGTAGCGACGCCATCATCAAAGCCACCCTCAACGCCGCTCATATTCCACTGAACGTTGCCGAAGACGCCGTCAAGGTGATGGAACTCGCGTTGAAGTGCGCGAAAGACGGCAATGCCAACGCCATCAGCGACTCCATGTCCGGCTTCGCCATGGCCCGCGCCGCCCTCACCGCCGCCGGCTGCAACGTGCGGATCAATATCAACTCGCTGGAAGATAAGTCGGTGGGGGAGAAGATGCTGAAAGAGTTAAAGAATTTGGAAAAGAAAGCGGATAAGCTTGAAAAGGAAATTCAGAAAGTGATGAAGGAACGCGGAGGGATTTAACGTGCCATTGCGAGGGCGGCATTCTTCCGCCCGCAATGACAATTGATGTCGGTGGTCGAGTAGGACCGTCCGCATCGCCCTGCCCTGGCGGGCTGGGCCAGGAAAACCACCAAGTCTCGAAAGCAGCAGAAGTTCACAAGAAACACACCGGTCTCGATATGCCCGACGAACGCTTCGACAGGTCAGCGCACCGCACGGGCTGCTTGACCAAGGATACGCCAAACAAAACTTTCATGCCCAATTCAAAAGATTACACTATTGTCCCTTTCCCCCGCGGCCGCGGCATCATTGTTGATGTGGGCTGGCTGGCTGTTCGCCGCCACATATTCCATGGATTGCTGGAATTGGATGTGACGAATATTCGCAGGCATATCCGCGAACATAAGGCAAAGACGGGGGAAACGCTTTCTTTCACAGGCTTCATCGTCAAATGCCTGGGGAATGCAATTGAATCTCATCCAACGGCTCACGCCTATCGCGATTGGCTGGGGCGGCTTGTCATCTTTAATGAAGTGGATGTAGTGACGATGATCGAAACGGAAAAAGATGGTGTGGCGCTCCCACACATTATCCGCGCCGCGAATCGCAAATCCTTTCAGGAAATCAACGCGGAGATTCGAACGATTCAAACCAGACCGCACATCAGTGCGCAGAAGCGGGGAATTAGCAAACTGGCTCCTTACACGCCAGCCTTCCTGCGCAGACTGTTTTTTAGAGTCGTGATGAGCAATCCGCATTGGATCAGGAAGTTCACGGGGACAGTGATCGTCACCTCAGTGGGGATGTTTGGACAGGGAGGAGCCGCCTGGGGCGTCGCCTTCCTTCCCACTCACACATTAGGAGTGACCGTTGGCGGGATCGCGAAGAAACCTGCCTTTGTTGAAGACAGGATCGAACCGCGGGAATTTCTCTCTGTCACACTTGCCTTCAATCACGACATCGTAGACGGCGCGCCTGCCGCGCGTTTTGCAGGTAAATTCAAGGAACTTATCGAAAAAGGAATAGAGGAGTAGCGCATGGGCTTAAAACCTGACCACTGGATTCGCAAGATGGCGCACGAACACCGCATGATCGAGCCTTTTGAAGAGAAACAGGTTCGCGATGGAGTTGTCTCCTATGGCGTTTCGTCGTACGGATACGACGTCCGTGTCGCGGACGAGTTCAAGATTTTCACCAACGTCTTTTCCGCCACGGTTGACCCAAAAAACTTCGACACCAAATCCATGGTGGATTACATCGGTGATGTGTGCATCATCCCGCCGAACTCATTTGCCCTGGCGCGCACTGTGGAATATTTCCGCATCCCGCGCAAAGTGTTGACGGTTTGTCTCGGAAAATCAACGTATGCAAGGTGTGGAATCATCGTTAACGTGACTCCCTTCGAACCAGAGTGGGAGGGCTTTGTAACTTTGGAAATTTCCAATACCACGCCGCTCCCAGCCAAGATTTATGCCAACGAAGGGCTGGCCCAGGTATTATTCTTTGAAGCCGACGAAGAGTGTGAAATTTCGTATGCGGATAAGAAAGGGAAATATCAAAAGCAACAGTCCATTGTGTTGCCGAAATTATGACCATAGACGACAGACCGTGGACAGTAAAAAATGGTCTGCCGTCTACCGTCTATCGTCAAATAGTGTGCACCCCCGCCGCGCTTGGCCTCGTTACCAATCCCCTCGCTGAAATCCCCTGCTCCTCAAATGCGGCCTTGACCATCGTCAGCGCCGCATTTGCATTTTCCCTCTCCGTAAAACAAATAATGGACGGCCCTGCCCCCGATAGCGCCGCCGCGCCGAATTTTTTCGCTGTCTCATACGCGGGCTTTCCGCCGGGGACGTGTTCGAGGCGATACGGCTGGTGAAGCCGGTCGTCCATCACTTTCTTGAGCAGATCCAAATCGCCGCAACGCAACGCATCAACGACCAATGAGGTCCGCCCGATGTTGAAAATTGCATCGGCGCGCGAAATCGTTTTTGGCAAAACCGCCCGCGCCGCCTGGGTTGACAAGTCTATGCTGGGTTTGACGATTACGATGGTAAATTCCGGGACTTCATGTTTCCGCGCAATGATTTCATCTTCATCCATGACCGAAACGACCAATCCGCCCAACAGCGCAGGCGCGACGTTATCCGGGTGTCCCTCAATTTGGGTTGCAAGTTTCAATAACTCGCCCGTGTCCAGCGGCCTGTCAAGCAATTCGTTTGCGCCGAACAATCCCGCCACGATGGCCGCCGCGCTGGAGCCGAGTCCACTGCTGAGGAGAATGTTGTTGTGAGATTCGACTTTTACGCCAGTGAATGTCTTGCCGCATACCTCGTAAACCTGCGCGAAGGACTTGGTCAGCAAATTTTTCGGGTGATTGTCCAATTTGTCTGCGCCTTCACCTGTGACGCGAAAAGACATCTCCCCGGCAGGCTCGAACGAGTTTTCATTCCAAATATCCAGCGCAAGCCCGAGGCAGTCAAAGCCGGGGCCAAGATTTGCAGATGTGGCGGGGACTCTGATTTTTAGCATGGGGCACATTATAATCGGCGAAATCTTATGTCGTTGCGAGGTACGAAGCAGTCTCCCATTAAACGGGGGATTGCTTCGCTCCGCTCGCAATGACACGTTATGGAGTCATCATGTCCTATCAAGGTGTTCTACATCGTTATGGGAATCTGCTCGATCTGCCCGCGCACACTCAAACGGTTTCCTTGTTGGAGGGAAATACGCCCTTAATTCCCATGCCTCGGCTTGGCAAAGAGTTGGGCTGTGAATTGTTCATCAAATTTGAAGGCTTGAATCCCACCGGTTCATTCAAAGACCGGGGCATGACTGCCGCCATCAGTGAAGCGGTGGGGCGTGGGGCCGAAACTGTCATTTGTGCCTCGACCGGCAACACTGCCGCATCAGCCGCGGCGTACGCGGCACGCGCCGGCCTGCGCGCGATTGTCCTCATCCCCGAAGGGAAAGTGGCCGTGGGAAAACTCGCCGGCGCGATTGCCTACGGAGCGGAAGTGATCCAGGTGCAAGGCTCGTTCGATGACGCGCTTTCGCTCGTGGTGGAAATTACGCAAAAGACACCCATCGCTTTGGTGAATTCCATCAATCCATTCCGCATCGAGGGACAGAAAACCGCCGCGTTTGAAATCTGTGACGTGTTCGATGGCGCGCCGGATTGGTTATGCCTGCCCGTTGGCAACGCCGGAAACATCACGTCGTATTGGGCGGGCTTCAAGCAATATCAAAAAGGATTGCCGCAAATTCTGGGTGTGCAAGCCGCGGGCGCGGCTCCGCTTGTGCTGGGTCATCCCGTTGAAAAGCCTGAGACCGTCGCGACCGCCATTCGCATCGGACGACCTGCGCGCGGCGAGCAGGCCCTCGAAGCCGCGCAACAGTCCAATGGCAAAATCATCGCTGTGTCGGACGAAGAAATTTTATCGGCGCAGAGAATTCTCGCGGCGGAGGGCGTTTGGGTGGAGCCTGCCTCAGCGGCGGGAATTGCCGGTCTCATAGCGGAAGCAGGCAAAGGGGCGGGGATTGAAGCGAAGGGAAAAAGAGTCGTGGTCGTTTGCACGGGTCATGGGATGAAGGACCCGTCCATCGTGACCGATTCGTTTGCATCCCCAAAAGTGATTCCCGCCGCGTACGATGATTTGATCTCGGTCATCGGGAAATAGAATGCCGCCCAAATCCTTCGCCGTCCGCATTTATCTCGCCGCGCTCGTCCTGCGGCTGATCCCCGTCCTGCTCGCGCGCGGACTTGGCATCGGCCTCGACGACATGTTTCAATATGACATGCTGGCGCGGAGCATCGCTTCGGGAAATGGATTTCGCTGGTACGCGCTGGCAGACTTAAACCAACTCGCGGCTTACGTGGACTTTGACCTGGATTCCGTTAAAGAATACGATCCCACCCGCGGCATTCCCACCTCGTTTCGCGCGCCTCTGTATCCTGCGTTTCTGGCGCTCGTTTACTTTTTCAGCGGGACAGGTTTCTCGCGCTTCTTCGCCGCGCGATTGGCACAGGCTATTTTTTTAGGCGCGCCGCTCGCCCCGCTCA
This sequence comes from Chloroflexota bacterium, assembly GCA_016235425.1. Lineage (GTDB taxonomy): Bacteria > Chloroflexota > Anaerolineae > Anaerolineales > Villigracilaceae > JAKOVF01. The sequence continues at coordinate 23,417 of JACRLC010000040.1, read as the reverse complement.
CGTATCTCGTTTCGTTACGATTACACCCTCTCCCTTTGGGGGCCCCACAGGGGTGCTTCGCGAAGGGCAGGGTGAGGGAAGAACGCGCCGCGCGCCTCTCCGCCTGGGCCGTCGCCGCGTATCCGATGCTGCTGGTTTATCCGCTGGGATTGGGTACGGAGAATCCGTTCTTTGTGCTTTTGCTGGCGTCTTTCCTGTTTTTGTTGAGATCATTGGATGAACCAAAAACGGGCAACCTGATTTTTGCCGGGGTATTTCTCGCGCTCGTCACGTTGACGCGCTCGGTGATCCTGCCTTTTGCGATTCTTGCTTTCGGTCTGTTGTTTTACGTTATCCGCCGCCGCGTTTGGATTGCGGCGCTTGTGTTTTTCACGCTCATCCTTCCGTGGGCGGCTCGCAATTCGATCCTGCACGGAAAATTAACCGGCATCGAATCTTCGATGGGATACAACCTGTATCTTGGCTATCATCCCCAAGGCAGCGGTTCATTCATCTTTGGCCCATCGCTCGATCTCATTCCCATTTTGGATGATTCCGTGCGCGACCAGGTTGGGATCGAGAAAGCGATGGATTTCATCCGTGAACAGCCTGGGCGGGTTTTGCCGCTTGCAATCAACCGGCTCGGCTTCTTCTTCGGGCTCGAGAAGCGCGTGTTGATGTATTTCTATTCCAACAACATCATTGGGTTTATTCCCCTGCCGCTTTTGTTGACCATCTCTGCCATCCTGTTGCTTCCTTTTGTTTTTGTCAGTATCTCCGCCGCTTTGAGTTTGCCTGCATTGCGATGGAATATTCAAACGACGCTTCTTCTCTTGCTGCTCGTTGCATATCTCGTGCCGCACATCTTCATCCTTTCAGAAGACCGCTTCCATCTCGCGCTTGTGCCGTTCCTTGCCATGTTGGCCGCGAATTTTTGGGTGAATGGATTTTCGTCGCTGGCGGCGCGCTGGCGCGAGTCAAATGCAGGGAAGCTGGTGGTGGTAATATCGATCCTGTTCATTTTTCTGCTGATTTCGAATTGGGGTATGGAATTATCCCGCGATGCAGATAAAATTGCCGCATTGTTAGGCCCAAACGGGAATCACGCAGGCTTTTCATACTGAGGAACTCTATGAATTATTTGCTTGGCGAGAGACTGAAATTCGATTGGAAGATTGTCACCATTACCATTGCCAGCACGCTGTTGATGATGGCGGATTATTATCACAAGCTAACCGACAACGTATATGTGGATCGTGTGATCCTGTATCTCATCGTCCCGCTGGTCATTACGCTTCTTCTGTTCAGGGATAACCCGCGCGAATACGGGTTCACGCTTGGCGATTGGAAAGCTGGGCTGGTCATTACTTTGATCGGCATCCTGCTTATGGCTCCCATCATTTATTATCTGGGAAGCGGCGACGAGTCCATGAAGAGCTATTACAAACCCTATCTTTCCGGCCTTCCGTGGACAACGTTTCTTGACCTGATCGGCTGGGAATTTATCTTTCGCGGCTGGATTTTGTTTGGATATGCGCGCAAATTTGGGCCGGAGGCGTTGTGGCTGCAGGCAGTCCCGTTTGCGCTGGGGCATTTGGGAAAGCCCGAAGTGGAGACACTTTCCACGATCTTCGGCGGTTTTGCGTTTGGCTGGGTGGCCTGGCGCACGCGCTCATTCGTCTGGCCGTTCCTCATCCATTGGTTCATCGCAACGTTTATAATTGTCGTCGCGGCAGGCGCAATTTAATCTTTTTCAATCACCGGAGCATTTGCGTAAACCACGCAGCTACCAAACTACACAACTGCCAAAACTACATGACTAACCTTATCCTTCGCCCCGCAGGGGAAACGAACTCCTCTCAAATCCATGAACTGATCCATTTAGTGGGGATCAACCCCACGGGTCTGGATTGGAAGCGGTTCATCATCGCGGTGAATGATGGGGATGAGGTCATTGCCTGCGGGCAGATCAAGCCGCACGGGGAGGAAGTCCGCGAACTGGCTTCGATTGCTGTGCGGCCTGAATATCGCGGGCAGGGGCTGGCACGCCGGATCATCGAGTCTTTGCTGGCGGATGCCGAACGCCCGTTATATTTGATGTGCCGTTCGCACATGGGGCCGTTGTATGAAAAATTCGGTTTTCGCACGCTTGCATACGAAGCAATGCCGCGTTATTTTAAAAGGATCACAAAGCTCGCGGGATTGGCGGACGTTTTGATGCGATCGGGCGACAGTTTGCTGGTGATGAAGTTGGAGTAGAAAAAATATGAAACAGGTATTGCAGGTTCTCATGGGTGTTCTCGCAGGGTTTATTCTTGCGGGCGGACTTTTATTCATAATGCGCGCGCCGGAAGGCCAGGCGATCATACTGGAACCCGCTCCCACGGATAGCCCGATTGCCGTGCATATCGTCGGCGCGGTGCCGCGCCCCGGCCTTTATGAATTCCCTGAAGGCGCGCGTGTGCAGGATGCGATCGACGCCGCGGGCGGCCTGCTTGCAACTGCGGATGTGGAAGGGATCAATCTCGCGGCCCTGCTGGAAGACGGACAGCAGCTCGATATTCCCTTCACGGAGGGTGCCGAGGTGCCTGCCACTTCCGAGCCTGAGCTTCCCGGTTCCACACCGCCGCCCAATGCGGAAGACCTGGTGAACATCAATACCGCTTCGCTCGAAGAATTGGACGCCCTGCCCGGTATCGGCCCGACCACCGCGCAGAAAATCATAGATTATCGCGATGCGAACGGCCCCTTCGCACAGATCGAAGATATCATGAACGTTTCAGGCATCGGGCCTTCCACCTTTGAAAATATAAAAGACCTGATCACCGTCTAATGCCCGGCTTCGATCATTTTGATTTCATTGCCCCGCTGTATCATCGCATCGGCGCATATTCGCATCTCGAAACGATGCTGGCTTGCGCGGACCTGCCCACTGCGGGAATTTTGCTCGACGCCGGCGGCGGGACCGGGCGCGTGGCAAACGCCCTGCGCGACCATGCGAAGCAGATTGTGGTAGCCGACGTCTCCCTCGGCATGTTACGCTTCGCCGCCTCTTCCCCGGACCTGAAACCTGCCGCGGCCATCTCCGAGTTTTTACCCTTCCCCAACGACTCTTTCGACCGCGTCATCATGGTGGACGCCCTGCATCACGTTTTTCACCAAAGCAATACTGCGCGCGAGTTGTGGCGCGTGCTCAAGCCTCGCGGCAGGATCGTGGTCGAGGAGCCGGACATCCGCACCTTTGGTGTGAAGTTGATCGCGCTTGCCGAGAAGTTGCTCCTCATGCGAAGTCATTTCCTTGCGCCGGGTGAAATCGCGAAATTATTCGAGTTTGGGAAGACAAGCGTCCAGGCAAAGGATGGGACGGCCTGGGTGATGATTCAGAAAGCATAAAAACGTCTCGCAAATTCAAGGAACCTGCGAGACGTTCTCTTGTAATTACGAAACACGCAGCACGTAACACTCCCCTTCCCCCTCTTGCAAATCACATCTCATTCGCTTGCCAGCACGTGCCGCGCGATGACCAGCCGCTGGATTTCGCTTGTGCCTTCCCCAATGGTCATCAGGCGCGCGTCGCGGTACATGCGCTCGACGTTGTATTCGCGGCTGTAGCCATAGCCGCCGTGGATTTGGATCGCGTCGTAGCAGGCGCGCTCGGCCATTTCCGTGGCGTAGAGTTTGGCGATTGCGGCTTCCTTGTTGAACGGACGGCGCTGATCCTTGATCCACGCGGCCTTGTGGATCATGGTGCGGGCAATCTCGATCTCGGTTGCCATGTTTGCCAGTTTCCATTGAATGGCCTGGAACTCGGCAATCGGCTGGCCGAAGGCTTTGCGCTGCCGGGCATAATCCACTGCCGCTTCGAGAGCCGACTGCGCCAACCCGACCGAGATCGCGCCGATGGCGATGCGGCCTGCGTCCAGCGTGGCGAGGGCTTGCTGTAACCCGCGTCCCTCGGGTCCGACGAGATTCTCCAGCGGCACGCGGACGTTATCATACGTTACTGCATGGGTGGGAGAGCCGCGCAGGCCCATTTTCTTTTCGGCTGGCCCAATCGTGAGGCCGGGTGTATCCGTCGGGACGAGGATCATGCTGAGCGACTTTGAGCCGCCCCTGGGGTCCGTGCGAACGAGCGTGATGATGTACTCGGCGATGCTCGCGTTCGTGCACCACATCTTCGCGCCGTTGACGATCCATTCATTTCCCTGTCTCCCGGCTTTGGTGATCACGCCGCCTTGAATGTCCGAGCCTGCGCCGGGTTCGGTCAGCGCGAGCGCGCCGAGTTTGTGTTTGCCGTCTGCAACCAGCGGGAGCCATTTCTTTTTCAGCTCTTCCGAACCAAAGTTGGCAAGCGGCGCAGTCCCAAGTCCGTTGTGCGCGGCGAACGCCAGCGCGGTGGAGCCGCATCCCCATCCCAATTCTTCCATCGCGATGGCCATGCTGATGCTGTCCACCCCCGAGCCGCCGTATTCTTCGGGAATGCTCATGCCAAGCAATCCGACCGGCCCGCCCTTGCGGACTGCGTCCCAGTTGAATTCGCTGTTTTCGTCCACTTCGCGGGCTTTGGGCTTGATTTCCTTTGCCACAAAATCATGGACGGTCTTCTTCCATACTCGTTGTTCTTCGGTGAGATCGAAATTCATTTTATTCCTCCGCGGGGATTTCCGGTTTGATTATAACGCGTGCGTCGTTTATTACTGCCTGGAAAGCGACATAAATGTCGCGTTACGTGGCGCGACATTTATGTCGCACCTGCCTGGGCCGTGTAAACGCGCAAAGTGCCTTCAGGAGTCTCTTCGATGCGCAGCTTTTCCAGTGACTTGGCTGCAGGCCCCTTCACCATCCTTCCGTTTGGATCGAAGCGCGAGCCGTGGCAGGGACAGGCAAAGCCCTGCAAATCCTCTCCAATGGTGCATCCCAAATGCGTGCAGACCAGGCTGACGGCCCGCAGCCCGGCCTCGTCGTTGATGATGACTGCGGGGATGTTCGCCAGCACGGTGCGGCTCCCCGGCGGATAATTGACCGCCGGGCCGATGTCGAATTCGGTGGGCGGGGCGGCATCGAACTGATAGCTGAGAAAACGGATCAACCCGCTGACGCCGGTGATGCCTGCAATGGCGAACAGCGAGTTGGTGATCGTCTTTAGAAAATCGCGGCGTGAAAAATTGATCATGGTTGTGCGCTGGAAAACGTGGATAGGATGGTCAGCAGGATAAAGGTCAAGATAAGTGACATGGCGGCGATCTGCGCGATCCTGTTTCCGCGCGGGAGCCAGCTTCCCAATTCACTGTCCCTGGCCTCGGGAAAAATGTAAGGCAGGAGAGCCATCAGGATGAGTGTAACGATGGGAGCAAGCACGCCCCACAAAAACGGATCGCCCAGCTTGAGCAATTCCTGCACCCACAAAAAGAACCAGGGAGCGCGCGCGTCGCCGAGTTCAGCGGTGGCCTGTGTCATGGGCATTTCGATGGGAGCCGGGAACAGGGTGGAAACGACGAGCAATACCAAGCCCGCAGCCAGCATCATCAGCACCTCGCGGCGGACGAGTTCGAAGCGCGAAATACGGGCTGTGCCATTCCTCGTCTCCGGCGGCGGGACCGCGATGCCGCCGTCGCGCCGCGTGCGGAAGATGTGCCATACCCCAAGGATGATATAGCCAAACGTCAGCACGAAAATATGCCACGTATAAAATCGCTCAACCGAAGACGATCCCGGACTTGAGCCTCCAACCACCAACTGATAGAGCGAATGACCGATTCCGGGAATGATTTTCAGCAGGTTCGTGCCAACGATCAAGGCCCAGCGGATGCCCTCGTCCCAGCGCAAAACGTAGCCGGTAAAATCCAGCAAGAGAACCGCGGCCAGCATTCCCAAACCGATCAGGTAGTTCAGCCGCCGCTGACGGGCGTACGCGCCGGTCAGGATCACGCGCAGGAGGTGGACGAACATGACGATCACCAATGCCTGCGCTGACCAGAAATGCAGGTTGCGGGTCAGGCCGCCGAATGGAACGAGGGAGGTGATCGTCTGAACGGAAATCGCGGCGCGTTCGGGAACCGGCAGGTAGTAGAACATCTCCAGTATCCCGGTCACGAGCAGGATCAGCGAAAGGAATACGGCCAGCCCGCCCGCGCCCAGAGTGTATCGAAGGCGTGCTTGTGCAGCGGGGATCGTCGGCGGGTGCAGGTGATGGAAGAAGTTTGGTTTTTCGATGGGCTTCTTTTCATCCGGCGCGGACATGGAGTTCTCACGCTTCGTCCGCAATAAATCCTGCGCCGTCCATCCGAGTGTTGCCAGAACAATGACTATCGCAAAGAACAGAATGGCTGGCCGTTCGTCGCCGTGTGAAGCGGCCGCGTATTGAACGGTGATCGCCGAAGCGGTGGCCGCGCCAAGCTCGACGTTCTCCGGCATGGAATTGCGTATTTTCAAAATGTATGCCGTTACTGCCCAGGCCTCATCCTCTTTCAGCGAACCGGGATTCCACCACGGCATGGTCTCCTTAATGTAATCCTTCAGTTCCTGCGCGTTGTTGAAGCGCGCCAAAGTGCCGGCGCCGGTCATCGCGGGAGCAAGCCTGTCTTTTGGGATCTCAAAACCCCAGGGCGGAATATGAGTCCCGTGACAGCCGGAGGCCCAGCAGTTGCTGTCTTCGCCATAAACAGTTCGCCATTCATCGGTCAGTCCCTGGGCGCGGTCGCCGTGACAGGCCATGCACACGCCCCAATATTTGAGCGCGCCCTCCTCAACCTGGGTTGGCGGATCGGAAACGGCCGGCCTCTGCAATCGCACTGCCGGGTCGAGTGTGGGGGTCGGCTGCGGTGATGGGGTGGATGTGACCTGGGTCGGTGAGGCGGCTGTGGCACGGGAGGGGAGCAGGAGAAAAAACGAAATGGCCGCGCTTGCCAATAAAACGGTCAGCAGGCCGCGGGGCGGGGAGAGGCGGGGGAAAGTCATGTCTAAAGCGTGATCACTTTTCCGGCTTTCACCTGCGCTTCGATGATGTCGCCCATCCCGCCCACGATGCCCGCGCGGACCTTATCGGTCAGGTTGAAATAGTTGAGGCAGGTACTGCACACGATGAGCCGCACGCCCTTTGATTCAAGCGCGCGCACTTGCTCGAGCACGGGCGAACCTTCACAGACCATTTTCACTCCCTCGGTATAAAAACAGATTGCGTTGGGCAGGCTTCCGTTTAGGGCGATGAGTTCCAGATATTTTGCGAGGAGCGTATGCTGAAGTGTTTCATCCGCTTTGCCCATGCCGTTGTTGTTGATGACGATGACCGTGTTCTCCATTGTCATTCCTTGTTGTTTTCCTCTTGATATTCCTTGTACAGCTTGCGTGCTTCCTTTGCGTTTTCTTTTGAAACGAAAATTTGAACCCGCCCCATGCCGTCTATTGTCGTCGGGTAGATGTGATGTCCCACGGCTTCCTGAAAAAGTTCCGTTTCAATACCGTGCGCTTCGAGAAGGCTCTTGATGATCTCCGCATCCATCCGCCCATAAACTTCAGCGAGCAGTTCCCATTTGAGTTCGTCCATTTCTGCCTCCAGTTTCTTCGTTATAAAAACGAAGATTTCAAAACCCATTTTGCCGCGGATTTCGCGGATGTGCGCGGATTTTTTGAATCAAATTTGTGAAAACCTGCCCTGAGCTTGTCGAAGGGTCCGCGTAATCCGCGGCTGTGGTTTTCTCAGATTGACACATACGTAACGATGAACAAAATTGTCCACAAAACACTGACGATCAACTGGCGAATGCCGATACGCGTTGGTTTCCATCCGCTGGCCGGATGCGTGATGCCCCAAAGCGTTTCCAGCCATTGCAGGAGGAAGGGGATAAAGATAAAACGCGGCAATACATTGAGGAAACTCAGCCCGAGGGAAAACACCAGATTAAAAGTCGTGTACGCCGCCGCGCGTTTTCCCGTTTTCCAAAGCTCGCTTCTTTCCCGACCTTTGGCCTGATCCCGCTGCTCGAGCCTCAGATACGCATAGACGATTGACGCGGCCGACTGTAACCACGCCAGCAGCCACAACCACCAGCCCGCCGGGTCATATTGACCGATGCCCACCCAATACGCGGCGGGTGCAGCAAGTGAAAGCACACCCGCCGCGATGACTTCGATGCCTGCCTGTCTCCTCTCCGCGCGTTTGCTCACCAGCCACAAATGCCACACAAAGACCGGCGCGCCCGGAACCGCGAGAAACAGGATGTAACCAAAACCTTCGAGAGTCAGCGCGATGAGCGCCAGCAGGGCAATGAGACCGTAAACTCCCACCCAGAATCGCGCCGTGGGCAGATCGTCTTTGGAGCGCCTGCCTGCATACACCTTCACCAGCATGGACATCGGCTGGCGTAACATGAACGCGGCCATTGCGGCTGCAAATAAATTGAAGGAGGCGTAGGAAAACGTTTTTCCGGCGAAAATACCGATAAGCAGTGGGCTAAGAATAAACACCCACGAGCCATGATCCTGGGGCAGGGCGATTTGCTTTTTGAAGTATGCTTTCATACAGGCGGAAGCATACAAGAAAATTGCTTTCCCGGCAAGTGAAGAAGTTCCTCATTCACGTTACGTACCCTCACCCTAACCCTCTCCCGTAGGGAGAGGGAACAAACTCCCTTCCCCCTTTTTGGGGAAGGGCCGGGGATGAGGGAGAGAAACTGCGTAAGATGAGTTCCTCATTACGATCATGGTGGCGCGTAACGCGGCATTCATGACGCCCTGCGCGGCCAAACGACATAAATGTCGAAGTACGATGTGGGGGGCGGCAACTTGAATTAGAATAGGCGGAAACAACTCAAGGAGAACATTCATGTCAAAGAAAAGCAAGCAGAAAGTTCAGCAAAAGAAAAGAATGGATGGGATTCAAATCGCGGCCATTGGTCTCGTTGTCATCATCGCGGCCTGGTTCGCGTGGAAATACATTCCGAGAAGCCAGCCCGCGGCAACGGTTCCAACAGGCGGCACAACGGCCTGCGCTGTCTTCGAGTCCATCCCCGAGGCGGAGCAATATGATTCGCCCCCGCCCATGTCCATTGACGAGGCCGGAAAATACTACGCCACCTTCAAAATGGAAAAGGGCGGTGAATTCGTGGTGCAGTTGTATCCCGACAAAGCCCCCATCACCGTCAACAGTTTTATCTTCCTTTCCTGCAAGGGATTCTTCAACGGCGTGACCTTCCATCGCGTGCTCGAAGGATTCATGGCGCAGGGCGGCGACCCCACCGGCACAGGCATGGGCGGCCCCGGCTACGAGTTCGTCAACGAAGACAGCGACCTGACCTTCGATAAGGAAGGCGTCATTGCCATGGCAAATGCGGGACGCGGCACGAACGGCAGTCAGTTCTTCATCACCTTCGCCCCGGCGGATTTCCTCAACGGCGGCTACACCATCTTCGGCCAGGTCATCGAGGGCATGGATGTGGTCAACGGCATCACGCGCCGCGACCCGGATACAAATCCGTCGTTTACCGGAGATGTGATCGAGAGCATCACGGTTACGCAGGAATAATCTTTCAAATACAGACCGCCCCGCAGGTTTGAGTAATTCAACCGTGTTTTGCAGAGAAACCTGCGGGACGTTCTGCCGAATTTGAATCCAAAAACTCGTAATGCGACTTTCAAGTCGCAGCCCAAAGGCGGCATGAATGCCGCGCTGCAGAATCTTCGCGATTGGCATAGTTTCTAAAGAGCAATACTATAAGGTTTTAAAACCTTTAGGGTCTCACATTGCACTTCAAAAGCAGGCGGGCAGCAATTCCAAATCTAAAACTTCCGGCGCTGTCAGAAGTCGCAGTTTTGCGTTTTTTTCAAACCGTCCACGAATTTTTCACGAATAAACGAACGTCGAAGCGCAAATTCGAGCATTCGTGACCTATTCGTGGATGGTTGGCGGCTCAAATCGCCCAGTTTTGCGATTACTGGGGTTCAGATTTGGAATTGCTGCAGGCGGGTCATTGACTTGACCTGGTACGTATCCTTACATATAATACATCGTGGCAGGGAAATACAGTACCACTTGCGGCCAGCCAATTTTATTAATTTCTTCTCCACCATACAAATGTCATTGCGAGGCGGTTTTTGCCGAAGCAATCTCCTCTTTAAAAGATATTTCGACTCAAAAGGAGAATGCCGCACCGCCAAGGAACACCCCGCAAGTACATCGGGGCAGGCGGGCGGCGGATCGCAACGTCATCAATTTACGGGATGTACGGTAGAGAATAATTTCAATAAATTACAGGTTCAGATGGGAACACACAAGCTAAGATCCCTTAGACTTGTTTTCCAAATCTATTTTTTAGGAGGGCACCATGCCTGTAAAGTTCACTGTTTCCCCGAAGAAAGACCCGCGCAACCTGACCGCCGCGCCCAAGTATTACGCCACGATCAAGAGCGACGGGCGGGCGGATACGATCGCCATTGCCAAAGGCATCAACAGCATATCCACCGTCAGTAATGCGGATACGCTGGCTGTGCTCGAGGCTTTTCTGGCAGTCGTACCGGAGAAGCTGGCCGACGGCAAGATCGTGGAGTTGGGCGATTTCGGCACTTTCCGCATCAGCGTTTCCAGCGACGGCTCGCAGACGGCGGATGAAGTGACCGCCCGCAGTATCACGGATACCCGCGTGATCTTCACGCCGGGCAAGCGTTTCAAGCAGATGCTCGAGACGATCGAGTTCCAGAAAGAAGGCGGCCCGGTTCGACCAAGCCCCGCAGCGTAACGAGACTTCATGACCCACTCCGAAAGACCAACTTCGGGGTGGGTCTCGTATTTGTCGCAAATTGCGGTTTTGAGAATCGTACAAGCACCGTCCCCTGGACTGTCCGTCCAGGACAGGCTGGCCCGCCTGTGCTTGCGCCACAGGTGCACGGACGGGACAGGGAAGGTTTGTTTCGGGCACATTGGGTGCCTGATTGCCGCCTACACCGTCCCGAAGGTTTGTTTTGAGTAATTTGAGCCCCTGACAGCAGCCTTCGGGACGTTTTTTTCAATTACTGCGTATAGCCAATGCTTAGGGGTTAGTTCGAGCCTCGACAACCACTCATGAAATCATGCGCATCAGTTGTTGAAACGATGCGGATCGTTTGGCCGATTCATGCGGATGATTTGATCAAACGATGCGGATGATTTAGCCGGGTGGGGCGGCGCTTGTAGTACGGGGGATTATGCCGGTCTGTTTCCATGTTGCGGTACTTGCAACACGCCTCTCGTACAGTGGGGGAAATTCACAACACGGAGGCATGGCATGGCTCGTAAAGTTGATGACGAAAAGCTGAAAAGCATCTATAATCGGGTAAAGGAAAATCCAGGTAAAAAGGCGGGATTTATCGCCCGCCTATTGGGACTCAATCGCAGTGAAGTGACGCGCTCGCTGCCCGCTCTCGAAGAGAAGAAACTCTATATTGCCGAAGACGATCGGGGCGGGTTATGGCCGTTCCAGGATTCGCAATAAGAAGTCCGTCCTGAGCGGAGCGACGAGTGATCTTCGAGGAGCGCAGTCGAAGGACAGGCTACCTGCGCGCTTCGACTACAGGGCGAAAGTGCATCGCCCTTCCGCTCAGCGAGGAAACTACGTCCTGCCTGCACCAGCGCTCTGGGCACAGGTGAGCGCAGTCGAAGGACAACTTCAATACAATGAAAAACGTTGCGGAATTCGATGGGCGGCTGTGCTATTCTGTTACAGGGAGTTGAAACACCGTCCCGAAGGTTGGTGCAGTTTTCTGTGGACTTGTGGGGAGACCCTTCCCTTCGACAAGCTCCCCAGAAGAACACTGGGACTTCGCAGGGCAAGCCTTTGGGACGGTCAGGGTATCTGGCGCGAGTGCGTCGCACCAAACAGCTTGGGTTTCAACCGATTAATGTGCAGAAACTTCCCAACAGAACTTCTTCCGTTGAGTAAGGTGCGACGCACCCTCCGAGGAGTTGACATGAGCGGAATGAATAAATCAGAACGATTGACAGAGATGAAACGCCTGTATATCCAGCGCGCGTATTCGGATATTGATATGGCAAAACGCCTGGGTGTGGCTCGCGAAACGGTATATCGTGACCGCATCGAGCTGACGGCGGAATATCCGATAGAGCCTGATAATGAAGGACGCTATCGAATCGTCCGCTCCAAATTGATTTCTGAGATCAAAGTAAACCTGCATGAAGCGTTGACCCTTTATCTGGCGGCGCGCAAGACCTCGCGGCAGACCCGTTTCCACCATCCCCATGCAGCCAGCGCATTGGAAAAACTGGCGGCGGTTTTGCGCCAGCCGATGACCGAGCGCCTGCTCAAAACAGCGGACCGCCTGCTGCAACAGGAGAAGGAACCGGAGCGGATCAAGATCATCGAGACAGTGACGCAGGCATGGGTGGAGGAGAAGAAGGTCCGCATTCGTTATCAGGGGTTGAAGAGCGCGGGGGTTACCAATCACGTAATTAGTCCATACTTCATCGAGCCATCCGTTTGGAGTGACAGTGTGTACGTGATGGCTTACAGCGACACCTTTGAAAAGGTGATGCCTTTCAAGATAGACCGCATTGATTCGGCGGTCATTTCGGGGGAAGACATCAAAGTCCTTGAGGGTTTCGATGATGAGGATTTACTTCGCCATGCCTGGGGTATCTGGTATGGCGAAGGTGAACCCGACCGCGTGGTACTGAAATTCGCACCAGGGGAGGCGACGCGGCGCTTGAAGGAAAGCAAATGGCACCCGCTGGAGAAGGTGGTGGATACCGAAGACGGCGGTTGTATCTGGAGCGCGGAAGTGGCCGAGTGGCGCGAGATGCTCCCGTGGGTGCGGGGTTGGGGCGCGGATGTGGAAGTGCTGGAGCCGAAAGAATTGCGCGAGGCGCTCACGCGTGAAGCGCAGGAATTAGCGGAGTTGTACAGGGTGGTGGAAGCGCAAGCCAGACCAATGATTTATTACGCCCATACGAAAGACGGCAAGGATGAATCAGAGTGGCAAAAATTGATTGACCACCTCACCCGCGTGGCAGATTATGCCGCCGAATTTGGAAGTGATGCAGGTATTTCGGAATTGGCACGAATTGCGGGGTCGATTCATGATTTGGGCAAGTATTCAAAAGAATTTCAAGCAAGATTGCGCGGCTCAAAACGAAAAGTGGATCACGCCACCGCAGGCGCGAAGGAGTTGACTCAATTGTTCAAAGGGACGCCGCAAGAATCGCTTGCGATGTTGTTGGCGTACTGCATCAGCGGACATCACACAGGCTTGTTGGATTACGGCGGTTCGAGCGACCTGCCAGGCGACGGCACATTGCTGGCGCGCCTGAAAACGGACGTGTGCGATTACAGTGCATATAAGACTGAACTTGACCTTGCAACGCTTCCATTTCCCCAGCAATTAGGCATGCGCCCATTGAAAGGACAGATGGGGTTTTCGTTTGCGTTTTTGACCCGCATGATTTATTCCGCGCTGGTGGACGCGGACTTTCAGGAGACTCAGGAATTCATGGACGAGAAAAAGCCGCGCGGTGAGCATGAGAGCATTGAAGTCTTGTGTAAAAAAGTCAATGAGTATGTACGCCGATTTGATAACCCCAATAGCGAAATCAACCGCATGCGCACGGAAACGCTGAGAGCCTGCATAGATAAAGCGACAGAGAAACCAGGCTTTTTCAAACTCACTGTTCCCACTGGCGGCGGGAAGACAGAGACATCACTGGCGTTTGCATTGAATCATGCGGTTAAGTATGGCTTGAAGCGGGTAATCTATGTTATTCCTTTCACTACCATCATCGAGCAAAATGCAGGGAAATTCAAAAAAATTCTGGGCGAAGAAAACGTGCTGGAGCATCACTCCAACTTCGATTGGGAGAAGGAGAAGCGCAAAGCCGAAGAAGCGGACGACCAGACCGTGACCGTGTATTCCAAACTCAAACTCGCGGCGGAGAACTGGGATATCCCGATTGTGGTCACGACCAACGTGCAGTTTTTCGAGTCGCTGTTTGCCAATAAATACTCGCGCTGCCGCAAACTGCACAACATCGCAAAGAGCGTGATCGTCTTCGACGAAGCGCAGATGTTCCCCAAAGATTACATGCTCCCCGCCATGAGCGCGGTCTGGGAGCTGGTAACGAATTACGGCGCGAGCGCGGTCTTTTGCACGGCAACCCAACCCAAACTCGAAACCTTTCTGCCCGATAAGACGGAAATCAGGGAACTTGCTCCCAACCCTTCGGCGTTGTTCGATTTTTACAAGCGTGTGGAAATCAAGAACGCGGGCAAACTAACCGATGATGAATTGATTGCTCGCCTGAACAAAGACAAGCAGGCGTTGTGCATCGTCAACACACGCAAACATGCCAGCGGCTTGTTCCAAAAATTGGAGGGCGAGGGCAATTACCACCTTTCGACGCTGATGTGTCCCGTCCACCGCAGGCAGAAGTTGGAAGAGATTCGCGAAAGGCTGGGAGACGGTCGGGTGTGCCGAGTCGTTTCAACGTCTGTGATGGAGGCGGGAATTGACGTGGATTTTCCCGTTGGCTACCGCGCCCTCACAGGGCTGGATTCCATCAACCAGGCTGCGGGGCGCGTCAACCGCGAGATGAAGCGGTCGGGGAGTCAGATGTTCATCTTTGAACCCGATTCTGAATTGAGCAAAAACACGATTCGCTATTTGGTTCAAGGCGTGGAGGTGACGCGCGGCGTTCTGCGCGACCACGGCGGCGCGCCGATTTCCATCCCCGCCATTGACGCGTATTTCGCGCGGTTGTATTCGCTCAAAGAACCGCGCGACTTCGATTACAAGAACATCATGGGCTGTTTTGACAACAACCAGCCTAAATACAAATTTGCCACTGTCGCGGAGAATTTCCGTGTTATCGAAGATGTGACCCAAACGGTAATTATTCCATTCAACAAGGAGGCATTGAAGCTGATCGAAGAATTGAAACACACCCCTTACCCATCGTCCACCCTGCGGAAGTTGCAGCCGTACACGGTTTCGATTTTCGAGGGCGAGTTCGACAAACTCAGCGCGAAAGGAGTGATTTTGACGATTGACGACGCATATCAAGTTCTCAAGCCCGAATACTTTGCCGACTATTACGACCTCAGCAGAGGTCTGCTCATCCCTGATAGTGTTGGCGGGGATGGGATTATTGCCTGATTGCAGAGCGTCCCGAAGGTTCAGAACCTTCGGGACGGTAAACCATGAAAGGAGGTTCACATTATGGGATACGGTATCACCATCCGCGTGAGCGGACCCTACGCCCTGTTCACCCGACCTGAAATGAAAGTGGAACGGGTGAGTTACGATGTCATCACCCCGTCGGCGGCGCGTGGCATCATCGAGGCGGTCTATTGGAAGCCCGCCATTAAATGGGTGATAGACAAAGTCCACGTCTTGAAAGAAATCCAGTTCACCAACATCCGACGCAATGAGGTGAGCGAAAAGGCGTCCACCGATAACGCCTTGCAGGTGATGAAAGGCGGGAAGAAGCCGCTCTACATCGCCGCCACCGAAAGCCGCCAGCAACGCGCTTCGATGGTATTGCGCAACGTGGATTATGTCATCGAGGCACATTTCGAGAAGGTAGAGGAGGAATGGGGCGAGCACGATTCTGAAGAAGGACACTATAACATCGTCCTGCGCCGCCTGCGAGAGGGACAACACTTCCACGCGCCCTGTTTGGGAACGCGCGAGTTTCCCGCTAAAGTGGAAATCATCGAGGATAAGCGCGAGATCCCTAAAAGCCCGTTCACGGACGAGCGCGATTTGGGTTACATGCTCTACGATCTGGATTTCTCCAACCCGCGCGACATCAAGCCCATGTTCTTCAAAGCCCAAATGCTCAATGGCGTGATTGACCTGACCAAAGCGGAGGTGCGGCAATGATTTTGCAGTCGCTCTACAACTACTATCAGATATTGCTCAAAGACCCGAAGGTCATTATCGCTCTGCCAGGCTACAGGTCAGAGAATATCAATTATGTTCTCAATCTTTCAAATGCTGGAGAACTGCTTGATGTTATTCCTTTGACCAGTGGCGAGAAAAAATACCGCGTTATGCGTGCCCCTGAACGGGCAAAACGTAGCGGAACTAAGCCTAAACCGAATTTCTTGTGGGATAACAGTGCATTTGTATTGGGCATCCCTGAGAAGAAAGGGAAAGATGATGAATACGGTGCAATGCGCTTTGAGGCTTTTCGACAGCACAACATTGAGATACTTTCTAAAGCCAACACGGAAGTTGCTCGTGCCGTAATTGCCTTCTTGAAAAAGCACAACCCCAAAACTGCCCTTCATCATGCGGCTATTGCTCGCTATGCAGATGATTTTCTGGAAAGCGGCAACTTGGCATTCCAAGTCGAAGGACAATTTGCATTCAACGACCCAGAAGTCATGCGCGTATGGGAAGAACATCTGATAGAGCGCGATCAGAAAGCCGTAAAAATGCAATGCTTGGTAACAGGGAAAGACTCGCCGATTGCCCGTACTCATCCTGATGTAAAAGGGGTGCGCGGAACACGGCAGAATAGGGCGTCTTTAGTTAGTTTCAACAAAGACTCCTTCGAGTCCTACGGGCGTACACAAGGCTTTAATTCCCCTGTCAGCCAACGCGTGGCTTCAGGATATGGGGTAGTGCTGGACTATCTACTTTCGGAACAAAATCCAAACCGCCCAATTTACATAGGTGATGCGGCAATAATTTATTGGGCTGACAGTCCAGATGACCGCTACCCAAGCGCGTTTTCCAGCATCATCAACCCTGCTTATTTGGAAGATGAAGAAGAGGATGAAGACGCCCAAAAAGGACGACGCAAAGCCGAGCAACAGATGAGCGATGTTGCCCAGAAAATTGAGAAAGGGCAAGCACTCGATGTTAAAGGAGTTACGGAGGGTTTGGATAAGGAAACACGCTTTTATGTTCTTGGACTTGCGCCAAATGCCTTAACAAATGCTTCACGTTTGACTGTGCGCTTCTTTTTAGCAGAACCATTCGGAAAGTTTGTCAAGCGTGTGATGCAACATTACAAGGATATGGAACTTGACCGAGAACACCATAAGCAGCCCAAGTACATTTCTCCTAACCTTGTTCTGAAGGAGTGCATCCCGTCGTCAATTCGCGATTTTAAGAGCAGACAGGAACATCTCAAATCATCCTGGTCGCTCTTGGGCGGCGCGCTGATGCGTTCCATCCTCACAGGCGCGCCCTACCCCGAAGGCTTGTACGCCGCCATCATCAACCGCATCCGCCACGACACGGATGAAACCAATGACGAAGGCAAAAGGCGAAACGTCAAAATCAACTACGTGCGCGCCGCGTTCATCAAGGCGCATCTCTTGCGGAAGTACCGCCGTCAAGACCAAAATCTATATCAGGAGGCTTTGCAAATGTCACTCAATGAATCCTACACTCACCCCGCCTATGTGCTGGGACGGCTGTTCGCATGGCTTGAACGAGCGCAAAAAGCCGCGCTGGGGCAGAATATCAACGCCACCATCAAAGACCGTTACTTCACGTCTGCCTGCGCTTCGCCCGCTAGTGTGTTCCCTATCCTACTTCGGCTTTCGCATCATCATTTTGAAAAAGCCGAGTATGGAAAGTATCTCGAACGCCAGGTGGAAGGCTTGCTCGCCATGCTCGAAGCCAAACCTTTCCCTGCCCGCCTCACGCTGGACGAACAAGGTGTATTCGTGCTGGGCTACTACCATCAGCGTGCTTTCAGAAAAGGCGATGAGGCAGAGGAAATTGCCGAATCCAAAGAATAATGTCATTGCGAGGAGCCGCGAAGCGGCGACGAAGCAATCCCCTGCCACAAGAGCAGATTGCTTCGCCAAAGAACGGCTCGCAATGACATGAAACCCAATCAAACCATAACATTAATCATTTCTTGAAAGGAAAACCAACCATGACTACCCCTATTTCCAACCGCTACGAATTTGTCCTGCTCTACGACGTGGAGAACGGTAACCCCAACGGCGACCCTGACGCGGGCAACATGCCGCGCATTGACCCCGAAACAGGTTACGGCATTGTCACCGATGTCTGCCTCAAACGCAAAGTTCGCAACTTTGTTGAGATGATGCAAGGCGACGCGGCAGGGTATCGCATTTACATCAAAGAAGGAATTCCGTTGAACGCCAATCACAAGGAAGCCTATATCGCTGTTGGTTTGGAGCCTGGCAAAAAGGCTTCGGTCGAAGGCGTTGCAAAAGCGCGTGAGTGGATGTGCAAAAACTTCTTCGACATCCGCACATTTGGCGCTGTATTGATGGTAGGCGATAACTGCGGACAGGTGCGCGGACCGATTCAAATCAACTTCTCGCGCAGTATTGATCCGATTGTCCAACAGGAAGTGACCATCACCCGCCTGACCGTGACGCGTGAAGAGGAAGCTGAGAAGGAGCGCACGATGGGGCGCAAGCACATCATCCCCTATGGCTTGTATCGCGCCGAGGGCTACATCTCCGCCAAACTCGCCAATGACCCCACCAAAGGTACGGGCTTTTCTGAAGAAGACCTGAAACTCGTCTGGGATGCGCTGGTCAATATGTTCGAGCATGACCATTCCGCGGCGCGCGGCAAGATGGCGGCGCGCAAACTCTTCATTTTCAAGCATGATAGCGATTTGGGCAACGCACCGTCGCATAAACTCTTCGAGTTGGTTGATGTCAAGAAAAATGAAGGTGCAGTTGCCCCGCGCAAGTTCGGCGATTACACGGTGAAAGCCCCCAAGCCTGGCAAACTCGAAGGCTTTGATGGTGTGGAGTTGATCGAGAAGTTGTGAAATCCGAATACACCACCGACGATCTGCTCCCCCTCTCAGGCATCCAGCATTTTCTGTTTTGCCGCAGGCAGTGGGCGCTCATCCACATTGAGCAACAGTGGAAGGAAAACGCGCTCACTGCCGAGGGCAGGATCATGCACCAGCGCGCCGATGATCCCTTCTTCACCGAGACAAGGAACGGGGTCATCACGGCGCGGTCCGTGCCTGTGGCTTCGTATCGGCTGGGGCTTTCGGGCGTGTGTGATGTGGTCGAGTTCAAATCTTCGCCAGATGGAGTCAAATTGCCGGGCAAGGACGGCTTATATCTTGCCGCGCCGATTGAATACAAACGCGGCAAGGAGAAGCACGATCACAGCGACGAAACGCAGTTATGCGCCCAGGCGATGTGTCTGGAGGAAATGCTTTCGGTGGCAATTCCCAAAGGCTATCTGTATTACGGCGAAACCCGTCACCGCGTGGAAATTGAATTCACCGCTGAATTGCGAACCTTGGTCAAAGATATGGCAGATGAAATGCACAACTATTTCAGCAGGGGCTACACCCCGCGCGTCAAAACATCCAAAGCCTGCCGCTCGTGTTCGCTGGCGGATGTGTGCCTGCCCGTGTTACAGGAAAAGGTCATCGCGGCGTCGAAGTATATTCGGCAGCAGATTGAAGATTCATAGAAACCCGGTGGTTGAGCAGCCCTGCGTGTTCGTCGCAGGGCGTATCGCCCGCCCTGGTGTTCGGGCCAGGGAAACCACCAGTAAGCAAAAATATCTTGTAACAAAAGGCCTCTTGTCACTTGTTGGTTTCCCCCTTCGGGAACTTCGCGATACGGCGGACGACGCTTCGACTGCGTTCGACGGAAGAGCACCGTCTCACTCCGCTCAGCGCGAGGCCGCCTGCTCAACCAACGGAGCAACATGTAAATGAAACACCTCGGCAACGTCCTGTACATCACCACGCCGGAAGCCTTTCTCTCCCTCGATGGCGAGAACATCGTCGTCAAAAAGGATGAGAATACCTCCACGCGTCTGCCCTTGCACAACATCGAAAACATCGTCTGCTTCACGTGGCAGGGAGCGAGTCCCGCGCTGATGGGCGCGTGCGCCGAGCGAAACATCGGCTTGAGTTTCCTCACTCCGAACGGGCGTTTTCAGGCGCGGGTCACTGGCCGGGTGCAGGGAAATGTCCTTTTGCGGCGGAAGCAGTTTGAAGTCGCAGAAAAAGAAGCGCAGAGCGTCCCCATCGCCGCATCCTTCCTGCTTGGAAAAATCTCAAACAGCCGCAAAGTCCTCGAACGCGCGATCCGCGACCATTCCATGCTGGTGAATGTCGAGTCCCTCACGGGCGCATCGTCCTTTATGAAAGAGACGCTCAAAGCCATCCCTGCCTGTAAATCTGTTGGCGACCTGATGGGCTTCGAGGGAAGCGCGGCAAAGATTTACTTTGGCGTGTTCGACCATTTGATCCTGCAACAGCGCGACGATTTTTTCTTCAAGGAACGCTCCCGCCGCCCGCCTTTGGACAACATGAACAGCCTGCTCTCGTTCCTTTACACTTTGCTGACGAATGAAACCGCTTCGGCTCTTGAGACCGTTGGCCTGGATCCGTTTGTCGGCTTTCTCCATCGGGACAGGCCTGGCCGCCCGTCGCTCGCGCTCGACCTGATGGAGGAACTGCGTCCCGTGCTCGTGGATCGTTTGGCATTGTCGCTGGTGAACCGCAAACAGATTTCGGGCAAAGGCTTCACGCAAAAAGAGAGCGGCGGAATTTTGATGGACGATGAGACGCGCAAAGCCGTCCTGACTGCCTGGCAGGAAAGGAAGAAGGAGGAATTGATTCACCCGTATTTGAAAGAAAAGATTCCCTTTGGGTTGATCCCGCACGTTCAAGCCATGCTGTTAGCGCGTCACCTGCGCGGCGACCTGGACGCGTATCCGCCTTTCTTCTGGAATTAAGAGGACACCGTTGGTTGAGTAGCCCCATGTTCGTCGGGGCGTATCGAAACCAACACATATGCAAGAGGCATTTTCATATGATGGTCTTAATTACCTATGACGTAAGCACCGAAACCGAAGCAGGCAAATCGCGCCTGCGAAGGGTCTCCAAAAAATGCAAGGACTACGGTCAGCGCGTGCAGAACTCCGTCTTTGAGTGTCTCATTGACCCCGCGCAATTGAAGCAACTGCAAGATGCATTGAATAAGATCATTGATCCCGAGGTGGACAGCCTCCGCTTCTACTACCTGGGTGATAACTGGAAGAGCCGCGTCGAACACATCGGCGCAAAACCCAGCATTGATCTGGAGGGGACGATTATCACCTGATGTCGCGCCGAGCGGAGGGTTGAGTAGAGCGAGTGCTTGCCTCGCTCGTATCGAGACCCGCAGTCGAAGCGCCGCTGCGAACCAAAAGCGCACATCCTTTCACGCTCGGGTTCGCAGGCAAACTTGAACCTTAACAACCAAATACTTCAATCAAAAGACATTTTTTGCAGGATTACGAATTGATAATTGATGTGATATGCCTATATCTGGCGGGTATATTTATTTTTTGCCAGATGTTGCAGTCGCTCCCTTCATTGGGAGCGTGGATTGAAACCGGTCTGGGGACGGGGGAATGCAGACGCAAGGCGGGTCGCTCCCTTCATTGGGAGCGTGGATTGAAACCGAAACATGCTATCTGGTCGTCATCCGAAAAGTCGCTCACTTCATTGGGAGCGTGGATTGAAACAGTCCCACGGCTTGCTCGGTTGCATTCGCCGCCAGTCGCTCCCTTCATTGGGGGCGCGGATTGAAACGCTGATGTTGATCACGAAAGCGGCAAAAGAGATCGTCGCTCCCTTCATTGGGAGCGTGGATTGAAACTCTGCCTTCTGGCGCAAGATCATACAATTCGTTGTCGCTCCCTTCATTGGGAGCGTGGATTGAAACCAATAAATGACGGAGATGACTGCGAGTGCGAGCCACGTCGCTCCCTTCATTGGGAGCGTGGATTGAAACTTCAAGATGCCTTCGACGTATTTCCAACTTCGCGTCGCTCCCTTCATTGGGAGCGTGGATTGAAACGCCTGTTTGCCAGGACCGCGATCTCCATCGCCTCTGGTCGCTCCCTTCATTGGGAGCGTGGATTGAAACGTCCGTCAGAAGGTTGGGCGTCTGAAATGTATTTGTCGCTCCCTTCATTGGGAGCGTGGATTGAAACGAGTGTTGCGTCTGCGGTGAGACGTTCCAGCGTGTCGCTCCCTTCATTGGGAGCGTGGATTGAAACACCTTCCGATTGGTTCCACGCAAAACGGCGAACTGTCGCTCCCTTCATTGGGAGCGTGGATTGAAACGCCTGTTTGCAAAACGGCGAACTGTCGCTCCCTTCATTGGGAGCGTGGATTGAAACGCCTGTTTGCCAGGACCGCGATCTCCATCGCCTGTCGCTCCCTTCATTGGGAGCGTGGATTGAAACGCCTGTTTGCCAGCACCGCGATCTCCATCGCCTCTGTCGCTCCCTTCATTGGGAGCGTGGATTGAAACATGCTTGCTCCTTTCAAGATTGCTGCTGCTGCTACGTCGCTCCCTTCATTGGGAGCGTGGATTGAAACACAAAGGGGCTTGCCAACGGCTTGCGTTAGCGGTGTCGCTCACTTCATTGGGAGCGTGGATTGAAACCTCAACCATGTGCCGAGCTTGTATTTTGATCGTATCGTCGCTCCCTTCATTGGGAGCGTGGATTGAAACCCGAAGAAATTGCTGCTGAACAAAGCTTGCACCTGTCGCTCCCTTCATTGGGAGCGTGGATTGAAACTAGTGTTTGCGTGACAATATCAATGTTGCCGCAAGTCGCTCCCTTCATTGGGAGCGGGGATTGAAACCTTATGCTTACACTTGGCTCTCCAACTTTCCTGTCGCTCCCTTCATTGGGAGCGTGGATTGAAACTAAGTCTTGGATGACG
>JACRLC010000040.1:0-697 GCA_016235425.1 Chloroflexota bacterium | reverse complement strand
CTCCCTTCATTGGGAGCGTGGATTGAAACGCAGATTCTCAAACCCTTGCTCGAACGCCAGTGGGTCGCTCCCTTCATTGGGAGCGTGGATTGAAACTATAATCTATATATTTTGTACCCTTGCTTTTATTGTCGCTCCCTTCATTGGGAGCGTGGATTGAAACATTCGCCCACATCGTACGTGTTGCTGCGCCATCAAGTCGCCCCCTTCATTGGGAGCGTGGATTGAAACAAAGATTAAGAACGCAACTAACAAAGGTTGCAGCGGGTCGCTCCCTTCATTGGGAGCGTGGATTGAAACCACGTATCAGGCAGGCTTTCCAGCAATCTCACGCGTCGCTCCCTTCATTGGGAGCGTGGATTGAAACGCCTCAGAGACCATTGAACTTTCTGGAAGAAAGGTCGCTCCCTTCATTGGGAGCGTGGATTGAAACCCACAAGGGTGGACAGACTTGCGGGACTCGGAAACGTCGCTCCCTTCATTGGGAGCGTGGATTGAAACTATTTTTTGCGATGTCAGAGAAAAAAACGGGGCGTCGCTCCCTTCATTGGGAGCGTGGATTGAAACAGGAATATTTTCGATAAAAAAGCCGCCGCGATTCGCGTCGCTCCCTTCATTGGGAGCGTGGATTGAAACTGGATGAAGGTCTTAAAAGCGGCAGTTTTACCGGTGTCGCTCCCTTCATTGGGAGCGTGGA
>JACRLC010000021.1 GCA_016235425.1 Chloroflexota bacterium | reverse complement strand
CAATTCTCAAGCAGTTGTTGTTCCGCTTTTCTAAAGAATGCGGGCAGGTTAGGTATTGTCCCAGTCCTGCGAATTGAGAGCCTTTTCAAGTTAAAATGGACTGTCTGGTGTATTGGTTTTTAAGGTGCAAAAGTCGAGTTTTTACTCTGCTTTTTCCACGAGCACAGTTGCCTCGGTGAGCAGTGCGGCGACCGCGCCGAGGGCCGCCAGTGTGGGCGCAAGCAAAACACCCACTACCCCAATCGTGAGCGGGATTTCCATGATCGTTTTCCCATCCTTGTCTTTGATAATGATGCGGCGGATGTTGCCTTCGTGCAAAAGTTGCTTGATCTTTGCAAGTAGTTCCTCGCCGTTGACGCGGAATTCTTCGGTTCTAAATTTTTGTTCGGGCATGGGTACCTCCAGGGAAATTATACGCCCGCGCACCTGCAAAGTTGCTGTTATGAAGATTGGCCTTTTCGCCTTGTCCCGGCCCAGAAGCCGAAAAGGCCAATCCTTTGTGAAATACTATTCGTTATGGGGTTGGCAGGGTGAGGTTGAAGGTACGTTGCATCAAAACCGCCATTTGCGCGCGAGTGACGGGGTTTTCCGGGCAGTACATGCCTCCGCCACAACCGCTGGAGATACCGCTTGTGCCAAGTTCTTCAGCCCAGCCAGCCGCCCAGTGCGAGGGGGAAACATCCGACCAGACCGATCCAGTTGCCGTGGGAGGAACATGACTCGCGCCAAATTTCCCGCGCAGAAGGAAGACGGCCATCTCGGCACGCGTGATGGCCGAGCCGGGGCAGTAGGTGGTAGTGGTACAGCCGCTGGTGATGCCGTCGGATCTCAAGGCTTCGATCCAATATCGGGCGAAGTGAGTGGACGTATCTGTGAAGGTAAGGGCCGGGGTGCCAGGGTTGTACGAACTGCCGTGAATGCCGCGTTCAATATAGACGGACATCTCTCCGCGGGTGATGTTGGCTTCGGGACAGTAGGTCAAAGGGGATGCGATGCAGCCGCTTGTGATCCCAGCCGCCCAAATGGCCTGGATGTGATCCACTGCCCAGTATCCTGTGTCCACATCGGCAAAGGGTGTTACGACGAGAGCCGCCACGGTTGCCGTGCCGTTCACAGCGGAAACACCGGTAGCACTGATGTTGTAGGCTGTGCTGTCGAGAACGTGATTGGAGCCGATCTTTTTGAGTTTGTCCACCAGGGTGGTGACGGTGAACGAGCCGTTTGCTGAAATCAAACCCAGGCTGCAGGTCACTACTCCGCCGGCCGATCCGCAGAAACTGCCGGAGTCGGAAACGTAGGTGGTGTGGGAGGGCAGGGTGAAAGCGACTTGTGCGCCATTGGCGGCGGCGCTGGTAGTGTAGTTGAAGGTGTAAACGTACTGGTCGCCGGGTTTCACCGTGGCCGCGCCGGAGGCTGTGATTATCAAGGCGGTGGTTGAATTGACAACCTGATTCACCGTGTTTGATGTTGAACTGCCAAATGTGCTGTCCCCTCCATAGACGGCAGTAATGGGATGTGCGCCAACCGTTAGCGATGAGGTGGTAAATGTTGCGACTCCACTGCCGTCCAGCGTCCCGGTGCCGAGCAAGGTCCCGTTATCGTAGAAGGATACTGTGCCGGTGGGTGTTCCGGTCCCGGTAACGGTTGCTGTGAATGTGACCGAATTTCCACTATTGGATGGATTGAGCGAGGAGGCGAGTGCTGTTGTAGCGGGCGCGGCGCCGGTCACTAGCAGGTTGCGAATTTCGTGAATGTTGGTACTGCTTCCCGTGCTTGCAGAAAATCCCATTTTGAGGGTGGGAGGAAGGGTCTGGCTGGAAATATCAAATTGGTTGACGTAAGTCGTAAAGCCGCTTCCCGTACTCATTTCCACTGTGATCAGTTGACCCGGTGTGATGGTGATGCGAACCGTATGTTTTCCCGCGCGGTCTGTCGTTGCAATCGCGGCGCTGGCTTGTGTAAGATATTGAAAGCCGGTGTTCAGGTTCCCGGCGCCGCGCAGGGCGATGGTATCCGGGCTTCGACCGGGGCAGGATGGTGAAACACAATTGCCATATCCCGCACTGGAAAAATTGCCAAATTCATCAAAGCCAATGCCAACATAGCCATTGGTCACGCCGGGGGCCGCGGGGGCCGGCGTTCTCCATGAATAGCCGAGAGAACCTCCAACCGCGCCCACAGAGGGAGAGGCGGTGGCGCCGTCAATTAAATAGAATGTGAATCCATCCGCGCCGTTGCCGCCATAAGTGGCATACTCGAAGTTGATTTCTGCGCCATTCGTACTTGGAAATGCAGTGTTGCTGATTGCCGAGCCGGCCTGGTTAGTGGCCGCATCGGTTAAGCGTAACCAGCCGGTTCCGGGGCCATCAATGGTGTTGGCGGTTAATACGGCGGTGCCCAAAAGCGTCCAGTCCGGTGCGGTGGTATTGGTGAAAGTCTCCGCGCCAAGGTTGGCGGCCGCGCTCACCGTTGAAACGGGAGCAACACTGAAAATAAGGATCAGCAGTGTGAACGCAGAAAAAATTTTTGAAGTAAATTTCATGATTATCTCCTTGCTGTTTATCACCAGCCGAATTCAAAACGCTCTTTTAGATTGCAGGCCAGAGTCGCCTCTGGCTCGCAACATGATTGGATGCAAAATGGAATTCGGCAACTACGGTGTCACCACCGGGCAGGCAGGCGAACCGCCTGTCGTACAGACGATGCGCCCTTGAATGGACGGGCTGATCGGCGTATGGGATGTGATGTAATCCGCCAGTACCTGATCCATGATGTCGCGCGTGGTGGCGCGGCTGAGGAAGTTGGGATAGCCGTCGCCGCCGCTCACCATGAAATCGTTCTCTGCAATCGTGTAAGTGGAACCGGCGGTCAGGTCAACGGCGGGACCCGTGCAGCTTCCGTCCGCGGCCTGGCGCACTGCGCCCGTGACACGGCTCCCAACTGGCGCAGAAATATTGTAGGTGAAGCACAAGCCGGAGACCTGTGGGAAGCGTCCGTTGACAGATGGCATACTGGAAACGCCGTTCTCCAGCATGGTCTTCAATTCAGCGCCATTGACCGCCAGCGTGACGACTACGTTGCCAAACGGCAGAACACCCAAAACCTGGCCGCGCGAGATCGGGTAGGGTGGAGGCGTGTAAGCCGGGCAGAAGTCGCTTGGGTTATCCGTCGTTGGACAGGTGAGATCGGCGCGCAATCCGCCAGAGTTGGTGATTGCGAAATCCACGCCGTAGGTCACGCGCATGGAATCGGCGGCGACATTCCCAACCTTGGATTCGCACGTGCGGCCCGCTGAATTGCCGCAGGCATCGGCGCGTGGAATGAAGACGGTCGAGTCGCCGATCACTGTACCCAGGATCGGTGCAAGCTGGGAGTTCAAATCGTCAATGCGGGCCTGAATGTCGGGATCAGCCGCCGTGCCAATATTCCACGGTTTGTGGAAATCAGCGGTCTTGTAGACAATGGCCTTGGCTTTTGTATCCAGAACGAGACGGACGCGTGTAAAGCGGATTCCCTTGCTTCGATTTTCAACCACCAATATGCCATTCGGTCTCGTTGTCAGGACCTGGAAATCGGTGTGGTCCCCAATGACAGCATCCGCCCCTGTGAGAGAATCGGCCAGGCTGATCAACGGGCCGGTGGGGTTGGTGAGCGTCCCGGCGGTTGCGCCATCGTGTCCGATGACGATGATGGTCTTGACGCCCTTTCTTCGGAGGCGATCCACTTCTGCTTGAACGCGGGCAAGCCTCGGGTCCACATGGAACGGGTCGAACGAACCGGGGAATACCAGGGATGGCGCGTCCTCATTTGTAAACCCGACGAAGCCCACCTTGCCTCCGTCAAATGTATCGAAGACGACGGATGGCTTCCACTCAGCCGGGGTCCTGCCTTTGTTGTTGACCACATTGGACGATACGTATGGGAACTCCGCAAGCGGGATCAACGTGGTACGTAAATAGTTTTGGCCTTTGTCGAAGTTGTGATTGCCCAATCCATCGAGATCGAAGCCCATCACGTTCATGATTTCGATGGTGGGCGTGTCGCCGAAGAAGGAGGAAATCGGAGGCGTCGCGCCGACCGAATCGCCCGCGGCAACCGTGACCGAACCATTCTCAGCCTCCGCGCGGTAAACGTCGAACCACGTCTTCAGGAAGGCTGATCCGCCAATCGTAAAGGACGGGTTGCTGGCCCCGGTGCCGGTGACGTTATCGGCAGTTTCGGAGAGCGGCACGAGCTGGCCGTGATAGTCGCTAATATCCAGGATCGTGATTTCCTTGTAGCGGCCAGACTTTTCTACAACTTCGTACATGATCCGACCACGCGCGTTTTGCGGGCCTGGGATGTTCATGAGGAAGGCGATGGTTGGCGCAAGATCGATCGCGCGCACCCCTTCGATGTGGTCTTCTTTGCCAATTCCCGGGCCGGAGGCGATAAACGTCGCGTGCATATTGACGTTGTGTTCCAGGTCAACAAGATCGGGCAGGTAGCCGTGCTGGCCGAAGAACTGCGAGAAAGCAACAGCCTGTCCGGGCGTGGCCGCGTCGAACTGATAGGGCGGCCTCAGCACGATGATAACGTCACCACTGCGGCTCGGGTGCAGGGAATCACTGCCGTCCACGTTGCGTAGTTCCTCTTTCAGCATGATCCGGTCCACGATCTGAGCGCCGGGGTTGGCCGGGTCGGTTAGGTTCGTGAAGGCGCTGATGATCTGGCTGCGAACAGTTTCATAGTCCGCGGCGGGCACAACACCGCCCGGATCGCGCCCTGCCAGGTTGATATAAACCTGGACGGTGCCGCCTGCCCAACACGCCTTGGCCTGGTTGGTGGTGGCGGCCGCGCGGCAATTGCTGGTTTGTTCAGGGGCCTGCAAACCCGCATCGAACAACACCTTTCCTGCATTGACGGCATACCACTGTGGGGCAAACCCATGATCGGACGCGGCAAAGACGGTTGCATCCGGCATGTAGGTGCGTGTGAGCGCCAGGAAGGCATCGGCTTCCTCGTAGGCACTGCGGATATATCCTTCACGCACACTGATGAGTCCATCCGGCGTGCCGTTGCCTTCGAGATCATCGAAGTATGGATTTGGATCGCCATCCATATCCGTTGGGGTGACCAGCGCCATGAACTGATGCGAGAACTCATCCGTTACCGGGTAGCCGACAAAAGCGATGTCGGTATCCGGCTGAAGCGTTCCCAGGATGAAGTTCAACACCGCGTCTGAGAAGGTTTTTTCGAGATCGCGTCCCTGTTGAACGTAAGTCGCTTCATCAATGATGCGCGCTTCGAGAGGCGCAAAGTCCGCGGAGATGAAGGTGGGCATATTGTCTGCGAGGTAGTTTTCCAGGCCGCCGCCGGGCAGGGCGGCACAGGCCGCTGTTCCGCAGGTGGCAATGACGCGTTCCACTGAAGTGAAGTACAGTTTGAAGGATGACAGATCGGATGCCATCGTAATGAGTTTGACGTAGAAACCGGCGGTCTTCCCTGCGCGTGCGCCAATCAGGCCGTCTGCCCCCGTAAGCTTGATCTCTTTGAAGTCGCCCACTGCCAGGTCCAACGATGCCTGGCTTCCATCCTTTGCCGCGGCACTGCGGACAAGCAGGGCATGGTCATAGACTGCCGTGCCATCCACGACGCTGTCGTAAATATAAAGATCGTAAACACGCGTGGGATTCTGCGATGCGAACGTTGTGGCAACGGTGAGCGCAGTTTGTTGTGGAGGCGCAGCCGGGTCGCTTGCGGGAACGTTTATCCAGCCGCTGGCCGGGGCAAACGCGGCTACCTGATAGGAAATGCCAAAGGCCGCCGCGCCAGCCTGCTCGGTCGTATTGAGTGGAGCCGCCAGCACGCCGCGAGTGGAGAAGAAGTTGACAAAGTCAACAGTTGGCCCGGCAATGCCTGCGTTGGCTCCGCCCACCCAATTGATCTGCGCCACTTTCTTTCCCGCGCGTTCCGACGCTGCGGCCAATGTGTCGGCCTGGAGCGTTCCCAAAGCCGCAAAACTCGTGCGGTTGTTGAAGCTGCCTTCGCCGGTGCGATGGTAGGTGTTGTTGGTTGAGCCATGTTCGCCCGGCCATGTGCCTGTTGCCAGCGTGTACCATCCAACGCCGGTGTTGGGCGGGAATCCCTGTAACATGCCGTTCTCGCCCTGAACGCCTTTTTTGATCAGGTCGGCGTAGGTGGGCATTGCACCCTCTTTGACGTATTTATCCACCAGATCGGGGCGCATTCCATCGGACGAAAAGAAGATCACCTTGCTGGCTAGCGGTGCGTTGGCTGGCGCATCGCCTGATGCGGCTAAGGCTCCTGCCGGCAGTACCAATAAAGAAACGATCAGCAGGACTGAAAACAAACGAAGCAGAGGCGCACGATATGGCACCCTGCTTCGTCCAACCAATATTGATTTAACCATTATCATTCTCTCCTGGCAAAATTGACATACGATTCGGCCACAGCACGGGCAAATGCGCGGCCGTTTCTCTTCGTAACATCAACCATATTTTGCCCATCACCACCGCCTTTCACAAATAACTACCACTAAAGAGGTTGTCTAAAACAGTTGACGGGTGACAAGAATGATACAAAGTTTATTCTAATCATCTGAATAGCAAGAGTCAATATCTGGTGATTACCCACAAGTCCGTATCCGACATTCAAAGCCTCAAAGCCAGACAGAGCATTCTGCCGCGAATTTCGCTAATTCACACGGATTTTTAAAACCAATTCGCGAAAATTCGTGAAATCCGCGGCTGAGGTTTTGCTTTTTTTCTCTGAAATTGGCGGGCGTAAAAGATGTGGGTAATCACCAGTCAATATGCTTTTGGAATATCCCCCATGAAAACGAGCCATCAGTTGATTAACTGATAGGCCTTCGACACACCTTCCACGGCCTGCCTGCAATCTTCACCATCGCGGGGAGATTGCTTCGTCGCAACGACATGGTGTTACTCAAACCACTTCTCATCCAGCGCAGGCCATTCATCGGATTGGTGGGCGCGGTCTTTCCAGTTTTCTTTCCCACTCCATGATTCGATGGCGATGGCATAGACCGAT
Source organism: Chloroflexota bacterium (assembly GCA_016235425.1). GTDB lineage: Bacteria > Chloroflexota > Anaerolineae > Anaerolineales > Villigracilaceae > JAKOVF01. Next base: position 34,600 of record JACRLC010000021.1, on the reverse strand, counting down.
GTGGCGCGCAGTTCCTTGTCCGTGATTTCGCGGTATTCTTTGCCTGCGGTCATCTTCGGGAAGTATTTGGATATCAGGCCATAAAGCACGCGGCGAGCTTCATCCGGATCTGTGACGAGTCGCGCGGTGCCGAAAACCATCGCACTGCGATATTGCAATGAGAATTCCAGCGCGGCATTCGATGGGAGCAATTTCCCCAACTCGCTCGCTTCCAAACAGACCTTTGGATTGGCCTCGATATTCGAGCGGACTCTCCCCGCGATATTCGAGTGAAAGATGATCTGGTGATTCGCTTCGTCGTACCAGAATATGCTTGGGGTTAGGAACGGCTGTCCGTCGCAGGATGTGGCGATGTGTCCCACCTGGGCTGTGCAAAGGAAGGCACGGATCCAGTCATCGCCGCGTTTGTATTCGGGGAGTCGCTGAAATGCCGTGGGGGATTGGTTTTCGTAGTTTCGAGGCATGAGATTATCCAAAAATGTTGTAGATAAGAATGGAGAGACCGATCAACGCTGACCCGGTAATGGCAGATACCGCGAGCGCGTTGTAGCCGCGTAAAAGGTCAACGATCATTTGCCTGGTGCGCTCAGGTGTGGACGCGTCACCAGCGCTTTGGCTGTAGGTGATCCCAAAATTGCCGCGCGAGGTGAATCCGCCTGCAACAGCTAATACTCCCAGGATGATCACGATCGAGCCGGAGATGAACATCCCATTGCTGAATTGGGTGGCGGTCTGCCAGCTTTTCAGCCATCCATACAATGCAACGCCGGTTGAAATTAACAATGCGGCGAGAATACCTCCGCCAAGCATTCGCAGGATCAAACTGATGGTTTGTTTTTGATTATTCACGATTTCCTCTGAGCAGGGATTTATACCAGAGCCATTGGAGGAGCCAGCCGATCAAGAGGGACAGCCCCACCACGAGCCAGTTCCACCATGCAACATCACCCAATGCGAGGAGAAGGAAGTAGACTGCCGCGGCAGTTGTCAGGGCGGCCAGCAGGGCCACTTCGAGCGCCATCAAATTGGCGATGCTCATGAACTTGTCCGCTTTGGGGATGGAGGTTCTCCTCCACTTGAAGGCCGGTTCGATTTCCTTGTTGTGTTTGATGTAGAAATCCTTGATGGTGTTCATCGCCTCTGCGGATTCGTGCCATGCGACGCGCAGGCGGGCAAGCTGTGCGCTGGTCAATGCGCCAAGAAGGGTGAGCATAAGAAACAACAAGCCAAATGGCAATGCGACGCTCCTCAGTTCGTCCCTGGCGAATTGGGTTCCCAGAATGGCCGCAACGAGCGAACCGACAGACACAAAATAAAACGAAGCCACGCGTGACCGGTCTTCGTTTGCCTGAAACGCGGTGTTGGCAATATATTCGAATTCCGCCATGAGGATCTCATCGGGATTGGGTTTCGGTTTGGTTGCCATGTCTTCCTCCTTGTGGGGGTGGCGCAATTATCGCACAAGTTTGGGCTGGATGCAAAAAGGCCTCGCTTCGCGCGGGGCCTTTGCCTGTTTCCGTTTCCTTTTTATTCACTGCCCTAACTTGGACGAGCCGAAAAAGTTTACCGCGAAGTCTGCTACACTTGCATCGCACGCAAGCGCAGGTGAGAGCGCGGAGATTTTAAAGGTTTTTCTTAGCGGCCTTTGCGTGCTTGGCGGTTCAAAAATTCTTGCACACGTGTGCCTGCGGCTCAGTGCAGGCAAAAAACAAGGAGTTCACTTGTCAGGTATTAAGCTGAATCGCCCACTCACCCTGGCGCATGACGGGTTCCGTCGAGCCATCCTGCTTCACACCGTCAATATCCATTTTGTTGGAGCCGATCATGAAGTCCACGTGGTTGATGCTGACGTTGCCGCCGCGTGCCATGAATTCGGCTTCAGTCAACTCATCGCCGCCGGCCATGTTCGTGCGGTAGGCGCGTCCGACGGCCAGGTGACTTGCGGCATTTTCGTCAATGAGCGGATCGTAGAAGAGATGTCCGCGTTGGGAGATGGGGGAGCTGTATGGCACGAGCGCCACCTCACCGAGGCGGGACGCGCCTTCATCGGCTTCGACCATATTCTTGAGCGTGGACTCGCCCTTCTTCGCGCTGACTTTTACAACGCGGCCTTTTTCAAATGTCAGGCTGAAATCTTCGATCAGAATGCCGCTGTAAACGAGGGGCATGGCCGCGGTGACGACGCCGTCTGCCTGTTCGCGGTGCGGCATGGTGAAGACTTCCTCCGTCGGCATGTTGGCCGTGAACTCGATTCCGTTTTGGGCCATCTCGCGGGCGCTGATCCATTTGTGTCCGTCCGGCAGGCCAACTGTCAGGTCCGTGCCGGGAGCGGTGTATTTGAGCGCTTTATACTGTTTGCCGGTCAAATATTTGGAACGCGCGTGCAGGTTCCTGATGTGAGTTTCCCATGCCGCGATCGGGTCGGGCTGATCGACGCGCGTGATTTGGAAAATCGCCTCCCAGAGTTTCGCCTCTGCCTCCTCCTGTGAGAGAGCGGGGAAAAGTTTTGCCGCCCATTTGGGGCTGGATGCGGCGATGACCAGCCAGTTCAATTTGTTTATGGTGACCGCTTCGGTGACCGGGCTGAATTGCTCAAGGTGGGTTTGTTGCATCGCGCCGATGAAGTCGGCATCGAGGCCGCTGAACAAATTCGGATCGTTCGAGCGGATGCTCAACATTGCACCGCCGTTTTCAACATTATTCATCAGGCCATTGATGTGCCAGGTGGAATATTCCTTCGCCGAATCGCGCGGGGCCAATTGGGCGCGCAGTCGCAGGAGTTCTTCGTCATTCCAGATCACGTCCACGAAACGTGCGCCTGCCTCGTAGGCCGCGCGGGCTACTTCATGGACGAATGGCGCTGTGTGCAAAGGAACGCCGCGGGTGGAGGCGTTGTTGATGATCAATCTTTGTCCGGCGCGCAGGTTTAATCCAACCTTGATTACCAGGTCAGCATACTTCTTCAAATTGTCATTAAACTTGTCATTAAACGAAGGCATGGGAAATCCTTTTTATGAAGGGATAGGTGTTTATTGTACTACCCGGCGCGTTTAGCGTCTATCATGTTTTTGCGGGCGCTCAAGGTTGATGGGGGCTGATCCAATGTCAGTTTGAAGCAGGGACTTTTATCACGTCTTAATATGATTGAGAGTGTTATATACTACGGATGCAAGACTTTCCAATCCCCTTGCAGGAGTTATCCCATGCTCACCATTGAGAAAGTAGATATGGGGAATAAATCACAGGTCAGGCGATTCGTTGAGTTTCAGTACGATCTTTATAAGGACTGTCCGCAATGGGTGCCGCCGCTTTATGTGGATGCATATCTTCCGCTCAACCGAAAGAAGCATCCATTTTTCGAGCATTCCGAAGCGGATTTCTTCCTGGCGGTACGCGATGGGAAAGTGGTTGGCCGCATCTGCGCCGCGAACAACAAGCGTTTCAACGATTATCACAAAACCAAAAAGGCCCATTTCTATGCTTTCGACACGATCAATGACCTGGAAGCAGCCAAGGCATTATTCGATGCGGTCATCGCCTGGGCAAAGGAACGCGGCATGGATACATTGATCGGCCCAAAGGGACTCTCGCCTTTCGATGGCTACGGCATCCTTATCGAAGGTTTTGAGCATCGCCAGATGATGACGATGATGAACTATAACTATGATTATTATCCCAGGCTCATCGAAGCGCTTGGCTTTGAAAAGGAAGTGGACTTCGTCTCCTGTTACCTGCCTGCTGATTCGTTCAAAATTCCCGAACGCGTTGAACGCATCGCACAACGCGTCATCGAGCGCGGCGATTTGTGGGTGAAAAAGTTCAAGAGCAAACGCGAGCTGGTCCAGTGGGCGCCGCGCATTGGCTATGCCTACAACGAGGCTTTCATCCATAACTGGGAATACTATCCCTTCTCGGAAGGCGACATCAAATACGCGGTGGATAATGTCTTTCTGGTCGCGGATGCGCGCCTCATCAAAGTGATCATGTACAAGGACAAGATCGTCGGATTCCTGTTCGCATTTCCCGACGTCTCTGCCGCGCTTCAACGCGCGAAGGGACGCCTCTTCCCATTTGGCCTTTTCGACATTCTGCTTGAGATGAAGCGCACCAAAACCGTTTCAGGCAATGGCATGGGCATCCTTCCCGAACATCAGGGCAAGGGAGGCAACGCCCTGCTTTATTATGAAATGGGAAAAACCGTTTTAGGCTTCAATCAATTCGCACACGTTGAAATGACCCAGGTCGCCGAAACCACCCGCCAGATGCGCGCGGACCTGAAGAATCTCAACGGCGTGGAATACAAGAATCATCGTGTGTTCAGAAAAGAGATCAAGTAAACAAGTAGACAGGTAGACACGGAAAACGGAACACGCTACACGATTCTACGGAGACAAAAATGATTCACCCCCTGGACTTTCTCCCGTTAAGCTTACGCAAGCCTCTCTTCTGCACGCTTCTCACCTTGACCGCTATCCTGCTCGCCGCTTTGGGTATAGCGGACAAATCTCTTCAGACTCCCGCCGCGCCGTGCGGTATTGTCTCGTTCGAGTTGGCCGCCTCACCGCGGGTATCGAAAGTCATGATTGACTTGCGGTTGTTTTGTCCAAAGGCCAGGGAAGCTCTGCCTCTTCTGGAATCACCGGAATCGTCAAAACGCATGGTTGATTCATGGGATGCGAATGCGCGTCTCTCTGCGGCATTCAGCCTTGGCCTCGATTATCTCTTCATGCCAACTTACGCGTTTGCATTAGCCTTTGGCACATTGTTGGCCATGGGGAAATTTTCGGGTTGGATAAAGTCCCTCGGCGCGGTGGCAGGCTGGGGGGCGTTTGGAGCCGCTTTGTTCGATATGGTGGAAAATTACGCGCTTTGGCGCGTTCTGCTTGGAGATGTCGACTCGTCCTTCCCCGAAGTTGCCGCATTCTGTGCCTCGATCAAATTTATCCTGTTTTTCCTGGCGCTATTTTATGGACTGGCTGGCCTTGCTGTAACCGTCATTAATTTGATAAAGCGCGCGGCAAGTAACGCGTGAAATTGACAAGGGTGCATTTTGGGAGACAGCCTTCAGATCTGTGATTTCACGGGCTCACTGACCTTGATTGACTCGTCCTCCGCCGGTTTGGTCAACGGTAACAGCACGTGAAATTCACTCCCCGGAAAATGGATTTCGTCGTAGCCGGGACTTTCCACCCAGATGCGTCCGCCGTGCGCTTCCACAATGCCTTTGGATAACGCCAGTCCCAGGCCTGCGCCACTGCCTTTGAAGCGCATTTTGCTTGTGGAATGTTTGCCCAGATCGCCGGGCTGGTAGAACTTGGTAAAGATGATCTCGCGAAAGTTGGGATCCACACCCACGCCCGTATCGCTGACAATGATTTCCACTGCGCCCTCCGGCAGGTCAATGACCGGCGGGATGGAACGCCCTGAAATCCTGATCCTGCCATTGTTTGGGGTGAACTTGATGGCATTATTCGTTAAGTGGTGAAAGAGTTTTCGCAGGAGGTTCGGGTCGGATTTGACGAGCGGGAGCATGGGGAGTTCGATGGTCAGTAATTGCCGTCGTTCCTTGATCATTTTTTCCAGCGAATTGCACACTTCGAGGATCAACACGCTCAAATCCACGGATTGAAGATGCGGCATGAGTGAGCGCGCGTCGATCTGCGCGATGTCGAACATCGAATCCATCACTTCGTGCAGGCGGTTCGTCCCGTCGTGGATGCCCTTCATCACCATTTTCAAATTTGGGTCGAGGTTCGAGTCTTCAAGGATCATCTCGGTGTAGCCTTTGATGACCGTCAGCGGGGTGCGTAGTTCGTGCGAAGCGATGCTGATGAAATCGGACTTGGCCTGGTCGATGCGTTCCAGGTCGCGGTTGTTCTTTTCGAGCGCGCGGCGCGCCGTCCGCAGTTCGGTGTTGAGGCGCATCAGGTTATCCACCAAACGCGCATTTTCCAATGCGACCGCGGTCTGGTTGGCGAGCGCGCTCAAGGTGACGAGGTCTTCGTCTGTGTAGCGGTTGCCGCTGAGCTTCGAGCCGAAGGCGAGCAGGCCGATCCACTGGCGTTTGGCGAAGATCGGCACGTACACTTCGGATTGCAGGTTGTCGAACCAGTCGCGCTCAACAGGCGAAGCAGACCGATATATCGGAAGCAGGTCCAGGTCATATTGAAGAAGCGGGCGCTGTTCGCGGATGAAATAGGAAACGATCGGGCTGTCGTCATCCAGCTCAATCGCGATCATTTGTCTTTCTTCAGGACTGCGCGCCGAACGCAGGCGATATTTTTTTTGCCCGCTTGCCTCCCGGTCCGAGTCCACAAGGAAGAGAAAGCCGCGTTCGATTTGCATGATCTCAAGCGTGATGCCCACCGCCACACTTGCCAGGCGATCCATGTCCAGAATGTTGCTGACGCTCTGGCTGTATTCATGAAGTGTGCGGCTGGGATTGTATTGATCCACCTTCATCCACACGCCCACAAGACGGCGGACGCCGCTTACCAGCGGGGTAAAGATCAGCGCCAGAATTAGCGAAACGATCGCTCCGAGAACCAGGGGGTTGAAATTTTGCTGTGAGCCAAACGCCGATTCCAATGCCGTGAACCCCGCCGCGTACAGGCCGACGATCAGTATCGTGGTAATGACATACACCACTGCGCGTCGCAGGATTTGGCGCATGTCCGGCATATCGTGCGTGCAAACGATGTATGCCATGAGGAGCGCAATGCCCAATCGCAGGGGATTGCCGGCAATTTCCACGCCTGCGAAAAGCATGATGTCGTTGGCAAGCATCAACAGGAATGTGGGAGTCCAATAATTCAAGCGGTTGCGATAAAGCGGCTGGCGCGCGTGCCGCGCGGCATTGGCAACGGTGATAATGGCGCTGATGATTAATATCAGCCAGCCTAGCACGGCCCAGCCCGGCGCAAGCCGCGCGCGCGGCAGGAGTAACGTGCCGTTTGTCCACACCGGGTCCGGCAGGTTGAATGCGTTCGACAAAAACAGCGTCAGCACAAGCGCCCACAACGACGCAAAACCAAACCAGACCCACCATGATGATTTTCGCAGGAAGGTTTGGATGACGAACATCGCCATGATCGCAAGTGCGAACGCGCCATAAATTTCAGTGTCATTAAGAAACTGTGATGCTGCATCCCCGATAACCCCTTCATGCCAATAGGCCTCGCCTACTCCCAGGGACAACCCAAGCAGTGAATAAAAGACCACCAGCCATACGGCGGATTCCTGTCCCTCGCGATTGCGGATCGCATATACGATGACAGGCAAATACAACGCGGCCAGCAGAAGCAGGATGGTGAAGCGCACAAGTGCAGGATCGAATGCAGGCATGTTGCGAAAGTATAACTCAAATCAAAGCAAACATGAGTTATCATTGCCGTATGCTCACCTCCAAAACCTCCCGGATCAAATACAATTTTTCTGCGGACTTCTTCCGCCCCGGCGGACGCGTGATCTTTGAGGATTATTCCTCCGCCCGGGCATTCGCGGCCCAAATATCAGCGCATCGCGCGGACCCGATACCTGCCTCCGATATTTATGCACTTTTCTTAATTGACGAGGCTTTGCGCGTGCTGGTTCATCAATATATCTCGCGCAATCATGGCCTCCTGACGAACGCGGCCCTGCACCTCCTGTCCATTCTGGGCAATGACTTTGATTCAGTCTTCGTGAATTTTATCGAGCGATTTCCGCCGATGACCGTTTATCGCGGAGAAATCACCGCCGCGGAATACATCGCGGTCAGGGATGAAAAACTCCGCGAGCATTACATCGAGGAACTTTTGCTGGTCAACAATGCCAACCTGAATCCCGCCATCCATCCGTATCTTGAATTGTTCGACGAAGCCCCATTGCGTCAAATAAATGCCTACGTTCAATTTGTGAGCGGCCTTGAAAGTTTCCTGTTCCAATTCGCGTCGCTGGATGCCGGGGGAAAGTCGCCGGAGAGTCTGATTGACATTCTGCGCGCTCCCGCGCTGGCCTCGCCTTATTCGCTCGAAGGGCAATTGCAGTTCATTCTCGATAAATGGGGGGACGTGCTGGGCGATGCGTTCGTCAACCGCATCCTGCGCGGCATGGATTTCATCCGCGAAGAAGTCATCCGACACCAGGGGCCGGGCCATTTTCATTTTTCCGCTGAAGTGCCAACCTACGGCGGTGAACCCGAATACGAACGCTACAGCCCCGACCGCGATTGGATGCCGCGGCTCGTGCTAATTGCAAAGAATTCCTACGTTTGGCTCGAACAGCTTTCACGCAAATACGGACGTTGGATCAAGACGCTCGACCAAATCCCCGACGCGGAATTGGATTTGCTCGCCTCGCGCGGCTTTACAGGCCTGTGGCTGATTGGCTTGTGGGAGCGCAGTCGCGCCAGCCAGCGAATCAAACAGCGCATGGGAGATGGTGACGCCGTCGCCTCCGCGTATTCCCTGTATTCCTACGACATCGCGGACGATCTCGGCGGCTGGGAGGCGCTCTCCAACTTGCGGACGCGCGCCTGGCAACGCGGCGTGCGTCTCTCCGCGGACATGGTTCCAAACCACATGGGCATTGACTCAAATTGGGTGATGGATCATCCCGACTGGTTCCTGTCGCTTTCGTATCCGCCGTATCCTTCCTACACTTTCGACTCCGAAGACCTCTCGGACGACGGCCGCGCGGGCATCATTCTCGAAGACCATTATTACAACCATTCGGATGCTTCGGTGGTGTTCAAACGTTTTGACCGCGCTTCAAACGAAACACGCTGCATTTATCATGGCAACGACGGCACATCCTTCCCGTGGAACGACACAGCGCAACTCGATTACTCCAAAGCCGAAGTGCGCGAAGCGGTGATCCAAACCATTTTGCACGTGGCGCGCAACTTCCCGGTCATCCGCTTCGACGCGGCTATGACACTTGCAAAGAAACACATCCAACGCTTGTGGTTTCCCGAACCCGGCGCGGGCGGCGCGATCCCCTCGCGGGCTGAGCACGGCATGACCAGGTCCGATTTTGACGCGGCGCTCCCAAATGAGTTTTGGCGCGAAGTGGTTGACCGCGTCGCAGTCGAGGTGCCGGATACGCTCCTTCTGGCTGAAGCGTTCTGGATGCTTGAAGGCTATTTTGTCCGCACACTGGGGATGCACCGTGTTTACAATTCGGCGTTCATGCACATGTTGCGCGACGAAGACAACGAGAAGTATCGCGCCGCCATCAAGAACACGCTGGAATTCGATCCGCAGATCCTCAAGCGTTACGTCAACTTCATGAACAACCCCGATGAAAAGACCGCCGTCGAGCAGTTCGGCGACGGCGATAAATATTTCGGCGTGTGTACGGTCCTCGCCACTTTGCCCGGCCTGCCCATGATCGGTCACGGACAGGTTGAAGGCTTCCGCGAAAAATATGGGATGGAGTTCCGCAAACCAAAATGGGACGAGATGCCGAATGAGGGACTCATCCGCGGCCACGAATGGAAAATTTTCCCGATCCTTCACCGCCGATACCTGTTCGCCGAAGTGGACGCATTCCAGCTCTACGACTTTTTTACCGCCAACGACCGCGTAGACGAAAATGTCTTTGCTTACTCAAATCGCTTTGCAGATGAACGTGGCCTGGTCATCTACCATAACAAATTCGCCGATACCCGCGGCTGGATCAAAACCTCCGCCGCCGCGCTGGATAAAAACATAGGACAGTTGATTCAAAAACCCCTCGGCGAAGCGCTGGCTTTGCCGCGCGAAGGTTACGTCATCTTCAAGGATTACGTCACGCATTTGGAATACATCCATCCCTGCGCTGAATTATGGGACAAAGGCATGTATGCCGAACTCGGCGCATACCAACATCACGTGTTCATGGATTGGACATTCGTGGAGGGAAGTGATTGGGAATTGGTAAATGACGCATTGAATGGCGCTGGCGTAGAGTCTATGCAAGGAAAGTGGAATGAAATGTTCGGCGCGAAAGTGATTGAGGAAGTTGAAACGCCAAAAGTCAAGAAGCCGCGCAAGTCTGCTGTGAAGAAGGCTGTGGCGAAAAAGGAAATTGGGAAGAAATCTGTCAGCACGAAGGCCGCGGCGAAGAAACCCGCTGAAAAGCAGAAAAAGGCAACGAAGAAAGTTGTAAAGCAGGTAGTGAAAAATTCTAAAATGCCAAAGAAAGCATCAACGGGTAAAGGTTCTGCTTCAAGTAAAAAAGCGGCGAAGAAGAAAAGTCCCTCGGTAAAGAAATCAACAAAAGCCTTGAATACTGCCATAAAGCCAAAAGCTGGAATCAGGAATAAAAAGAAATCTTCCCAGTTGTAGTGGATGTTATTTAACGGAATCCGCTTTTTATCCCGCGAGATGCGTATAGTCCCTTGCATCCCCCAACCCTACAAGTTCCATACGATTTCATTACACCCCCCGTTTGGGTGTTGACTTGCACTTTGAATGGGGCTATACTGCCAACATAAGGTAGATCTGTCCTATGCGCTTATTTGAGGAAAAGACGATGATTTGGTGAGACGAGACACGCGGTTATCCCCGCGTGTCTTTTTGTTTATTTTCTTCCCGAAAAGGAGAACTAAAAAATGGACTACGGACTGATCGGCAAGCTCGAAAAAGCAAAAAGATACGCAGAAGACCGGAAGCGCTTCCGCTTCAACAAATTCAACCTTACTTTCCACGGCGATAACAACGAACATCAAGTCACATTTGATAACGGCACGTTTACCTGCGATTGCGAATTCTTCATCACTCACCAGCGCTGCGGCCACACCATGGCCCTCGAAATCCTGCTCAAAGATATGATCCCCGAATCTGTGCAAGCCTGATTACAATTGAATACACAAACCGCCCTCCGCCACGCGAAGGGCGGTTTTTTGTTCCCGCCTCTCATTACTGATGTTACACAGTGGCTCTCCCTCATCCCCAACCCTTCCCCCGAAAAGGGAAGGGAGTCCCCTCTCCCGAAGGGAGAGGGGTAGGGTGAGGGTGCGTAAGGTAAGCCATTAAATCTTAAAGATTCTAGGGTACAATCCTCGCCATGAAATCCAGATTTTCAAGGCGTGATTTCCTCAAAGTTGGCGGTCTCACCCTGGGAGGTATGGCGGCCGGCCCATTTCTTCCCAACCTCGCGGATTTTGACGATAGCAGCCTCGTTCGCATCGCAACCGCCGAAATGCCTGTTCGCAGGGAACCCACCGACGACAGCGACATCGTTCGCATGGTCGTGCGCGATGAGCTTGTCCACGTTTATGAAGAAGTCATTGCGAAGGAACCGAAGCATAACCCAGTCTGGTATCGGGTGTGGGGAGGTTATTTGCATCGCGGACGCCTGCAACGCGTCAGGTTCATTTACCAAAAGCCCCAATCCATCCCTGAGGGCACGCGTCTTCTTGCCGAAGTGACTGTTCCATTTACGCAGGCCTATCGCTACATCAAAACCACCAAAAGCTGGCAGGAACTCCTTCCACCACTGTATTACAGCTCCGTCCACTGGGTCGATCAATTGGCGCAGGCCGGCCCGGATGGCTCGCCGGATTGGTATCGCATCTACGACGAGTTGGATTCAAATGTCCCGTATTACGTGCGCGCCATGCACCTGCGAATGCTCCCGCTTGAAATGTTCGATCCCATCAGTCCCGACGTTCCGCCCGAACAAAAGAAAATTGAAGTCAATCTGACAACGCAAAGACTCACTGCATACGAATACGGGAAGGTCGTCTTCGAGACCACAATTTCCTCCGGCATTCCCGGCGGCGGCATCAGCGGCGACAGGGGACTTTCCACTACCACTCCCAGCGGAAAATTCGACATCATTGACAAATACCCTTCCAAACACATGGGCAACAGCTATTTCAACCTCGGCGAGAAAGGCAACCTGCTCGCCGACGCCGATGGCTACGTTCTGCCCGGCGTCCCGTGGACATCCTTCTTTACTGAGGTCGGCCACGCATTTCACGGGACCTACTGGCACGAAAACTTCGGCACGCCCATGAGTCACGGCTGTGTCAACATGCGCTCCAACGAAGCCAACTGGATCTTCCGCTGGGCGCGCCCGCCGCACACCACGCAGGCCATCTCCAACCACAGCACGCGCGGCACGCAAGTGGAAATCCACAACTAAATTCTTTTGCGGGACTTCCTGATCCCAAACAGACTCTACACCGGAACATTAGACACATCCCATGCCTTCACTCACCTGGCCGGGCAAGCATCACGCGGCCCCCAAACCTGCCTCCCTTATACAAGACTCGATCATCCACCCGAACGGACTCGGCTACCCAAATGCGCGCCCGGAGAGCCGATTGATCCGAGGGGATAATCTCGCGGTAATGTCCGCGCTCCTGCCTGAATACGAAGGCCGCATCAACCTCATTTACGCCGACCCGCCATTTTTTACCAACCGCAAATTCTCAGCCCGCATTGGCCGCGGGGAGGATTCGCGCAAGCCTGAAGAATGGCAGTTAGCCGAAGGCTACCACGATGCCTGGCTCGACCTTGATTCCTACCTGCAATTTTTATATGAACGCCTGGAGTTGATGTACCGTCTGCTCTCTCCAAATGGGACGCTGTACCTCCACCTCGACTGGCACGCAGACGCCTACGCCCGCCTTTTATTGGATGAATTTTTCGGCGAAGATAATTTGTTGAATGAAATCATCTGGGCATATCATGGCCCGTCGCCGATCAAGCGCGCCTTCAACCGCAAGCACGATACGATTTTGGCTTGCGTGAAAGGCAGGGATTACACTTTCAACGCTGACGCCGTGCGTGAGCCGTATAACCCAAATACAGTTACAACCTTTAGGTCATCACGCAAAGCGGGTTTCGGCAAAGTGCCGGATTTGGATCGCGGCAAAGTTCCGGAAGATTGGTGGTATTTCCCGGTGGTCGCGCGCTTGCACAACGAGCGTACCGGCTATCCCACCCAAAAGCCGGAGGCTCTGCTGGAACGCATTATCCTGGCCTCGTCCAACCCCGGTGATTTGGTCGCTGACTTTTTCTGCGGTTCGGGGACGACTCCTTTTGTAGCCGCCTGTCACGGACGCAGGTTTATTGCCTGTGATGAGACCCTGCGCGCTGTCCACACGACGCAAAGCCGCCTTTCGGAATCGAATTCTGTGTTTTCTTTGGAATATGAATCTTCGGCCCGGCTATCCTTTGCCCACCCCAAAAAGACGAAGATAAACCTGGCGCAAAATTCTGTCAGTTTGGAAACTGCTCTCGAGTTGGATTATTGGGAGGTGGATCCAGCCTGGGATGGAAAACTATTCAAGAGCGCCGCGCAGGCCCAACGTCACGCGCGAAGCGGAGTTCTTCCTCTTGAATTAAAAATCAAGACCGGGCGCAGGGTTTGCGTCCGGCTGGTGACTGTGACGGGCGAGCAATATCAATTAGATATCTAAGCGGTAGCCAATGCCGCGGATGGTCTTCAGGAATTTGGGGTTATCGGGATCGAGTTCGATTGCGCGGCGAAGCCATGAGATGTGAACGTCGAGGGTGCGGGTATCGCCGGTGTAATTTGTTTCCCATGCTTTTTTGAAAAGTGATTCGCGTTCAATGACTTCGCCGTGCTTGTCCATCAAGAGGTGAAGCAATGTGACGAGGCGCGGCGTGAGTTTGGTGTTCTTGCCCAGGGAGCGTACGCGGCGTTTTTCAAGATCGAGCCGAATGGGGCCAACGTGCAAAACGTTTTTGCCGTCGCCCGGCAGGAGCGGCTTGATGCGGTTGACCAGTTTTTGCACGGTGAACGGCAAGGATAGGATGGCGTCGGCTACATCTTTATCAACGGACTTGTCGTTTTCCAGGATAAGAATGATTGGCAGTTTGGAATCTTTTTCGCGAAGCGATTGGCAAATCCGCAATCCCGTACTGCGAAGCGATGCGGCGTTGATCACAACCAGGCTTGGGCTGACTTCTTTTAAAAGGGTGACAGCCTGACTGCCGTTTTGGGCAATGTGTACATCAAATCCCTTCTTCTGCAGGTCTGCGGCAAAAGAAGGGATTTCTGCGTGTCGTCCTTCGATAACCAAAAGTGTTGCGTTCTTCATATAGCGTTTCAGATAAAAGCCTGTCCCATAATTAATTGATTGAAAATAATAAATCAAGTTGCTGATTTTCCGGGAACAAGACTTGTTAAGGTTTTCGTATTATACACCATATCTTAACAAATGCTTTCAACCGATAGTACTGTGTCATTGATTTGTTATTTTGCGGATACCTTGAACTTCAATAATTATTTGCTTGACTTTGGATATTAGCTATGGTAATATCGGCGGGCTTCAAACGATGCGGGGTGGAGCAGTGGCAGCTCGTCGGGCTCATAACCCGAAGGTCGCAGGTTCAAGTCCTGCCCCCGCTACCTGATGAAAAGACCACAAGTGATTGTGGTCTTTTTGTTTCCTGTCGGTTAGAATCATTTTGACGATGAAACCGCTTCGAACGATCAATGACCTGGGCAAAGAAGATGTTCGCAAACTTTATGATGGATTTGATTCGCCAGTCACATCCCTCGATTGCGGTAAAAAATGTGCGCCGCATAACCCGAACGGCAAACCGTTTTGCTGTGACATTTGCCACGCCGTCCCAGCCGCATATAAAAGCGAATGGAAATATCTTCAAGGCCGTACAAATTTATGGCACAAATTTCGCGGGGATGAATGTGAAGGCGATGCCGCTTCAAAAGAAACTTTGAAAAATGAAATGCCAGGCAATATGATTCTGCTGGCGTGCCTGGGGCCAAGTTGGTGTGAGCGCGATTTTCGCGCGCTAAGTTGCAGGCAGTTTCCGTTCTTTCCCTACGTTACATCAGATTATCGTTTTATCGGGCTGGCTTATGAGTGGGAGTTTGAGCCGAAGTGCTGGGTGATCAGCAATTTGCCGCGTGTGACGGTGAAATATCGCGAAGAATTCGTCAAGACTTACGACCATCTCTTTGCCCTGTTTCAGGATGAGTTCGAGAACTACGCGTATCACTCTGAAAAAATGCGCGCTGAATTTATCAAGCGAAAGAAACGATTTCCGTTGTTGCATCGAAACGGGGGATATTATCTGGTGAGTCCCCTCAACGAGAGGGTGACTCGAGTAAAGGACGATCGGCTGCCGCGTTTTGCGCGATATAAATAACGGAGCGCAGACTTAAGTCCGCACTCCTGAAAACTTCTACTTTGTCTCCGTCACCTTGCGGATGCTGCGCGGCTTTTCGGAATCAAATCCCTTTGCAAGGGTGAGATGGTAGGCAAATAACTGAGCGGGGATGATGCTCACCAGCGGCGTCAGCCATTCCGGTATTTCTTTTGGGATGGAGAGCGGGGTTTGGGCAAGGGCGAGTGCGTCTTTGTTGTTCGAGACGACGACCAGTTCCGCACCGAAGTCGTTTCTCAAATGGGCGAGAGCCCTCTTCATGGTTTCAAAGACCCGGCCCTCGGGAGCCACAGCCATGACCGGGAAACTGTTTTCGATCATGGCGATTGGGCCGTGCTGGAAATCTGCCGACGAATATGGCTCGGCTTCCACGTAGGTCAATTCTTTCAATTTCAAAGCCCATTCAAATGCGGTGGAGTAGTTGTAGCCGCGTCCCAGCACAACACACTGGCGCATGTAGCGATAGCGCTGTGCGAATTGCTCGATTCGTTCGTTTTGTTTGAGCACCTCCTTCGCCCAGCCCGCGACTTTTCCCAACACCTTCCATTGCGCTTTGTCCCCGCTCATCGCGACTGACAACATCGCAATTGCCATTAGCTCGGCGGTGTACGTTTTTGTCGCGGCCACGGCGAGTTCAGGGCCGGTTTGAATATCCAGCACGAAGTCCGCGGTTTTTGCGAGCGGCGAATTCGGCTCGTTTGTGATTGCCAACGTCAGGCAGTTTTGTCGTTTGCCCTCCTCCAGCACGCTGACAATATCCGGCGACTGCCCCGATTGTGAAATGCCCATCACGAGCGCATTCCTCAAGCGCGGCGGCTTTTGGTAATACGTGAAGAGCGAAGGCGTCGCCAGCGCGATGGGCAGTTGGTTC
This sequence comes from Chloroflexota bacterium, assembly GCA_016235425.1. Classification (GTDB taxonomy): domain Bacteria; phylum Chloroflexota; class Anaerolineae; order Anaerolineales; family Villigracilaceae; genus JAKOVF01. The sequence goes on along the minus strand of JACRLC010000021.1, from coordinate 18,595 downwards.
AACGCGCCCCATAAATAATTCGCATATCGCCCAGCGTTATCTGATGTGCCGCGCGCCGCCAGAAAGACGTACTCGATGTCGCGTGTACGAATGGCCTGCGCGATTTTGTCCACGGTTTTTCTTTGCGCGGACAAGAGACTTTCGAGACGTTTTGGTTGTTCGTTGATTTCAGAAATAAGTGACATAACGTCACCATGCGCAACCGGGAGTGGTGGAAATTCCCGCCGCTTTCCCCACTCGTTTGTACATCGTCACATTTGTGAATGGTTCGCCGAGAATGCCATCGTGGATTGCCCATGAGCGCCGCCGAATGCTATTCCCCGCGCCAGCCTGGCGAAACGGATTCGACCCATCCAATTGGGCGGACAAGTCGCCTTCGGGCTGAAAACCAGCGTGGATGCTCTCCATCAGGCGTTTGCCCATTTGGTAGCTGAATCCGTACCGCTCGAAGATGACCGCGTTGTGATAATACAGCGGCTCGACGAAATACATGTCGTGACCGAGACTCGTGACGAAGCCCTCGAACGCGTCGATCGCATTTCCCAACAACCTCAGCCCGCGTCTTACCTGACCGGGGGCCAGCCCAGCCTCGAGCGCCATTTTCTCCGCCTCGACATTTCTCTGCAAAGTGCCGAACTTTGTCGGTGCACCGTCGGGCATTTTATCCACGTCGAAGCGCGGGGCATCCGGATCGTTGAGGATGTAGAGCAGGACGTGGATCTGTCCATTCATGGTGTCGGCCAGGTGCGCGTACAGGATTGGGTCAGGGAAACGTTGCTCGTGAAATAGACGCATTTCCACGTCACTGGAGCCTGGCGCGAATTTGAACTCCATGAATTGCTGTATGCGTTGGGAATCCGTATCGGGTAGATGAAAATGTTCCAAAAGTTTACGGGGAATATAGCGGGTATAGATGGCCCGTTTTTCGGATTCGGGAAGGCGGTTGATTCCGCCGATGGTAGATGGTTGCATAGTTTTGTAGTTCCCTGGTTTGTTAGTTCTTAGTTCGGTAGTTGGATAGTTCGGTGACGAGAGAACTACCCGACTGCGTAACTAAGAACTATCTAACTCTTGATGCTCTTTCGTTGTTACGCGCTTCGTCGCGTTTGGCGATGGTGGCGCGTTTATCGTAGGCTTTCTTGCCTTTTGCCAATGCAATCTCAATTTTGGCGCGGCCATCTTTTAGATAGACGCGCGTGGGAACAACCGTCATGCCCTTCTGGCGGACGTTGTTCCAGAGTTCGCGGATCTCCTTTTTGTGGAGAAGCAGGCGGCGTTTGCGCTTGGGATCGTGGTTGAAGCGATTGCCTTGTTCGTAAGGCGCGATGTGCGACTCGATCAGCCAGGCCTGTTCGCCGTTTTCAATATCCACGTATGCTTCGGCGATGCTCATTTGGCCCGCGCGAATGGATTTGATCTCTGTTCCGGTTAAAGCGAGTCCCGCCTCGAATTTTTCCATCAGGAAGTATTCGAAGCTTGCTTTGCGATTGTTGGCTACGATTTTGAAGTTTTCAGTCACGGTTTGATATTACCACGAGTTGGAGGATGAAAGAAGAAAGATGGATGGAGTGTTGTGTGGCAATCCCGAAGGGATGTGATGATTCTAGCAGATGGATGTAATTGGGGTGGTAATCCCGAAGGGATGGCATGATGAATGTAAAATCATGTCACCCCCTTCGGGGTTTTGAAACAAAATGCAAATTACGTCTACAATCAGTTCACCCTTTCAGGGTTGATGGAATCCCGGCGAATGGTGGTGCTTGCTCCTAATTTCATCCCCACCGTAGAATGCCCAGGCCCGCGAGGAGGCGCAGGGCGGCGAAGAGAATGAGCGCGGCGGCGAGTCCGATTTGGTCGGCGACGAGGGGGCCGATGAGGGAGCTCGCGAGAATGGAAAAATTCAGGATGATGGTGTACCACGCGAGGTGCGACGGCCGGTCGGTGGGGGGGATGCGTTCGAGCATGTAGTTTGCATACGCGCCGTTGACGAGTGACCACGTGAAGCCGCCAAGCAATGAGATGGCATAGTAATGCCAGACCTGGTGCGCGAATGCCAGCAGGAACGGGTAGATTGCCATGCCTGCCACGCCGACGCCCGTCACTTTTTTGTGGCCGAGACGGTGGGCAATGCGCGTGAATCGGAAGGAGCCGATGAGCATGGTCAGGTAGTAGAGTGCGGTGCCTGTGCCGATGTTGTCGTCGTTGAGTTGGAGGACGCGGACGTTGTACAACGGGTAGATGGGGTTGGTCAGGAAGTGCGTCAGATGGAATGCCAGCAGGGCGAGAAGAACGTTTCTAAACGGGGTTGACCATACGTCGAGGCGGAGGGCGGAGATAAAGTTTCGGGGCGAGGATGTCCCTTTGGCGGAATCAAGTTGAGGGGCGGAAAGAGTCGCAGGGGATTCTGCTTGCAGGGGTTTGACAAAATAGATGTGGAGACTGCTCATCGCCGCGCCGAATGCCCCAATCCCAAAAATGATTTGATAACCCGATGGGAAGGCGACATGTTCAAGGATGTAACCGCTGACGAAGGAGGTGGTCATATAGGCAATGGCGAAGGTGATGTTGCGCATGCTGGCGACGTGGGCGCGGTGGCGGTCGGGGACGGCTTCGGCGAAGAGGGCGTTGAAGCCGACGCCGAGGGGCGTGAGTGGAATTGCCATGAAAAAGGTGAGGACGATAAGCGCCCAGATTTGACCCTGCTCGTCGAAGAGCCAGGGGAGGGGAATCCAAAGAAGGTAGCCGATGCGAAAGAAGATGGATGACCAGAAGACCGCGCGGCCCGTGTGGCGTCTTTCGATCCAGCGGCCTGCGGGAATGGCGAGGAAGAGGTTGACGACGGCAGACATGGCGGCAATGAGGCCGATTTGCAGGCCGGTTGCGCCGAGGCGCGTGGCATAGATGTTGAGGAAGTTGATGGCGGAGCCGCTTAATACACCGAACCAGGCGATATCGAAGTAGAGGTGGAGGAAGTTGGAATGGTATTGTTTTGGGATGTCGGAATGACCAAAGATTTTTGATAACATAGCGGATTGATTATAAACGATTGATTATTTCCTCTATGCAAATGCTTCTGTCGTTGGTATACTGCGCCTTAACATGAAAACTCTGTTTGCGCACATCCATCACCATCATTTTACCCAGCCCCTGAATGACCAGGCGGTTTCTCTGCGCTTACAAGGTTAACTCCAGTTCAACCTACTTGCTCAGCAGACCCCGGTCATTGACCGGGGTTTTTTGTTATCTCAAATAAGGAATTTGCCATGCAATCAAACTCAAGCATTCGACTCTCGCTCCCATCCAAAGGCCGCCTTCAAGACCAGGCGCTCGGCTTTCTCTCCGCCGCGGGGCTGACGGTGTTCAAGCCCAACCCGCGGCAATACCAGGCAGAACTTCCTGCCCTGCCTGATTTGGGAGTCATCTTTCAGCGGCCTGGCGATATCGTGGTCAGCGTGCGGCAGGGAAGCGTGGACTTCGGCATCACGGGTCTCGACGTTATCGAAGAGAAGCGCGGCGAAAACGGCGATGTTCTCGTTTTGCACGATGCGCTTGGGTTTGGTCATTGCGCGCTCACGCTCGCTGTGCCTGAATCATGGAAGCAGGTGACGGACATTGCCTCACTCAAAACCTTTTCGGCTTCGCTTGAACGTCCATTGCGCGTGGCGACCAAGTTTCCTGTCCTCACTGAACGATTTCTTAACCGGCATGAAATTCCTCATACTTTGATTGCCGCCGAAGGCACGCTCGAAACCGCGCCGACGATTGGCTACGCCGACATCATCTCAGACCTCGTCTCCTCCGGCCAGACTTTGCAGGATAACCGTCTGCGTCCGTTGAAAGACGGAGTCATCCAGCCTTCGCAGGCCGCTTTGATTGCGAACCGCAAAGCGTTGCAGACGCGGCCCGAAACGTTGGAGATGGCGCGTCGTTTGCTTGAATATATCGAAGCCCACTTGCGCGCAAAAGACAACCTGCTCGTGATTGCCAATATGCGCGGCGAGAGTCCCGAAGCGATTGCGGAGAAGATGTTTAGCGAAACCACCGTCGGCGGGTTGCAGGGGCCGACCATCAGCCCGATTGTCGTCCGCGAAAGTGACCAGCGTTGGTATTCGGTTTCCGTCGTCGTGCGGCGTGACAAACTCACCCAAGCCGTTGGCGAATTACGTCTCATTGGCGGGAGCGGGATTATCGTCTCGCCGATTACATATATTTTTGAAGAAGAGCCGCCGCGCTACAGTGCGATGTTGGCTGCGTTGAATAAGTGAGGATGTGAGGATGAAAACCCCGCTTCTTTCCCCGCTCCAATTTGATTCCGTTTCCAGGCAGTGCGATGCACTCTCACCCTCGGAGAGATTCGCATGAACATCCGCCCTCATCTTGAATCTCTCCCGCCATATACGCCTATCGAGCCGTTTGAAGTGCTCTCCGCGCGGCTGGGACGCGAGCCTTCGCAAATCGTCAAACTGGATGCGAACGAGAATCCCTACGGCCCGTTGACCGTTGTCCGCGAGGCGCTTGGCAAATTGAATTTCCCACACATTTATCCCGACCCTGAAAGCCGCGCTTTGCGGACATCGCTCGCGGCGTTCACGGGCGTGCCGATGGAATATCTTTTGGCTGGGGCGGGCGCGGATGAATTGCTCGATTTACTGATGCGAGTATTTTTGGAACCAGGCGATTGCATCCTTTCCTGTCCGCCGACTTTTGGGATGTATGCCTTCGATGCTGAGTTGAACGCGGCAAGAGTGATTGAAGTCCCACGACGCGCGGATTTTTCGTTGGATGTGGAAGCCATTCGCCAAGTAGTAGAAACTCATCGCCCAAAGATGCTTTTTGTTGCCACGCCAAATAACCCGGATGGCTCAGTCCTTGACTCGAAAACAATTGACTCGTTGCTGAACCTGCCCGTGCTCGTGGTGTTGGACGAAGCCTACATCGAGTTTGCTGGCGAGAACCTGGGCGCTGACTTGAGCCGCATTCGCGAAGTTCCAGCGCGTGAAAATTTGGTTGTGCTTCGCACGTTTAGCAAGTGGGCGGGGCTGGCCGGCCTGCGCGTGGGGTATGGCGCATTCCCAGCGTGGCTGATGCCGGTGTTGTGGAAAGCCAAGCAACCGTACAACGTCAATGTAGCGGCGAGTGTGGCGGCGCAGGTCTCTTTGGCGCATGTAGATGAGTTGACGGATGTTGTCGCTCGTTTAATAAATGAACGGGCACGTCTGTTTGCGAAGTTGCAGGAAATTCCGTATTTGCGGCCGTATCCCACGCAATCGAATTTTATCCTTTGCCATGTTATCGAACGAGACGCGTCCAAACTCAAGGCGCGATTGGCGAATGAGTTCGGGATTTTCGTGCGTTATTTCAACAAACCAGGTCTGCGCGACCACATTCGTGTCAGCGTAGGGAGGCCGCAGGATACAGATATTTTATTGAAAGCGTTGAAATCGGAGTCCGAAGCGCCGTCCTGCCTGCGCCAGTGCCGCAGGCACAGGTGAGCTCGTCGAAGGGTCTCCTGACTTCGGCAGTCCAACGTCGGGGCGTTGGATTCCACAAATAATTATTTGCTGTAATGATATCTTGCCTGCAAAAAGTCAATTCGGTTATCGCGCACGAGGTAGACGACGCGATGTTCCTGTGTCAACCGCCGCGACCAACAACCAGGAGCAATATATTTTAGAGGCTCGGGTTTTCCAACCCCTTCAAATGGGCCGCGCAGGATTGTGTCAATCAACTCAAAAGCGCGCAAAGCCAGTTTACGGTCAGTTTCGACCCAATATCGCAAATCCTCGATGAACTCTCGCTGGAAGACCGCTTCACGCTTTTTTGGTTTCAAGCCCCACCTCGCGGCGCAAGTCGTCCATGCTTTGTGATTGGCCTTCATTCTTCAAGGCGCGCGCTAAAGCGGACAAAATCCGCTCGGCGTTTTGCGGTGAACGCATAAGATAAGCGGTTTCAGTCAGGCTGGCGAGTTCATCAGCCGAAATCATGGCAACGTCCTCGTAGCCGCGCCGCTGAATGATAATGACCTCGCGGTCTTTTGTGACACGGTCGAGCAGGCTGGCGAGTTGTTCACGAGCGCTGGTGTAGGTGAATTCGATAGTCATAAAGGTTCTCCATTCTGTACAGAAGTACTGTACGGCTAAATGATTAAAATGTCAAGAGTAAGTTTAGCCCGATATCCAGCTGCCAGACAGGTTGTTCAAAAACAACTCGTTGGTCGAGTAGGCGGCGGGTTTCGATACACTCTTGCAGAACTACTCAACCTCTGCCGCTGTATCGAGGCCAACAGGTTGCGTGAAAACAAAATGTTGCTTGAAAATGTGGTGGTCTCCCTGGCCCAGCCCGCCAGGGCAGGGCGATAGGCCGCTCGCAAGGATAGCTCGTGTCTACTCGACCAACGGCGATGGAATGAAAAGGAGCAAACATGCGAATATCTGAAATTTCCCGTCAAACAAGCGAAACACAGATTGCAATCAAACTGGATTTGGATGGAACGGGCAGGCACGAAATTTCCACGGGCATTGGCTTCCTCGACCACATGCTGACGCATCTTGCGGTTCATGGGTTGTTTGATTTATCCATGCAGGCAAAGGGCGACCTTCACATTGACACGCATCACACCGTCGAAGATGTGGCACTGGCGCTGGGACAGGCTTTCGACGCGGCGCTTGCTGACCGCAGGGGCATTGTCCGCATGGGTGATTGCTTCGCACCGATGGATGAGACACTGGCACACGTTGCAGTGGATTTGTCCGGGCGGCCTTATGCAGTGGTTCAAGCTGAATGGCACGCGCCTTATGTTGGAAATATTCCAACCACTTTGTTTCCGCATTTCTTCGAGTCGTTTGCTGTAACGGCGCGATGCAATTTGCATGCCCGCGTGCTTTATGGCCGCGACGACCATCACCAGGCCGAAGCCCTCTTCAAAGCCTGGGCGCGCGCATTGGATTCCGCAACTCAACTCGACCCGCGCCGCGCAGGAGCAATCCCATCCACGAAGGGGATGTTGTAACGCGAGATTTATCTCGCTTGCGTAAGGCGAGATAAATCTCGCGTTACAGAAGGAAGTAATCAATGAATGATGTTGTTCTGATTGATGCTGGCACAGGCAATCTCCGTTCCGTGCAAAAGGCGTTGGAGAGTGTTGGCGCGAATGTGTTACGCACTGATGACCCGCAGAAAGTTTTATCGGGCAGGCGTGTGGTATTGCCTGGCGTGGGTGCGTTCGGCGATTTTATGGATGGTTTGCGTGTGCGCGGGCTGGAGTCTGCTGTCAAAGATGTCGCGGAGCGCGGCGTCCCATTGTTTGGAATCTGTGTTGGGATGCAAGCGTTATTTGACGTTGGCGAAGAGATGGGTCAACACGCGGGGCTTGGATTATTGCCCGGGCGAGTGGTGCATTTCCAGAAAATGCCCGGGATCAAGATTCCGCATACGGGGTGGAATCAGGTTGAGGTCGAGAAAGATGCGACCCTGTTTAACGGAGTCCTCTCCGGGGCGTATGTCTATTTCAATCACTCGTATTACTGTCAGCCGTGGAATTCATCCGACGTTCTTGCAACCACAAATTACGGCCTGCCCTACGCGTGCGCGGTGCGCCGTGAAAATATTTTCGGTGTGCAATTCCACCCGGAGAAAAGCCAGTTGGTGGGCTTGCGGATTTTGAAAAACTTTTTGGAGGCGGCATGAGCTTTGAAATTTTTCCGGCGATTGATTTGCGAAACGGCCGTGTGGTGCGTTTGCAGGAAGGCGACCCGGCGCGCCTGACGAGTTACAGTGACGACCCGGCTGAGACGGCGCGCCGCTGGCTGGGTGCGGGCGCGCGCTGGCTGCACGTTGTCAATTTGGATGGTGCGTTCGGCGAGGGCGATGACGCGAATCGTTCCGCGCTTGAGGCAATTTTGAAACTTGGCGCACAGGTTCAGTTTGGCGGCGGACTGCGTTCGCTCGACGCGATTGAGCGTGTGATTGAGTTGGGCGTGAGCCGCGCAATACTTGGCACGCTTGCAATTGAACAACCCGATGTGATTGTCACTGCAATAAAAAAAGTTGGCGCAGAAAAAATCGCTGTAGGAATCGACGCGCGAAACGGCATGGTCCGCCTGCATGGATGGCAGGCGGAAAGCGGAGTTTCCGCGTCTGAAACAGCGCGTCAAATGCGGACTTTGGGCCTGCGTACCATTATTTTCACAGATATCAGCCGGGACGGTTTGGGCGGTGGGTTAAATATCAGTGCTACGCGCGAGTTGGCTGATGTGAGCGGTCTTGACGTAATCGCTTCTGGCGGTGTACACACTTTGGACGATGTGCGCGCCGCGCGGGAAGCTGGTTTGGCCGGAGTCATCATTGGCCGCGCGTTGTATGAGGGGGCGGTGGATTTGAAAGAGTCCCTCACCCTAACCCTCTCCCGAAGGGAGAGGGGAAAACTCCCTTCCCCCAGAGGGGGAAGGGCTGGGGATGAGGGAGCGTAAGGAGATTTTCATGCTGACAAAACGAATCATCCCCTGCCTCGACATCAAAGATGGGCGTGTGGTGAAGGGTGTGAATTTTGTAAATCTGCGTGACGCGGGCGACCCCGTTGAGCAGGCGCGGCTTTACGATGAGCAAGGCGCGGACGAGTTGGTCTTTCTCGATATTTCTGCCACACACGAAGGCCACGAAACCACGTTGGATTTGGTCGGGCGCGTGGCTGATACCGTCTTCATGCCGTTGACGGTCGGCGGCGGAATCAGAACCGCGGACGATATGCGCCGCTTGTTGCTGGCCGGCGCCGACAAAATCAGCATCAACTCTGCGGCGGTGCGGACGCCGGAGCTTTTATCCGAAGGCGCGTCGCGTTTCGGCGCGCAGTGTATCGTGCTCGCCATTGACGCGTGTCGACGCGAGGACGCGGCGGGCTGGGAAGTCTACGTCAACGGCGGGCGGATTCCAACTGGGCTGGACGCGGTCGAGTGGGCAGTGCGCGGCGTGGAGCTTGGCGCGGGCGAAATCCTGCTCACCAGCATGGATGCGGATGGAACATTGGCCGGATATGACATCGAATTGACGCGGGCCATCGCTCAAGCCGTGTCGGTTCCGGTGATTGCTTCGGGCGGCGCGGGGACGCCATCCCATTTTGCGGAAGTGCTGACAAACGGCGAAGCAGACGCCGCGCTGGCCGCGTCGCTTTTTCATGATGGTAAACTACGCATTCCTGAGTTGAAGAGGCGGTTGCAGGCGTTGGGCGTGCCTGTGAGAATGTAGTCAACGGATTGCCTTCGGCGAATCGGATAGACGGATTGGAAACGGATGGTGAGATGAAAACAGTTTTGATTGAAAAAATCAAATTTGATGCCAACGGACTCGTCCCTGCCATTGTGCAGGATGCAGACACCAACGAAGTGTTGATGCTGGCTTACATGAACGAAGAATCTTTGCGGCTCACTTTGGAGAAAGGCGAGACTCACTTTTGGTCACGCAGTCGCGGCGAACTGTGGCACAAGGGCGCCGCATCGGGAAACATCCAGCGCGTGGTCGAAGTCCGCGTGGATTGTGATGCGGATACTCTGCTCGTGCGTGTCCATCCCACAGGGCCGGCTTGTCACACTGGAAATCGAAGTTGTTTTTATCGCGTTTATTCGTCCTGAGCGGAGCGAAGCGCAGTCGAAGGACGAATTATCCTTTATGAGGAAAATCATGAGCATTCAATGGCTGTTTGACGTAATTAAAGACCGCAAGGACAACCCAACCGAAAAATCGTACACGTCGAGTCTGTTTGAAGAGGGCCTGCCCAAAATCGCGCAGAAGGTCGGCGAAGAAGGCACAGAAGTGGTGGTGGCCGCCCTGGCGCAGGATGATAAACGCCTGATTGAGGAAGTCGCCGATTTGACGTATCATACGCTTGTTTTGCTCGCCGCACGTGGATTGTCCCCGGCAGATATTCTGGCTGAATTGGAGAAGCGTCACCGATGAAGAAGGTAATCCTGCTTGATGTTGATGGCGTGTTGGTAAACCCTGGCGGGTACCGCGCCGCCCTGCACGCCACGTTGAATTATTTTGCCGGTTTGATGGGCGTGCCTCATTTTGATTTCCACGAAGAGAAGATTGCCGAACTGGAAAAGCACGGCATTTTCAGCGAATGGGACATGGTTCCCGTTTTGCTCGGTGCGGCGTGGAATGACATTCTCTCGCACTGGCCTGAAGCCAAGCTCCCCTCTGATTTGGCCTCCGCCGCGGCGGAGATTGGCCGCAGGATGAATGGATATGTGCCGGGCGATGTGACTGTCCCTGAGTTTGAGGTACTACCAGATATATATCCAACCGAGTCCGCCCTGCAACACGGATGCTTCCCGTTTATTCCAGCAGACTTGCGTCGAAGCCTTCTGCACGATTCGCGCAATGTCAATTTTTCACATACGACCCGCCTGTTCCAGCATTATTCACTTGGAAGCCGCGTGTTCAGCGAGACGTACAACCTGCCCGCGGAAGTGGAGACGGAATCATTTTTATATTCGCATGACAAGTCCAATCTCAACGAAGCGATTCTGGAAAAGCTGTGCCAGCCTGATGTATATCTGGCATCCATCACCGCGCGCCCATCCGCGCCGCCGCGGGAGGTGGATACTTCTCACGTCGGGTACGCGCCCGAAGCGGAGAACGCACTGGAACTTGTCGGCCTCCCTGATATCCCTCTCATTGGCTATGGACGATTGGAATATCTCGCAAAAGAACGCGGGCTTGACGCCGCGGCTTTGTTGAAACCCTCGCCTGTCCAGGCTCTGGCCGCAACCGCCGCGGCATTTACAGGCGAAGAGTGGCCCGCCATCCAGGCCGCCGCCGATTGGCAACAGACAGGTCAATTAAACAGTGTGTTCTCGAGTTTGCCACGCTCGTTTGAGTTGATGGTCGTTGAAGATACAATGGGCGGAATTCGCTCAACCTGGGGTGCTGGCGAAGTTTTACAAAAAGCAGGGTTGGATGTGACCGTCCGCGCCTTTGGGTTGACATCAGGGAGCGAATCCAAAGCCGCTGCGTTCGACAAAGCTGGCGTGCCTCACTTTGAAAATTGGGAAATGTTGATGACCCGGCTCACTCCGTTGTTGGGGTGAGGCATCTTATAATTGCTTCATGTCATCCCTGAAAAATCAATTCCTCCTCGATTCCCAAATTCATTTTCTCAATCATGGTTCCTTTGGCGCAACGCCAAAACCGGTCTTTGAAGCCTGCCAGGATTGGCAATTACGTCTCGAACGCCAGCCTGTGCTTTTTCTCGGCCGTGAATGGAACGAGTTGATGAAGGAATCCCGCACTGTGCTGGGGACATACCTCAATGCCGACGCCGATGATCTCGTCTATATTCCAAATGCAACGCATGGCGTCAATGTCATTGCCCGCTCATTGGATTTGGAATCAGGCGACGAAATTCTGACCACCGATCATGAGTACGGCGCTTGTGATTACACCTGGGACTTCATCTGCGGGAAGAGGGATGCAAAATATATCCATCAACCTATTTCACTGCCGGTAATATCGGAAGATGAGATCGTCGAGCAATTCTGGCGCGGCGTCACAGCGCGCACGAAGGTTATTTATCTCAGCCACATTTCATCCCCAACGGCCTTGCGCTTTCCCGTGGAAAAGATTTGCCATCGTGCCAGGACCGCAGGCATCTTGACCATCGTAGATGCGGCGCATTCGCCCGGCCAAATCCCGGTGGATTTGCAGGAGCTTGGAGCCGATGTCATTTTTGGGAATTGCCACAAATGGATGTTGAGTCCCAAAGGCGCGGCTTTTCTTTTTGTGCGGCGCGAACTTCAGCCCCTCGTGGAACCGTTGATCGTGAGTTGGGGCTTCAAGCCGACCCCGGAAACCACCACCGGCTCACGTTTTATTGATCTCCTCCAATGGACAGGCACAAAGGACCCCGCCGCGGCATTGACAGTCCCTGCGGCCATCAGGTTTATGCAGGAAAATGATTGGGACGCGGTCCGCCGCGATTGCCGTACCCAGCTTCGGCAGGCGCTTGAACGCATCTGCGCGCTCTCCGGTCTGCCTCCGCTATATCCGCTTGATTCTGATTTTTACAGCCAGATGGGAATTGCGCCGCTTCCGCAATCTGATCTTGCCATTCTCAAGCGGCGGCTCTACGATGAATATCGGGTGGAAGTTCCGATGATCCAATGGCAGAATAGGCAGTTCATCCGTATCTCCGTGCAAGCTTACAATACTCAGGATGATATTGACGCCCTACTGACCGCCCTGAAAATGCTCCTGCCACTGGTTGCAGGCTAAAAACTAAAAGGTTTCTCCTTCGTGTTCCTTCGTGTTTGAACGGTTTTAAATGAGAGCTTTTTGGCGGGTGGATTTTTCAATTATGATAGGGTATCGGAGGCCCCCATGAAGTTATCTGAAAGAATGTGGTTTGTGATATTAACGATTGCCCTTTTGCTAACCGCCTGCGGAGCCGAAACTGCACCCACTGAGCCGGGTGTGGATGCCATGATGACATCCGGAGTGGGAACCATGGTAGCGTCATTTTTTGAGACGCAGACGGCCATGGTCACACCGGCCACCGAAACGCCCACACCTACGCTTACACCGTTTCCAACGATCACACCCTTTGTATCCCCCACACCCCTTGTTCAGCCCACAGCGACCTATATTTACTACGCACCTACGCTTGGAACTGTCACAGCACTGACCCCGATCGCAACCGGGACTTACGTAACCGCAACCACTGATCCCGGCTCATTAGGTTCCGGTTGTAACAATCTTGCATTTATCCGTGACGTGACCATTCCCAGTGGAGCAGAGCTTGCCCCGCAGGAAAATTTCAATAAGGTCTGGAAGGTTCAAAACATTGGAACCTGTGAGTGGCTGTATGTCTACTCCCTTGTTCTTGTAAGCGGCGAATCTTTCGATGCCCCACCCACGCGGCTTGGAAAAGTTGTGGCGGTCGGCGAATGGACTGAAATTTCCATAAATATGGATGCTCCGAAGCACCCTGGAACCTATACAAGCTATTGGCGGCTGGCAGACGGTGACGGCAACATGTTCGGCGCGGCTTTGGAGGTATCCATCGTCGTGAAGTAAATCCTTTGACAACTTCTGTAGAGAAGACAAGTTCAACATTCTCCGTTATCGAGGCAGGAGTCTTATGCAGAAATGTACGAACTGGACAATTTGTTTTGCGCTTCTTTTTCTGACCTTTGAACTGCTTCGGTCCGAGGAAGTTTTCGCGCGTCCTTTAGCTCAGACTCAACCACCAACCCCCTCGGAAGTGATCAACGCCGTGAACGGACTTCGCCTCGCGCGCGGCCTGCCGCCATTGAGCGTGCATCCGATCCTGATGCAGGTCGCACAATCCCAGGCGGATGTCATTGCAGGGACGGAAGGCGCGGCCGGTCACGAGCGGCCGGATGGCGTAACGCTTGGGCAGCTTCTGATCATGCTGGGCTATCCGCTTTCGGGAGATTTGTCCATGGATGGATATCGCTCCGAGAACTGGGTTGCCGCGGACACTGCGGAAGAAGCGGTTAACATTTGGTTGAGCGACGAGCCTCACACAAACACCATGCTTTCCGAATTCCGCAGTGACATCGGCGCGGGGGTGGCGGTCAGTGACCAGGTTTACATCGTCATTGACACGGCCCTCCAGACCAACAGCGGGCAACCACAATCCGATGCCTATCCCATTCTCACCGGCATTCCACTGACGCGGACTGCGTATGCCGCCGAGGCAACTCAGTTTGCAGTTGGTGGGATGCAGTACGTGGTTCCCGTTTTTCGTAACACCGCATACCCCAACGGCGATGTCTTCCACGAAGTGAAATACGGACAAACCCTTTGGAGCATTGCCGTGACTTACGGCACGACCATCAAAAACCTGCGCGCTTGGAACCACCTGGGAGAAAATTCGACCATTTACGAGAGACAACTCCTGCTTGTCCAAAAGGGGGCCACGCAACCCGCGCCAGTCACTGGGACACCCGATCTGTCACCTGCGCCTCCCTCCGCGAAAACGCTGACTTCCCTCGCGGTCGTTCCCGGCTTCCCGACGATGACAATTCCTCCTTCCCGAACCCCTTTGCCAGTCAGTGAGTCATCCCCTGCATCGTTCAGTTTGATAATGGGATTGCTCGTTGTGACTGTTACCATCGGAGGTTTCGTCGCGGCATTTTCCATCCGCGCGCCCGAATAATCTCCGCCCTTCGTCTTCGACTGTCCTGTTCTGCCCGCAGTTCATCTGCGGACAGAACAGGGTTGTATCTCAAAGCTGTTAACTGACTTCTTTATATATGTTATTTTACCCAAACCCAAATATCATCAACTATGATTTCGGTGTCGGGAATCCAGATTTTTATTTCTGTTTCGCCTGAATCAGGTGCGCCAATATTAATGGTATCCCCTGATACTACATTCTCATAAGTTTTTCCAACCTGGTTACTTTGGTAGTACTGGACGGTCATTACACAACGAACAGCAGGATCGGAAGTTACCCATGAAATCTTGACGTCACTTGAAACAACATAGGCGGCGGCATTTCTTCTTTCCCTGGTTCCCTGTGGAGAGTCTATTTTTGCACGGGAACAAGGGTCCACTGGCCTAAGCAGGAATGCAACAAGCACACCCACTCCAATCCCAACTATCAAACCTACCACTCCTGACAATACTATTGTTGGAATTTTGGGAGGAGCACCTTTATGAGACTTTGCGATAATAGAAGGGGTTACAGCGGCAATGATGGCTCCCAATGCGGCAATGACAGCCACGATAATTTGCGCTTGCGAATCGGACATGGCATATTCTCCTTCTTTACATTAGTTCTCTCTTAAACCGAAACTTCTAAAATGAAAACGCCGGAACCAGAGTCGATTTATTCGAATAGGACCTCTTAAGATAGTTGCCTGCCCAACACTTTGTTCAGCGGCTTTTTGGTTTTCAATTCGAACCGTTGTATTCAAATAGGGCAAAAATCTCGCTTGCCAATCCAACGCATTCTTTGCCGCAATCAATAAAGTAATGAATGCGATTTGGGACAGGTGCAACCGCCTTTTTGGCCCGCTTTGTAAGCCGCCATAAATTCTGTTCAAAACTCCATTTATTCGACCGTGGCATTTTATTCCAGCGCTCGATGCCGATTCTGTCCGCGTACCAACGCAAATCCTCAACAATTGCAAGCAATCGCTGTGCTTCATCATCGGCGGCCTGCTCGAGTTGTATCAGGCTGCGATAGGCCATATCCAGCTGCTCCAACATGATTGGCACATCTGGACGCGGCTCTGGTTCAATGATGTTTGTTATTCTGCCAAGAATTTCTTTTGCACTTACCCAACCATTGATCTTGCCCAAACTGTTGACGATAAGAAACTGATCACCTTGAATCTCTCCCACCAGGTGAAATATGTCGCTTTGATGCCATTTGACGAGAACGAGGTCGCCGACTTGTATTTCACTGGGATTTACAATGGGCGACATTGTTAGAGTTTGCCCATGTTTGATAGCCTCACGCATAGAGGCTAAATTGCCGCCATCTGGCATTGTCCAGGTATAGGATTTGCCTTCTTTTAGCGCCTCAAGCAAAGGGTCTCTGCGTTTGGACATTTACACTCTCCTGGTATTGCTCTTGCATGGATTGTTGTGCAAGATGGCCGCCGAATGGTTGGCGCTGACGGATAACGGAGCAGGGTGCGGACTCTGCCTGGGAGTAGAAAAAACTTGAAGCCAGCCTGTCCTGGCGGACTGTCCAGGGAAAAATGCTCGAAAATCGCGCGGACTCCCCACCATCCACTGCACCCGAGAAGATGGGTGCGCCATCATTATCATTTTATACGAGAGAAACCAGCCAGCAATTGCAAAAGTATACTCCGAAGCGGCAAGCACGCAAGCCGTACAAAGCAATGGAGAGCGCGCCTCAGAGCGCGTCCCGTACTGCACCATGGTTTCCGGTCAAGTTGATTTAAATATTGGCGGCGCGAAAGACGAGAGTTTGTCTTGAAGCGACCCCGTTGAGAAAGCTAACACCCATGAGTGGCCGGGCTTGCCAATATCTTTCAAAGGAGTAACTGAAATGAGAAGAAGAGGCAAGCGAAAGGGATCGAAGAAGCCCATCCATTTGTCGGGATGAGCCGGGTGAACGCAGACGCCGCAGGAATAGACATCGGTGCGGAAGAGATCGTGGTCTGCGTTGGCGGGGATGAGAACACCCAGATTGTGAAAGCCTTCGGCAATTACACGGTGGATTTGCAGAACATCGGAGCGTGGTTGAAAGAGCATCACGTAAAAACGGTGGCGATGGAAAGCACGGGCGTGTATTGGCTTCCGTTGTTTGAAGTCTTGGAAAGCATGGGCTTCCAATGTCATCTGATCAGTTCGCGCTCGCTGCGGAGGGTGCCGGGACGCAAGAGCGACATCCTGGACGGGCAATGGATTCAGACCCTGCACAGTTACGGATTGCTGGAGAGTTCCTTCCGCCCGCAAGCGGACCTGGTGGCCCTGCGGACCCTGTTGCGCCATCGAGCGCAACTGCTGGAACATCGTGCGCCGCACATTTTGCACATGCAGAAGGCGATGCTGCAAACCTGTGCTGAGCTTGTCGAAGCATGAACGTGCAGTTATCGCAGGCGTTGAGCGACATCACCGGGGAGACGGGACAGGCCATTATCCGCGCCATCGTGGCGGGAGAACGCGATCCGCAAGTATTGGCGGCGTATCGGGATCGGAACTGCAAGAAAAGTGCAGAAGAGATCGGTCGGGCGTTAACCGGGACGTGGCGTGCGGAACATCTTTTCACTTTGAAGCAGTCGCTGGAGTTGTATGATTTTTACACGCGGCAGGTGGAGGTGTGCGACGCGGAGATTGACCGCCTGTACGCATTGACGCGGCCGGAGTGGGAAGCGGGGGAATTGAAGCCGCTGCCGCTGAAGAAGCGCAACTCGCACAGCAAGAATGCGCCGAAGAATCAGGAAGAGATTCGGCAACACCTGAAGCGCATCAGCGGCGTGGACTTGAGTGCGGCGGATGGGATCGGGGTGGGGGTGGCGCAGACGGTGATCGTCGAATGCGGAACGGATTTGAGCCAATTTCCGAAGGAAGGGAATTTCTGTTCGTGGTTGGGACTGGCGCCCAAGCACGAGATTTCAGGCGGGAAGGTCTTGAAGAACAAGACGTTGAAAACGAAGAACCGCGCCGGACAGGCCTTTCGGATGGCGGCGCAATCGGTGAAGGGCTCGAATTGTGTCTTCGGCTGATGTACAAACGTTTCCGGGCGCACATGGACAACCGCCAGGCAACCGTCGCCACGGCGCACGCCATCGCCCGCGTGGTCTATCGGATGTTGAAGTACAAAGTGGAATTCGAAGAGATAGACGTATCTGAATACGAAAAGAAGTATGAAGAACAACAGGTCAAATATGTGACGAAGAAAGCCGCGAAACTCGGCTATCAACTCGTCCCCATCGTCCCTGCTTGAGGAGACAGGCAGGAATGAGAAAAGGCGTCCTCGGATGAGAACGCCTGCTTTGCATTTAACCGCTCGTGTGATTTTTAGCGTTTTCGTTCAAACCTGACGCGAATCCGCCTGGATGGACGAGTCCGATGGCCTGCTCAGGGCGCTCGTGATAATGTTGTTTCTGAGAACGCTGTGTTGGCTGGCGTTTCGACCATAAGACTTTCTATTTAATATACCAGCAAGCGACCGTGGGACTCATTATCACTTGCCCATTTGCTGTTTCGAACACATACACTAACGTAATCGGGGTATAGCCTTCGAGTACTGATGGAGCATAGTAAGACGAACCTGGATCATTGTAACGAGGACTCTCTAACTTCAAATTGGCATCATAAGAGAAGTTAACCGCGGTTTGAATATCAAAAGTGCTATAAGGTTCTATTCTGTAAGGCAATTCCAAAACATCCTTGTTGTCAAAAGGATTCGGAACATCTACTTGAGACGTGTTGAGTAAAAGATAAATTTCAAAATTGCGAATATTTGGAGTTAATCTATCGGGCTTTATAATAGTCGAGAATGAACTTTCAAACTCCAATGCGTTCGATATCTCATTCTGCTGCAAAAAGATACCTACTCTATAGCCAGTAATTGCAGTAGAGATCCCGCCAAGATTTGTTAACCTGACTATGTGCTTACATGTGGCTTGTTGGCCACTTTCGATGGAATGATAACCACCCCCATTCCATGTGGTGTCTAGAACAAGAATTTGGGGAGTAGCCTGCTGTGAAGCACGTTTATTTGCTTGCCACGAAAAGAATAAGGCAATAATGCTTGCTCCAACCGTGATAATACTTATCCATCTTTCGTGATTACCCTTTTCTTTATATTTGCTCATACCTTCTATCTCTTAGTGATGATCTAAGCCAGCCAACGGTTTGCGTTACCCGCAAGTGGGCGGGACGCGGACAAGCCTTGAAAACGGAATCCTGTCGAGGCGTTGAAAACTCTCAAAAAACGCGGCGAATCCCACTTGTCGGCTGGTAGGGTCAAGGGATGGCGCCTGGGATATAAATCCTGGTTTCCATCCCCTGCCACATCGAACCGGACATGAGGTTTTCCCTCATCCGGCTCTCCGACAACCTTCTTCTTGGAGTATTCAAGGCATTCATT
>JACRLC010000001.1 GCA_016235425.1 Chloroflexota bacterium | reverse complement strand
TCAATTCTCAAGCAGTTGTTGTTCCGCTTTTCTAAAGAATGCGGGCAGGTTAGGTATTGTCCCAGTCCTGCGAATCGAGAGCCTTTTCAAGTTAAAATGGACTGTCTGGTGTATTGGTTTTTAAGGTGCAAAAGTCGAGGAGGATGAGCGTAATCAGGCGGGTAGCGGTGTTTGCCATGGGTTACTGTCCTTGAAAAGTATAAGCCGCATATATGTCAAATTATGACATATATGCGGCTGGATTTTCAAACCCTGTTTCGCCCGCAGTTCAACTGCGGGCGAACGAACTCAAACCACATCCCCTCGCTTGATAACCTGCTTCCCAAATTTATCCTGCAACTCGTCCACCACTTCCTGCAGCTTGCGCGACTTTTCGTTTCCCGCATCCCACAGCGGCAGTTGCCGGATCGGCGCGCCGAGGCTGCTGACTCCAACGCCGATCAATCGCACGGCCTGGTTTGGCTTGCGGACTTCGCGCAATAATTTTAGCGCAGTCCTGATGATCTCCTCGTCGTTATCGGTGGGTTGGGAGAGGGTGGTCTGCCGCGTCAGCGTGGTGAAATCGGGCCAGCGGATTTTTAATTTTACCGTCTTTCCCGCCAGGTCATTTTTTCGCAGTGACCTGGCGACTTCTCCCGAAAGTTCGCGCAGTGTTTTTTCGATGACTTTGTCTTCGCGGACATCCACCGAATAAGTAATCTCCTGGCTAATGGACTTGGTCTCGCGCTCCAAAACAATCGGTCTTTCATCCTGACCTTTGGCATGGCGCGCCAAATCCCGGCCATTCTCACCGAACCGGCGGATCAAGTCACTCTCAGGCCAGTTTGCAATATCTCCGATTGTATGGATGTTGAGTTCAGCCAATCTCGCTTCGGTCTTCGGGCCGACTCCCCAGAGCATGTTGGCAGGAAGGGGTGCGAGGAACGCGGCTTCCTGCCCCGCAGGGACAATGGTTAATCCAAACGGAGGGCCATCTCCTTTGGCGCTTTTCTTGCCGACCTCGGTGGCGATCTTTGCCACGAGTTTGTTGGACGCGATGCCGATCGAGCTGGGTAAATGCAATTCGTTTTTGATGGCAGTTTGAAGGTCCAGCGCGATGCGTGCCGGGGGTTCGCGCGTGTCTGAGATGTCGAGAAATGCTTCGTCAATGGAAATCTGTTCGAGCAGGGGAGTCAGGTTGCGAAGGTTTTCCATCACCTGTTTTGAGACCTCGCTGTACAAACGATGCCGCGCCGGGACGATGATGAGGTTTGGGCAAAGACGAAGCGCGCGCGACATGGGCATGGCTGACCGCACCCCTCTGCGCCGGGCCGCGTATGAACACGAAGCAACGACGCCGCGCTCATCCGGTTTGCCGCCGACTGCAAAGGGCTTGCCGCGCAGGCTGGGGTTGTGTGTCTCTTCAACCGCGCAGAAGAAGGCGTCGAGGTCAAGGTGGAGGATGACGCGTGGCATGATCCAATTATAGAGGGAAAAGTCGGGATTTTTCGGGATGTTTTTTGTTTTGAAAATGACACCAAAGATATATTGAACATTTGTTAAAGAAAAGTTATACTAGGAACGTCGTATAGTCATAACGAGGAACTTTGTAGTTCAGGGAAGCGTTATATTCCCGACTATGTTTATGGAGGAACCTATGTACCCTCGATTGAAATTTGCTTCAATTATCCTTTTACTGGCGTTGATGCTTTCGCTTGTTCCGACAGGCACTGCTTCTGGAAGCGCCTCTGCATCTTCGGTCTGTGATTGGGCACAGTTCATCGCAGATGTGACCGTACCGGATGGCACAAGCTTTGCGCCCGGCACTGCTTTCAAAAAGACCTGGCGGCTCAAGAACATCGGAACCTGCGCATGGACAACGAGTTACGCGCTTGTATTCGACAGCGGCGAGAAGTTCGGCGCGCCTGCGTCTGTGAACTTTCCCATCAACGTCAACCCCGGCCAAACCGTTGACTTGAGCGTGGATATGGTTGCGCCCAGCACAGCCGGTCATTACTTTAGTTATTGGAAATTGAGGAATGCTTCCGGTGTGATCTTTGGCATTGGCTCAACGGCCAATAAATCGTTCTGGGCCGAGATCAACGTCTCTTCATCCTCCGGCACCGGCTATGACTTTACCGCCAATGCCGCCTCCGCCACATGGACGAGCGGCGCGGGCGCATTGGGCTTCCCCGGCACAGATGGGAGCGCCAACGGCTTTGCCCTGCGGCTGGATAACCCCAAGTTTGAAAGCGGGATTGCATCGGCGCAGGCCGGGATGTTGTTTGCACCGAACAACGTGACGAACGGTTACATTCAGGCAATCTATCCTGCTTTCAAAGTGCAAAGCGGCGACCGCTTCCAGTCCACGATAGGATGCGAATATGGCGCGACAAGTTGTTACGTTGCATATCGCCTTGATTACCAGATTGGCTCCGGCGCCGTCAAAACTTTCTGGACCTTCCGCGAAAAATACGAAGGCTGGACGTATAACGCCAACCTCGATCTCAGTTCGCTTGCAGGGCAGGATGTAAAGTTCATCCTGGTCATCTCCGCTTATGGTTCTCCTGTTGGCGACCGCGCCTTGTGGGGCAACCCGATCATCTCGCGGCCGGGCGGCGGCATACCGCCAACATTGACGCCCACTGTCACAGGCACACCGCCGACTCCCACACCCTCCAAGACCGCCACGCCTGCGCCTTCCGGTTGTGACAAAGCCCAATTCATCAGCGATGTCACTGTACCGGATGGCACAACCTTTGCGCCGAACACATCCTTCACAAAGACCTGGCGCTTGAAGAATATCGGCACATGCACGTGGACCACCAGCTACCAGCTCATGTTCGACTCCGGCGAAAAGATGGGTGGACCCGATACTGCCGCCATGCCTACAAATGTTGCCCCCGGCCAAACCGTGGACATCACCATCGGCCTCGTGGCCCCGGCAACCGCAGGCTCCTATCGCGGTTACTGGAAGTTCAAGAATGCCAGCGGCGTACCGTTCGGAATCGGTTCCGCCGCGACCAAATCCTGGTGGGTTGAAATCAAGGTTTCAGGCACGCCTGTGACTCCGTCGACGCCGTCCACGCCTGCCACGCCCGTGACGCCCTCCACGCCAATTGCCGGAGCCAGTTACGACTTCTACGCCAACGCCTGCGCGGCCTCGTGGTATAGCGGAGCGAGCAGTTCACCCCTGCCATGTCCTGGCACGGATGGTGACGCAAGAGGCTTCGTGTTACAGCAAGCCACGACAAAGCTTGAAAGCGGCGCGGTTGACAGCCGCCCTGGTTTGCTCACCTTCCCGCAAAATATAAACAACGGCTACATTCAAGGCTTCTTCCCGGCCTATAAGGTCAAGGCAGGTGACCGCTTCCGCGCCACAATCGGTTGTGAAGGCGGCGCCACCTCCTGTTACGTGGTGTATCGCCTCGATTATTCCGTTGCCGGCAGTACCAGCATTACAACCTTCTGGGCCTTTGTGGAAAAATTCGAGGGCATGAACTACAATGCCGATATTGACCTCAGCGCGCTCGTCAACCAGGATGTGAAGTTCATCTTCACCATTCTTTCCACCGGCTCGCCAACGGGTGACCGCGCCCTTTGGATCGCGCCGATGATTTACAATGCCTCGTCTGTCCCGCCGGCATCCACACCGACGGTTACCGCAACAATGCCTCTCACTGTGACGCCGACTATCACGAACACGACGTCTGCTCCCATAGCCACAGAGACGCCGACCGCAACGAACACAGCACCTGCTCCCACAGCCACAGAGACGCCGACCATAACACCGACTCCCTAACTGACCTTCCGCTTCCTGCCAGACGAAAGGCCTGGTCCTCGTGACCAGGCCTTTTTCCAGCCCGAACATGTCCCGCGAAAATCCCACCCTCCTTCTTGCAGACGACGACCCGACCATCGCCGACAGCCTTGCGCCCTTTCTTCAACGCGCAGGCTTTCACGTGCTGGTTGTTTCAGACGGCGCGTCTGCATTGGAGAAAGTCCAATCACATCACCCCGACATGATCGTCCTCGACGTGCTCATGCCGCGCATGGATGGACGCGAAGTCCTGCGCCGCCTCCGTCGCCTGAATGTGTGGACGCCAACCATCCTGCTGACCCAGGTGGGAGAAGCCTCTGAACGAGCGCTCGCCCTCGAAGAAGGCGCGGACGATTACATCAACAAGCCGTTCGATCCGCACGAACTGCTGGCGCGCGTCCGTGCCGTGTTGCGCCGCGCGCGCCCCGGCGAACGATCCCTCTCCGCCGCGTGGCTGCTGACCTCGGGCAAGCTGACGCTGGATCGCCGCGCCCGCCGCGCCTCGCTGGATGGAGAGCAGCTCGAACTCACGCCCAAAGCGTTGTCGGTTCTCGAATACCTGATGACGCATCCCGACGAAGCCGTTTCGCGCGAAAGACTGCTCGAAGCCGTGTGGGGCTGGGAATATCCTGCAGGCACGCGCACCGTGGACACGCGCATGGCCGAACTCCGCCGCGCGCTGGATGACGACCCTGCCGAGCCGCATTACATTGAAACCGTTCCAGTCGAAGGCTACCGATTTATTGCCTCTGTTCGAGGGGAATAAGGGACTGATGTTGCGCAGAGCAACTCCGAAGGAGATTTCGTTCTACAATTCTTGCATCCCTTCGGGATTGTTTCCCCGTTTGGTGAGTAACTCACCTTACGCAGAACAAGCGTGTTTCGCACCATGTCCTTCGACTTCGCTCCTCGACTTGCACTCGTCGCTCCGCTCACACGTGCCTGCCTGTCCTGGCAGCCAGGCCAGGGCGCACGGTGCAGGCAGGACGAAGTTCGCGCTGAGCGGAGAGCGGGTGTTGTTTCCCGCTCGCAGCGATGCACTGAGCCTGTCGAAGTGTCGAAGCGTAGTGCGTAAGGTGAGTGAGTAAATGAAATATCTCAGAGAGCTTTTGATTTTACTGCCAATTGGGCTGGGGGTCCTCGCATCTATTCTCGCGCAGGTTTTCTTTTCACCCGTGCCGCTTCTCGTGTTCAAGATCGATGTGGGCATGGTCGTTTTTATTTTCGGCGTGTTTGTCACTCTGCTTCTGTTCATGAGCAAAGTGGGCGGTTTAAGCAGGGAAAGGGAAGCGCGAAAGAGGATCGATCTCTTCCAGTATGAAAACGCGGAAAGCCGCCGCCAGTTCATCCGCCGCCTCGACCACGAGATCAAGAATCCGCTCACAGGATTGCGCACCGCGTTGGTCAACTTGCGCGAAGCGGGCGCGGCCGGTGAACGGGAACGCGCCGCTGAGAATGCCTCACGCGCCGCGGAGCGGCTGAGCAAATTGCTCGCGGATTTGCGGAAGCTCTCCGATCTGGAAGAACGTCCGCTTGAACGCCTGCCCGTGGATGTGCCGCAGCTTTTGGAGGAAATGGTCGAGGCCGTTTTGATTGTCCCTTCCTATGAGAATCGCAAAGTGGATTTGCTGATCTCGCGCGTCCCCTGGCCGATGCCCTCGGTCACCGGTGACCGCGACCTGCTTGGCCTGGGCGTGTACAATCTCCTCGATAACGCGCTCAAGTTCACGTCCGCGAATGATTCGGTGGAGTTGCGCGCGCGGGTGGAGGAAAAATCCGTCGTCATCGAAGTGGCAGATTCGGGGGCGGGCATTGCATCCGATGAAGTCCCAAAAGTTTTTGAAGAGTTATATCGCGGCACGAATGCGCGCGGCATCGAAGGGAGCGGCCTGGGGCTTGCGCTTGTCCATCGTATCGTCACTTTGCACGGTGGGAGAATGAACGTGCGGAGCAGTCAGGAAGGCCCGCGCGGCACAGTGTTTGCCATGCAGCTGCCGCTCTAGTTCGGACTCCAACGACTCCCGTCGTTGGCCCGGCATAACGGGGGTTACAGAATTGTGACATCTTCGCCACAGGCTTGTAACAGGCGGGATGTATAAATATCATATGGAAGAACGTGCGCTTATCGAATCTGCCCAGCGCGGCGACCTGGATGTCTTCAATGAACTTGTCCTGAAATATCAGGACTTGCTCTATGGCATTGCCCTGCGGATTCTTTCAGATGAAGACGCCGCGGCCGACGCGGTACAGGAAGCGTTTCTCTCCGCCTTCCGCAATCTTTCCTCGTTCCATGGCGGGGCATTCAAAAGCTGGCTGGCGCGCATTACGGTCAATGCCTGCTATGATGAACTTCGCCGCCAGCGCCGCAGGCCGACGCAGTTACTGGATCTGATCGGCGATGACGGCCAGGAAATTGATTCGAACGATTGGCTCGCTGACCCCGCGCCGCCCGTTGAAACGCAAATTGAATACGGTGAACTCGGCCACGCTCTTCAACATGCGCTTCAATTCCTCCCGGAGCATTATCGTGTGGCCGCCGTGCTCGTGGATGTGGAAGGTTTTTCCTACGAAGATGCCGCACAGATCTTGCGCGTTCCGGTTGGAACGGTTAAAAGCAGGCTGGCGCGCGCACGCTCGCAATTGCGTTCGGCCCTCGGAAATGTGGATGAGCTTTTGCCTGTCGCGTATCGGTTTGATTTGCCTGTGAGGTCTTATAATATTTGGAAATAGGATGAAAAACACCGCCTCCTTTCTGACCCTTATCCTGCTTCCGTTTTTATTGACAGCCTGCGGCACCTTTGAAGTGAGCGTGCTCCCCACGCCAACTTTCACGCCTCCCGCCATGCCTGTCCCCGACTGGCTGACTCCTCCGCCTGTTTCATCCGTTCAGTGCCCGCCGTTCATCAACGAAACGGTTCTGCCTGATAAACCTGACGACGCGCAAAGTTACATCGGCCATCATTACGATGAACTGAACATGCCCGAAGGATTGATCTTCAACGGTGCAGGCATGTTGGCCGATGACTATTCCTGGATGTGGGTCAGCCGCCCCGATTTTGACATGGAATGGATCGAGCAAATGATCTGCCGCGATGTGAACGGTACGCCTTATTCCACGGTGGTCGACTCGGTAAAGATACCCAAGCTGCAGGAGGGATACAAGCGCGCCGATGTCTGCTCCCCGGTTTCAGGGATCGGCCCGGTGATCGTGTTTGGAGAATACGATAAAACCCGGCCTCAGACAATGTCCCTCAATACCCAGGGCTGGAAGATGTACAACCTTGATTTTGGAATTCAAATCAACCTGCAAACCATGCGTTTTCAAACTCTTTCGCTTGATGGCTTGGAATGTGTCCGTGCCAGCGGGCTGGGCGATTGATTCCTTGCGGAGAAAATAATGCGAAAAATACTCGTGCCCCTTATTTTATTAGGTGTCATTCTGTCCTCATGCGGCACGCTCGAAGTTGGATTTGATGTGACTCCCTCGCCGGATGCCGCTGGAAACGGTTCTGCACCGACGGTTGCCGCGCCGATCCTCTCGATGGAGTCCACTTCCGGGGAGATTCAGCAGGCCATGATCTTCAGCGCCACGCGCTGGCAAACGATTTGGATGGATGGGGTGGCGGCCCATTACTCACCCGATGGCACAATTGCACAAACCATCCGTGAACAAGTGTGGATCGAACAATCCACACCGCGCTTTCGAGTTTTGATGAGCGGCGCAGATGTTAATGCGGTTGAAACTCTTAAGATCAGCGATGGCATGAGTGTTATTGATTTGAATCTCGCAACAGGTCAAAGTACCAGTGTGTCCATGCCGGACGGCGCCCATGTGGGGTAATATGTTCCGCCATTACAGACGGGTGTTGCAAATAGTAATCCCATCTGGGGCCAAATCGGCACCCATATTTCGCAGATGGCGTTTACTTCTGATCTTGCCCAAAACGAAGGGACATTTAAAGCGATTGCCGTCGAAACGATCGCGGGCCGCGAAACTTTATCCGTGGAATGGACATACATTCAAAATAGTCTGCCCTCGTGGAAGCTATGGTTGGATCGGGAGACTGCGGTCATTTTGAAAGCGCAGTTCTTCCAGAAATCCGGCGGCGAACCAATGATGAATGAACGCGTGATCAATCAAGTCATTTACAATGCCGCGTTCGCCGCGTCGCTGTTTGGGATTCCCTCCGTCACGCCGCAGTTTGGGGATATCACCGGAACGGCCGCGAATGCCGGGGGAACGGGAGCAGTTATCCCGTCGGGGGAGGATGCGCTGGGTCAGTTGTATTTCTTCACTTTGCCGCACCAGGCCGGCCAGTCCGCGCAATTGGTGCGCTTGCCGGGGTCGTGCGCGGTGGGACTCGCGCCATGCCCGCAATTGGAAACGGTCAGCGTGCCGTTCCCGTTTAATTTCAATTTGTCTGCTTTGTCGTGGCCGCCGGATGGAAGGCTCGCCGCGTTTGCATATTCGGATAACCCAAATGGCACGCCGACGAAGTTGTGGCTGTTCGATCCCGCCGCGAATTCTTGGGGTTCCTTGCTGGAGTTCCCATACATTGACCCGCCGTTCTGGTCGCCGGATGGAACGTGGATCGCGTTCCGCGTGCAGGATGGCGCGGGCGGGGAGGATGTGTATGCCGTTCATCCCGATGGTACGGAGCTGAAGAATCTGACGGCTTCGGGAAGTTTGCCAGCGGAGGGGCGGCCTTATGTAATGGATGGCTGGCTGACGGAAAATGTTATCGTGCGTTCGGCATTGCCGGGAAGTACGGGCGGCGTGTATTTATTGCGCGTGAGCGATGGAGCCGTGCGCCCGATGTTCGAGACGTTGTTGACGAAAGCCGCGTTCGTGGTTTCGCCGGATAACTCGTCGCTGGCGTATGATGACTATGATTACAACAGCCAGAAACATTCGATCAAGGTGGTTGAGCCGGACGGCGCAAACCCCGCCGAGTTGATCACGTTTGCAGGCGGGAGTGTGTACCCGATCATCTGGTCGCCGGATGCGGCGCGGCTTGCATTTACTCATTCAAGCAGTGACGCGAATTTCAACCCGGTCTCGGACGTGTACGTGATCGGGCGCGACGGGCGCGGCATGACGCAGGTTTATAAAGGCACAACGGTTGGGCGTATCCTGTTTTCGCCGGATGGAAAATATCTGCTCGTGGAAGAGACGACCTCCGCGACGGGCGGCCATTTGTTTGCGATCAATTTGGAAACGCTGGAGCAAAAAATCATCTCCGCCCCCGGTTTGTCTTTGGATGCGGACTGGTACGCGCCTTCGTGGAGGCCGTAAATGTTACGTGTTGCGTGTTCCGTAAAGTTACGGAATACGCAACACGTCATGAGCTATGATTTCCCGGAATTCAAATTCAATGATTACGGCGCGGCTTCCTGAATGAAACCAAAATTTGCCTTACACCCTCGCGTGGAATAATCTGTGGTGAGTGTGTACCCGGTCGGCGGCATTGCATAGGAAAATAGCTGGTTGCAGAAGGTATCTGCAAACACGATGCTTGTGAAAGTGCCGTCATCGCTCGTTTGCTGGGGGCATGAGGTCAGGGCATTCTGGATGGTCTCGTTTGGCGTGCTGGAATGACCGGTCCAAATACAGACTTTACCCAGGGGCGGCTCATTTTCATCCTTTAGCCCGTCTGCATTTGTGTCGATCCAGGTGGTAATGGTGACTGCGTTGTTCACCTGCGGTTCCTCTTCCTGAACTGCGATGGTGTAGAGGACCGCGATCACGATCAATATGCCCAACACAAGAAAGAAGGTTTTGGGGTCGTGCAGTTTCGGTGGGGTCCGGCTTTGATTTGTGTTCGTCATTGCATGGCCTAGTTTTCGCGCCTGCCCTTTGTCACAATGCGGATCGGGGTCCCTAAAAATCCATATTGGGCGCGGATTTGGTTTTCAAGATAGCGCAGGTAACTGAAGTGCATGAGCTTCGGTTCGTTCACGTAGATCATGAAGGTGGGCGGGTCGCTTCTCACCTGCGTTCCGTAGAACATTTTTAACGCGCGCCCGGCATGGCTTGGGTGCGGATGCGCGTCCTGCGCGTTGTGGATGATCTCGTTGATCTTGGACGTGGTCAGGCGCGCCAGGCGTTCCTCCTGCACACGTAAGGCCATCGGCAGGACCTGGTCCACGCGCTGGCCGGTTTTGGCGGAGATGTACAGGATCGGGACGTAATCCATGAAGTTCAACTCGCGCCGGATGATGGCCGTGTATTCGTCCATCGTGGTGGAATCTTTTTCCAGCGCGTCCCATTTGTTGACCAGCACCACGCACGATTTCCATTCGTCAAGGATGAAACCCGCGATGTGTGCGTCCTGCGACGTGATGCCGGTGGCCGCGTCGATCATCAGCAGGGCCACGTCCGCGCGCTCGATGGACTTGAACGAACGCAGGACGCTGTATTGCTCCACGCCGCGCTCGATCTTTCCCCGTCGACGGATGCCCGCCGTGTCAATCAGTGTGATCTCAATCCCGTCAAATTCAAATTTTGTATCAATTGAATCGCGCGTCGTCCCGGCAATTGGGCTGACGATGGCACGCTCGTTCCCGGCCAGCATGTTCAACAGACTCGATTTGCCCGCGTTCGGCTTTCCGACGATGGCAATCTTAACGCTGTCATCTTCCTCACTGGTTTCCTGCGGAGGGAATGATTTCACCAGGTCATCCAGCAAGTCGCCTGTGCCTGTGCCATGCACGGCGGAAAGCGGATATGGATCACCCAGTCCCAACTCATAAAACTCGCTGGCTTGCGCGCGGCGATCCGCATTTTCGCATTTATTGACCACCACGAAGATCGGCGGCCAAAACGTGCCATCCGGTAATTTCTTTTGCGAGCGGCGCAGGATATCGGCCACTTCACGATCCGGCGAAGTGACCCCCGTCTCGCCGTCGTTGATGAAAAGCACCGCGTCCGCTTCCTGGATCGCCACCTGCGCCTGCTCGCGGATCTGCTCGATGAAATCAGCCGAGCCGGTTGAGAGCGGGGTCCTGCCGCCGTGGGTTGGATCGATGCCGCCGGTATCGACGATGTTAAATGCGCGGCCGTTCCATTCAGACTCGGAAAATAACCGGTCACGCGTGGTGCCGGGTGTATCGTCCACGATTGCGAGGCGTTCACCTGCGAGACGATTGAAGAGAGTGGATTTACCCACGTTGGGCCTGCCGACGAGGGCGACAATTGGTTTTGGCATGTTTATCTCTTGCCCTTTCCGTCCCATTTTTATCACAGGATGAGAGAGGGGATGGGGGGATTTATGGTGTTGGCGTGGATGTCGGCGCGCCGAGTGTGGTCAGGATCACTTCAATGGTTCCGGGCAGGATCGATTCCACAACCACGTCCGAGATCAGGATTTCAACCGTAGGCGTCAATTGATGGGTGCCGAGCGCCAGGCCGGTCAGGTCCACACTCACGCGCACATCCTGGCGCGTCAGTGTATCGAGCAGGGGGAGCGGACCGGAGACGATCACGTCCACAATTGCAGGTGAGATTTGCGCGGTCATGCCGGATGGCAGTCCCACAATCTCCACCTTTTCCCCGGCCAATGTCAAACTGCTTTCAATCGGCGAAACTCCGGCCTGGATCAACACGGTCTGTTCGCCAACGACCGAGATACCCGCGGGCAGGTTCAATGCCAGCCGGGTGGTGATATCGTCGTCCGCATTTTGCAGGTCAATGGGCTGGGTCTCTACAACTCCCGGCAAATTGCTCACCATTTCCGGGTCTGTGGCGTACACGGTGATCACCGGCGGGAAGACGGAAATATTCGTCAGGCGGTAGCCGCTCGCGACCTGCCCGGTCACAACGACTTTCACCGCCATATCGCGATATCCACCCTGCTGGCTGACCGGCAGGGTGACGTGGACCGAAGCGGGGGAAACTGTCAGCCCATCAACGGGCTGGCCCTGATCGTCGAGGATTTCGACGGGCAGGGATTCATCCATGTCTTCACGGATGCCCTCGAGACTCAGCGACAAACGCGCCCGCGTCGCTTTCTCGACCCGGGACTGGGCTCCCGACACGACGATTTGTACAGGCTCCAGAATTGGTTCTCCCATTTGATACCCAATTGCAGGCTGCCCCGAAAGGTTCAGGTCAATGTTGAAAGTGTGTGCCGCCAGGGGTTCCAGCATAAACGTGACCAGGTCTGGCAGGGTCGAGACGATTTGCACCGGCCGCGCATTGACCTGGATCTGCAATTCCTGGGTATGTTCGCCCGCGCTCAAACCGGAAAGGTCGAGGATGGCGCGCACGCTTTGCGTATCCGCTTCGATCTCATCCCAAACCGAGCGCGGCGCGCGCAAGGTGACCTCCACAATATTGGGAATGTCTGAACTCATCACAAGTCCGGTATCCTGCCCAATGATCTCGATGGGCACCGCGTTCGGAAGGATGCGCGTTTCATCCGGGTCGGCGGATGTGACCGCCGCGATCCAAACGGATATGGCCAGCGCGAAGGCCCATAAAAATGTGCGGTAGTTTCTGGAAATCCAGCGCAACATTCGTTACTCTTCCTTTCGCGGGAACCGGCTGGGAAAGACCTTCTCGAAGAAACTCGTCTTGCGCCGCGTGCCGCCCGGACGGAAAAAGGCGGTGAGAATATTCTCCAATCGTTCGGCATCCAGGCGGCGGAGCATTCGCCCGGCGTGCGCAACCGAGATGCCGCCGGTTTCCTCGGAGACGACGATTGCGATCGCATCGCTTGATTCGGAGATGCCCAACGCGGCGCGATGGCGGAGTCCCATTTGGCGTTCGGGGGAACGGTTGAGGATGCCGCTGGCGGAGAGCGGCATGACGCAGGCCGCGGCCACCAATTGCGGACCAATGATGATCACTGCGCCGTCGTGCAATGGGGTGTTGGGGTAAAAGATTTGCAGTAACAATTCCGGCGTCACACGCGCATTCATTTGCACACCGGTCTGCACGTAATCGTCGAGCGTGTCCAGCCGTTGCATGACGATCAACGCGCCGTGTTGCCGCGCCGAAAGCCGCGCCGCCGCACTCACCACGGCGTGGATGATCTGTTCAAGGTCGACATCTTCCAATTTAGCGGAACCAGGCCAAAGGGTCCCCGCGCGGCCGATGCGTTCGAGGGTGCGCCTGATCTCGGGCGCGAAAATGACCGGGATGGCAAGCAGGAGCGCGGGCAGGGAATTTTGCGCCAGCCATGAAAAAGCCGGTAGGTCCACGAGGCTGGTCAGTAAGACGATGAAGACCACCAGCAGGATCATGCCGCGCAGGAGCGCCATGGCCTGCGTATCGCGCAATGTGTATAGCAGGCCAAAGAATATGAGCGTGACCAGCAGGATGTCGATGACGCTCAGCCAGTTGATGCGTTGGAATATAAAGAAGAGGTTATTGAGGAATTCGGTCACGGTTCAGCAGTCAAATCGGTTTTCGCTGTCTCAGCAGATGGATGTAGATCGGCGGCGCCCTGAGGATCGGTGGGCACACACGCATACCCAATCTGCCAAATTTTGACGTACCGATCTATCGATCTGCTGAAACCTAAATCGGGCGCAGGACGCGGTCCTGTCGCAGTTGTTTGAAATATAAAGTGCTTCTGGCCGGCATGGATTCGAGAGCGGCATCCTGCCAGGCTTGCACTCCCAGGGTTTCGGGCGTGCGGCGTTCATAGCCAAGTTGCTTCCAGAGGGTTTCCTGCCCTGCCAGAAGGTTTTCCGGGAAAAGAAGCGAGGCTTCACATTGCAAGTCGCTCGAAGCGCGTTCCACTTCCTTGATGAGGGGTTCGAGCGCGCGGGCTGTGTCAATGCCGTCCTCGAGGTACAAGTCTGTTGTGCGCGCCACAAGGTTTTCCACCTGCCAACCGGCCAGCCCGATGGGTTTGCCGTCCATTTGCAGGAGCAGGTAGGCCTTGTCGCCGAAATCGGCCATCACGTCGCTGGAGGCCACCTTGCGTTTGCCCTGGCTGAGGCGTGTGATCAATTCGGCGATGGCGTGCGAATCGCGCGGCCTGCCGCGTTGCACCGAGAAATCGCCGCGCACGGTTTTGACGATCACCGGCATGGTATCCCCGGCGGGCGAGATTTTCTTCCACGCCGCAGTAACCTGCTTCCACAGTTCCTCGTAGGAACCCGTGTTTTTGATGACCACGTGCGCCGCGGCCACTTTGGCGCTTTGCGCGGACTGAATGCGGATGCGTTCCAGCGCCTGGTCCTGGGTGAGTCCGCGTTTGCGAACGAGCCGCTCGATCTGGACCGATTCGGGCGCGTTGGTGACCCAGATGCTGTCACAGGCTGTGCGGAGTTTTCCCTCCAGCAGTTTGATCGCTTCGATCACGACGATGGGCTGGGCCGCGCGTTGAATGAGCACATCCGTTGCCTGGTTGACAAGCGGATGGATGATCTCTTCCAATTCATTCAGTGCTTCAGAATCGTTGAAGACGAGATTGCCCAATTTCTTGCGGTCGATTTCGCCGTCTTTGCCTACCAGCCATTTGCCAAACGTATTGACCACGGGTTGGTAGCCCGGCGCGCCTTTTGCGATGGCTCGATGCGAAAGCGCGTCCGCGTCGATGGTGTACGCGCCAAGATGTTCCAGCATGCGCCGTACCACGCTTTTTCCGGTTGCGATGTTGCCGGTTAGACCGATGACGTATTTTCCAGGCCAGTTGCTCACAGGGATTCCTCTTCGTTCCATTGCAGTGTTGTCTGCGTGTGGAACGGTTTTTTTGCAATGCAGTACTATTTTAATGTCTTTTCTTGAAATGTCCACCTTTCAAATGCTATTACCGCCTTCATTGCTGAAAGGCAGGCTCGCGTGACCTGGACTGAAAAATGCCTGTGCTTGAAATTTGCTTGCAATGTTGACTTGTTGCGCTCATGCGTGTATGATGAAATCCCTCAGGCTGGTCGGGCAGTCGCGGTCCTGCGTTGACGGGATCGAGGAAAGTCCGCACTCCATAGAGCACGGCGTCGGAGAGTACCCGGGGCGGGGAAGCCGCCGAGAGGCGCGAACCTGCCGGAAAAGGGCCACAGAAACAAACAGCCCCCTCACCCCTGCACCCCTCTCCCATTGGGAGAGGGGACGGGGGTGAGGGAGGTCATGGTGAAAAGGTGGTGTAAGAGACCACCGGCGTTTGCCGTAATGCAGACGGCCAGGTAACCCCCGCCGGGAGCAAGGCCAAGCAGGGGCGAAGTCGTCCGTGGACGACGGGAGACTGCTCGTCTCCACACGTGCCTTTCCCTCTTGTGGGAAAGGCCAGCCCCGGGTAGGCCGCAACGAGCGGCGCGGTGACGCGCCGCCCAGAGAGATGACTGCACAGGCGGAGAAACCCCGTTTCGGCGGGGCCTTCCGCTGGACAGAATGCGGCTTATAGACCGGCCTGGGAAATCAGGTTCGATTGTAGAGGGCGCGGAGAGCGCGGAGAAGTTTTCTTCGCGAACTCTGCGCTCTCCACGCTTATAATAAGACCGCCATGCATGAATTACCCATCACCCAATCCATTCTCGATATTGCCCTCCGCCACGCAGATGGAAAGCGCGTCACTGACATTCATCTTGTGATGGGGGAACTTTCTCAACTTGTGGATGATTCGATCCAATTCTATTGGGACATCATCGCAAAAGACACCAGTGCAAAAGGCGCGCAACTCCACTTCCGCCGCGTGCCCGCCGAATTTCAGTGTATGGTTTGTTTTGAAAAATATCATCCCAATGGCGAAGAATTCTCCTGCCCGCATTGCGGAAGCGTCGGTGCTAAAATTATCGCGGGCGAAGAATTCTTTATGGAAGCGATTGATGTGGAATAGAAGAACGTAGACACGGAAACAGGTAAACAGATACACAAGTACACACGGAACACGCACCACGTTGCACGCTGATCGTCAATCGAAAATCGTCAATCGCAAATCGTAAATGGAGTTGAATATGCCCCAACGCGTCCCTGTTGTCGAAAACATCCTCAACGCCAATGACCGTCTCGCGGAAGAAAACCGCGCCCGAATTGATTCCGCCGGCGTATTCGCGATCAACATCATGGCCTCGCCCGGCGCGGGCAAGACATCCATCATCGAGCAAACGCTTCCACGGCTGAAAGATAAATTGCGCGTGGCAGTCGTTGACGGCGACATCGCAACTTCAATAGATGCAGACCGCGCCGCCGCCGCCGGCGCGCAGGCCGCCATCCAGGTTAACACAGGCGGCGAATGTCACCTCGATGCGGTCATGTTGCACGGCGCGCTCGATCAACTCGATCTCAAACAATTCGATTTGCTCATCGTCGAAAACGTTGGCAACCTTGTTTGCCCGGCGAGTTTCAAACTCGGCACGCACAAATCCATCCTCGTCGCGTCCGTGCCCGAGGGTGACGACAAGCCCTATAAATATCCCGGCATGTATCGCGGCGTCGATGCGCTCGTCATCAATAAAGTAGATTTGCTTCCCTACATCCCCTTCAAAATGGATTACTTCCAGCGCGGCGTCGAAGCGCTCAATCCGGGCGTGATCACGTTTCCGATTTCATGCCGCACGGGGGAAGGCCTCGAGGCGTGGATTGACTGGCTCCTTCAAAACGTAATTGGTAAATCGTAAATTACCAATTGCCAATTACCATGCCAATACAAGGCGCTCGCATCCACATCACCGGCATCGTTCAAGGGGTTGGCTTCCGACCCTTTGTTTATAACCTTGCCACGCGCCTCGAGCTCAAAGGCTGGGTACGCAACACGTCCGCTGGTGTGGATATCGAAGTGGATGGGGAAAGAGATGCTTTGGACTCCTTCGTTAAACTATTACGAGACGAAGCTCCAACACTTTCCCGCATAGACGAATTCTCCGCATCTTTTCAGGCCGCAAACGGATTCCGTTCATTTGACATTCTCCACTCTGAATCAGTCGAGGGCGCGTTCCAGCCCATCTCACCGGACGTTTCCATCTGTGACGATTGTCTGCGCGAGCTCTTCGACCCATCTGACAGGCGTTACCGTTATCCCTTCATCAACTGCACCAACTGCGGACCGCGCTTTACCATCATCAAGGACATTCCCTACGACCGTCCCAAAACGACGATGGCGGGCTTTGCTTTGTGTCTCGATTGCGAGAAGGAATACAAAGACCCGACGGATAGAAGATTCCATGCACAGCCTGTCGCGTGTCCGGTGTGTGGGCCGAAGGTGTGGATTGAGGTAGGGGCGCAACATGTTGCGCCCCTACAGGAAAATGATGATGCCATCCTCGAAACGCGACGAATGTTGGCTGAAGGAAAAATCCTTGCCATCAAAGGACTCGGCGGGTTTCATCTCGCCTGCGATGCGACAAATCGGAACGCCGTCACCGAACTTCGCGCCCGCAAACTCCGCGTGGACAAACCGTTCGCGCTGATGATGCCTGATGTAGAAACCATCGAGCGCCATTGCTTCGTCAGCGAGTCGGAACGCGCGTTGTTGCTCTCGTCCGCGCGGCCGATCGTTTTGTTGCGCCGCAAACCCGAATCAAACATCGCCAGAGAAGTCGCACCCGCGCAGGATTGGCTTGGTGTGATGCTGCCGTACACGCCGCTTCACTATTTACTTCTCAAAAAAATACAAAACTTTCCTGAAGCTTTGGTCATGACCAGTGGGAATATCTCCGAAGAGCCAATTGCCACCGACAACGATGAAGCGCGCGAAAGATTATCCAAACTCGCCGATGCCTTCCTCATGCACGACCGCGACATTCACACCCGCTGCGATGATTCAGTAGTCCGAGTCTTTGAAGAAAATCGTAAATCGTCAACCGTAAATCGTAAATCGGTTTATCCAATTCGTCGCTCGCGCGGTTACTCTCCCTTCCCTGTCAAACTCCCCTGGGACGTTCCGCCTCTGCTGGCAACCGGCCCTGAACTGAAAAATACCTTTTGTATCACAAACAAAAATTATGCTTTCCTTAGTCACCACATCGGGGACATGGAAAACTACGAGACATTGAAATCGTTTGAGCAGGGGATCGAGCATTTCGAGCGATTATTTCGCGTCAAGCCGGAAGCCATTGCATGTGACATGCATCCAAATTACCTTGCCACGCGATATGCACTTGAACGTGCTCAACGTGAAAACCTGCCAACCTTCAACATTCAACACCACCACGCGCACATCGCCGCCTGCATGGCCGAGCACGGACTGGACGGCTCACATCCCGTGATTGGACTTTCGTTCGACGGCACAGGTTATGGCGAAGACGGCGCGATCTGGGGTGGGGAAATTCTGATTGCCGATTACAAATCCTACCAGCGCGCGTATCACCTCGAATATTTCCCGCTTCCTGGCGGTGACGCGGCGGTCAAGAAACCCGCGCGGACGGCGCTGGCTTTGCTCTGGTCGCTTGGCATGGAATGGGATGATCGGCTCGAATCAGCTAAGGAATTCTGTGCCGAAGACCAGGTCACTTTGCGAGTTCAATTGGAGAAAAAAATCAACACGCCGATGACCTCCAGCATGGGACGCCTGTTTGACGCGGCTGCGGCGCTGGCGGGGGTGAGGCAGAAGGTCAACTATGAGGCGCAGGCGGCGATTGAGTTCGAGGCGTTGGCGGATGAATCTGAAAGGGCCGGTTATTCATTCGGACTGAATCAGACCGAAGTCCAGATGGGAAGCGTTGTTGAGGCGTTGATCAAGGACGTGATGGCGGGAGTCCACATTTCGAAGATTTCGGCGCGCTTCCACAATGGTCTGGCGGAGATGACGCGGGAAGTTTGCCTGAAAATCAGGTCCGAAACGAGCCTGAATGAGGTCGCGCTCTCTGGCGGAGTGTGGCAGAATATCACCCTTTTGAGACGAACTTTGTTACTTTTGCGCGAGGGTGGATTTGTTGTATACCTACATCATCAAGTGCCAACAAATGACGGCGGGCTGTCGCTGGGACAGGCCGTGATCGCGGCAAATAAATTGTAGATCGAATTGACAATTCGATCTACGCAAGGAGAGCAATATGTGTCTTGCAGTGCCAGGAAAAATTGTCGAGATTTTCGAGCAGGACGGTTTGCAGATGGCAAAGGTGGATTACGGCGGGATTTTCCGCGAGACCTGCCTGGATTATGTGCCTGAGGCGAAGGTGGGTGATTACTGCGTGATCCACGTGGGGTTCGCGATCAGTTTGATGAACGAGAAGGAAGCGCTCGAAACGCTTTCGTTGTTGAAACAGATTTCGAATTTTGAAGAAGAGATTGGGCCGGGATAGCACCGTCATTGCGAGGAGGGCAGCAGTCCGACGAAGCAATGACGGAATAGGTAACTATGAAATACGTCACCGAATACCGCGATGCAAATTTAGTGAGAGGCGTGATTGATGAAATCCGCCGCACTGTGACGCGCCCGTGGACGATCATGGAAATCTGCGGGGGACAGACTCATGCCATCGTGCGTCACGGCATTGACCAACTTCTCCCACCCGAAATCGAACTGGTGCATGGGCCGGGATGTCCTGTCTGCGTCACGCCGCTGGAACTGATTGACAAGGCGCTCGAAATCGCTTCGCAACCCGGCGTAATTTTCTGTTCGTATGGCGACATGCTGCGCGTGCCGGGTTCGGGGCGCGATCTGTTTTCAGTCAAGGCCGCGGGCGGGGACGTGCGCGTGGTCTATTCGCCGCTCGACGCGGTGAAACTCGCGAAACAGAACCCTGAGAAACAGGTTGTCTTTTTCGCGATCGGGTTTGAAACCACTGCGCCGCCGAATGTGATGTCTGTGCTTCAGGCGAAGAACCTCGGACTGACAAATTATTCCATCCTTGTGTCGCACGTCTGTGTGCCGCCTGCGATCCATGCCATTCTCGGTTCGTCATCCAATCGTGTGCAGGGATTCTTGCTGGCGGGTCACGTCTGCGCGGTGATGGGCTATCACGAATATCCACCTCTGGCGGAAAAATACCAGACGCCAATGGCGG
The DNA here is from genome assembly GCA_016235425.1 of Chloroflexota bacterium. Classification (GTDB taxonomy): domain Bacteria; phylum Chloroflexota; class Anaerolineae; order Anaerolineales; family Villigracilaceae; genus JAKOVF01. Next base: position 12,286 of record JACRLC010000001.1, on the reverse strand, counting down.
TGACGGGCTTCGAGCCGCTCGATATCGTGCAGGGAATTTTGAAGACCGTCCAATTGCTCGAGGCGGGCAAAGTGGAAGTTGCGAATGCCTATCCGCGCGCGGTCACATTCGAGGGCAACATCCCCGCGCAGAAAGCCATCGCGCGAGTCTTCGAGACAATTGACCGGAAGTGGCGCGGGATTGGAGTCATTCCATTAAGTGGCTGGCAGTTACGGGCGGAGTTTGATTCGTTCAACGCCGAAAAAAGATTCGACGTTCACACCATCCAAACGGAAGAGTCGCCGTTGTGCATCGCAGGTCAAATTTTGCAGGGACTCAAGAAACCGCACGATTGCTCGGCTTTTGGAAATGCCTGCAAGCCCGAGCATCCACTCGGCGCGACAATGGTCTCCTCCGAAGGCGCGTGCGCGGCCTATTACAAATACGGACGCGTTACAATAGGGGCATGAAAAAACCTTTCCCTCTCTGTCCTGCCTGCGCCAGTGCCGCCCCGTCCTGGCCCGGACGGGACAGGGCAGGCACAGGTGAGCGGAGCGGAGCGCAGTCGAAGGACATCTTCGCAAGTGCGCTTCCCCCTTCGGGGACGATGCGACTGCGGCGCATTCTTCGCCCTCGCTCAGAACGCGCCTCCGCTCAGCGCAAAGTAATTTTTCTGATTTTGATTGCAGGACTATTCATGCTGTCCTGTAGTTTGGGAACAGCCCCCGCTTCATCCCCGTCCTCGGACCTGCTCTCCACGCTACAGGCATCCACGCCTGCGGGGTTTTCCTCTCCCGCCCCCGCCGCGCTGACGGCGACTTCCGCATTCGATGGTCTATCAACTGCCGTTCCCACTTCAACAAGCGCGGATCCAAATTCAATTCCCTTCCCCTCCGCAAGCGACGGGTTGACAGGTCACATCGTTTTCACCTGCCAGATTTATAAGGCGCAGGCCAGTAATCAAATTTGCATTATGAACGCCGATGGAACAGACTGGAAACGTCTGACCACAGATAACAGCAGGCAGCATTATTATTCGTCTTTATCGCCTGACGGCGCGAGCGTGATCTACGCCGCGTTTTTGGAGGAGAACGTTTACGAAATTTATGAGATGACCCTTGCAGATGGAATCGTCAAACAATTGACGAACAGGCAGGGCGTGCTCAATGCTCCTGAGATTTCCCCCGATGGAAAAACAATTGCCTTCATGCGCTGGACGGTCAATTCCAACAAATACCAGGTCTGGTTGATGAATCGAGACGGTTCCGACCCGGACAATATCCCCGGCATAACAGGCTGGGACCCGACCTGGTCACCCGATGGGAAACAGATTCTATTTGCTTCGGATACAGGCGGCTCGACCCAGTTATATGTGGTCAATGCGAATGGGAAGAATCTGCACCAGGTCAGCAGCCTGCCTGCCATTCGCGGTCGCAGTGATTGGTCGCCGCAGGGACTCATCGTCACATATTCGGGGGAGCCGTGGCATCGCGAAATCTATCTCATGAATGCAGATGGCTCGAACGCGCACCAGATTTCCCCAACAGGCGGGAACGCACAGGGAGCCTCCTTTTCACCCGATGGTCAGTGGGTGGTCTTTACCGCATATTACGATCATTACAACGATGACCACGGCTGTGAGATTTACGTCATGCGGGTGAATGGCACGGATCTGCGAAGATTGACCGATAACGATTACTGCGATTACCAGCCGAGGTGGGGGCCGTGACGGGAGCGTCGGGTGGAAAATATCCGGGTAAGCAGTGGAGAATAAGAAATGAGCTTTCTGGCAAAATTATTTGGGTCGTCTGTGCCTGTGATGACCGCAACAGAATTAAGCGAAAGATTGAAATTCGGCAGGCATCCGGTTGTGCTGGATGTGCGCCAGCCTGAGGAATATCGTCAATTGAGGATTGCGGGGGCGAAGTTGATTCCGTTGAACGAGTTGCATCACCGTATGAATGAGTTGCCGCAGAATCGCGAAATCGTTTGCGTGTGCGCGTCGGGAAATCGCAGTCGTTCGGCGTCGAAGATATTGATGAAGGCGGGGTATACTGCGTCCCCGCACCTTCGTTGGATCGGAGATGAAAGGTGCGGGGCGTTTGATATGCAGGGTGGAATGCTCGCATGGCGGCGCGCAAAGTTGCCCGTTCAAAAGGGGTGATGTCGTTGCGAGGAGGGCGCTCTCCCCGACGAAGCAATCTCCAGTTAGACAGAAAAGGCTACTCAATGAGATTTTTCAGTTAAACGGGAGATTGCTTCGGGCAAAGAACAGGAGCGCCCTCGCAATGACATGGTTTGTTAATCAGGCATCCCCGTTTTCTTGATGTCTTTCAAATTCAATTGATAACTCGTGCGGCCGTTATATTCGTTGGGTTCGTAGGTGAATAGAATATCCACGCGCGGAGGCATGTTCTTTTGCCAGTGTCCGAGCCTGAATCCGATGGCATCGTGGGCGTAGCCGTTTTCATCTTCGAGCGATAGTTTGAGGTGTTTCGCGTCCGCGCCGACGGTGCGCGATGATTTGACTTTCACATTGCGGGCGACGAAAGCCGCATCAGGATTGCCATAACCGGTTGGTTCGAGATAACTGAGGTGTTTGATCAGCTCCGGGCGGATCTGTGTCAACGAAACCTCCGCATCAGCCGTGACCGTTGGCCTGAGATCCGTTTCTGCAAGTTTTTCTTTGGCAAGGGCTTTTAGCCGCGCAACCAACTCTGACAGATTTTCGTTGCGGACGGTGAACCCCGCGGCCGCGGCATGACCTCCATGCCTCACCAGCAAATCCGCGCATTGATCGAGCGCGTCGGTGATGTGGAATTCGGGGATGGAGCGGCACGAGCCGCGCGTCTCTTCCGGTCCTCGAGCAGCGACGATGGCCGGGCGGTAGTATGTTTCCGTCAGGCGGGAGGCCGCGAGACCGACGACGCCTGAGTTGAAGTTTTCGTGCGCGGCGAAGAGCAGGTACGCGTCCGGGTCATCTGCGAGCGCCATCGCTTCTGCTTGTGATTGCATTTCGCGCGTGATGCGCTGGCGTTCGCGGTTTTGCATGTCGAGTTGTTGCGCGAGCTGACCGGCAACAAAGACATCGTTGGTTGTGAGCAATTCAAACGCCGCGAGCGCTTCCTTCAATCTGCCCGCGGCGTTGAGGCGCGGACCGAGCATGAAGCCGATATTCATGGCGGTGACTTTGGACAGTGTCAGCTCGGCGACTGCCGCGAGCGAGAAGAGACCCTGGCGGGTGGTCTCACGCATTTGACGTAAACCCCTGCGAACAAGGACTCTATTTTCGCCAACGAGAGGAGCGAGGTCTGCAACGGTTCCGAGGGCGACAAGATCAAGTAACGAGTTAAGAGTAACAAGTGACGAGTTGCCTTGTTTCTCGTTACTCGTTTCTCGTTTCTCTCCGTTCAACAACGCTTCTGCGATCTTGTAGGCAATGCCCACTCCAGCCAAATCCTTATCTGGGTAGGGATCGCCATGCTGTTTGGGATTGATGACGGCGAGCGCGGGGGGCAGGTCACCTTCAGCGGGGTGGTGATGGTCGCTAATAACGAGGTCCAGGCCGATGGTCCGGGCATGAAGCGCTTCGTCCGGTGAGCGAATGCCGCAGTCCACAGTGATGACCAGTTTGACGCCGTCCGCTTTGAGGGAGTCCAATGCGTCCTTGTTGAGACCGTAGCCTTCTTCAAAACGATTGGGGATGTAGCCGCGCACATCGGCGTCGAGTCCTCTTAAAGTTTGCACGAGAAGCGCGGTGGCGGTGACACCGTCCACATCGTAATCGCCGTAGATGGCGATGGGCTCGCGATGTTCGATGGCAAAGCGGATGCGCTCAACAGCTTCGCACATGCCTTTCATTTGCAGGGGATCGGTGTTGAAATCCGCCGCGGCTTTGAGGAAGGCGCGCGCTTCAGCGTCGGTGGCGTAACCGCGGTTGAAAAGGATTTGTTTGAGTAACGAGGGAAAGGCCGCAAGATTTGAATCGGCTTCGGGCGTTATGGGAGGAGGAATGAGCCAGCGTTTATTATGTGTCATGTTTGTTATTGTGTTGAGTATAAACGTGTCTGTGGGGAGGCGGAAGGGTATAATATTTATGGAGGAACGATGCGAGCATTAGCCGACGATGAAAAATTGAAGATGGTGATGGCGTACACGCAGAATATGCTGGCGCGCGGGGAAATGATCGCGAACGAGGGTGTGCGTTTGAGTATTTGGCTGAGGACGCAGGGCGTGTCGAATTTTGTTCACTTGATCAAACCGCAGGCGATCCTGTTTGGGAACAGCGCGCCAAGGACGTTGACTTATTCCGAGTTGTATGTGCCGACGAAGGATGTGATTGCTTTTCATCTTGCGCCTCCTCTGGCCGACCCAATGGATTACGACGCCAATGAAGCCAACCGCGCGATGGAGCCGATCACTGCCCTGGTAGGGACTTTTATGATTAAGGCGAAGATTCGTATTTCCACGCAAACGGACCTGGGAACGAGTCTCGATGTGATGCACATGAAGTGGCTGTCGCTTTACGATGCGGAGATCTGCAACCCGAACCTTCCGCAGTTCAATTTGCGAGTTCCGATGTTGCTGGTCAATTCGGAGGCAGTGACGTTTGGAGTGTGAAGTGCAAGATGTCAGGTTTTCAGGTGTCAGGTGTCGAAGTGTCAGGAGTTTCGGGTGTCATGCTTCGAGTGTTGAAGTGTCAAAAGTGCGGGGTGTCGGTGAGGCGATGAGATGGATATTTCGTTAACCACTCCTGCCTTGTTGTTTCCCGCCATCTCCCTGCTGATGCTGGCGTACACGAATCGTTTTTTGACCCTGGCCACCATCATCCGCAACCTGCACGACCGTTACAAGGCCGAACAGAATCAGAACCTGTTGAGTCAAATTGCAAACCTGCGTTATCGCGTGTACCTGATCCGCAACATGCAAATCTTCGGTGTGCTCAGTTTGCTCTTCTGTGTGGTGAGCATGTTTGCCCTCTTTGCAGGCTGGGCCGCCGGTGGTCAATGGAGTTTTGCGATTGTGCTGGTCCTGATGATCGTTTCGATGCTGATCTCCCTGCGGGAATTGCAGATCTCGGTAGGAGCGTTGGATTTGTTGTTGATGGAATTGGAGGAGGGGGAAAAGAAGGGATAGGGCAATAAAAATCGGGGATTTCGTGTAAGGCAGGCACGCACAGGGACTTTTGTCCCACCTGCTGAACCTTGAAGCAGGTCGTATAATTTTTGCATGAAAAAAGCTCTTCCCATTTTATTGGCGCTTCCTCTGATTGTGGCGATTGGTTTTCTTTCATTCGCTTACGCCACCGGTTCCATGCCGGATTGGCTTGTCACCCCCGGGCCCTCCCTCATGAATACAACAGTTGTAACGATTGCCACACCAACCAGGGACACTGCGGCCGCGCCTTCGCCGGCTTCAACGATAACCCCAGCCAAAACTGCGACGAAAACTTTATCGCCTTCCAAAACGCCCGCAAAAACAATCGCTTCAACGCCTGCATCCACGGCAACAGCCACGCTGGAGAATACCCCTGCTGTCATTGCAACTGAAACGCCCGCCAGAGACGAGACCGATGGCGGGATCGTGCAGGGGGACGTGATCATTCAGGCGATAGAAGCGTACCATCTGGACCAGGGTATCTATCCACTCTCTTTGAATGACCTTGTGCCGCAATACCTGCCTGTAATCCCGGTCACATTGACAGGACAGGCATATTTCTATCGCTTCTTTGATGCGGCTGACCCAATGGCAGATGAGATGTACTGGCTGGCGTTTCGCGTCACGGACCAGGAACACGTAACCTGCACATATTTGCGGAGGCTGGAGTATTGGGATTGTAATTACGCCAGTCCGTGACCGTATTCACGCCACCACTCTAAAGCCCGCCTCAAACCCAGCCGTCAGCGGCTGCCGTTTTGACGGATTCTCCAGCCAGGAGAGTTGACCCCATCCTCTCCCGTTATAATTCCCCTTATATTCCAATTCACCATCACAGTCAAAACGACCATACCCGGGAGAGACCGATGACTAAATTCAGAATATTCCTTTTGTCGCTTATTCTCGTCCAACTGTTTCTGCCCGCTCATGCCGTGCTTGCGGATACGGGTCCCAAGCCGACGATGGAATTTACATTCGAGCAGGAATTGACTGGTGAGCCGGTCACAATTACTTCGGGGATTCTGTACGAGTGTGACCAGCCCGATTGCAGTGACGCGGCACCGCTCGAGGAACATGGTCCACAGCGATTTACCTGTGAAGCTGACAGTTGCCACGCGCTGGCTTATGGTTTCGCGCCCTACCACAGGCTTGAGATCCAATTTTCAGACGGGGAAACACGTCAGAGCAACATCTTTAAAACTGTGGGATTCGGTTCGAGATATACAGTCACAATCCGTCCGGATGATTTATTGGTCGAAGGGCAATTCAGCCTGGCTGCTATTCCGCCCACACTCATATTCCCAATCGTATGTACCTGCGCTTTGCTGGGCATGGGTCTGGTAACGGGTTTGATCATTTTTCTCATCATGATGCGTTCCGCAAGGAAGTGATTGACACTCTTTCCGTCACGATCCTCGTTGAAGGCGTGGTTGGACTCGCATATTCCATCTGGCGAAAGAAACCGGTCGGCCTGATTCTCGCCACAAGTATTCTCGCAAACCTGATCACCCAATCCCTTTTGTGGATCGCGTTGAGTATCTTCTTTCGTCACTATTTGGCGACTTTGTTTGTTGCTGAAATCCTGATCTGGATGATCGAGAGTATTTTGTGCCATCGCCTTCGCTTTAACCGGCTGAACATCGGTGAATCTCTTTTCATAAGTCTGGTCATGAACCTCTCAAGTTTTGCGCTCGGCTGGTTTCTGCCAGTTTAATTCTATTGATGCACATCCCTGCGGATATCCTGCCTGTAGGGGGATGAACCCTGTGCTATTTTTACAAATAAGATTTATCTTCCTTGGGACTTTTTCGCCTGTGCTCTGGCGATGAATTTATCCCTGTCAATGACGAAGCGCTCGTGCAGGGCCTCGCCGATTTTTTCCAACTCATCCCAGGCCTCGATTTGAAATGTCAGTTTGCGGCCATCCATCGCTGTCAATTCAGCACGCGCACGGACTTGCATTCCCACCGGCGTAGCGGCGAGATGGTGAACGTCAATGCGCCCGCCGACGGTTGTCTGGCCCTCGGGCAGATGCCCCTCCAATGCCTTGACCGCCGCGGCTTCCATCAAACCGACCAGTGCCGGGGTGCCAAAGACAGGAACCAGTCCGCTGCCCCATTTGGCGGCAGTATCGGATTCGGTAACGGCGATGCTGATTTCAGCATTGAGGCCGGCCATGAGATCGTCCATGAGGTTGTCTCCCAAATTTGGAATATCGGGCTTGGTTATATCCATCGAATTAAGATGCAAATGTGACGCGCTCTGAAAAAAGGAAACACGCGGCTGAAAAGCCGCGTGTTTCCTTTTTTTCTCAATTTTGCCGCAGGGAGTAACTCTGCAATTCCTCAGGTGACAGATCATCAGGTTTCACCAGCCTGTAGTGCTTTTCAGAGGAGACCTTAATTCCGTCTTTCGCTTGCTCGAACTCGAAAAGTGCAATCAGGTCTTCTCCCATGAATTGGGCGGCAACTGCTTTGCAAACCAAACGCGGAAACTTGAGAGAACACATTTCAAAATCCTGCTCAATTTGCACGATGCCGATCCTGTCTCTGCCGCCTTTGGCTTGGACAGGTAAAACATAATGTGCGCCGCGCTTATCCAACCCGATGTAGATTTCGTCGGTTTCGACTTGGGAGCCGTCGCGCAGGGTTGTGCGAAGGTGGTTTTGCAGGGAGTAGCAGGTCAATCCCGTAAAAATATCGACCAAACGGTTATAGCGAAGTTTCGCTAAAAGGGACTGTTCATCGTTCATTGAATACCTGGCAATGACGCCAGGCGTTGCGTCGGGAATTTTGGTCTCTGCCAGAACACTTGAAGGGGCGATGTTTGACTGCCTGGCAATCACGAGTTTGTATTTTCCTTTGCCCGCCGGTCTGATGATCCATTCATAACCTTTCGGCGCTTTGGATGTGATTGACTTGGGCAAAAGTGTCCTATACCTGAACGAGTACAACACGTCGCCTAAATTTTTGGGCAATATCATTTCCAAATCGTTTGCGACTTGATTGATCTCCGTGCGTTCGAACGCAATCTCGGTTACGCCTTTTTTGTAGTGTTTTGCAAAGATGGCTTCGAGAATTTTGGTGTAGCGATTCGGCACTTTGTTTTCCATGTTTTACCCTCTCCAGCGTAGAATGATGACTTCCTCTCGTAATTGTTCTTTTGTGGCAGTCGCCAGCCGTGTACGGAATAAGTCAATGCCTGCGAGTTCATAGCCTAATTTTTGGGCAATATCTCCCAAAATTTGACCCGTCCTTATCATCACGCGCAAATAGGATGCTTGATCCCCAACCACGTAGGCTAACTGTGCGCCTGGTCGAAGGACTTTGCGAAGGTCGGATAAATGCCTCGCCATGCCGCCAAAATACAACTTTGCGGCTCTCGGATAAAGCCTCTCAAATCCAGAATCTTTTCCAAGCTTGATACGTCGTTTTTCGATTTCTTCTGCAATACGCTGGATTTCCGGGAACTCAGTGACCCACTGGTCGTCATCGTCGCCTTTGTAAATGCCGCGCGTGTTCGAGCGGACGAGCCGTTTCTTTAGCTCTCGTAATTCTTCCTTGCTATTGATAAATCCAAGCAATACGGACTCAAGCCGCGTGGTTCGGGTGTAATCTTTTTCGTTGGGGTAGGGTGGTGACGTAATGACCGCATCCACGGAATTCGGCTCGATCATGTCAAAATTGCGTGCATCTGCCAAATGGACTTCTATCTCAGGAAATGGTTTCCCTGCGGCTAGACGCAAATCATTCGCTATTTTGTTGATTTCAATTAGCCAGTTGGAAATGACAGGCACATCCGCTTTTGGAGTCTTGACACCGACTTCCGGCCCGAAGTGCAGGTTGCTGATCTTGAAAACCAGGGCATTTCCCAAAGCCAATAGTGCGTGACGATAAAATGGCTCGTTTTCAAATTGCTTTAGACATTCAAATAAGACCAGTGTTTTATGCAATGGAAGCGGACTGATTGAATTTGCCAGAATTAGTTTTTCGGTTTCAGGCGAAAGTGTTTTGAATTTCAAATCTTTGCTGTTGCTGAAGGAAAGATTATCGTCAATCCCCTGTGATTTCAGAATTGCAAGTGTCTTCTCCGCGACTGCTCTCGCCCGCGTGGATAATTCCTCCGCGTCTAATTTCCAATCTGTTTTGACGGATGATGCAAAATGCGGAAAAGGATTTCCCTCCAGCCCGATTGCCTTCATCCCTGCTAACCTAGCTTCAACCAAAGTTGTACCTGTACCGCAAAATGGATCGAGAATCATGCTCTTTTGATTTAGCCCAAATTTCCCGATGTAATCCCGTACCAAATGCGGCGGAAAGGATAGCACGAATCGATACCAATCGTGGAAGGCGCGATCTTGCGGGTCTAGCTTATTGGCGCGTCCGTTGGAAAGCTCAGGTTTCTTCTCATCCTGAACTTCCTCGATACCGTCAAATCCCATTTTGAGTTGGGTAGGGGTTGCCATGAGCTAATTCTATCATTCAAATATCTCTCTCAAATGATTCTGCGCTAATCCCCATCCTCACCCGTTATAATCCCCATCATGTTCCATTTCAACATCACTGCCCGCAACAACCGCGCCCGCACGGGGATTTTTACCACGCCACACGGCGATCTCCTCACGCCTGTCTTCGCACCTGTCGGCACGCAGGCCACCGTCAAGACCCTCACGCCCGAACATCTCAAGGACATCAACGCCACGCTCATGTTGAGCAACACCTATCATCTCTACCTGCGCCCTGGCGACGAACTCGTGCGCGGCATGGGCGGCTTGCACAAGTTCATGCAGTGGCATCGTCCCATGCTCACCGACTCCGGCGGCTTTCAGGTCTTCTCGCTGGCGCAAACCCGCAAAATTGATGACGATGGCGTGACCTTCAAGAGTCACATTGACGGCTCGACGCACCGCTTCACGCCCGAAAAGTCCATTGCCATTCAGGAAAACCTCGGCGCAGACATCATCATGGCCTTCGACGAATGTTCCGACCCCAACGACCACGCCTACACCAAACTCGCCATGGAGCGGACTCATCGCTGGGCGGAACGCTCCGTCAAAGCGAAGACGCGGCCCGACCAGGCTTTATTCGGCATTGTGCAGGGCGGCGTCAACGCGGACCTTCGGTCTGCTTCCGCTAAATTTATATCTTCTCTCGACACGCCCGGCATCGCCATCGGCGGACTATCCGTGGGCGAGACCAAAGACGAGATGCACGCCACGCTCGACGTGGTCACCCCGTTATTGCCTGAACACAAGCCGCGCTATCTGATGGGAGTCGGCACGCCCGAAGATTTGATCAACGGCGTCCTGCGCGGCATTGACATTTTCGATTGCGTCCTGCCAACGCGTCTCGCGCGCCATCACTCCGCCTTTGCGCCCGAAGGACGGTTGAACATGATGAACGCCTCCTTTGCGCGGGATGAGCGTCCCATTGACGGGACGTGCGATTGCTACACCTGCAAGACTTTCACGCGCGCGTACATCCGTCACCTGATCGTGGCGAAGGAATTGCTGGCTGGCACGCTGATTTCCATCCACAATCTGCGGGCGTTGATTCGGTTGATGGAGCAGAGCAGGGTTTATATTGCGGAAGGGACCTTTGAAGAAAAAGCGCCGGTGTTGTTGGAGCAGTGGTCGAACAATGCGAAGAGAAACAAGTAAAATGGGGTCGTATGACTCAATCCCTCCCAAACCATAGTGTGGAACGAAGGCTTTCCGGTTCACCCGCGAATCGCTTTTGGGCGGAATTATTTCGCAACACGGGGCAGTTTCCCATTGGCATCCTGCTGATCGAGTCCCTGACGGAGAAGTGGGAATATCTCACCAAGCCGGATTTGTACGTGCTGATACCGTCGGCGCTGATTCAGTCCTGGTGGTTGTCGCGGCAGACCCAAGGGTCCGGCTGGACGCGGTTCCTGGGTAACTTGATCGCGCCCCTGCTTTATACGGTCGGCGAGACTGCTTTTGAGGGAATGATGTTTTTCCAGTCGCCTCATCACATTGCCTACTGGGTCTTCGCCATTTGGATCGGCCTTTTGCAAACATTCCAAACCGACGAGTTGGATTTTTTGACCGAGTTCCTGCTTGTGGTCGAAAACATCATCCGGTCGCAAATCCTGTTCGCGGCCTACGTTATTTTTGAGATTTATACCAACCCCACTCAATCTGTTTCGCTGGCAAAATTTTTCAGCGATTCCTCCCACATCTTAATTGGATTGGTGACGCTCACGCTGGGACTTTCGATTGGGCTGGCGGATGTCAGCGCGCGGCGGTATTTGAGCATCCTGCGGGAAACCGCGGGTCAGTTGAAGATTTATTCCGAATGGCTGTTGGGCCGCGACCTTCTGGGACGCGCGATGAACAGCCCGGATTCGATGCGTCCTTCCCGCCAAAAGCGGACGGTCCTGTTCATGGATATTCGCGGTTTTACGCGCTGGTGTGAACGACACCCGCCTGAAGAGGTGGCTTCCCTGTTGAATCGTTATTACTTGATCTCAGAAAGTATGTTGAATAGGTACGAGGTCATCAAGCTCAAATTCACGGCGGACCAATTGATGGCGGTTTTTCTGGAAGCCGATGAGGCGCTTCGAGCGGCGCGGGAGCTTCGAGTGCATATCAAGCGGGTGCTCGCCAAAAAGAACCTGGGAGCGGGGATCGGAATTCACACAGGGTTGCTTGTGGAGGGACTGCTCGGGGGCCAGAACGTGCGCTTCTATGATGTCATTGGGGATACGGTCAACACAGCGGAGCGGATCGAAAACATGGCGCATGCAGGTGAGATTTGGATTTCCGGCGATACCTACGCCAGCCTGACAGAGCCTGATGTTGGGGAGGAAAAGGATATTATGGTAAAAGGAAAGGAAGCGCCGATTAAGGTCTATAGCATCCGATAACTTTCCGGCTCTCCCATTTCTGTGGGACGATTGGCAAACAGAGAGTTTTGCCGCGGATATACAGGTTTACCTCTGGAGTTGGACAGCTTGCGATCCAAAACCCCAGAAGCATACCCTTCAGCTATCTATTACCCACAACTTGAACGCGAGTCTCGGCAATCAGATTCCAAGTTGCAGCCAAATCTTGTAATCTTTTCCATCCGCGCCAAATAACGACAATGCCTGGTTCGCCATCAGATTTGCGCCCCAAGAAACCGCC
>JACRLC010000020.1 GCA_016235425.1 Chloroflexota bacterium | reverse complement strand
CCGCTGGCGCAAAGTGGATGCCGATTGAGAGGAGAGTATTTGAAAAGACCTCCGAAGTTTAGCCCGAATGCCTGTCGGGAAATTGTAAGGAGCGGAAACAACAGGGGTGATTAGAATCCTGAGCGTATCAGGAGGCGGTATATGATTGCAGGCAATAATAGCAAAACGGCAGGTCCCCTGCCGCGGTGGGAAATCCCGGAGGCGCGGGGGTGGGCGGGTCAACCGGCGGGTCACCGGGTCCGCCCGTCACCGGACAGCCGTTCAAATAACACGCCCCCGAATCATCACAACACGTACAATTTCCACCACCCTCTTGCGGAATCACGCAACAATCTTGTACCTTTGTGCAGGTTTGCGGATATAACGAATTAGTAGTGCAGTCATAAGAATAATTACATGGCTGCCAGTTACATGCCGCACTGGTACACACATCAGCATATACTTTCGATTTCAAACTAAACAGCGCTACAAAAATAAAAAGCATTGCAGCACCGACAATCATCAAATTCTTCCCATTCTTCATACGTATTATTCTGTTTCTTCTATCCGTATCGGCCAGATAAACAATCCGGATATAAGATTGTCTTTGATGTCTTTTCCGATGTCGTGCGTTGCCGAAGATTTCAAACTGCGACCGGGCAATCCCTGTGCGTGGGCAAGCATGATAAGCGCCGTTTTCATGTAGTACGTCTCCAAATTATATTTGGATGGCCCCTTCGAAAGCTCGGTAGTATCTAAGTACACCCGCACGACCAATGTATCACCATCAACCGTGTAATCGCCCATCGCGACAAATGTTTTCTCTCCGGAAAAGCTGATCAGAGGAGTATCGACAATGGGCACCAATAGAAATTTAATACGCGAGACGGTATGGCGAAGCGCTTTATTTTCGGAATCCATATATGCCTGGGAGGCAATCACTCCCTTCTCCTTAAATATTTCAAATTTCCCCGACATGTAATCCAAATATCGCGTGTCTGCAAGTGTTAGTTTGTATCCCGGAACGTTACTTTGCGCGGTATACGTAGAACTCGAAACGGCCTTGTTCGATTGTTGTCGTAATACATTGACATAAAAGGATGCCAAGGGCTGACGGAAAAGAACAAGCACGATTGGTAAGAACAATACGACTGCCCCGATAATTACAAAAGCAAAATTCCGCATAATGCCTTGAGTGATACGATAACCGCTCAATTATTAGAGTAGATTAAATAAGGAAGAATTACAAGGGAGACGTGTATTAGGGACTAACCATGATATGCGGATTTACCGGTTCGCCCGATGTGGCAACTAATGTGCTGAGTTTCTGGGTAAATCCTATTTCTTTTTGCGTAGGGTCACTCAGTATGCTCGCTATACCAAACAGAGAAAAAATTCTCTGTTGTTCTTCGGAGAGATCGTCCGGAAATTCTGTAGCGATGATGGTAACTAACGCATTGTTTTGATCAGTTGTTACGATCGAACGGTACTGCATACCATAGGGATCATCCCATTGTTTAAACGCATCAATCCCCTCCGTTGCGCTCCAGGGGACAACATACGTCTTGTCACCGCTTCCCGTAATATAGACACGCTCCACTCCTTGTGCATCCGTAAACGGTATATGAAGGATGCCAGCTAATGCTTGATCATATACGTCTACTCTCGTCATAGAACCACTAAGTTGTTTATACATCATGGAAAGCAAAGCCCCGCTCAAGGTGCCTTTAGAATTTTCAGGGTGACTAAAGTCGGGCCCACCTAGACCATCCATATAGTATATTTCTTTATATACTGAATCTTTCAAATACGTCGGATCATCATTATATTCCACAAGTGGAAATTTTCCGTGTAGTACAAAATATCCCGAAATTTCTACCCCATTGCCGACCTGGAATTCCTTGTATACGGAACCATTCTTTATATCCCCATCTTTCGGCGCGGCTTCTGTCGCCGTCGGCGCAGGCGTGGGGGCTTCGGTAGGGGTAGAGACAGCCGTCGGTTGGGCTTCTGGCGTTGCAGGAATCGTGAGTGCTGCAGGCGTTGTTGTGGCCGACGGTGTAACTGAGCATGCATAAAGGAATACAGCCGCTGGCGCAAAGTGGATGCCGATTGAGAGGAGAGTATTTGAAAAGACCTCCGAAGTTTAGCCCGAATGCCTGTCGGGAAATTGTAAGGAGCGGAAACAACAGGGGTGATTAGAATCCTGAGCGTATCAGGAGGCGGTATGATTGCAGGCAATAATAACAAAACGGCAGGTTCCCTGCCGCGGTGGGAAATCCCGGAGGCGTGGGGAAACAACGGTCATTGCCCCATGTGCGGAGCGGCACCCCTTGGAACGGTTCATTTGCCGGATCTCCCGGATTATCTGATATGCCCGCGCTGTGAACTGTCATTTGAAGTGGAGATGACAGGATGCCGAATCCACATCAAGAATTTCCCCGACAGATTGGAACATTTTGAGACCGAATTGCACAACCGCTGGGTGGAACCGTTCATTTTACGCAAGCTGGGGGAGAAGAAAGCACCTTTGTCCCAAAATGATTCCGACACTATGCCGCCCACACCGCTTTCAGATGAAGATGTATGGAATCGCATGTTGTCGCTGTACCGCTTGGGGAACAAGCCCAAGATGATCGAACTGATGTTGATCCAGTCCGGGGCTTCGCGTGAACAGGCGGAGGCCGCGTTCGTGAGGCTCAAACAGCGCTCCGAGTTGGATGCGAAGAGGCAGGGACGAAAATTCTGGCTGGTGGGAGGGATTGCGTCGTTTGCAGCCGTGGCAATTTTGGGAACCTGGGCTTACACGAGCAATCGCATCAACTCCCGTTTGGAGGAGGGGATGGCTAATCCTTCGTCGCAAGCCAATGATCCCATCCTGCCATTGCAGGCGGTTGACCTTCTGCCTGATCCGGTAAAACCGGGCTTTTTGCAATCGCCGGATACGCGTGTATATCCGGGCGGCCCGGGGATGACAAGTTGCCCGACCACTTCGGCCGCGGCGGCTGAACTTTTTGGAGGGGTGGCTGGGTCATGGCAAGCCGATGTCCAGACCGATTCCTGGCAGATGATGGATTCAGGGAAGTCAGTCACGGTCCGCGTTCCAGCCGGGATGTATGCCGGATACATCAATAACCAGACGTTCAAATTCACCTCCGTCCGCGGCCCGGCGACGATCAGAAATGTGAATTTCGTTGCGATCATGTGCGATTGATTTGGATTGATAACGAAAAGCCGCCAGCGCACATAAAGTGACTGGCGGCTTTTCGTTACACGGGTGACAGGATTGCTACAGTCCGAGTCTTGCTTTAATTCTTTCCACGGCATTTTTTGCCTCGGCGAGGCCCACGTCGTGGATTTCCCGGTAGACCTTGATCGCTTCGATGAGATTTCTTGTTTTGAGCGTTTCTATCACTTTTGCGTCGGCGAAGGAGGAATCTTCCATGTATTCGACGTTCAGCCTTTTGTATAAAAATTCGACTTGCGCCTCCAATCTTACGACGCGGCTCCGCAGGTCGGCAACTTCCAGTTCGGTTGACATTGGTTTGCTCCTTCCTTCCTATTGACCGCAGGTGAATCGCGCCAACGCCTCTTCGAAAATGGGAGCGGCGGTGTCGGACTGCGGCGCGTATAACTTCCATGCAAAGACGCGGTCGCCGCAAGTCCAGGCGGCGGCGGCTCCGAAGGGAAGCAGGGGGGTGGCGATGCTGGTAATGAGCGTGGACATCACGTTCATGCCGCGCACGAGTTTTACATCCATTGTCCCATTGCGTGTATCCAATTCGTCGTCGAGGATTAAATCCATAAGAAATTGCGGGTCGGATGCGCCGGGAGCGAGTTGCCACATCACTTGGATAAAGAGGTTGCCGTTGAAGGCGGCGATGAGTCCCTGACTGTAGGTACTGGGCGCGGCGGGATTTTGCTGCGCGGATACGTCGAAGAAGGCCATGTCTACCGGATGGCCGATGCAGAACTGATATTCGCAGAAGAGTCCCGCGAGGCTGAATGGTGTGGGACTCGGGTAAGGCGTTGAAATGGGAACTGCCGTCGGTGTTGGGATGGCGGCTATCGTGGCCGCGACAGCCTGTCGGATTTGCGCGTTCGGGTCGGGCGTCAATGTTTTGGGGGCGCAGGCTGTCAAGATAACGGAGGCAGTTAGAAGTCCCGCGAGAAGCGAGGGGATTTTTTTCATGGGCGTGATTATACAGTCAAAAATAAAAAGGCCTGCAAGTTCATGCAGGCCTGAAAGTATCGAAGTGGTTTAGTGTCCGCTGTCTCCGCTGGGAGTGCCGTTGAAGATTTCGGGGGCTTCGCCGCCTTCGACGATGAGGTATCCGGCGAGGCCGCGTTGCAGGCGGGCGAGGGCATGGTCAACGAGGATGAAGCGGCCTGGGACTTCGAGTTTGAATTCGACCATGGCCGCGCCGCCGGGCGGGACAAGGGTGGTCTGCACGTCGGTGAGGGGAGCGGCGGTGAGGGAGGCCTGGTCGAAGACACGGTCGAAGATCTCGCCGATGACGTGGAAGGACGAGGTGAAGTTCGGGCCGCCGACGCCGAAGAAAATGCGGACGGTTTCGCCAACGTTGGCTGTGAGCGGTTTCTGGTCAGTGATTGCGCCGACCGCACCGTTGAAGACGAAGTACTCGGGGTCTTCGTTGAGCAGTTTGGTGGTGTCGGACATTTGGTGGCCCTGCTCGCCGAATGCGCCGTTGGTATAAATTTCACCTTGCATGACGTAGAACTCGCGGTCTACTGCGGGCAGCCCGCCTTCAGGCTCGACAAGGATGAGGCCGTACATGCCGTTGGCAATGTGGTCGGCAACCATCGGCGTGGCGCAGTGATAAACGTAGAGGCCAGGGTTGAGGGCTTGCGCAGTGAACATGGTCTCTTCGCCGGGTTTGGTCTGGGTCATGACCGCGCCGCCGCCCGGGCCGGTGACTGCGTGGAAATCCACGGAGTGATTCATGATACTGGTGGTGCTGTTCTTCATGTGGACTTCGATGGTATCGCCGACGCGCACACGAAAGAACGGGCCGGGAACCTGACTATTGAAAGTCCAGTAGGTGTAGGTGGTTCCATCTGCAAGCTGGCCTTCCACTTCGACGGCTTCCAAATCGAGGCGGACGGTGGTTGGTTCGCGGTCACCGATGGGGGCGGGCAGGTCGGCGGGGTCGCGGACAATGTCTGTGCCAGTGGTGGGGGCCTGAGTGGCGGCGGGCGCGGCTGAAGCGCCATATGCACCATCGGGTAGTCCGTTGAGATAGGAAACGATGGCGTTAATTTCGTCGTCGTTCAAAATATCCGACATGCTGGCAGGCATGACGCCCGAAGGGCATACGCCTGTTGGGCAGGAGGGGGAAACGAAGATGTCTGGCTTCAGGATGGATTCTCGAATATATTCTTCGGTCGTTTTTGCTGAACCGGTGTACGAGCCGCCGTTGAGATGTTCCTGTGCCATGGCGGCGTCTGAAAGGTCGGGGCCAATCACGCCTTTGGCGTTGGGGACTCCGGGAATCGAATGGCAGGTTCCGCAGGTGCCTTTTTCGAACGCGGCGAGAACTTCGGCCTCGGTGTAGGTCTTGTCGCTTGCGGGGGCGGCTTGCGAAGAACTGCCACAAGCGGAGACGAATGCGGCCAGCAATAATGCCAGCACCAGGAATTTAACGGTTGATTTCATGTTGTGCTCCTCTTAAGATTTTCGAACGGTCAGTTTGACGGCCTCTTCAAAAAAGACTTTTTCATCCAGGTGGTACGTGATGACGACATCCTTCAACGTGCAGAAGCGGGCGAGATAACAACCCGGGCAGGCTGTGTGAAAGCCAGCAAAAATGCTGACTGCCTCCGGTGTTGCCTTCAAAAAATCTTCCACAGTGGTTTCAGAGAGTGCCGACTTATCGTTCATAGTGGACATAGAATATCGTTTTTCCCCCAATCCGTCTTTGCGCTGGCGCAAATAACAAAAACAGAAATTTATCCGCAGATTGTGCAGATTTGGCAGATTTTTTTTCTCAATCTGCGAAATCTGTGGATTACTCCGCCTTTCGACTAATCCAACTCTTCGGCGATTTGCACCAACCCATGCGGATTCCGAATCAAGACGCGCTCGCGGCCTGATTCCACTAAACCGCGCTTTTCCCACTCTGACAGAACGCGGCTGACGGTGTACAGCGTTGTCCCAGACATCTCCGCCATATCCTGCCGCGTGAACGCCAGTTCGATGTTCCCATCAGCGGTCTTGATTCCCATCTGCGCGGTGAGACGAAGCACAGCGCGCGCGATTCGCCGCTCCACTTTTTCGGTGGCGAGTTCGCGGTAGCGTTCCTGCATTTCCTGAATGTAGTCAGTCATCAACTTCATCAGGTCAAAGGACAGATACGGGCGGGTGTTCATCATTTCCTTTAGAAAAGCGCTCTTAATGGCGAGCGCGGTGCTGTGTTCGAGCGCCTGCGCACTGGCGGGGTAGGTGGCCTCCTCGCTGACCGCGCCTAGCGCGCCAAACATCTGCCACTCGCTTATCGTCCGCAAGTTGACCTGCTGTCCCGATGGGTTGGCCTGCATGAGTTTTGCGCGGCCTGAAATCAGGACGTAGAAATAGATGGCGGGGTCGCCTTGGAAAAAGAAATATTCTCCCTCCTCGATGGAGCGCTCGATTCCATTTTTAGCGAACAAGCGTAAGTCGTCGTCCGTGGCGTTTTGGAACACGCTGACGCGGCGCAGATTCAAGGGGTCAATGGGCATGAGGTTATTCTACTCCGAATGGGACAAATCATGGCAAATATGACAAATTTCCTGCGAAATTGTGACGCGTTCGGGTTGACACACGCAAACGGCGCAGGGTAATATTGGCCTACCCCAACCCCCCTGGGGGGGGTAAGGATTATTGGTAGAACGTAATCTGGAAAACAGAGGAAAAGATGGAAAACGACACCAACACACTCCGACGACTTAAAACGATTGAAGGTCACCTGCGCGGCGTCATCCGCATGGTGGAAGAGGACGCGTACTGCATTGACGTTATCCGCCAGATTCAGGCGGTGGAGGCCGCGTTGAACAAGGTCAGCTCGCAGATTTTGGAAAGCCACCTGAATTCATGTGTGATTACCGCCATCAAAGGGGATGACCCTAAAGAGCGTGAGCGCGTCTTGAAGGAAATTACCGAAGTGTTTGAGATGTCTACAAAAGTTTAGTTAGTTGGGTAATTTGATAGTTGAGTAGTTTGTTAGTTTGGTGAAACCTGCGTCCTGAGCGGAGCGTAGCGCAGTCGAAGGACTGGCTGAAAAAGGCGCTTTGACCTCATTGGCGCTTCGACTTCGCTCAGCGCGGAGAAATAAACAAAATCAAAGGAGAAAACCCATGACCACAGTAACTTACACCATCCCCGCCATTTCCTGCGGACATTGCACGCACACGATTGAGACCGAAGTGAGCGAACTGCAGGGCGTCCAGTCCGTGAAGGCTGAGATTGATTCCAAGAAAGTCGTCATCACATTTGACGCACCCGCCAACGAAGAGAAAATCAAGGCGCTGCTGGCGGAGATCAATTATCCGGCTGAAGGGTTAATCGCGTTGTAGTTGATTGACGGAACACGCAACACGCAACGAAGTATTACGTGCAGCGTGTTCCGTTTGTGCAAGGAATTGAAATGACTGATACCAAACAGTTAACTTTACCCATCACAGGCATGACCTGCGCCAACTGTGTCGCAACGGTTGAACGCAATTTGAAGAAACTCGACGGCGTGAGCACGGCTGTCGTTAATCTCTCATCAGAGCGCGCGACGGTGGAATTTGATTCCGCCAAACTCGGCCTCGAGGAAGTAATCGCACGCGTCCAACGCGCAGGCTATGGCGTTGCTACCGGCGAAGCGGACCTCATCATCAAGCGCCTTGCCGACGATAACGACGCACGTCGTTTGGAAAAGGCTCTCGCCAAGGTGGAAGGCGTGATTGAAGCACAAGTGACATTCGCCACTGAGAAGGCGCGTGCCAGGTATGTGCCGACGATTGTCACGCAGGCAGAGTTACGCCGCGCAGTTGCCAGTGCCGGATTTGAAGCCGTTGAACTCGGCGGCGAAGCGGAGGACGCCGAAGCGAAAGCGCGCGAGCACGAGATCAACGAACAGCGCCGCCTGCTCATCATCGGCTTGATCTTTACCGTTCCGCTGTTTGCTTTTTCGATGTTGCGCGATTTCGGCCTGCTTGGCATGTGGGCGCACGAAGAATGGGTGCACTATGCAATGATGCTTGTCGCTGCCCCCGTACAATTTTACGTGGGCTGGCAATATTACGTCGGCGCGTATAAATCGCTTCGCAACGGTTCCGCCAACATGGACGTGCTCATCGCGATGGGTTCGTCGGTCGCATACGTCTATTCGATGTTCATCACGTTTGGGATCATTTCGGGCCACGTCTATTATGAGACTGCCGCGGTGATCATCACGTTGATCCGACTCGGAAAATTTTTGGAAGCCCGCGCAAAGGGACGCACCTCCGAAGCGATCAAGAAACTGATGGGACTGCGCGCAAAGACTGCGCGCGTCGTTCGTGACGGCGCCGAGGCTGAAGTGCCCGTGGACGATGTTCGCGTCGGCGATGCCGTTCTCGTTAAACCCGGCGAGACGATTCCTGTAGACGGCGTTATCATCGAGGGACGCAGTTCGGTGGACGAATCCATGCTGACGGGTGAGTCGCTTCCAGTTGAGAAGAAGCCTGGCGACCCGGTCATCGGCGCAACTTTGAACAAACTGGGCGTGTTGAAGTTCGAGGCGACCAAAGTTGGCAAGGAAACTGCCCTCGCGCAAATCATCAAGCTGGTGGAAGACGCGCAGGGAAGCAAAGCGCCGATCCAAAAACTTGCGGATCAGGTCTCTGCCATTTTCGTGCCGATTGTGATCGTGATCGCCCTGCTGACCTTTGCGGCCTGGTATTTCCTTGGCCCTCAGATTGACGAGCAATTCACGCGCGCATTGATCAATATGGTGGCTGTGCTTGTGATTGCCTGCCCGTGCGCGATGGGGCTTGCCACGCCGACCGCCGTAATGGTTGGAACTGGCAAGGGCGCGGAGATGGGCGTGCTGTTCCGCAACAGTGAAGCGCTGGAACGCGCGGGAAAAGTTTCGGTGGTTGTGCTGGATAAAACTGGCACGATTACGAAAGGTCAACCTGCTGTCACGGATATCGTGACGAGTGACAAGGTGACGAGTGACGAGTTGCTGAGATTGGCAGCGTCTGTCGAGAAGGGGAGTGAACACCCGCTCGGTGAGGCGATTTGGGCCGAGGCAACGACGCGCGGTCTGAGTTTAGCGGAAGCGGCCGGGTTCAAGGCGGAGCCTGGTCACGGCGTGCAGGCTGAGGTCGAGGGAAGAAGCGTTGCTGTCGGTAACGTGAGAATGATGGAGACGCGCGGATTCTCCTTAAACGGACTCCAGTCCGAAGTCACGCGTCTACAAGGCGAAGCAAAAACGGCCATGCTCGTTGCGATTGACAATCAGGTCGCAGGGATTGTCGCGGTGGCCGATACGATCAAAGACGGGTCGAAGGAAGCAATCGAAGAATTGCATCGCATGGGTTTGAAAGTCGCGATGATTACAGGTGACAACCGGAAGACCGCCGAAGCGATTGCGAAGCAGGTTGGGATTGACACCGTTTTGGCTGAGGTTCTGCCCGAAGGAAAATCCAACGAAGTCAAGAAACTCCAAACTGCAATCGTAAATCGTAAATCGTCAATCGGAAATGTTGTTGCGATGGTCGGCGATGGCATAAATGACGCGCCCGCTCTCGCGCAAGCGGACGTTGGCATTGCGATCGGTACCGGCACGGATGTGGCAATGGCCGCCGCGCCGGTAACGTTGATGAGCGGTGACCTGCGCGGTGTTGCGCGTGCGATCTCGCTTTCTCGCAAGACGCTTGGCACGATCAAGCAGAATCTGTTCTGGGCGTTTTTCTATAACGTGATCCTGATCCCCGCGGCCGCCATGGGGTATTTGAACCCAATGCTCGCGGCCGGTGCGATGGCGTTCAGCAGTGTCTTCGTGGTGAGCAATAGTTTACGATTGAGGAAGGCGAAGATAACGTAGACACGGAAATACATAAACGGGTAAACAGGCAGGCGCGCAAACAAGCGAGCGTTATTTTCCCTGTTTACCTGTTTTCTTATATGCTTGCCCGCGTTTGTACTTGATTCCCCCATGAGGTGTAATGTCATCCAAACAGCAAAAAACAACGATTGACCCGGTTGTCATCATAACATTCGGCGTGGTGTTTTTGGGAGTCGCCTTTGCCATGCTCCTGTTTCAATCACCGGGCGGAGGCGGGGTTGCGGCTGCCGCTGGCGCGGGCTTGTGGAGTCAAATCGTCGTGGCCTTCGTCACGGGAATTACCACAGGCGGTTTGAGTTGTCTCGCAGTGCAGGGCGGCCTGCTGGCGAGTTCACTCGCTCACCAGATCGAGCAGGATTATCTCGAACATGCCGCGCATAAACGAAGGCACGGACAAAAACTTCAGCCTGTTGTGCGGACGAGTTCGGCCTTTCCTATTTTTCTCTTTTTGATCGCGAAGATCGTTGCGTACACATTGCTAGGCGCTCTGCTTGGCTGGCTCGGCTCCTATCTCTCCCTCAGCCCAATGACGCGCGCCATGCTCATGATCGCCATTGGCATCTTTATGCTGGGCAACGCACTTCGTATGTTCAACGTGCATCCCATTTTTCGTTACTTCTCCATCGAGCCGCCGAAATTCATCACACGTTACATTCGCCGCACCGCCAAAGGGACGGACACCTTCACGCCCCTCTTCCTCGGCGCGCTGACCGTCTTCATCCCCTGCGGTGTGACCCAGGCCATGATGGCCGCCGCGCTCGGCACAGGCAGTGCCGTGATGGGCGCGGCGCTCATGCTCGCCTTCACGCTTGGCACGAGTCCCGTCTTTTTCATCGTCGCTTACCTGACCACCGAACTCGGCGCGCGGCTCGAAAAATTCTTCATGCGGTTTGTCGCGGTCGTTGTCTTGATTTTGGGACTCGTGACCGTGAACAGCGGTCTCAACCTGGTCGGTTCCCCGCTTGCGTTCGCCAATTTGACCCGCGGCCTGTTCCCGTCCGAGAGCGGATCAGCGTCTGTGACGGGATCGCCCCAACCTGCCGTGTCTGAAGGCGGCCTCTTTCTCCAGGTGAAAAACGGAGGCTACTTCCCACAGACTTTGAAAGCTCCCGCGAACACGGCGGTTACGTTGAACCTGGTCACAAACCAAACCTACTCTTGCGCGCGCGATTTTGTCATCCCCGCGTTGAACTTTTACGAATTACTCCCCGATACAGGGACCGTCCAGGTCAACATCCCGGCGCAGAAAGCAGGATCGCGTCTCTTCTTCACCTGCTCGATGGGAATGTACACGGGTGTGATTTTGTTTGAATAGATAATAAAATAAAGGTGACAGTCACTTTCAAAGTGACTCACCTGTTTGAGGTAACCCATGATAAAGAAGACTTACTCCATCCCTGACATGCACTGCTCAAACTGTTCGATGAAACTCGAAAGCATCGAAGACGACCTCCCTGGGATCAAGGAAATCAACGCCAGTTACCACAAACAACAAATGACCGTCGAATTCGACGAGTCACAGGTCAGCGAAGCGCAAATCCTTGCGGCAGTGACGAAGAAAGGCTATACCGCCGAAGAGCAAAAAATGTAGACAGGTAAACACGTAAACAAGAAAACACGTCTGTCTACTTGTTTACGTGTTTACTTGCCTGCTCCTCTTAGTGTATACTCACGCAAGGAAAAAAAACACCATGCCGCGATTATTTACTTTAGAAATGGCAACTGTCACGCTGGAATTCATCCGCCCGTTGATGGAAGAAGTGGTGGAAATCAGCCGGAGAATCATCGCCAACCAGCCCGAAATCTGGCCTGCGATAGAAAAGTCCGCGGGGAATGGCGGGAATCCCACGTTGAGCAGGCTCGCCAAAGACTTTGACCACCTCGATGATTTAATTCATCAAGTCCAGGCCACGGGCGCAATTATCAAAGATATTGCCACCGGCCTGCTGGATTTCCCTGCCTTGCGAAACGAGCAGGAAGTGTATCTATGCTGGAAGGTGGGGGAGGACGGAATCGCCTACTGGCACGAAATCGAAGCAGGCTTCGCAGGTCGGCAATCAATGGACGATTTTTGATAAATTTCTTTCCACTGAGATGATTAAATAAAATAGTTGCCCGCCAGTTCAATTCTGGCGGGCAACTCGTCAAAGGAGACATCCTGCCCAGATGTTGACAGCTTAGTGAACTTATTCGAAAGGTATTTCTCTTTCGCCATCACCCCATTTTGCCGAGACAAATGCCGTCCACATCAGTATACATAACGGCAGGGCAATGACCAGGTAGATCGCGATAGAAATATACAACATGGTAACTCCTTGCAAAAACTTCGCGCTTCTTGAAACATGCGATTGTCACTGACTTCCCTAGTGTAAGATATTTGAAGCCTTTACGGCTAGTATCAAACTGCACTTAATTGGAGAATAAATGTCATATTTTCACAATGGCAGGACGCTTTTCCCATATTCAGACATCTGCGGCGCTGTCTCGCCCAACTGCAAAATAGATCGCAGGCCGCGTTGAAGTATACTAACCCGCATTCCAAAGGAGACAAATGAAAAAAGGAATACTTTACGGCATCGGCGCGTATGCGCTCTGGGGCTTCTTCCCCATCTACTGGAAACTCCTGCATCACGTACCCGCAATTCAATTGATCGGCCATCGCATCGGCTGGTCGTTCATCCTGCTTGCGGCATTTATCCTCGCCTCCAAACAATGGACGGACTTCCGCGCCACATTCACCCCGCGCACGATTCGGATTTATCTCATCGCCGCCCTGCTCATCGGCGTCAACTGGCTGGTTTACGTGTGGGCGGTCAATGCGGATTTTGTCGTTGAAACGAGCCTCGGCTACTTTATCAACCCGCTTCTCAGCGTTTTGCTGGGCGTCATCATCCTGCGCGAAAAACTTCGGCCCGCGCAATGGATTCCCATCGTCATTGCCGCGGCTGGCGTGATCTACCTCACCGTCATTTACGGCTCGCTTCCGTGGATCGCGCTCACGCTCGCCTTCACCTTCGGCTTTTACGGCCTCGTCAAAAAGGTTGCGCCGCTTTCATCCCTCTACGGTCTCACGCTCGAAACAGGCATCCTTTTCATCCCCGCGGCTGGCTATCTCATCTTCACTGAATTTAATGGCACGGGCGCGTTCTTGCATACCGGCTTCACCTCCGACCTGCTCATGATCGGCGCGGGCCTCGTCACCACTGTGCCGCTTCTCATGTTCGCCTCCGCCGCAAAACAAATCCCGCTTTCGTTCGTCGGCGTCCTTCAATACATCGCGCCGACGATTCAATTTTTGCTCGGCGTCTTCTTATACAAGGAACCATTTGACCAATCGCACCTCATCGGTTTTGGTCTCGTGTGGGTCGCGTTGATCATCTTCTGGATCGAAAACCTCATCTACCATCGCACGCCTATAACCCCTCTCCCAGAGTTGGGAGAAGGCTGATGAAACTGCTCTTCATCGGAGGCACAGGTCTGCTCAGCTCCGCTTGCTCAGAGCTTGCCGCGGCGCGCGGCCACGAACTTTTTCTTTTGAACCGCTCCGCCTCGACAAAGTATCCAACGCCCAAAGGCGCGGCCGTTTTGCAGGCAGACGTCTACGCTGATGAAGCGCCTCTCGCGGGACTTTTAGCGGGTCACCGTTTCGATGCAGTTGTGGACTTCATCGCATTCACCGCCAAAGACGTTGAACGAGACATTCACCTATTTAAAGACAAGACAGATCAATTCGTATTTATCAGTTCGGCCAGTGCATATCAAAAACCGCCGAAGAATTACCTCATCACCGAAGAGACTCCGCTGGAGAATCCCTTCTGGGAATATTCGCGCAACAAGATTGCCTGCGAAGAACGCCTGATGCGAGCTTACCGCGACGAGGGATTCCCCGTCGCGATCATCCGCCCCTCGCTGACTTATGGCGTGTCGCAAACCGCGTTGATCGGCGCAAGTTGGCTTCATCCCTACACGATCATTGACCGCATGAAGCGCGGCCAAAAAGTCATCATCCCCGGCGATGGCTCTTCGCTCTGGGTGATGACCTGGAACGGTGATTTCGCCAAAGGTTTGGTCGGCTTGCTGGGAAATCCAAAGACCATCGGCGAAGCCTTCACGATTACCTCCGACGAAGTGCTGACGTGGAATCAAATCTTCCTCGAAGTCTACGCCGCGCTTGGCGTGGAGCCAAATATTGTCCATATCCCGTCCGATTTCATCATTGCCCACGATCCCGAGAAACTTGGCACTTTGACCGGCGACAAGGCTAACAGCGTCGTTTTCGATAACAGCAAGATCAAACGCTTCGTCCCTGATTTTGTCTGCGAAGTGAATTGGGCCGAGGGCCTTCGTCGTTCGCTCGCGTGGTTTGACGAAGACAAGTCACGTCAGACAATTGACGATGAAATGAATGCAAAATGGGACAGGATTATTGAAGCATACGAAAAAGGACTACCGTGAGGGTGCGTCGCACCTTACCCGAAAGACAAATACCGTTTAGCGGATAAACCGCAAGCTTTGGATTAGTCTGTTTAGAAAGGTGCGACGCACTCGCGAGCCGCCTCCAAATCCCTCTTGACTCTCCTCCTGCTGGAGGCTGTATAAAACAGCCATGATACGTATCGGAGACTTTTCCAAACTCAGCCGACTGCCCATCAAGACACTTCGTTACTACGACGAAGTGGGCCTGCTCAAGCCTGTCCACGTGGATGATTTCACAGGCTACCGCTACTACGCGTATGAGCAGATCGCGCGCCTGAACCGCATCCTGGCCCTCAAAGACCTGGGCTTCTCGCTCGAACAGATCGGCCAACTGCTCGACGAGGGACTCTCGCCCGAACAGATGCGCGGGATGCTGATCCTGCGTCGAAGCGAGATCAGGCAAAAGGTCCAGGAAGAAGCGGAGCGGCTTGCGCGGGTGGAGTCGCGGCTGAGACAAATCGAACAGGAGGCAGAAATGTCAAAGTATGATGTCGTCGTCAAGAGCGTGGGCGCGGTGAAGGTTGCGTCTGTGCGTGATATTGTGCCAACACCGCCTG
Source organism: Chloroflexota bacterium (assembly GCA_016235425.1). GTDB lineage: Bacteria > Chloroflexota > Anaerolineae > Anaerolineales > Villigracilaceae > JAKOVF01. Next base: position 8,871 of record JACRLC010000020.1, on the reverse strand, counting down.
ATCAAGGGAAGTTGTGGGGCGAGTTGGAAGGATATTTAATGAAACAGGACGTGAAGCCCGCCGGGCCGTGTTTCAGCCTTTATCACGATGAGGAACACAAGGAACGGGACTGGGACATCGAAGTCTGTGAACCGCTGGCAGGTGACGTGAAAGAGACCAGCCGTGTGAAGGTGAAGGAATTGCCTGGCGTATCGAGCATGGCTTGCACCCTTCATCATGGGCCGTTTGTTTCCATCAGCGAGGCGTATGATGCGCTCATAAAATGGATCAGCGAGAACGATTATCAGATCGTCGGCCCGCCGCGGGAAGTGTATCTGCGGGAGGCGAAGAACGGCAATCAGAATGATCCCGATACGGTGACTGAGATCCAGTTCCCGGTGCAAAAGGGATAAACGCATCAGACCTCCGGGTTCTCAAAGAACCCGGAGGTCTCTTATTCAGAGGGGTATAATTGCCAAAAAAATCAGTGAGGTCCCTATGGCAAACAATAAGAAAGGCGTCATTGGAATTTTGACCGGGGGCGGCGATGTGCCGGGGTTGAACCCAGCGATTCGTGCGGTGACGATTCGTGCCTTGCGGGAGGGGTATCAGGTGGTGGGGATTCGCCGCGGTTGGGGGGGATTGATCGACCTTATCCGCGATAAAAAAGCGGACAACAGTAACAATTATCAATTTCTAACCGAGGAAATCGTCAACCGCGCCGGCCGGACGGGAGGCACGTTCCTGCATACCTCGCGTACCAGGCCAAGCTCGGTCAGAAAAAACAGTGTCCCCGAACATTTGAGGGATACGTATAACGAGGAAAAAAACGACCTGACTCCCGAAGTGATCAAGAATCTCGATTTTCTTGGCGTGAATTATTTGATCCCGATCGGCGGCGACGATACGTTGAGTTATGCCGTACGCATGTATCAGGAAGGGCTGAAAGTGATTGCCATTCCCAAAACGATGGACAACGATGTGCCCGGCACCGATTACTGCATCGGTTTCAGCACCTGCGTCACCCGCACGATCATGCTCACCAACAGCCTGCGGACGATTGCCGGTTCGCATGAACGCTTCCTTGTGCTGGAGGTGTTCGGGCGCTACGCCGGGTTTACGGCCATGCTTCCCACGATGGCTGGCGCGGCGCATCGTTGCGTGATCCCTGAATATAAATTCAACATCGAGCATTTGACCGAGCTGATGGTGAAGGATCGTGAGGCCAACCCGAGCCGTTATTCGGTGCTGCTCATTTCAGAAGGAGCAATGTTTGAAGGCGGCGAGATGGTCTTTAAAGATCGTTCCACGGACGCGTATGGTCACGCAAAATTGGGCGGCATTGGCGATCTCGTTTCCGAGCGTATCAAGGAAATTTCCCCGAATTTCAACAATGGCAAGACAGTGGACGTGGTCAACCAGAAACTGGGGTACATGGTGCGCGGCGGCGACCCGGATGCGGTTGACTCAATCGTGCCGATGGCATTCGGCAACCTCGCTCTCGACCTGCTCTTGAAAGGTGTGCATGGACGGCTGGTGGTGTTGAAGAATGGGCGTTACGATAACATGCCGCTGGATGTGGTCACCGCGTCGAAGAAGGTTGTAAATGTGAAGTACTTCTACGATACGGATCGCTATCGCCCGATCTATGAAAATTTCGAGATGAAGCCGCTGTTCATTATGACGAGCGAGGGGTAAGATGGAGTGCAATGTCTCCTGACGTTGCAGTTGCGGCGAGACAATTCCAAAGTCAGGAGACTTTGGATGCCATGAAAAGCAAAGCCTCAGAACTTTCGATGTTCTGAGGCTTTGTTCTTTGAGAAAGATAACGTTAAAAGCCTCGAGACTTTCGAGTCCAGAGTTTATTGTCTAATCCGTGCCTTCCGTGGTGAAAACGGGCACTTGTCTGCCTTCCTTCGGCAGGAAAAACAGGCTGGCGCCAAATGCGATCAGCATGATCACCGCACCGGTAATGAATGGATAGTGCAAGTCCATATCCAGCACATTCCCGGCCCAGAGCGGCCCAACGATGCGGCCCAGGCTCATGAACGCGTTGCTCAGTCCCATGGCCGCGCCCTGGCCGATGTCCGCGCGTTTGGATGTGAGTGAAGCCACGCCGGGACGAAGCATGGAATTGCTGAAGACGAAGAAACTGCTCGTGGCAAGCACCCAGCCCAAGTCCGGCGCGGCCACCATTGAAAGAAACCCGAACACGCTGGCAAACAGCGAAGCCTTGATCACGTTCGCGTCGCCGAAGCGGCGTGTGGCTGGACCGGTCAGCACGCCTTGTACGAGCGCAGAGACCAGCCCAACGACGGTCATGATCAGGCCGATGGTGGGCGGGTCATAGTCGTATCGTTTCTGGGCGTAGAGACCGTAAATGCCCTCGAAATTTGTCAGCGCGAAGTTGTGCAGGAAGGCCAGAATGAGCAGAAAACCGATTGGGCCGAAGAGCGCCTGCCACATTGCACGCGGATCGAGTCCGCGTACGCGGTGTCCGTCGCCGGCGCGTTTTTCGTGCGGAAGCGACTCAGGCAGGAGAAACCAGATCAACGCCATCGCCGCAACGGACGCGCCCGATGCGAAGAAGAACGGCGCTGACAGGGAGACTTCCGTCATTGTGCCGCCGATGCCGGGGCCGAGCACCATGCCCACGCCAAACGCCGCTCCGACAATGCCCATGCCACCGCCGCGATTCTTTTCGTCCGTGCTATCGCTGATGTAAGCCATTGCAACGGGCAGGGTCGCGGACGAGAGAATGCCCGATAACGCGCGCGCAGCGAAGATCATCCCGTAAGTATCAGAAAAACCCATCCATGCCATGCTCAGGGCATTTCCAAGAGCGCCGATCAGCAGAAGAGGCTTGCGCCCAAGTTTATCCGAGAGACTTCCCCAGATGGGTGAGAAGATGAATTGCATGAGCGAGAAAATGGACATGAGCATGCCCATTTCCATACCGCCGCCCCCGAAACGTTCAACGTAAAACGGGATGATGGGAATGATGATCCCAAATCCCAGCATGACCACGACGAGCGTGAAGAAGAGAATCGCAAGGTTTCGATTTTTGAACATGGCGAAGATTATACTTCCTGAGCAGAGTCGAAGGATGGGTCTCATGAAAAATTTACTTTTCCAAGTGACATGCGTTTCGACAACGTTTCCCTGGCCCGAACACCAGGACGGGCGATAAACTCAACGCGGCGGCTCAATCCAACGGTTCAGGATAACGTTGCGCTCAACACGGAGGCCAGAGAATCCGTCGAAACGGTATCAGGTTCGAGGTCCGAAACAAGGCGCTTTTCTTCGGGTTGAATCAGATGAGATTGGTATAATTTTCAGAATCCATTTACAGGAGTATGAACATGAATTTTGCGATGTGGAAGAAGGCGCTCAACGTGATTCCCGAAGTTTCCAAGGATGAATGGGATCGGCTTGACGTGATCTCGAAATGGTTGATCTCGACCCGCGCGGCGGTCCTCATTATGACCTTTATCTCTGCGGCTCTCGCGGGACTTTTTGCCTGGCGCGACGGTTCGTTCAGTTTCCTGCCCTGGCTGGCGCTTGCCCTCGGGCTGATCATGGCGCACGCCGCGAACAACATCTTCAACGATTTCACGGACTTCGTGCGCGGCGTGGACAAGGACAACTATTACCGCACGATGTACGGCGCGCAGCCCGTGGCAAGCGGACTGATGACCAAGAGCCAACACCTTACCTATTTCGTGGTGACGGGTTTGATTGCGCTCGCGCTCGGCTTTTACCTCATCTGGTACACGGACTTTAGCGCGACCACGTGGTTATTGCTGGGCCTGGGTTCGTTCTTTGTGTTGTTCTACACGTGGCCGCTCAAAGGCATGGCGATGGGCGAGTTGGCTGTGCTGATTGTCTGGGGTCCGTTGATGATCGGCGGCGGCTATTTTGTGCTGACCGGAAACTGGGATTGGAACGTAACCATGGCAAGCCTGCCCTATGTGCTGGGCGTGACGACCGTGATCTTTGGCAAGCACATTGACAAGTATCTCATTGATAAATCGAAAAAGATTCATACCCTGCCGGTGGTGATTGGCGAAAAGGCGGCGCGCTACATTGTCCTGGCGATGATGATCCTGCCGTATCTTTTCACGACTTATCTCGTTGCGATCAAATTCTTCACGCCGATCATGGCAATTATCCTGCTTGCGATTCCCACGCTTCGCGAAACCTATCCCACGCTCCTCAAGCCCAAGCCGGAGACGCGCCCCGAAGGATTCCCCGATGGGCAGGGCGGCTGGCCGTTGTACTTCGCGCCGCTGGCGTTCCGAAATAACCGTTCGTTTGGTTCGCTGTTTATGCTCGGTTTGTTGATTGACGTTGCGCTGAGGATCTTCCTGCCCAATTTCTGGCGATAGTCTTTGACGATGCAGCGCGACATTCATGTCGCATCACCTGTGCCAGCGACATTTATGTCGCGCTACATCTATTTTCTTGTCTCTGTGGCGTGTTTATGAAAAGTTCGTCACCAACTTAAAAGGAGAAAGATTTATGCACATCAATTTCGCAATGTGGAGGAAGGCCTCCTGGCAATTGATCAAAATGGACGACAAAAAAGAGTGGGACGCGCTCGATGTCGTTTCCAAATGGCTGATTGCCACCCGCTCTGCTGTAACACTGGTCACTGTTTATTCCTGTATCATTGCAGGCATCCTGGCCGCGCGCGACGGCTATTTTTCATGGGTTCCATTTTTGGTTGTAACTTTAGGCCTTTTCCTGGCGCACGGCACGAACAACCTGCTCAACGATTACACTGATTTCAGCCGCGGGGTGGATAAGGATAATTACTTCCGCACGCAGTACGGCGTCCATCCTCTCGTCCAGGGCTTCTTCACCAAACCACAGCAACTGCGCTGGTTCTTCGTCAGCGGTGTGCTGGCCACCCTCGCTGGAGTCTACGCGCTGTTTTACACCAGCTTCAATCCCGTCGTGATTGGCCTGTTCGCGCTCGGCGCAGTGGTGCTTCTCGCATACACTTATCCTTTCAAGTATTGGGGATTGGGCGAACTGGCTATCTTCCTCATCTGGGGGCCTATCATGATTGCAGGCGTTTACTTTGTCCTTTCGGGACAATGGAATTGGAATGTTGTACTCGCAGGCGTTCCCTATGGCCTGGGTGTTGCCAGCATCAACGTTGCCAAGCACATTGACAAGCACGACGACGACAAAGCCAAAGGCGTTGGCACTTTCCCCGTACGCGTGGGCGAAGTCGCTGCCCGTCGGGCGGATCAGATTGCGATTGTTCTCATCTATGTGGTGATTGCCTATTTGGTCTTTGTGCCGCGCTACTTCACCCCTGCCATGCTCATCGTGTTCCTCGCCTGCAAAGACGCGCTGAATGCCTTGAAAGTGCTGAACAATCCCCGCCCTGCAAAAGCGCCCGATGGCTGGCCTGCGTGGCCTGTCTGGTTTTCCGGCTTTGCATTCCAGCACAACCGTCACTTCGGCGGCTATATTTTGCTCGGCCTCATCATTGACGCCCTCCTGCGTTATTTCCTGCCGGCCTTCTGGCCCATCGCGTTCTAACTCGTCAATTCCAAATCACGAATTTCCAACCACGCGGGTTCGGGGTTTTCCAAAACTCCGAACCCGATTTTTCCTTCGGGGGTAAACGCCGCGTATTGGTTATCCAACCAGATGACTACCCCCAGCGGACTTCGCGGACTCACCGGCGTTTCCAACACCGGGACATTATCCACCTCAAAAGACACCCGCTTCGGACTCCACTCCAGCCTGAATCTGTGCCATTGAGTTGTGTCCACGCTGAGAGCGACTCCATCCTCTTCGATGACGCGTCCCAGCAGGCGGCGGGACAATTTGCCTGAGAAGGGGAGCGCGAGTCCTGCCGGTATCAGCAGTGGATGAAACGCGGGCGCGCGGAAGGTCTGTGCGAGGAAGCCATTAGCCGCAGCGCCCTTCGACTGTGCTCCACTCCGCTCAGGGCGAAGTTCTTTGAATGATAAATAATTTTGCGGTGACGCATGAAAGTACCACGCCGCATTTGGCAACACCGGCAATCTGAATCGATTCCCGCCAAACCCAAGCGACATTCCGAACGGGTCATTCCACAGGCCAAAACCCCATGTCCCGGGGATGGAGTCGCTTGAAGTTTTTGCACGCAGGCTGAGGGTCAGGGAACGATGCGGAAACTTTTTTCGGGGGAGTTGGAAATAGTCGTCAATCTGGGCAAGGCGGTAGCTGAGTGAATCTCCTTCTGGAATTTCCAGTTTGTACCCATTTTCAATGGATGACACCGACGCGCCTTTTGTATATCTCGCTTTCATCACTTGTTGCTCGTTACTTTTTATTTACCAACCACACCCCAAAGATAATGACCGCGCCGCCAACCAGGGAAATGACCGTGACCGTTTCACCGATCATTACCGGGGCCAGCATGGCCGTGACCAGCGGCTCGATGTTGAGGAACACACCAAGCTGGGAAGCGGGGATGACTTGCAGGGCATCGTACCATGCAATGTACGCGAGACCCGAACCGAAGATGCCCAGCATCAGGATCGCGCTCCAACCCTTGAGTGTGAGCACAGGGATTTCGCTTATGCCGGGGCCGAAGCCGAAGATCCAAATGGTGGTGAACAGCCAGCCGAGAAGCATCACGTAGAACATCATGCGCGCCGCGGGATGACGCGCCAGTTCGCGCCGCGAAAGGATCGTGTACACCGCCCAGTTGATGGCGCTGATGAAGATGAGCATGTCGCCAATCGTGCCTTCCTGGCCCGCGAACAAAGCCGCGAAGTTTCCGTTGCTCACGATCAACAAAACGCCAAACGCCGCCAGCGCGATGCCGCCCACACGAAGCCAGCCAAGTTTTTCCCCGAGAACGAGCCAGCCAAGAATCGCGATGAACACCGGCGTCGAAGCGACGATCCAGGCGGTGGTGGTGGCCTGCGCGGTCTTGAGTCCGTTCGCCTGGAGCCACTGGTGAAACGTGACTCCGAGAAAGCCAAGCAGGGCAAAATACAACCACTCGCTTTTTTCAGGCACGGCAAATTGCTTGCGCGCAAGAACCGTCACGCCGAGAATGACCACGCCCATGGCAAACCTCAGCCAAACAATGGTGGCAGGGGAAACTTCCTGCAAGGCAATCTTGGTCGCGATAAACGTCGCGCCCCAAACAATGACGGTGAAAATGACTTCGAGATAAGGGAGGGGTTTGGGTTTGGGCATGAGGAGTCCTTTGGCGGGGAATTGGCGAGTTATGGGATTTTTATCCCTGGACAGAAACCATTCTAAAACACGTTACTGTCGTTTGTAGAGGATTTTGTTGCAGGGAAGGGAGATTATCGTTTGAACTCAGACCACTTTCCATTCGGGCCGTCGAACAGAATGGGAACGAGATTCAGAATGTTTCTCCCCAAAATGCCCATGGGCTGGTCTATCAGTAGAAATTGACCTGTAAATTTCCTTCCGAGAAATACCAATTCCAACTCAACCATATTTGCTAATTTTGATTCACCATCGAAGCCCTGTATTTCATACGCAACATCATTGACAGATTCGATTCCCAATTCATCAACATATTCGCGCGGCAGCAGTGAGACATCTGCTCCCGTGTCGATCAGCATGGGTACATTGGATAACGAAGCGCCAGTCACGGGGTGACGCAGGGTCACGTAAGCAACTGGCGCGGGAGGATCAAAACTCTCGGCGTCGTATTCCGGCATTGTATTATTCTTTGCTGACCTTCATTTTGAAATCTGCGGCCTGCTCCCGGTGAGCCAGGCGCGGCGTCAGAACACGGGCGGTCTTCTTTTTCTGTGCCTGCAAATCAGGGACAATTACATAAACCTTCACATTGTCAGGTAATTTCACGCCAGATTTTAGGCGGATCTTGCCTTTTTCCACGATACCTTCATAAGTTGTGATTGCCATGGAACACCTCTCCCGAAATTATAGCACTTAAAAACTATGCGCTTTTATTGCTCCGAGCTTTTTGGATATTGCTATGACGTGCCGCCAAATGCAGGTCGGTTCGTCTTAATCCCGCTTGACGGGATTATTTGATTCTTACCAGTTTTGTTCTCACAGATTTGGGATGAAGGCCAAACTCAGAGTCTTAATCCCGCTTGACGGGATTATTTGATTCTTACTTCGCTGAACTGAACCTTGATCCTGGTCTGGAAGAGTCTTAATCCCGCTTGACGGGATTATTTGATTCTTACCCTGATGTCCCGCAAGTCCGAAGCGAAGAACAAGGTGCTTGGTCTTAATCCCGCTTGACGGGATTATTTGATTCTTACGCCTTTAAATTTTTCCCCTCCTCAAAAACCAGCCGATTCGTCTTAATCCCGCTTGACGGGATTATTTGATTCTTACACATGCCCATTTGTAGTCCGCAAAAATGCTGACCGCATCGTCTTAATCCCGCTTGACGGGATTATTTGATTCTTACTCTGTTGTGGATGATGATCTACACAAACCATTACACGTCTTAATCCCGCTTGACGGGATTATTTGATTCTTACCTATGGCGGTCAGGTTGCCGATCATGTCAACGGGATCATCGAGTCTTAATCCCGCTTGACGGGATTATTTGATTCTTACATAAGGAGAAATAATGCTCTGCCAATGTTGCCATAGAGGTCTTAATCCCGCTTGACGGGATTATTTGATTCTTACCTGCTGATTTGAAAGACGACTATGAGGCATACCTCTGGGTCTTAATCCCGCTTGACGGGATTATTTGATTCTTACATGCCAGCCACCACGGGTGACTACTGGAAGGATTTTGGGTCTTAATCCCGCTTGACGGGATTATTTGATTCTTACGAACTCGGTGCATTTGACGACATGCAAGGCGGCGCGTCTTAATCCCGCTTGACGGGATTATTTGATTCTTACGTG
>JACRLC010000025.1 GCA_016235425.1 Chloroflexota bacterium | reverse complement strand
CAATTCTCAAGCAGTTGTTGTTCCGCTTTTCTAAAGAATGCGGGCAGGTTAGGTATTGTCCCAGTCCTGCGAATCGAGAGCCTTTTCAAGTTAAAATGGACTGTCTGGTGTATTGGTTTTTAAGGTGCAAAAGTCGAGAGGTAACATGAATCTTTTGGAACAACTTTCTTCGGGGACAATTCTCGCCGACGGTGCGATGGGCACGATGCTCCACGCGCGCGGCATCGGCTTCGACAAATGTTTCGACGAGTTGAATCTCACCAATCCTGCCGCGGTCGCGGAAATCCATCGCGAATACATCGAGGCGGGCGCACAGTTAGTGATTACGAATACGTTCGGCGCGAATCGTTACAAGCTGTCGAAACATGGCTTGGAAGAAGATGCGGCTGAAATCAACCGCGCCGGTGTGGAACTGGCAAAGCGTGTGGTGGCCGCGTCGTTCAGGGAAGTTTGGATCGCCGGCGATGTTGGGCCGCTCGGCGTTCGTATCGCACCGTTTGGCCGCGTGAAACCCGAAGAAGCGCGTGCCGCATTTGCAGAGCAGATCAAGGCATTGACCGAAGCAGGCGCGGATTTGATCGTGATCGAAACGATGAGCGACCTTTATGAAATCCAGGAAGCGATCAGGGCGGCAAAATCCGTTGTCGGGGCAGGGCTTGCCCCTGCCCAGGGGCGACCGCAAGGGTTGCCCCTGCCCGTTGTTGCATCGGTGACATTCACGCGCGATGATCGAACATTACTCGGCGATGATCCCGCCAAGGTCGCGCAGACCCTGGCACAGGCCGGCGCGGATGTGATTGGCGTCAATTGTTCGGGAGGGCCGTCGCAGCTGCTTCGCATCCTCAAACAAATGCGACATGCCGTGCCGGACCGCTCCGCGAAGTTCTGGGTCAAGCCGAACGCGGGCTGGCCCGAACAGGTCGGCGGGCGCATCATGTATCCAGCCGACCCTGAGTATTTCGGCGAGTATGCCATTTCACTGCGCGAGGCGGGCGCGAATATCGTCGGCGGCTGTTGCGGGACCACACCCCAGCACATCGCCGCGATGAAGAAGGCGCTGGACACCGCGCCCGCCATTTCGGTCAGCGATATCTCAACCCTGCCCGTGGACGAAGTCTCTGCAGATGAAGCGGAACAACCGACTCAACTCGCCCAGAAACTTGCCTCCGGTAAATTTTGCATCTCCGTGGAGATGGATCCGCCGCGCGGCCTCTCGACCCACAAACTGCTGGCAGGCGCGTCCCTGCTCTACGACTCCGGCGCGGACGTGATCAACGTGGCTGACTCACCAATGGCGCGCATGAGGATGTCCGCCTGGGCAGTGTGCGATGTGGTGCAGCGTAAGATCGGCGTGGAAACCACTTTGCACTTCCCCACACGCGGACGCAATCTCCTGCGTGTGCAAGGCGACCTGCTCGCCGCGCACGCCATCGGCCTGCGAAACATCTTCGTCGTCATGGGCGATCCCACTTCGATTGGCGATTACCCCGAAGCGATGGATAACTACGACCTTGTGCCGTCCGGCCTGATCAAACTCATCAAACAGGGATTCAACATGGGCGTGGATCACTCCGGCACGAGCATCGGCCAGCCAACCAATTTCTTCGTCGGCGCGGCGCTCAATCTCTGCCCGCAGGATGTGGACACGGAGCTCAAGAACCTGCACCGCAAGATCAAAGCAGGCGCGGACTTCTTTATCACGCAGCCGATCTATCGTCCTGATGATGGACCGAAACTGATTGCCGCCTACGAAGCCAGACACGGCAAATTACATCAACCGATCCTGGCGGGCATCCTGCCGCTGGTCAGCGCGAAGCACGCGAATTTCCTGCATCACGAAGTGCCGGGTATTTTCATCCCCGATGAAGCGCGCAAGCGGATCGAGTCTGCGGGTGAGGGTGCGGCGCATGTCGGCGTTGAACTCGCGGTAGAATTGATCGAGAAAATCAAACACTGGGCGGCGGGCATTTACATCATGCCGCAGTTCCACCGGTTTGACCTGGTATCCGAGATCATTGAAGCGGTTGTTTAGATCGATGTCAGCGACGCGTTCCCTTATTTTTAGAATTCTGACCATTCTGGCCCTGCTTTACAGCATGGGGATGGGCCTGTTCTATTTCCGCAGCATCATGAATGTATATTCGCAAGGCAGGGTGGATTACGTTGTAAAGTGGGAGAGCCTTATGGCGGACGTGAAGAAGGAAATTCCCGCCGATGAAAAAGTGATCGGATATGTTTCCGAGTGGGACAGGCTTGGGTTTGACAAGGATGTATACATCGAATTCGTGTTGACGCAATATGCCTTTGCCCCCCAGCTCGTCCGAAGAGATTTAAATCATGAATGGATTATCGCCAACTCCACTGATCCTGGGTTTCTGGGCTGGCTCACCAGTCAATTAACATCCTCCTTTACCGTGCAGGAATTGGGAAGCGGCATTTATATAATCCACCGCGGAGATTTGTGATGTTCCTGCTGGCCATGCTTGCCTTCCTGCCAAAACTGATCCTTGGGTTTTCAATCGCGCATCTGATATGGCCGGACGGGAGGATTTCATCCCTGCTCCTGAAGTTTTTTCTCGGCATTCCGCTGGGAATGGGAATTGCATCCATTCTTTTTTTCTTCTCGAAACTGTGGAGTCTTGACCGCTGGAGTTATATCGCCGTCGAATTGACGTTTGTTGCTGCGGCTTTCACAGCCATGCTCCTCGCTCGAAAAGATACGTTCAGAAGGATCGAATTCGATGTGGATTCTTCGATCATCAAACAGAACAAGTTTCTCATTCTGCTTGTGATCCTTGCCGCTGCCATTTCATTAATGGGTTTCTTTTCCACAACATTGCTCCGCCCGCACGGACGCGAGGACGCCTGGAGCAATTGGAACCTGGTGGCGCGGTTCGTTTACTATTCCGACGATCTCACCAACGCTCTCGACTATATTGCCATAAGTTCGTTTCCCGGCTATCCCTTTATGCTGGGACTGGATGTTGCAAATGGATGGACCTTCGTGAACACCGTCACCACGCGCGTCCCCATTCTGGCTGCCGGGTTGTTCGCTTTTTCCATTCCGGGAATTCTGTTTTTTGGCCTGTTCAAGACCAGGGGGATTCAGTCTGCCTCCATTGCCGCGATCCTCGTCCTGGGTCCCTGGCTGGCGCAATTCGCGGCCGGCTTATATTCGGATGTGCCAATGGCCGCGTTCTATCTTGGCGCGGGCGTGCTGATCAGCCTCTACCTGCAAACAGGAACACCCGGCCTCGCAGCACTGGCGGGGCTTATAGCCGGGCTTCCCAGTTGGGCAAAAAATGACGGCATCCCATTTGCCATTATCACGGCGATAATCATGTTCCTGGTCTCGTTCAAGAGAAGGGATGCAGCTGCAATCGTCAGGTTTGTTTTGGGACTGGCATTGCCGCTGGCGGTTGTTGCCATATACCATGAGTTTCTGGCATCGCCGGGCAATGTCGTCGCCAATGGAAGCGAAATGCTTCTCAGGCTTCAGGACCCCTCCCGCCTGCGGACAGTGTTGGAATTCTTTATCCGCGAAACATCCTGGTTTGGCAGTCCCGCCTCCGGCTATGTCTTGATTCTCCTGGCGATTCTTGTCGTTGGCGGGATTGACCTTGGAAATGAAAATTCCCGGATCATCCCCTTCGTTTTTCTTTCGCAATATGCGGTTTACTTTGCTGTATACTTGGTCACACCCCTGCCTTTGGAATGGCACCTGGGGTCCTCACTTCAGCGAGTCCTGGTGCACCTCATTCCGCTTCTAACTTTTACGGTTTTCAGCCTGTTGCGAAAACATGATTTCTCCTTGTTTCAGCCTGTAGGGAATCGCCATGCTCCTCACGATTGACGTTGGCAACACCAACCTGACTCTCGGCCTCTATGAGGGCGACCAGCTTGGTCGTCACTGGCGGCTCGCGACCGATCACGCGCGCATGCCAGATGAATACGGCCTGCAATTCCTGGGGCTTTTGCAAAACGCGGGAAAAACGATAAAAGACCTCAATGGCATTTCGCTTGCATCCGTTGTGCCTCCGCTGACGATGCGCGTGGTGCAGGCCTGCCGCGAATATCTCAAGCAGGAACCGCTCATCGTGGATACGGGTGTGAAGACCGGGATCAGAATCCGCTACGAAGATCCCAAGGCCGTTGGTGCAGACCGCGTTTGCGATGCGGTCGCGGTGATGAAAACGTACGGCGGCCCAGCCTGCGTGGTGGACTTCGGCACAGCTACAACGTTCAATGCCATCACAAAAGACGGCGAATATCTCGGCGGCGCGATCACCGCCGGAATCAATCTCGCCGCGGAAGCGCTATTTACCCGCGCCGCGAAACTCCCGCGCATAGACCTGCAGCGCCCGCCCTCCGTCATTGGCCGCAACACCGTCCACGCCATGCAATCGGGACTCCTCTTCGGATATGTGAGCATGGTCGAGGGAATGGTAGCCCGCTTTCGGTCCGAGTTGGGAAGCGATATGAAAGTCGTCGCCACGGGCGGGCTGGCGGAGGTCGTCGCGCAGGAGACAAAAGTCATTGATATAATCGCCCCCTGGCTCACGCTGGATGGGCTTCGATTGATCTGGGAACTCAACCAATAAATGAAAAAACTTTTGATGCTGATTTTAGGGACATCTTTTTTGCTGTCTGCATGTGGAAGCATGGCGTTCGCCGCGCCCGAACCAACAATGACAACGACTGCAACGCCTCTTCCCCCGACCGCAACTGCCACCGTTACATTGACTCCGACCGTCACCCCGACATTCACCCCTTCCCCCATCCCAACTGCGACGTGGGTAACGCAGGGGCCGGATGAGGTTCAAGTGCCGATCCTGCTCTATCATCACATCCAATCCACGACCTATTTCAGCCGCTATCGCGTGGCGCCCGAAAAATTTGCCCAGCAGATGCAGCTCCTGCACGACTGGGGCTACGAAACCATCACCACCGACATGCTCGTGAAAGCCATTACCGAGGGAGCCGAACTGCCGCCGCGCCCGATCCTGATCACGTTCGATGACGGCGACGTGGACGTGTACGAGAACGCCTTCCCGATCATGGAACAATTCGGATTCAAAGGCGCGTTCTATCTCGTCAGCAATTATGTGGGACAACCGAATTACATCACCGTTGACCAGGTAAAGGAAATGGCCGCCGCGGGTTGGGAGATCGGCAGTCACACCATGAACCACATGGACCTGGTGCTCTTTCCCGAATACCAGCGGAGGGAAGTGGTTGAATCGAAAGAACAGTTGGAAAGCCTGCTTGGTGTATCCGTGAAAACCTTCGCCTACCCATTTGGCAAATCAGGAAGCGCCGCAATAGATTATGTTCACTTTGCAGGTTACATCGCCGGAATGGGGCTTGGCTACACAGCCGATCAGGGAACGGGAAATTTGTTTTTCCTGCAACGCTGGGAAGTGCAAAGCAGTTTCAGCATCAAATCCTTCTCTGATTATCTCCCCTGGAAGGGTGACCCATCATCCATCCCTACGGATATTCCCACTTACACCCCGGTTCCCAATCTAACCCCGGAGCCAACGGAAACCAGCGGCCCGTTGTAGAAATCCAAACAGCGTCACGAACAGTTGGCGCTGCTTTTTTGCTCAGACCGTGCGTCGCACCATGTTTAATGGGAAGTTTCAAGCGAAAACCAATCCCGTTTAACGGCTTCATCCCAAAGGGCAGGTGCGACGCATTCATGGCTGAGTAGTTACAATGGGACACTGATTATTTGCTGATTGTTTCGTAAAACGAAGTGGGCAAATCTGCAACGCGATAGATGTGGATATCATAAATTCCATGGATGGGAATCGTGTGTTCAGGCTCGACCCCGTTCAGCGCGTTGACAAATAATGCGCTCCTCTCAGTCCGCCCTGCCAGCGCATCGTTGAAAACGAGATAATCAGACTGCGTCAGCCGCTCGACCATGGAGGCCATGCCCGGTTCTTCAATGAACAATGGGTTGAGAATGATCGTTTGTCCGGGGAAGAAATAGGAGAACGGCCCGCGTCCGCGGAATGAAAAGACCTTCAACGATTCCGCATCCGGTTTTGCCGCGAGATATGCCGCCGCCTGTTCAAAGCCTTCGCCATAATCATAGGGGCGCAAACTGCCTGTCAGGCCTGCCATGAGCGGATTATAGTAAGTGTAATAATACGGATAAAAAGACAGTGCGCTCGCCAACTGAAAAGCGACAAGCCCCAGCCCGATTCCCCATCTGACCCTTCGACTTCGCTCAGGGCGAACCCCAAGCCTGCCTGACGTTTCCCATCTTTGACTCAGCCACCCAAGCCCCATCACCCAACCGAGCGCGGCGATCCCTTCCAGGCTGACGTGACTCGCCATGATGTAATGCGGGGAGTTCCTGCCCTGCGCCAGACTAAAGAGCAAAACAAACATCACCACGTTGACAAACAAGTAAAGGGTCAATTTTCGGAAAATAGCTGTGTGCGCTCGAGCATTGCGTTGAAAAAGAGCGACGATCGCAAAGATCACCCCCAACCATGTAACCGGCGTACTGCGCCACAGCAAATCACCGACGTAATTTTGGATCGTCCCTCCCGCCGCGGCCAGGCTGAAGTTCGACAGTTGCAATTCCTCCGTCACCTGCAAGCGCGCGCCCTGGAACGCATAGCTGAACGCGTTGCCATAGACTTCGTAAAGCATCCTGCCCGGCGCAACCCACATCCCCGGCCAGATGATGACGTAGACAACAGCGAGCATTGCAAACCAGATACCGAATATTTTCAAGTGGTCGAGGAGAGCACGGCCAAATCCACGCTCCCTGCCGTGCTCAAAAACAGACACGGCCAGCATCAACGCGATGGCCGGCAACATCGCCATCGCCGAGGACTTGGTCAATTGCGCCAGCGCCGCGGCCGCGGCAGAGATCAACAGGTACGGCCATTTTCGCCCGTATTCCAGATAGAGCATCAACCCCAAAAAGGATGCGATGACGAAGAACGCCAGCATCGCCTCATGATCCAGCACGCGTGAGTGACCGAGAAAAAACGGCGCGCACGCCATCAATGCTGTAGCGAGAAAGGCCTTTTCATCATCAAACAGCAAACTGAAAAGATAAAAAATGACCAGCGCCATCGCCGCAATCACGGCCAGTTGAAACAGGCGGCTGAAATACAACAACTCCAGCGGCGACTTTCCATGTTCGACGATGAACGGATCGAACTTTTCCTTGTCCACATCGAAGTAGCCCTGGTCGAGGGCGCGGTATTGCGGGAAATACGCAAGGAAGGCATCCGTCACGAACCACATCGTCGTTACGGCGGGATGATACTCGTAGACCGTATTCTGCAATTCGCGCTGGCCCAACGCGTAATAAAAATTTGCTCCCACTGAAAGCCAAAATGGTTCGTCAATCGTGACGAAAGACTTTAAACCTGCGATGCGCGGCGCAAGCACCAGCGCGAGTAGGACGATGATCAACAGCAATTTTCGGAGATTCATGCAGTTCCCATCACTCGTTGTAGAAACTCGCCGGAATATCGGACACGCGGTAGATTTCCACGTAACCCCTGCCGTTCAATTCAATCACGTGTTCAGGTGTTAATTCCTTCAACAGGGGCAGTCTTTCCTGCAACCCCGAATATATGACCAAATAATCGGCTTCGCGCAGGTTTTCAATCAACTGGGTTTTGTCATCAAACAGCACCGGCTTGAAGAGCAGGGTTTTTCCCGGAAAGTAATAGCTGAAACTGCGCCCAAAGTAGACCAGCGCAGTCATGCTCTGCGCATCAGGTTTTGCTGAAAGGTAAGCCGCGGCTTGTTCCATCCGCTCACCGTAGAAAAAGCGGGGCAGGTTATTTTCGTTGGCTGAGGCCAGAACGGGATTCAGGTAGGTATAGAAGTATGGACGGTTTGGAAACAATCCTACAGCCTGAATGAACAAAACCAGCAAAAGCAAAGCCGTCTGCATGCCTGGCTTGCGCGCCCAATCGAACCTGGAAGACAGCCAGCGCAAAGCATACGCCCACCCAAGAGCAGCGGCGAATTCAAAACCGTAATACGCGGCCAGCACATAATGAGGCGAGTTACGTCCCTGAATGGCCCCGAACATCGCGATGCTCGCAAACGCCTCCAATAACAAAAATCCAACCACCCATTTTGTGAGAGAGGGGATCACATCACGGTTTCGATTGAACATCAGGATGAGTGCGAAGACAAGTCCAAGCCATGTGACGGGAGTGGTGCGCCATGCAATCGAAACCAGAAAACCAGTTATGCCCTGCCCCGCAGAATCAAGACTGAAGCTGGAAGGTTCCAGTTCTTCGGTTACCGAAAGCCTAGCGCCTTGAAAGGCATAGCTGAAGGCGTTGCCATACACTTCGTAAAGCATTTTGCCCGGCTCAATCCACATCCCTGGCCAGGCGATAAAGTAGACGAGAATCGTCAATCCCAGCCAGAGGATAAAAGTTTTCAGCGCACTTAAAAATACAGATCGAAGATTTTTATTTGCTCGCCAATCCAAAACCGCCCAGACAAAAATAATGCAAGCAATTACGGGAAGAAGCACGATGCTCGATGACTTGGTCAAATTTGCAAAGGCCGCCGCGGCGGCTGATAGAAACAGCAACCCCATCGCGCTGAGCGTAGTCGAAGCGCCGCGAAAAAGATGCGAGGCCATCGCCAGGATCGTGATCAGGGAGAAGAGTCCCACCATGCTTTCGTGGTTCAACATCCGCGATTGTCCAAAGAGATATGGAGCGAAGGATGCCAGCAAAAGCGCGGTTAGCGCGATCCATTCGTCGAGCAGGTGTCTCAGCAGTAAAAAAGCGGCCAAAAACAAAGCCACATTGATCAACAACTGGATCAGGCGCGTCCACCACAACAGCGCAAGCGGGTCCTTGCCATGCTCCACGAGGTACGTGTCGAAACTTGTTTTTTCCTGCTGGAAGTAGCCGTCCATCATGCCGCGATATTCCGGGAAATAGATCAGCATCGCGGCTGTGCCAATCCACATCGTTGTTACCGCAGGGTGATATTCGTAGACGGTGTTCTCGAACTCGCGATGCGTGAGAGCGTAATAATAGTTTGCGCCAACCACCAGCCAGAACGGTTCATCGGCGGCGGTGAATTTCACCAAATCCACAACGCGCGGGATAAGCATCGCGGCAACGACCAGCAAAGCGACCAGAATTCGGATTGAGTTTTTCATGGGCAAGCGGATTATACCAACATGCCAGATGCCTCTTGACACTGCCTCGATTTTGCAGATAATAAAGCGCAACAGATGAATTAAAAGCGAAGACGGAGGAAAGTACGTCAGCGAAAGCCGACAGGAACGCCAGAGCGTGGACTGAGACTCTGGCCCGGTGGCAACTGGCGGAAGTTCCCTCTTGAGCCGTTTGGGTGAAGGCGTGTCAGGTATCAAGTATCACACGTGCCACGCTGGGTAGTCCGAGCCGCAGTCCCGGCGTTATGTGGGAGGCCGATGATGGTCGGCGCAAAGTGAATCATCCTAGGCAAGCTCGAAGGATGGTTAATTTGGGTGGTACCACGGGAATCTCCCTCCCGTCCCATTTGCGGACGGGAGGTTTTATTTTGGTATGCCATTGCGAGCGCAAGTTGCGAAGCAATCTCCCATCAAACGGGATATGCTTGTCGAAAAAGATTCCGCCGATTAAGCGGGGATTGCTTCGTCGCAACAAACGCTCCTCGCAATGACATGCAACTTGGAGGTTGTATGTTGGATAAATTGAATGAAATCGAAAAGGCTGCACTGGATTCGCTGCAATCGGTCAACGACCAGGCCGCGCTCGAGGCGTGGCGCGTGGCAAATACCGGCCGCAGTTCGCCGCTGATGCTGGTCTTTGCTGAGTTGGGGAAACTCTCAAAGGAGGAGCGGCCAGTTATCGGTCAGGCCGCGAATCGTGTGAAGGTGGCGCTCGAAGCCGCTTTAACGGAGCGTGCCGAGGCGGTGAAAAATGCCGCGCTGGCGAAGTCCCTCGAAGAAGAACACCTTGACGTGACCCTGCCCGGGCGCACAAGACACATCGGGCGATTGCATCCATCCACGCAGCAACTGCGCCGCGTGCTGTCCATTCTGGCTGAGATGGGCTTTCAGGTTTACACGTCGCGCGAAGTTGAGACCGATGAGATCAACTTCCAATTGCTCAACTTCCCGCCGCACCACCCGGCGCGTGAAATGCAGGATTCGTTTTACGTAGAGGCAGGCGACCGAGGCGATAATCCAATTTTGATGAGAACCCACACATCGCCGGGACAAATCCGCGCAATGCGCGAGTTCGCGGCGATGAACCCGGAAAACCCGCCGGCCATTCGGATTGCGCTCCCCGGCATGTGTTTCCGTTACGAACAGATCACGGCGCGCTCGGAGATCCAATTCAACCAGGTGGAAGGACTCGCCGTGGGCGAGAACATCACCTTCGCCGACCTGAAAGGAACCCTGATCGAATTCGCGCATCGCATGTTCGGACAACGCGCGCGCACGCGTTTCCGCGCTTCGTACTTCCCGTTCACAGAACCGTCCGCTGAGATGGATGTGGAATGTTTTGTTTGCGGCGGCAAGGGATGCCAGGTCTGCAAGAATTCTGGGTGGCTGGAAATCCTGGGATGCGGCATGGTGCATCCCGTCGTCCTGCAAAACGGCGGCTATGACCCGAAGCGTTATTCGGGTTTCGCCTGGGGCATGGGGCCTGAACGCCAGTTGATGCTGCGCTACAAAATCGAAGACATTCGTTATTTCTGGGGTAACGATGTGAGGTTTTTGGAGCAGTTCTAGCCCTCACCCTGGCCCTCTCCCAAAATGGGAGAGGGAAATGGAGATTGAATTATGAAAATACCTGTTTCCTGGTTAAAAGATTTCATTGACCTTGACGGTCTTTCCATCGAGGACATTGCCCGCAAACTGACGCTGGCTGGTCTCGAAGTGGACGAGATTCTCTACGCGGGCCTGCCCATGCCGGATCATGCTGCGCAGGGTATGCATTCCAGCGAAAAACACGAGTTCAAGACCAGCGGCATCGCGTGGGATAAAGAGAAAATCGTCGTAGCGGAAATCCGCGAGGTGAGCCCGCATCCCAACGCGGACCGTCTGACCCTGCTCGATCTGTATGACGGCCAGCAAAGTCAAACCGTTCTGACGGGCGCGCCGAACATCTTCCACTTGAAAGGCACGGGCAAACTCGAAAAGCCGATCAAGGTGGCGTATGCGAAGGAAGGCGCGACGATCTACGACGGCCACGCGGACGGACTCGTGCTCACCACGCTGAAGCGCGCCAAGATTCGCGGCGTCGAATCGTATTCGATGGTCTGCTCAGAGAAGGAACTTGGCATCACGGATGAACACGAGGGCATCATCATTCTCGATGACGATGCGCCGGTGGGCATGCCGCTCGCCGATTACATGGGCGATGCGGTGCTCGATATCAGCATCCTGCCCAACATGGCACGCAATGCGAACGTGATCGGTATCGCCCGCGAACTCTCGGCCTCCACCGGGCGGGAGCTCAAGAAACCGGACATCAAATACAAGACAGAAGGTGATTCAGTTGAGGGGCTGGTTTCCATCGAAATTACCAATTCCGAACTCAACCCGCGCTTCGTGGCCGGACTCATTCGGAATATTGAGATCAAACCCAGCCCGTACCAGATCCAGCGCAGGCTCAAACTGGCGGGCATGCGTCCCATCAATAACGTCGTGGATGCGACCAACTACGCAATGCTCGAATTCGGCGAACCTCTGCACGCGTTTGATTACGATGTTCTGAAAGAACGCGCTGGCGGGAAAGCAGTTAAAATCATCACCCGCGCCGCGCAAGACGGCGAGAAGCTAACCACACTCGACGGTGTTGACCGCAGACTTACCTCTATGAATGTGCTCGTTTGCGATGAAAAAGGGCCGCTGTCCATAGCGGGTGTGATGGGTGGCGCGGAAAGTGAAGTGTACGATGCCTCGAAGGAAGTGCTCGATGCAAAGGGCATTGAAGTGAAATCCGACGAGACGCCTCAAGGCAAGATTAGCATCCGAAGCCAGAGCACTGCTAATATTTTGCTCGAAGGCGCGGCATGGAACTTCATCAACATTCGCCGGACGGCGAAGCAGCACAACCTTCCATCTGAAGCATCGTTCCGATTCTCGCGCGGCGTCCATCCCGCGCTTGCAGAGGCAGGCGTCAGGCGCGGACTGCAACTCATGGCCGAATGGTCGGGCGGCAAGATCGCGCCGGGGCTTGTGGACGAGTATCCGTTCAAGCCGAAGGATTCGATTGTGGATGTTACACCGAAGGATGTCAAACGCTTGCTTGGCATTGACATCGCGGCAGAAGAAATTACTGCCCTGCTCACACGTCTTGAATTCAAATGTGAAATTACGAATGACGGATTGCGCGTCACAGCCCCTCCTCATCGTATGGACATTGGCGAAGGCATTGTCGGCCTTGCAGACGTGCTCGAAGAAGTCGCGCGTAGTTACGGCTATGACCGCATCCCCGAAACGCTCATGGCCGATTCGCTTCCGCCGCAAGTTGGCAACCCCATCAACGAATGGGAGGAGCACCTGCGCGACCTGCTCGTGGCGCTTGGCTTGCAGGAGGTCGTCACCTATCGCATGACCTCCATCGAAAACGAATCCCGCATCGCGCAATTCGACGAATACGCCCGCATTGCGAATCCCACTGCGCCCGAAAAGAGCGTCCTGCGGCGAAGCCTCGTCGCGTCCGTGCTGGATGTGCTGGAGAAAAATATCCGTCTTAGCGAGTCGCTTTCGTTCTTCGAGATTGGTTCAGTCTTCGAGCCGGTAAAAAATGATTTACCCAACGAGCCGCACAAACTTGCCATTGCAATGACCGGACGCCGCGACGCGACTGCCTGGGATATCAAGGACTCCCCCGCGGTTGACTTCTACGACATAAAAGGGCACATCGAACTCCTTTTGAGCGGCCTCCGTTTTACAAACATTTCCTACTCCCCAATCGCCCTGAGCAGAGCCGCTGGAAGCGGCGCAGTCGAATGGCCTTCGTATTTGCACCCGGGCAAAGCCGCCGAAGTCAAACTTAATGGACAGGTTGTGGGCGTATTTGGCGAACTGCATCCGCTGGTCAAGGAGAAATACGAACTGGGCGATAACCCCGTGCTCGTTGCGGAATTCGACCTGGAGTTCCTCCGCAATGCAACACCCACCTACAGCATTAAGCCTGTCTCCGAGTTCCCGCCGGTCTACGAAGACATTGCCGTCATCCTCGATGAATCAGTGCCGGCGGATCGCGTCGAAGCACTGATCAGGCAAACGGGCGGAAAGATCGTGGCCGACGTCCGCTTGTTCGATGTCTATCGAGGCGATCAAGTTGGGGCGGGGAAAAAGTCACTGGCGTATAGTCTGACCTACCAATCAGACAAAACTATGACCGATGCCGAAGCCGCGGCGATCCGAAATAAAATTGTCAAACGGCTGGAGCAGGAAGTGGGCGCGAAGTTGAGAGGTTAGTGATTTTGTTGTGCCGGCAGTTGAACTGCCGGCACAACAAAATCAAGATAGTAGAAAGCGTTACATGAGAGCGGGCCTTCCTGAGCGTAAGCAAGGAGGCCCGTTCCATTTTGGTGCACCGCGAAGGAAGATAGAGCAACAAAATTACCTGGATTCCCAGCCTGGGGAATCTTTCTTCCGATTGTGACGGGAATGCTGGCTGTCCGCTTTTGGAGGAAGATGGGGAAATAAAACCCTTTTCCAAGGGGTATACTTAAGTCAATGACAATCCATAGCATTCCCCAAATTGGCAGTATTTTACGAAACGCGCTTGCTTTTAACTTCAAGAATCCATCTGAGGTCATAATGAATGCTGACTCTTTACTGACTCAGGTCGAGCAGCTATTTAACCTGCTCGAATCCCGCAAGGCGGATTACGTGCTGGTTGGCGGCATTGCCCTGCTGACCTACGTCGAGGGGCGCAACACGCAGGATATTGACCTCATTATGGCTCAGCCTTCACTGGCAAAACTGCCCGAAATCGAAATCGAAAGCCAGGACATGTATTTTGCACGCGGAAAATTCGGCGAACTGCAAATTGACATCCTGCTCACGAAAAATCCCCTGTTTGCAAAAGTGGAAGAGAATTACACAACCAACAAGCAATTCATGGATCGAAAAATTCGCTGTGCCGCAGTTGACGGATTGATTTTGTTGAAACTGTTTGCCCTGCCTTCCCTTTATCGTCATGAGGGTTTTGAACGTGTGGGAATTTATGAAAATGACATTGCCACATTGATGTACGCGTTCAATCCCAAAATGGAACCACTCTTTGCAGAACTAGAAAAACACTTGAACGAAACGGATATGGCCGAAGCGCGCAGAATTATTGCGGACATTGAGACGCGCATTCAGAGGTTTCGCGAGGCAGGTAAATAACTTGTAACTCAGACCTTGGAAGTTTTTTGTAAGACACCATGACTTTGACGAATCACGACAAACTTTCGAAGTCTTTTCCAGAAGGCCAGGGGTGAGGTCGCTTTGACGTTTGGATTGGGAATTGCAAAAAAGCACGACCGATCCATGGAGTAAGGGAAAGAAGATGTCTGCCATTATCCCTCGCGGCAATACGCATAAGGCTGGTCTCTGGCCGGTGATTTTCATCCTGGTCGTCCTTGCCGCTATTCTCGTTGCCATTGCGCTTGTCACCGCGCCCCGACCCAATCCCAATGCGCTTGCCATTGGCGGGGAATCCAAAGCCGACCCACTGAACATTGCCATTCAGGAACCGCTTGAGCTGGATTTCAAATCCAAAGCCGAGGTGTTGCAAATACGGTCGGATACCGTTCAAAAATATCCGCAACTGCTGGCGCGCGAATACATCCCGTTCGAGGCCGTGTTTGGGCAAATCGTGGACGGCCTGCCCTGGTGGGGGCTGGCAGGACAAATCTATTACGGCAGGGGCCTCCAGAGCATCGAGGGCGAATCGGAAGAAACGCGGTTCATCCTGAATCCCTACCTTCTGGTGGCCGCAGACTTCTACTGGACAGATGGAAGCATGGATGCCGTCTCTGCCCTGTCGTTTTATTGCGCGCCCCGCGGCCTGTACTGGCGTCCGCGTGATGCAGCCGCCGAGGTGACGTATGACGCCGACTGCATTACCCAGCCGCATCATGCGCCATATTTCGACCTGATCGCCTACAACGCGCGCGACTTCAACCTGAACTACATTTACGTATCCTATCCCGACTCACTCAACCTGACCAAATCGCAGGCACCCGATGAGCCTTACGCCAACCCGCAATTCATTCACCGGGGGAACAGTTGCGGCTATCCCGGCGGGTGCAACAACATGAGTCCCCAAACCCCCGAGATCGGGAGGATCAGGATCATTGATTTCCCTGCGTCTCTCGTAATTTGGTTGTGGAAGGATCAACCAACCTCCATCGAACAACCAGCAGATATGACGTTCATCATCCATCTCAAGTAAACCTGTCCCAACTTGACCACCTCCACGTGGAGGCGCTAAGCCCGCCGAAAAGGAGATTGAGATGACTAATAAATTACCCCCCATTCACCCAGGCGAAATCCTGCTCGAAGAATTTCTGGAGCCGATGAGTATCAGTCAGTACAGGCTTGCCAAGGATATCAATGTTCCTCCGCGGCGCATCAATGAGATTGTGTTGGGTAAGCGCGCAATCACACCTGATACGGCTCTGCGACTGTCCCTGTTCTTTGGGCTGTCTGAGCGTTTCTGGATCAACCTGCAAACTCGCTATGACATCGAAGTGGAAAAGGATAAGCTGGAAGACAGGCTTGCAAAAGAAGTGCACATTTACGTAACCGCGTAACGAATTAGGCGGTGTAACAGCCGCCTTTTTTTATTTGTGATTCATATGGCGGGGATTTGGTCAACGGACCGCTTCGCGTCGCGGACTCACGGACGGGGACGAATGTCCGCTTTGGGTGGGGGGAATCCACGCGGGAGGGAGAACTTTACTTGATTGTCAAATCAGCCATTTGAATAACAAATACCGCGTCATCAATCGCGCGTTGGGCGTCGTCTTTCGAGTATTGTTCCGATGGAATGAAGTCAATATCGCCGTAAAACGAAAACTCGCGTTCCTTGCGAAGCCAGGCAGAGATCCCTGCCAACTTCTCCGCCTGTGATGAAACCCCGTCTGGGAATCGCGTCCGATATTCCAAAATCAATTGCCCCACATCATGCCATTTGGGCGGCTCGATGCCAATCTGACGCAACATCCCTTTGAGAGCCAGTTCGACAATTTCCTGCGCTTCACGAACTACATCCGAATAATCATCTTCGTCCAGTAACATGCTCAAGATTTTCAGCCGCTTATGCGCCTTATCCAGATAACTCTTTGCAAGAGACAGATTCTTCATATTTCAAATATCTCCCCTTGTTTGTAATCAGGCTTCAAATCCCAATACCAGACATTTCCCTGCCAGATGCGCCGCGCGCCTAATCTTTGCAATCTTTCTTTCAAGTTTTTCAAGACATTTTTGAAGAAGTCATCGAGATCAAATAACATACGGACATCTTCAACCATATCCAGAAATAAAGGACTACCATTCGCAATTTCTTCGGGGGTCTTGAAAACGGGCGAAAGTTCAATGCGGCCTTTTATGGTCATGCCGAGTTCGGTTTCAATTGCGGCAAATTCTTTCATGCGAGCAATGCGTCCAACTGGCAAGTCTTTGATGACCAGCAATAAATCAATGTCGGAATCTTGGCGCGGCGTGCCGCGTCCAACCGACCCGAACACAGCCAGCGAAATCAATCGTTCCCCGTAATGATCTTTGCACAGGCTGGTCAGGCGGTTTAACGTTTTCGTTATATTAACTGAAACTACTTGAGTTGCAATTGTCATGACTTGATTATACAGGATACTGTGGCTCGGCGCGCGGGGGATTTGGTCAACGGACCGCTTCGCGTTACGGACTCGCAGGTGGGAAGGGATGTCCGCTTTGGGTGGGGGAAAGTCCACGCGGGAGGAACGATGGTCAATAGCGCGGGGGATTTGCACTAAATTCAAAACTTGTTTCGTTAGTGTGTACTATCGGTTTTTTGTCCGTTCCATTTTTTATCTCCTCTTCGTGCTAAAATAATTCCATAAACTTGGCTCACCTGGGAGGGAACCATGTCCATTGACTACACTCAAAAATCATACTGGCTGAATACCTACGGGGCGTACTCACCGAATGTGCCTGTGGAGGGTGACATCACCGTGGATGTCGCCATCATCGGCGGTGGGTTCACCGGCCTTTCGACCGCCTACTTCCTGCGCAAAGCCGAACCGACGATGAAGGTCGCCGTACTGGAGGCCGAGGTTGTTGGTTATGGCGCCAGCGGACGCAACGGCGGTTTTGCCATGACGCTGTTTGGCCTGGAGCCTGCTGTGACGGCCATGCTGTTCGGCAAGCAACGCACAGCCGAGGCGCATCGTTACTGCGAGCGCTCGGTTGATCTGGTACGCGGCCTGATCCGCGAACATAACATCCAGAGCGATTTCGAATACACTGGATTCCTGCGGCTGGCAACCACGCCTGGCTACGTCAAACGCATCCAGCATGACCTTGAACTGCTCGCCAGCCTCGGAGTGACCGGCATTGAATGGATTGACAAAGAGAAAGCCCGCGCCGAGGTGAATAGTCCGCTGGTATTGGGGGCGTGGAGCGAAGCGCGTTGCGGGATTCTGAATCCAGCCAAACAGGTGCGAGAATTGAAGCGTATCGCGCAGGAAGTTGGGGCGGTCATCTACGAGCAGTCGCCCGTGACCGAGATCCAGCGCGGGGCAAAGTTCGCGTTGAAGACGCCGCAGGGCACAGTGACTGCCGATAAGATCGTTTTGGCCACCAATGCTTATTCGCATCTCATCCCCGAAATCTGGAACAAGCAGGTTCCCGCCTTCACGCACATGGTCATTACCGAGCCTTTGACCAAAGCGCAAATGGACTCGATTGGCTGGAAAAACCGTCAGGGACTCGAAGACGCGCGCAATCTCGTCCATTACCTGCGCCTCACCGTGGACAACCGCCTTGCCATAGGCGGCAGTGACGTGACCATCACCTATGGCCGCGACATGGATCGCGATTTGAATCAAACTACATTCGAGCAGTTGGAGAAGGATACGGTTGAACTTTTCCCTGGCTTGAAGGATGTGAAATTCGTTTTCCGCTGGGGCGGCCCGGTCAGCGTGACCCTGCAAATGGCGCCTGCAATTGGCATGGTCGGTGACCGGCGCGCATGGTATAGCCTTGGCTGTGTAGGGCACGGCGTCGCGCCGACGCATCTCAACGGGCAGACGCTGGCCGACTTGCTGCTCGAACGCAGGACCGACCTGACCTCGATCTGGTTCGTGGAGCGCAAACCCATCGCGTGGCCGCCCGAACCGCTGCGCTGGGTGGCTTCGCAGGCGCTTTTAGGTTATCTGCACGCAGAAGACTGGTGGTATGAGCGCGGCATGTAGGCGACAGCACAATAAACGCCGAAGAAGCCATATTCCTGTTCTCCATGCAGAGGAAACAAGCGTGAGAGTCCTGGGAGAGACTTTCAAACACTATCCCCATTAGAATTTGATCTGTCACATGTTCGCAACACAAAATCATACGGAGGAAGAAAATGATGGATCAAATCTTCGACTGGTGTGTGCAGGTATTGGTCTATTGGGCGAATATCTTTGGCATCACCTACAAAGAGATCAACGTCTGGGTCTTCGTCATCATCTGGCCGATACTGACCATTGTGCTCGTTGCCGTCATCATTAAGCAGCGACAAAGAATTCGTCAACTCTCAGGGAAATAAAAGCAGGTGTCAGTGTCTCTTTCCTATAATTCACAAAGATACTGAATCGTTGACCTCCACGCTCATTTGTTGTATCCTGAACCCAGGAGGAACTCCACATGGAAAAGTTCGACGAATATAAATTGCTCTATGAACGGACGCAAAAGCTTTCCGAACGGCGGCAAACAACCAGCCAGACCTACCTGACGATCAACACCGCCATATTTGGAGCCATTGCCTTCCTGGTCAAAGATTCGGGGCTTACCGGCTCGAGTCTGATCGCGGCCATCTCACCTTTGTTCGCGGTCGGTGTGCTGATCTGTATCATCTGGCTCAGCATCCTGTTCAACCTGGAAAAAATACTGAACTGGCAATATAAACAATTGCGGGAACTGGAAGGGGATATGCGCGGCAGTGCCAGGATTTTTACCAGGGAGAACAAGGAGTTCTTTGAAACGGGAAAGGATAAAAAGAAATTCAGTTTTACCCTGCTGGAAGGCTGGCTTCCGGGAATCCTGGGCGCAGTTTACCTTGTCTACCTCCTCGGCATGGTGATCGCAGTCCGACAGGGAGCCATGTAAGGTTTGGTTCCACCGGGGCTTCTCTATCCCAAAGGAGACCGGACCTATGAAAATGGGAGTTTTAGGCTCAGGCATGGTGGGCCAGGCCATCAGCGCGCGCCTGGCGGAACTGGATCATGACGTGATGATCGGCACACGCAATGCGGCCAAGCTAAAAGAATGGCAATCCATCAACCGGAAAGTAAAGATCGGTTCGTTTGCAGAGACCGCCGCGCACGGCGGGATGGTCTTCAACGCCACACTGGGCACGGCCTCGCTCGATGTGTTGAAGATGGCCGGCGAACCCAACCTCAACAGCAAAATCGTTGTGGATATTTCCAACCCGCTGGATTTTTCGAAAGGCTTTCCCCCATCGCTTACGGTCAGTGACACAGATTCATTGGCCGAACAGATCCAACGCGCCCATCCTTCTGCAAAAGTGGTGAAAACGCTCAACACCATCATTGCACGGATCATGGTCTACCCGCGCGAGGTGGCGGACGGCGATCATCACATCTTTATCAGCGCAAACGACGCCGGCGCAAAGGCACAGGTCGCCGAATTGCTGAAATCATTTGGCTGGCTCCATATCATTGATCTCGGCGATCTCTCCACCGCGCGCGGCACAGAGATGTACCTGTCCATCTGGTTGCGTCTGTGGGGCGCGCTGGGCACCGGCAACTTCAACATCAAGATCGTCAAGTGATGCGCTTGCAACAGGCAAACAAAAACGTCAGCATTTAAATCTTTTGGAAACGAGGGACCCATGAAGCACACGATTGAGATCCGCTCATACAACCTCAAGCCCGGAAGCCGCGGCCAGTTTCACCGCCTTGTGCTCGAGCAATCCATGCCGATGCTCAAACGCTGGAACGTGGACGTGGTAGCGTTTGGCCCTTCCCCGCACGATGAAGACTCCTACTATCTCATCCGCCGCTATGACAGTCTCGCTCATCGCGTGCAGAGTCAGGACGCTTTTTATGGCGGTGACGAGTGGAAGAAAGGGCCGCGCGAGGCAATCGTGTCACTGATCGTCAGTGACACTTCCATTGTCCTCGAACTGGATGATGCCACCGTCCAGGGATTGCGAAAATAAGAAAGAGCCTCCCATGCGGAGGCTCTTTCTTATTTACACCTTTGCCAGACTGAACTTTTCTTTTCCGGCGCGGTAGTTGCCGTTGTGCTTTAGCACCTGATCCACTACATTTTCGGGAATATCCACGAAGGAAAATTTCTCCTCGATGCGGATCTTGCCAATGGTGTGGCCGGGGATGTTGGCATGAAAAGCGATTTGACCGACGATGTCGTTCGGACGGATCCCGTTCAACCTGCCTTTGTTCAACTTCAAGCGGATCATCCCCTCCTCATGAGACGACGAATCATTGCGACGCCCGTTCCTGCCTCCCTTTGTGGGCATGTCGCGCCGCCCAAACGACTCCCGCCTCCCCCGCGAAAAATCGCGGTCAGTTTTGCGCGGGAAGTCCGCTTTGACATCGGAGACTTCGGCGATGGGGCGCTGTTTTTCGTCGGCGCGGGAAAGTTTGAGCGCCGCGGCGGCTATGTTGAGCGGATCGTGTCCTTCTTCGGCGAGTTTCTGTACCATTTCGAGTTCGCGTTTGAAACGCGCGCGTCCGAGCCAGATTCTCAGGTTTTCGAGAACTTGCGCTTCGCGATGAGCAAGGACATCCTGCACGGTGGGCAGTTCCATCTTTGTGACATTTTGCTTGGTGAGCGCTTCCACTTCGCGCATCCGTCGTTTCTCGCGCGGCGATAGCAGTGTGATGGCGATGCCTGTCTTGCCCGCGCGGCCGGTGCGCCCAATGCGGTGGATGTAGACTTCGGCATCGTCGGGCAGGTGGTAGTTGAAGACGTGCGAGATGTCGTCAATGTCGAGGCCGCGCGCCGCCACATCGGTGGCAACGAGGACTTTGAGCTGGTTGGCGCGGAAACGTCCGAGGACGCGTTCACGGGCATTCTGGTCGAGGTCGCCGTGGATGGCTTCGGCGGGGATGCCGCGGATGACGAGCTCGTTGGCAAGCTGGCTGGTCTCTGCGCGCGTGCGGGCGAAGATCAACGCGGAATGGATCGGTTCGATCTCGAAGAGACGTGTCAGCGCGTTGGTCTTGTCGTTTTCATGGACGAGGTAGTAGCGCTGTTCGATGGCCGGGACGGTGAGTGTGCTTCGTTTAACGGTAACAGACTGAGGGTCCCGCATGAAGCGATCTGCCAGCTTGCGGATTCTCACAGGCATGGTCGCGCTAAAGAGGGCGGTCTGCCGCTCGGCGGGAGTTTCATCCAGAATCTTTTCCACTTCTTCGATGAATCCCATGTTGAGCATTTCGTCGGCCTCATCGAGGACGACGGTTTTGATTCCGCCCAGGTCGAGGACTTTGCGTTCGAGCAGGTCGTTCAAACGGCCGGGTGTGCCGACCACAATATCCACGCCGCGTCTGAGGCTGTTGATCTGCGGGCTGTAGGGCTGGCCGCCATAGACGGCCAGCACGCGTGCGTTGAGGTGCCTGCCATATTCGATCATGGAATCGGCAACTTGAAGCGCAAGCTCGCGCGTGGGCGCGAGCACCAATGCCTGTGGTTGTTTTTGATGTTTGAAGTTGTGGAGGATGGGGAGGGCGAAGGCGGCGGTTTTGCCTGTGCCGGTTTGGGCTTGGCCGATTACGTCCGTGCCGGTGAGCATGAGGGGGATCATGCCTGCCTGGATGGGCGTTGGCGCGGAATAGCCAAGTTCGGTAATGGCCTGCATGATTTCGTCACGCAGGTTTAAAGAAGTGAAATCGGTTGTCATCTTAATCCTTTTGTTATGTCATTGCGAGCGAAGCGAAGCAATCTCCCTTTTATCGGGCAAATCTCGTCAAAGAGATTATCCGTTTATTGGGGGTTGCTTCGACGGAAGAGCACCGTCTCGCAACGACATGAAAATGGGATGTTCTGATGACTCCGTTTAACTTTCTTCTTGCCAACCAGGACTTGTCTTCGCAGACGCGTCCGCCCAACAAAAAAGCCCGACTTGTTGCATCAGGCTGTCGTTTAGAGTGATCAAAACAATTTCCCAGAAGCGTATGCTCTCCATCCTGAGTGTAGTCGAAGGACAAGAGCTGGCAGAGTTTATCACAGATTGCGGAAAAAGATAGAGGGAAATCAAAAAATTCTCAACCACGGAGTCCACGGAGATTTTTAAAAGGTTTCTCTGTGAACTTCATGGTTAGACATTTTCTTTTCGATAAAACCTGTATCGTTTATAAATCTGCGCGCCCATGTGATGTGCGAGCGGCCAGGTATCCAGGTTGTCTTCACCGGTGAGTGAAAGATCTGCCCACTTGTAGCCGCGGTCGGCGGCGCGCCTCGTCATTTCATCGAAGAGCAGGAGTGCGAGTCCGGTGTCCCAATATTCAGGCAGGACAACGATGCTTTTCACCGAAAGACACTTCGGCTTTTTGTTCTGATAAATGAGCGCGCGCAGGTAATCCCACGGATAGCGGAGCCCGTTCAAATGGATCGTGATCTCATTGAAGTTCGGCACGCCGGGGAAAAAGCCCGCGGGTTTGCCGCCCGCTTCGGCGAACAAGACCAGATCAAGGTCAACCATATCGAGCAGCGGCAAAATCATGGCCTCGATATCCGTGCGCGTATACGGGACGAAGCCGGGCAGGTGTTCGAGTCCGCGATTTTGAAGATGAACGATGCGGTCGATCTCGCCATCCCTGTCTTTGATATTTGCCCCGCGGATTTTGAACTGCGGATTTTTTTCACGGACCTTTTCCGCCACCCGCATCAATCTCTGGACTTTGGGCCGATTCAGATCAATATCAATCGCGTAGGCCAGACCATCCTCTCCCCACTTTTCGAACCCGCAGCGCTCGAAAAATTTTTGATAATACGGCGGATGATGTCCGCAGTAGATCGCGGGCGGACGGTCGCGGCCCTCTATCAGAATACCGCGTGAATCTTCACGGTCCAGGTTGAACGGGCCATACAGAGACTTCATGCCGCGCGCACGCGCCTAGGCATCCGCGTGATTGAACATGGCATCGAACACGGCATAATCATCCACACATTCGACAAAGCCGAACATACACTCGGCGAATCCCTTGTGCCGAGTGTTGTTCTTTTCCTCCGCGAGGCAAATCGTTCCCGCGGGTTGTCCATCCTTCCATGCAATGAACAATTCGGCCATGCCATCTTTGAAAAAGATACCGCGCGCCGGGTCAATGACTTTTTCTTTTTCAGGTAAAAGCGGCGGAACCCAGAGCGAGTCGTGTTTGTAAATCTTCCACGGAAACGTCAGGAAGAGTCGTCGTTCACGTTTGTTCGAGACGGGCCGCACTTCGATCACGTCACACCGTGAAAAGGACAATTGCAGCCAGGATGAACACAATGCCGAGCAATTGCAGGCGCGAGATTTTCTCCTTGAGGAAAAGCCAGGCAAGGATCACGGTCCCGCCCGGGTAAAGTGAACTGAGGATTGCGGATATATCCAGGCGGCCGCTCTTGAGAGCGAGAATGTAGAAGAAATTCCCGCCGACATCGAGAACGCCATTGATGAATGCCACAGTCCACGCATCGCGCGGGATGGTGATGGGTTCGCGCCGCCAGAGGACAAAAACGAGCAAAAGCAACGTCCCAAAAACACGGGAAGCAATCATGGGCCAATAAATGGCTGTGATATTGTCCGTGGCAAAGTGCATCAAAACGAAATAGGAACCAAATCCAATCCCCGCGAGAAGCGGAAGCCGCAGATCAGCCAAACGGTCAATGTGGAAGCGCTGGGGTGAAGCACCGGTCTGTGAGATCAACCAGACAGAGGCAAGGGCGATTCCAAATCCGGTGGATTGAGCGAGGGTGGGCAGGCCCTCAGTCAGCGCGCCAAAAGCCACGGGAAGCGCGGCCGCCATCAGGGCGGAGACCGGCGCGGCGATGCTCATCTGTCCATGCGCGAGGCTGTAATACAGGATGAGCAGTCCGCACGAGCCGAGTATGCCCGCAAGCCCGGCGAGCAATAACGAAGAGAGCGGCGGCATCTCTTCGTTGACGATGGCGACGGTGATCAGTATGGCGACCAAGCCAATGAAGTCAGCATAAAAGACCGCTCGATACGCGCCGACTTTGCGCGAGGCAAGCCCGCCCGCAAAATCCGCCGCCCCCCAGGTGAGGGCGGATAAAAATCCGTAGATAATGGATGGCAAGATGATTTTCCTTTAATGGTTTGGGGGCGTTTCAAATGAGTTGAAGGGAAGAACGTCCCGAAGGTTTTCTCAAGGGATTTTGGCCGTTTTTCAAGCCTTCGGGACGGTTGTTCAACTGAAATGAAATACACCCTAATGTTTTGTGTTCGATGTTTTCTTTCCGTCCAGCGCATACATGTCGTAATCCACAGCCTGCAATTTGACGCCGAAAAGTTTACCGAGATTCATGTTGGCAATCTCGATGACTTCATCGAGTTTCTCGCGGCTTTCCATCTCTCCGCGCATGACGCGTTCCTTCAAGCCGTTATCGCGTTGGATGAAGTGCGCCCATTCGATGACGCCGTCCTTGCGCTTCTTGGCGAGCAATTTGTAGATGCCCACCTGCGGGATATGCGCCGTTGCCCACCCGCCGACGATCTCTTCGCCTTCGTTCACGTTCATGACTGCCATTTGAGAGAGTTTCATGTAAACCTCTGTTTCAAATCGGAGCGCGGACTTCAGTCCGTTTTTGGCTGGGAAGAGCGGACTGAAGTCCGCAGTCCTATAAAAAGCTAAAATTTATCATCGTCAAACAAATCATGAATTGGAAAATCCCGAACATATTTTTCCAACCACAGTCCACTGTCGTTTCGTACATAATAGCGATAGCTGGAGAATTGCCAATCTTCAGGTTCCTGCACGTATCCATGTTTAACCGGATTGTAATGGATGTAATTAAAGCGAGTCCAGAAATCACGCTCATCTCTGATGCAAGTATCCCAGTAACTATACCAAACTGTCCGTCCACGTATGTTGTCGCGGGTGTTTAATTCATACGATGTGCGGCCATTCAGGCGCTTCATAAAATTGCCAAGGTCGTGTCCGCGTTGAGGGAGAAAGAGGAGATGATAATGATTTGGGAGCCCAGCCCAGGCGGTCAATTGAATTTTGAATTCTGCGACCAGTTCTTTGAGTGTTGTCGCCCATAAATCGAAATGTTCATCTGTCGAAAGAATATGTGCGTTGTTAACTGTGGATGCAGTCACAAAATACCAAGTGTCATTCATGTAGAGATGGGGCGGGCGATGATGAGATGTTGACCATTTCATGGATGACCTTTTCGGAGCGTGGACTTCAGTCCGCTTTTGGTTTGGTTGGCGGACTGAAGTCCGCAATCCGGATAATGTTATTTTCCCGCTGCCTTTGCCCGCTCCAAAACTTTCTGTGCGTTTTTCAAAAGCGGCATATCTATCATCTTTCCATCCAGAACAAACGCGCCCTTTCCCTCTTTTTGACTGGCCTCGAACGCTTCCACGATCCTCTTTGCGTATGCAATCGCTTCATCATCTGGCGTGAAAGCGGACTGCACTGGTTCCACTTGCGCGGGATGAATGATTTGCTTGCCGCTATAACCGAGACGTGCCCCAAATTCAGATTCCGCGCGGACAATATCCAGGTTCTTGAAATCAATAGTGACAATGTCTATTGCCTGCAAATCGAACGCCGCGCAGGCAGTGACCACGGCCTGCCGCGCGTAAAGCAATTCAATGGCTCCGGGTGTGCGCGTCGCGCCGATGGAAGCGGCAAAGTCTTCGCCGCCGAAAATAATGCCGTCGAGCCGCGGATGCGACGCAATTTCCTTGAGATTGAGAATCCCTTTGGCAGTTTCCACCCCCACCAACATGCGGATCGAATTGATCGGCCAGCCATGCCTCAACTCCGCCGCTTCGATAATCTCGCTTCCCCACTGGATTTGGTCGAGTGATTCAATCTTTGGAATCACAACGCCGTCTGGATGATATGGAAGGACAGCTTCGATATCGTCTTTTTCCCAGCCCGAACCCACCGAGTTAATGCGCGCCAGTTTCTCGCTTTTGCTGAAGTCCAGTTCTTGCAAAGCTTTCGCAATGATGGCACGCGCTTCGGCTTTGCGGCTGATAGCTGTGCCGTCTTCCATGTCCATGCAGATACAGTCCACACCGAGAGTGAGGGACTTCGTGATTTTCTTCCAGTCATCGCCGGGCATGTAGAGCAGGGCGCGTCGTGAGTGCATAAATTCTCCTGGCAATATTATTTTGAGAAAAGATGACAGTCACTTTGGCAGGGTCTTGCCTAAAGGAACAGCAGGAGAAGTGACTGTCATCTGCTATTTTTTCTCGAGCAGTTTCAACAGTTCTGCTTCACGTTCTGGCTTCAGCCCTGCCCTCCATTCATAATCAGGCGGCAAGGTTCCCGCCCACTCCAAAGTGTCTTTCACCGTTTCGGCCAGCGGATAGAATTCCAACCCCGCGTGCATGGCTTTGGAAATATCCACGTGCGCGAAACCGGCATTTTCTCCCGTGTCGGGAAGCCAGGCGGGCAGGTCGCTCCACGGGGAGACATTATTTTGATTCAAAAACTCCACGGGCGCCCATTTGAAATTCGCATCGCTCCCGCTGATTCGCTTGCAGGTTTCAAACAATGTCTCGAGCGTCAGGCTGTAATCCGGGCCTGTCACATTGAAAACGCCGGAAACATTTTCCTCAACCAGTTTAATAATGAAATCGGCTAGATCACGAACATCAACGAGTTGAGTCAGCGCGCCGGGTTGGTCGGGTGCAAGGATATCGCCGCCGCGCGCCACGCGCACAGGCCAGTAAGTAAATCGATCGGTCGGGTCGTGCGGCCCAACCACCAGTCCGGGACGAACGATCAAAGATCGAACCCCAAAAACATCCTGCACTGCTTTTTCACATAAAGCCTTGAGCGGGCCATAGGAGTCGCCCGTAATCACTTCGACGGTTTCATCCTCCAGTTTGCCGACGGGATCGCTTTCCTTGATTCCGATTTTGCTGAAATCAGCATAGACGGAAATGCTGGAGATGAAAACGTAATTGTCCACCGCGTCTTTCAGCACCTGCGCGGACATTTTGACTAGGCGCGGGAGATAGCCGCAGGTGTCGATCACCGCGTCCCAGTTTCGACCTGAGAGTTGGCCCAGGCCGTTTTCACGGTCTCCCCGAATCTTTTCAACGCGCGAAAAAAGATCGGGATTGGATTTGCCGCGGTTGAAGAGGGTCACTTCGTGTCCGCGTGCACGCGCGGAGTTGACAAGATGACGCCCAACAAATCGTGTGCCGCCGATGATCAGAATTTTCATTTCGGTATCCTCGTCAGTTTTGTTTCGACGGCTTTGGCTTCGCCGCCTTCGGGACTGATATTGTAAGCCGTGATGGTCAGGTTGTCGCCGCTCAATTCGACTTCGGTGCACCAGCCCCAATCCGGCCCGCCGGTGGGGTCTGGATAACTGCCGAGGACGAAGAAGCCGTTGTCTTTGGCCTTGCCCACGCAAAACATGATGGCGGTGTTGTTGTGGAACGTATCCACCCAACTGGCTTCGTATTGTTCCAGGGTTGTGTTGTAGCCAAAGGTGAACATGCCATGCTGTGGCTCACCCTCGATGGAACCTTGATAGAGATAGAGGACGAAGCGGCCTTCAAGCAGGAGTTGAATAGTGCCAACAAGGGGAGATTCATCCGCTAATTTTTCAGGCTCAAGCCAGAGCTTGGATATGCCTTTCCAGTTTCCAGCTAGTTGGGCAAGAAAGTGATGGGGACTGCCTCGTTGTTTTGAATTTTCAAAACTCATCTTGATTTCCTCTGGATAAGTAATTTCGGTAAATCACCAATTTGATTTAAACCATCATCATGACCGCCATTGCGAGCGAACTTCCCCGCACCTTTCATCTCCGATCCAACGAAGGTGCGGGGACGCAGGACGGTGTGCGAAGCAATCCCCTGTTTCGAGGAGACAGCGTCCCCTTTGGGGATTGCTTCGGCGGAAGAACGCCGCCTCGCAATGACGGTAGTGACTAAGGTTCTCCGTGCTACGGCTTCATCTCATACGCATCTCTCAAAGCGTAGACCGAGTCCTGCCAGACGCGCCCGAAGCGGATAGCATCCACAACAGGCTTGCGGATCATCTTCAAGCACAAGTCCATTTGCTGTGACGTGGTGCTGGGCTTTCCGTAGAGTCCCAGGGCGTATTTCGAGAAGTCGCGCACCATGAAGTCGAAGATTTGATCCACAGTGTCGTCATCCACTTCGTAGAGGCGGGCGTTTTCGAGGATCAATTGCCCGTAGACGACCAGCGTGAAGAGTTCGCCGAGCGCCAGCAGGAAATCCGTGTCCTTTTGCTGGACCTCGTTCGGGGTCGCCGTTGCGAGGAAGGTTTTCAGTGTTTCGATCTGCTCGTGGAAGACATGGATGTTGGGCAGGTCATACAGTCCGTAAGCCAGGTTGTAATCGTGGAACTGGATTTTGCCCAGACCCTTGGCCGGTCCCTGATTAAACAGGAAATCATCATTGGCGGCTTCACTGCGGGTGAGCACGGGCGGATACTCGCCGGAGAAGAAGAAATAATTCGCCATGAACTTGACGATCAGCGCAATGTTGACGTGGACGGTGCCCTCCAGTTTGGGCAGGGCGCGGATATCGCGCGCGGCCATCTCGAAGTACATATCCTTCTCGAAGCCTTTGGCCGCGATCACGTCCCACAGCAGGTTGATGACTTCCTCACCCTGCGTGGTGACTTTCATCTTGACAGTCGGGTTGTAGAGTAAATAACGACGGTCGTCTGGCGATGCGGCGCGCATGTAGTCTGCGGCGCGCAGGGCGAAGAGTTTCATCGCCACGAGGCGCGCGTACGCGTCCGTGAACATGCCGCGCACGTGGGGAAAGTCAGTGACCGCCATCCCGTACAGGTGACGATTCGCGGCGTGATGGATGGCCTCGTAAAACGCGTGCGTACACATGCCGATCGAAGCCCAGCCCAGGTTGTACTTTCCGATATTGACCGTGTTCAGCGCCGCGTCCCAGGCCGATTGTCCCCTGTGCAGGATGTCCGCTTCGGTGATGGGATAATCCGCCAGCGCGAAGTTGGCGACGTAGGATTGGCTGTCGGTGACGTTCTTGATCAGGTTGTAGTTGCGGTGACGGTAATCCGCCGCGAAGAAAACGTACTCGCTCGTGTCGGCGAACTTGCCGAAGGTGGAGACCATCGGCGCGACGTTGCCGTTGCCGATGTAATATTTCTCGCCGTTCGCCAGATACGTGTCGTCGGGCTGACGGGTGAGCGTCATGTCGGTGGAGTAGATATCCGCGCCGTGTTCGCGTTCGGAGAGACCGAAGGCGAAGACTTCGCCCTCGCTGAGCAGTTGCGCGGCCTTCCGCTTGAGCGCCTCGTTCGCGGACATCCAGATGGGTCCCAGCCCGAGGATGGACACCTGCCAGGTATACCAATAGGCCAACCCGTAGAAGCCGAGGATCTCGTTGAACTCACAGTTGCGCCAGGTATCCCAGCGCGCCCCAGACTCGCCGTAGAGAGTGAGCGTCAACAGCGTAGCAAACAGTTTTTCGTTCTTTTGGAACTCGATGAAATCGGCATACCAGACGCGCTTATGATCGTCTTCTTTGATTTTTCGTTTACCCTTTTCTTCAAAGAAGGCAATGGTCTTGAGCATGATCTGGCGGGAGGCTTCATCGGGGTAGAAGCGGGAGGGGGAGCTGGGGTTGATGAGGATCATGGAATGTCTCGTTTCTTTAGTGTCATCTTCTTTTGTTTTGAAAACAAAGAAGACTCGGGATAATGCTCTTCATCATATGCTTCGATGACAATGCTGAGTACGTCAAGAAGGCTGTAAAGCGGATGTTTCTCGTTATCACCAATTTTATCGAGAAGTTCGTCCGGTCGCGCGACAACCAGTTCGTATTCGCGTTCGTTGCGAATCGACAGAAAGGGTTCAATGAATGCCCAATGGGTTTGGGTGTCTTTTGAAAAAATGGTCATGGATGATTTTATTCCAGTCATCATCTGGCATGTATAGTTCTCCAGAAAAGTTTTTTCCATCAAGCAAGAGGCATAAAAGGCGAAGGTGTTTCGTAAAACTCAAACACAGCGTTCAGGCGTTGGATTTCCTGACGCATCACGCTGGTCAATTCGTTAGGCTTCTGTTCTAT
>JACRLC010000024.1 GCA_016235425.1 Chloroflexota bacterium | reverse complement strand
TGCATGGGGCGTGCACGCCCCATGCACTTGTGATAGACTTGAACCATCAAACCTGTCAGGTTGAGCCTGTCGAAACCTTAACGAATCACTCCACCTTAAACTGACCCGTTTCCAACTCTAAAGACTCTTATCCACCTTAGCGTCTCCTGCTCAGGAGAATTACGTTGGGGATCAAACCGGTGATCGCGTATTTCTTATCCTTCACACGGATGATTTCCGGCGCGACTATCAGGATATGAAATCAAACGGCGTCAACTTTTTAGAGGAACCGAGAATCGAATCCTATGGCACTGTCGTTGTCTTTGAGGATCTCTACGGGAACAAGTGGGATCTCCTGGAATTGAAAACGCCAAAAGATGTTTGAAGCCGATTATCAGTAGATCACGAAAATTGAAAGAGTTCCCGAAAACAGGGATGCGTACGCCCGCATCCCTGTTTTCGGGCTTCTCCTCGTCGTTTCGTGATCTACTGATTATTTCAAAAAGTCTTTGATACTCAACCCATCCTTTATTTCTTTCTCCCTGTCACAAAAATCTAATTCTCCTTAACCAGTAACCTTTTTCATCCGATGACGACTTCTGAGTTAATCAAGCCGACTTATCAGGACATAAGGAGAATTAGCAATGTCAAAAAGTACGTTATCCATCTCAAAGGGGCATTCGCACACCTGGTCGCCGACTAATGAAATCACGCGTCCGAGCAAAGCAAGCAAAAGGAAAGCCGCGGCTAAAGCCGATATGCTCGTGCAGGAAAGCGTCTTCTCAGGTTGTATGCTTGGGACGGTTGCAGGAGCGATCCTCGGAGCCGCCACGGGCGCTTTGACAATGAACTGGAACGGTGTGTTTACCGGATTTGTGTTGGGATTATCCCTCGGCACGCTGACCGGCTCGCTGATCGGCGCAGTCACCGCCCGAACGGCAGGCAGAACCGGAGGCCCGG
This sequence comes from Chloroflexota bacterium, assembly GCA_016235425.1. Lineage (GTDB taxonomy): Bacteria > Chloroflexota > Anaerolineae > Anaerolineales > Villigracilaceae > JAKOVF01. The sequence goes on along the minus strand of JACRLC010000024.1, from coordinate 22,113 downwards.
CCATCGGCGCTTACACCGGCATGGGCCTCGGCGCGATCCTCGGCGCGGTCGTTGGCTTGCTCATTCCGAATTCCATCCGCATGAGCGCCAACACCCTCGAAACACCTGTGCTGAATGCGCTCGTCTCCAGCCGCTTTGAAACAGCCGCGCTATTCTTCTTCCTGCTCTGCGTTCTCGGAACCATCGTCGGAGTTTGGGTCGGCGGAAAGAATCTAACCCAGACGAGCCGAAATAGTTTTACCGCGAAGCCCGCAAAGACCGCAAAGATTTAATAACTGATGTTATGCACCGTCCCGCCCCGTCCTGGTCCGGACGGGACAGGGAAGGTTTGGGCTGAGGGCCAGCCTGAACCATGAGAACCTTCGGGACGTTCCGCGTAAGGTGAGTTAATGAGTTTTTCTTTGCGGCCCTGGCGTCAGTACCAAAGCCTGGAAAATGAATCGCAAATAAACCAATCAAAAAAGCGCCTGAGACAAACCCTCAGGCGCTTTTTTGATTCTTCCAGCCCCTTGACAAATAGATAAACTTCGATATAATCTCATATAGATAAGTATCTATGAAATTTAACCCTGTCCTTTTTGCCAAAGCGATTGCAGATGAGACCCGCCAGAAAATCATGAACCTGGTGTGTTGCAACTCGCTTTCGGTCAACGAAATCGTTGAAAAGCTCGACGTCTCCCAGCCGACCGTCTCGCATCACCTCGCCATTTTGCGCGAGGCGGGTTTGGTCAACGTACGCGAGGAAGGCAAGCAAACCTTCTACACTCTCAACCAGGAAAACGTCGCAGTTTGCTGCGGGCAGTTGATGATTAAATTTGCGCCCGAAACCATCACCACCGAAAAGTTGATCAAATCCATTCAGGCCTAACCGGAACGCGTCTTCGGCCGAGACTGTGTTCCGTTTTTTTGGCAAAATTCATAGGCGAACATCTATATAATAAGGAGAATGACATGACAACATCTGACACCATTCATGACACCGTCCGCGAACATTATGCAGAGCGGATTAAAAACAACGCCTCCTGTTGCGGACCTTCGGACTGCTGCAGCACCGAAAGCAGTCTCTACCCCGCAGATTTGCTTGCCACCCTCCCCGAAGGCGAGACCGCCGTCAGCTACGGATGCGGCGACCCGATCACGCTTGCGTCCCTGCAACCGGGGCAGACCGTACTCGACCTCGGCTCCGGCGCGGGACTCGACTGTTTCTTCGCCGCCAAGAAGGTTGGGGAAACAGGAAAAGTGATCGGCGTGGATATGACTCCCGAAATGGTAGCCCGCGCGAGGTCCAGTGCGAAGCGATTGAATCTCGATAACGTGGAATTCCGTCAGGGTTATCTCGAAGATTTGCCGGTGGACTCCAACAGCGTGGACGTCATCATTTCAAACTGCGTGATCAATCTTTCACCGGATAAATCCAAAGTCTTCGGCGAAGCATTCCGCGTGCTGAAACCCGGCGGCAAACTGGCGGTATCTGACATCGTCACCGATGGGCCGTTGCCTGAGGCAATCAAGAAAAGCCTGAGCGCGTGGGCCGGTTGTGTGGCGGGCGCGGTGGAAGCGGAAGATTATACCGGTATGATGAAGGAAGTTGGTTTTACGGATATTTCCATCACACCTGTTTTCTTCGACAAAGAGACCGTTGATTCAGCAATTGCCGACATGGGCGATGCGATTGATTTGAAGACCATCGCACGCGACGATGTGTACAAGGCTGTGTACAGCGCGAAGATTATTGCGAGAAAACCATAGGAGAAGGCAAAGATGCAGTCGTTACAACAGAAACTCGATGCAAGAGTTCCTCAGAGCGAAATCGGACAAGTGTATGACGAAATCGCCAGCGTGTATAACCTATGGGGAACATTGACAGAAACTCGCGCCCGTAACCGAACTTTGGAACTCGCTGAAATTCAAGATGGCCAACAAATCCTCGAGGTAGCAGTAGGAACTGGCCTGGCCTTTTATGAAATTGTTAAGCGCAACCCACACGGGCACAATTTCGGTGTTGACCTGTCAAAAGGGATGCTGGCAAAAGCCGAACAACGCCTCAGAACGCTCGGCCAGGCAAACTATACTCTAAAGGCTGAAACAGCGTTCGACCTCCAACTCGAAGATGAGACCGTTGACACGCTTGTAAATAACTATATGTTCGACCTGATCCCCTTTAAAGATATGGGACGAATATTGCAGGAGTTCAAACGGGTGTTGAAAAAGAGCGGAAAGTTGATTCTGGTCAACATGACGGAAGGCGAACGCTGGGGAAGCCAGATCTACGATTGGCTATATGATCGCTCCCCCAGACTCATGGGCGGCTGCCGCGGCGTTAAGTTGTCGGCGAAACTGCAAGAGCATGGCCTCGTTGTAGACGTGCGGGAATATCATCAACAGATGCTATTTCCGTCCGAAGTAATACGAGCTTACAAGCCCTGAGGAAGTTTGGCTCACAGGCGGTAAGTCGGATTGCCCTGCGGGATGCCCCGCGACCAATCCGACTTACCGCTGGATTGGAGGTGGATGCCGATGAACGACGATGATTTGGAATTCTCGAAAATCTACGATACCTTTCGGCCAAAAATACTCCGTTACGTCGCGCGCCTGCTCAGTGACGCGGAGGCAGAAGATGTGACACAGGAGATCTTCATAAGGGTGAATGGGGCATTGAAGAACTTTAGAGGAGAGTCCAGTTTATCTACCTGGATTTATCGCATCGCGACGAATGCCGCGTTAGATCGCCTGCGCAGTCCGTCCTTTCAGCGGGCTGGGCAGTTCGTGTTACTAGAAGATTCAATTGAGGGCGATCAAACCGTCTATGATGATAAGACTGTTCTTGCAGCAGAAAAGAAGCCTTCAGTAGAGAAACAACTTATTAGAGATGAAATGAATGAGTGTATTCGGGGGTATATTGAAAAACTGCCGGAAGACTATAGGACTGTCCTTGTGTTGAGCGAATACGAAGGGCTGAAAAACAATGAAGTTGCCGAGATCCTTGGAGTCACACTGGATACCGTCAAGATCAGATTGCATCGGGCCAGGGCAAAACTAAAGCAAGAGCTCGAAACCAATTGTGAAGTCCATTGGATCGAGGAAATCCCATGCAGTGTGATGAATCCGATTAAGTAATTCAGACAACAACGAACAGGGGGAGTGTATCCTTTTCTGGCCCGCTTCGTCTATAGGTCAGAAAGGAAACAATACCATGAAACTCGACAATCGAATTGCAGAATTGATCGCGGTTGGAGCATCCATCACCGCGAACTGCCAGCCATGCTTGCAGTATCACGTAAAGAAGGCTTTGGAAAGCGGAGCCAACGAGCAGGAGATCGCAGACGCCATCGAGATCGGCAGGATGGTCAGGAAAGGCGCCTCATCCAAAATGGACAAGTTCGCCGCAGGCCTGAATGAGGTTGTCCCTGTTGGCGCGGGTGAAGCAGAGGAGGGGTGCGGGTGCGGATCGTAAAGCATTCCCGTCAACCATATCAAAGGGATCAAAAAATGGAAAACAAACTTTCTTCGATGGACTGCAAGTTCGAAACGGTTGCCTGGGGCCTTCTGCTGATCTGGTGGGGACTGACCGATGCAGATTTCGGGCTGGTCCCTTCCCTGCCTGCGGGCGCAGGCTGGATCGGTATCGGTCTCATCCTGCTTGGCTTGAATGCGGCTCGCGCCCCGAACCGAATCCCTGCCAGCGGATTCACGATCACGCTCGGCATTTTCGCGCTCACGCTGGGAGCACTGAGACTGACTCGCTCTGTCCTTGGCCTGCCGCCGATTGAAATTTCCCTCTTCCCGATTCTGCTGGTCGCGCTAGGAACGTTCGTGCTTATCCGCGAACTCATGCGTTTCCGCAGAGCAGAATTCGGGTCGTGAAAGGAGAAACCATCATGTATCTGGAAAACGGGAGAGACATGTTCCGCGGGATCGTGATCCTGATCGCGGCTGCTCTCGCCTACTGGGTGGACCTCACCGCCGGGCTTCTGCTGGCTGTCTTCGTCGGGGTGATGACCCTGCAAAGTGTAGTCACGGATTGGTGTCCCGTAGATTTGGTCCTCAAGCCAATGGGGCTGAAGAAGAAAACAGATCGCATCAAGTACAGCGCCAAGAGTGAATGATGAATATTTCTTCAAAATGGAGCTTCAGCTCAGGTGGTTGACTGGCGTAGCCGTATCTGCCCAAATTATATGCGACGCGTTCCACGGAGCATGGAACGCGTCGCATAAGGAAACAAAATCTCTTCTTCAATTCCTAATTTTATTTTAGCACACCTCGTCAAGTAATAAATCAGTCGAAAGGCTGATTTATTTTGTATCCTTTTTTGATAGACCGTCTCCAGCAAGCATTCCTCCCTTTGGCGCTGAAGCATAAGGGATTGTGTTGCTAGTCTACAAATTCAAATCAACTCAGGAGGCTATTTTGGACACATCACCACATAAAAGCGACTTTGTGAACGTAAACGGCATCCATCTGCATTATCTAGATTGGGGCGGCAACGGACCTGTGCTCCTGTTCCTGACAGGCATGGGATGTTCCGCATATATCTTCGGTAAATTCGCCCCGCGCTTTACCGATAAATTCCACGTCCTTGCACTCGACCGCCGAGGACACGGAGATTCGGATTATCCCGAAACTGGCTATGACCCAGATACGTTGACCGAGGACCTCCGTCAGTTCCTGGATGCGCTCAAGATTGACCAGGTGATTCTGGCTGGACATTCGATGGCATATATCGAATTAAGTCATTTTGCTATCTTATATCCAGAACGCGTTCTCAAGCTGGTATTTCTGGATGCAGCATATGACAGTTCATCATCTGAAACCAAGGCTGTATTCGAAAGGAATCCCCTGACGAAGATGATGCCAGCATGGCCAGAGGACTTCTCCAGTACCATCGAGGAGTACATTGCCACTATCAAAAGGCTTTTCCCTGCGCTGGCAGTGGTTTGGAGTGAGGCGATGGATGAGCAGACTAGACACATATTTAAGGAAACTCCTGATGGCAAAGTGGTGGACAAGATGTCGGACGCCATATCCAAAGCCATCAATGATACTTTTGCCAGTTATGCGCCAGAATATTCGAAGATCCAGGCTCCTGTGTTGAGCTTCTTTGCCATTCGTGATGGCTCCGACTACCTGTCTTCGGATTACATGACGGAAGAACAGAAAGCGCAGGTGAAAGATTTCTTCAAAACGGTGCTTCAGCCTCACAACAAGCGATACATCGAACAATTCCAACGCAAAGTGCCACACGCCAGGATTGTGAAAATCCCAAGTGGACATCATTACTGTTTCATAAAACAGGAGGAAGTTGTTTTTGACGAGATGAGAAAATTCTTGCTGGAGTAAAATTCATAACGTATCCTGTTTCGATGCCGTCCGGCTGTCATTGATGCCCGCTGTTGGGCGGCAAATAAGATTGCTTGATAACAATAAAAAACTTGGAGGCACTATGTTCAAGAGACGTTTAGGACGCAGCAATCTCGAAGTAAGCGCGATGGGTCTGGGGTGTTGGGCAATCGGCGGACCCTGGGACTGGCTGGAAGCAGATGGCAGCAAGGAGCCCGTGGGTTGGGGACAGGTGGACGATGCAGAATCGATCCGCGCCATCCACTACGCGCTCGATGCCGGGATCAACTTCTTCGACACGGCGGCCAACTACGGGTGCGGACACAGCGAGCGGGTGCTCGTCAGGCCGTCGCGGGGCGTCGCGATAAGGTCATCCTGGCAACGAAGTTCGGCTATGTTGTAGACGAAGAGAAGCGCATCGTCACGGAAACAACCGACGATGTGGTCAATCGCATCCGTCAGGAGTGTGAAGATAGTCTGTATCGCCTAAAGACTGACTATATTGATCTCTACCAGTTTCATTGGGGCGCTTATGATCCAGGGAAGGCAGGTGAAGTACGCGACTTCCTGGAAAAGCTGGTTGAGGAAGGCAAGATCCGCTGGTACGGCTGGAGCACCGATAATCCTGAGGGCGTGCGCGTGTTCGCGCAGGGCCCACATTGCACAGCGATCCAGCACTGGATGAATATGAATATGGCGAATATCAATCTAGGCTACGACCTGCCGCAAATGTTAGCGATTTGTGAAGAGTACGATCAGGCCAGCATCAACCGAAGCCCCCTCGTCATGGGCATGATGACAGGCAAGTTCAACATTGATACTACATTCCCAGAAGACGATGTGCGGCACAATTGGGACTTGCGGGCTGGAAAGTCACCGCAAAACCTCCAGCGTATTGAGGCAGTACGAAAGATGTTCGCTGACACTGGCGACCCACGAACACAGGCTCAGATCGCGCTGGCCTGGATCTGGACTCGCAGCGATCGCACCATTCCCATTCCTGGCTTCAAGACCCTCGCCCAGGTGAAGGAGAATATTCAAGCGATGGAGTATGGCCTGTTGGGCAAGGAACAAATGAAGAAAATAGACGAAATATATGAGCGCCCGCCGGTGATCGCTTAGCGCTGCATTCAAAGCACAACGAGTACCCACCGACCCGACATATATTCGTCATACGATTTCGACGGCAGTTTATCTGCCGTCGAAATTCTTAATCAGATTGTTAATTCCATTCCATTGACAGTGCAATCGTTCGGGAGTAAAAACATACCGACTGGTCGGTTTTTTTCACCATCACCCCTGCCCTCTCCCAAGGGGAGAGGGGAAAGATGAACATGCAACAACGAAGCGAAGAGACACGCGCACGGATTTTGGAATCTGCAATCAAACAGTTCTCGGTCAACGGCTTTAGCAAGGCCAGCGTGGATAAAATTTGCGCTGAAGCAGGAGTAAGCAAAGGGGCGTTCTACCATCACTTTGAAAGCAAGCAGGCTTTATTTCTGGCGTTGCTCGATGGCTGGCTAAAGACCATTGATAACACCATTGAAGCCTCGCGCGATAAAACCGTCCCTGAAACGTTCATGCAAATCACGGAAGCCTTTCCTTTCATTTTCGAATCGGCAGGCGAAAACTTACCGATGTTTCTCGAGTTTTGGTTGCAGGCCAGCCGCGATGACAAGATCTGGCAGGCCAGCATTGCGCCTTATCGCCGCTATCACAAGTACTTCACTTCTCTCATCAAGAAAGGCGTGGACGAAGGCTCTTTTGTGGATGCAGACCCTGAACTGACTGCACGAATGATTGTCTCAATGGCAATGGGACTCCTGCTTCAAAGCCTGCTCGATCCCAAAGGCGCAAAATGGGAAAAGGTGGCGCGCGAGATCACGACCATGATGCTGGATACGCTGTTGCGCAAAAGTGAGGCTTGAGAGATGTGGCTGGTTACAGGCGCGACGGGACACATCGGAAATGTCCTTGTCCGCAAACTGCTGGAGCGCGGGGAAAGAGTCCGGGCGCTGATTCTGCCGAACGAATGCCGCGCGCCAATTCAAGGTCTGGGCGTTGAAGCGGTGGAGGGGGATGTCCTCGATTTGGATTCATTGTTCGAGTCCATGCGCGGGGTTAAAGGAATCTTCCATCTCGCGGGCATCATTTCGATCATGCCCGGGCCGAATCCATTTGTCCGCAAAGTTAATGTTGATGGGACGAAAAATGTTTTGCGCGCCGCGAAGGAAACGGGGATCAAGAAGCTGGTTTACACGTCGTCTATTCATGCGATCAAGCGGGTTGAAGATGGTGTGATTGATGAGTCGTTACCCTACGACGCGGAGAATCCTTATGGCGCGTATGACCAATCAAAAGCGGAAGCGACGCTCGAAGTTTTGAATGCGGCTCACGCGGGACTTGAGGCTGTTGTGGCCTGCCCCACCGGCGTGATCGGCCCTTTTGATTTTCGCGGCTCGATGATGGGCGCGGTCATCCACGACGCGGCAGTGGCGAAACCCACACTTTACGTGGACGGCGCGTACGACTTCGTGGATGTGCGCGACGTTGCGGATGGACTCATTTCCGCCGCGGAAAATGGAAATCGCGGCGAGAGTTATATTTTATCGGGGCAAAAAATCACCGTGCGGTACATGCTTGAAACCGTGCGCGAGATCACAGGGAAAGGTTTCTTCCAAATGAAAATCCCCTTTGACCTTGCAAAATTCGCGGCAATGTTCACGCCCATGTATTACCGGCTTGCCCATGCTACGCCGCGTTTTACACCTTATTCTCTGGAGGTGTTGCAAAGTAATTCAAATATCAGCCACGCAAAGGCGGCGCGCGAGCTGGGATACAAGCCGCGTTCGTTGTATGAAACCATTTCAGATACAGTGAAGTGGTTTTTGGAAAAGAGATAGACACCGCTGGTTGAGTAGCCCGAGTGTTCGTCGAGGGCGTATCGCCCTGCCCTGGCGGGCTGGGCCAGGGAAACCAGCAGGTCACATGAAAAGAGAAATTGGATTCAAACAGGTGGTTTCGATACGATGCTCGCTGCGCTCGCATCTACTCAACCACCGAGTAAAAATATAAGGAGCATCAAATGAAAATCGTAACCGATTGCGCGGCAGACATGCCCGCAGAAGAACTGGAAAAACTCGGCATCGTACAGGCCCCACTCTTCATCCAGTTTCCTGAAGGCGAAGTGAACTCCGCCGACATCACGGCAGACGAATTCTATAATCGCCTCGAGGCCATGCGGCCAGCCATCCCAACGACTGCCATGCCATCCACTGGCTTGTTTGCAGAGCTGTATCGAAAGGCCGCGGAGAAAGGGAAGGACATTCTGTCCATTCACATTTCATCCGGTTTGAGCGGCACGATCAACGCGGCGCGCGACGGCGGCGAACAGGTTAAAACAGAAGCAAACGTCAGTTATTGGGATACGCTCACCCTCTCCGGCGGCGAACGTTTTCAAGTGATGGCCGCGGCACTGGCAGACAAGGCGGGCTGGGCCATGAACGCGATCCAGGAACGGCTTGTGGCGATCCGTGAGAAGACCGAGGTGATCTACACCCTCGACACGCTGGAATATCTCGCGCGCGGCGGGCGCATCGGACGCGTGAAGGCGCTGGCGGGCGCGTTGCTCAGCCTCAAGCCCGTCATTCGCGTGGACACGGATGGCAAATACAGCACAGTCAGCACAGGGCGTACGCTGGGTAAATCCATGACCGCGATAACAGAGCATTTGCACGGGAAATATGGGAACACCCCTTTGTGGGTCACAATTTTGCACGGGCGATTCGCCGAAAAGGCAGAGGCGCTCTCCAGGGAAATCCAAGAAAAACTCAACATCGCGAAACTGGAAGTGATGCGCATCTCCCCTGTTCTCGGTGTCCATACCGGCCCCGGCATTGTCGGCGCGGCGGTGGTGCCAATGGAGTTGATGGGGGATTTGGCAAAATAGAGTCTTAGCAGTTTTTCTTCTTTCCTCTTTTGAGGAGAGGAAAGAAGAAAAACGAAAGATGTCAACTTGACCCACAGGGTGGGATAATATAGAATGCTGTCAGCGACCTCAATCATGAACAGCCGAAAGAAGAAATATGCAAGCCCTGACGTTTTGGAAGTTAATCACTATGGATCAAGCTAACCTGCTGGAAAGCCTTATTACCCTTTTCAGTGAGCATGGGATCCAGTTCTGCGTCATCGGCGGACAGGCTGTCAACGCATATGTTGAGCCGCTGGTAAGTCTGGATTTGGATCTGGTTGTTGCAATCCATCAAATTGATGAGGCCGAAAAACTGCTAGGCCGCCATTACGTTGTAAAGAGATTCCCGCATGGTTTGAATGTTTCGTCAGCGGGTTCCGGCCTCCGTGTGCAGATCCAAACCGATGAGCGTTACGCAAATTTTGTTGAACGATCTATGCACCGCGAAGTGCTGGGCTTGCAAATGCCGGTAGCCAGCATAGAAGATTTGTTGCAGGGAAAGATTTGGGCCGCGCAAGACAAGGAACGACGGGGAAGCAAACGCCAAAAGGATTTGGCCGATATTGCCCGCATCCTTGAGAAATATCCAGAACTGAGCATGAAGGTTCCCTCAGAGATTCGCGCCCGCCTGGTCAACGACTAACCCATTCGACTTGCGCGCTTCAACCCCACCGTTTTGCTTTCTCTATCCGTTCGCCCAATGGGGGATGTGAATAGAACAGGAATACCACCCATTTCTCAGGGTCAATTTCACCCAGGTTCTGATTCGCAAGCCGCGTGAATGCGGATGCAAATGCTTCCCGTTTGCCCGTGGACTGCAAGGCATAGTCATCGGCCATGTTTTCCCGCCAGCGCGAGACCGCGTTCTCCAGAGGCATGGTGATCAAACCAAACGCGCCGAGGATCATTCCCAGCGCGGGGAATGCGGCGGGATCACTGGCATTTGTAAAGCCAAAATAACCCACTGCCCAATTCATCCCCAGCGAAGCAAGATAAAAACCGGCCATCGTCGTGAGCGTACCAAACGTAATCAAAAACGGGATATCGCGATGGACGTGATGCCCCAGTTCATGTGCGAGGACGGTTTCGATCTCATCGGTGGTGAATTCGTTGAGGAGGGTGTCGCCCAAAATGATTCGGCGTGTATTGCCGAGGCCGGTCAGCGCGGCGTTGGCGGACTTTGTCCGTTTGGACATGTCGAACTTGAAGACGCCGCGCACCTTGGTGTTGGCGCGTTCGGCGAGTTGGATCAAGCAATCAGCAAGCTCCTTGTGCTCGTCGCCGAGCGGGACAAATTTGTTGAAGAGCGGCATGATAAGCACAGGAGCAAGGTTGGACAGTAAAACACTGAAGACCAACATTCCTCCCGCGGCCCACAACCACCACAGGTCGCCGGTGACTCTCAAGGCAAGGTAAAGCAGTTCGAGCAGGATCAGGCCAAGGGGCGTTCCGATCGCCAATCCTTTTAACTGGTCAATGATCCAGTCTTTGAGCGTCTGGTTGGACTGGTCAAACCGGTGCGGGAGGATGAATCCGCTGTAGCAGCCGAGGGGAAGATTGAGGAGAAAATAGATGCCGCCGAAGACGAACACGTACAGTGCGATAAGTAACCAGTCACCAGTAATCAATGTGGACAGCCATTCGCGCAGGGAAATGCTCCAGCCAAAGAACAGCCAGGCAAGGACATAAACCGCGCTGAAGAGGTTATCCACCAGCCACAAGCGTCGGCGAATGCGAGCGTAGGTTTTGGCTTGTTTTTGTTTTTCGGGATCGAGAGTAGTCATACGATTTACGATTGGCGATTTGCGATTTACGATTGGCGATTTGCGATTGACGATTGGCGAATTATGATTTTTCCTGTTCGGCGGCAAGATGCGCGATGATTTGCTCCGAAGCCATCACCTGACCATAAGTCTTCAACGCGGCCAAAAAGGCTTTGTGCACATGCTCGGCTGGGATGACGGTCTCGCCATATTTCAGGTCGCGCGTGGCGCAGGCATCTTCGGCGATCCAGACCTGGAAGCCCAAGTCCGCGGCGGCGCGGGCAGTGGCGTCCACGCACATGTGCGTCATCATGCCGGTGATGACCACGCGCTCGACCTCCCATTCTTTCAACAATTCAAGCAAATTCGTCTCACGGAAGGAATTGGGGAAATGCTTATAGACGATGGGTTCGCCTTCAAAATGCGCGACCGAATCATGAATGTCCGTGCCGCGGTCGCCGGGGATGAAGAAGGCCGCATCCGGTTTTTTGGAAATGTGCTGAATGTGGACGTGATGCCCGCCATGCTCGCGGAAGCATTGCAGGATCATGTAAGCCTTTTTCGCGGCTTCGAGCGGTTCGACGAGTTCCATCTTGCCGCCGGGGAAGTAGTCGTTTTGGATATCAATGATAAGCAGGACTGTTTTCATGTTTTTTCCTTATCGCAAACAAGCGGACAAGTACACAGGGGGTGAGTTACATGTTTCCGTTGCACGTGCCTGCTTGCTTACTTGTCTACCTGTTTACTTTCTGCCAAAATCCGCCGGGCACTCTCCCCACATCTCCGTGTCCCATTTCAAAATGCCATCTTCCGGCAGTTCATTTTCAGCCAGCCAATTCTCCGCGCTTCGGATCAAGGCAAAGAGCAGGCCGTTTTTGCCTGTGTGCTTGAGCTTCGTCTTGCATTCGCCGGTGTTGACCCATGCAATTGCATTCTCCGAATCGGAATAAATGGGCAATTCCTTCTTGTGTTTCGCAAGCCATGTCAGCGCGTGGACAACAGCAAGGAACTCGCCGACGTTATTTGTCCCATCCGCGTACGGCCCGGCGTGGAATATCTGCTCACCCGTCTCGGTGAATACGCCGCGATATTCGAGTTTGCCCGGCGAACCGGAGCAGGCCGCGTCCACACAAATGGATGGAAGTTCCGGCTTTACGCTGGCCGTCTTCCATTTGCCGTGTGAAGCGGGCTTGCCTTTGTAATCGGCATACTTCGCCTTGAAGGCCGTCTCCGCTTCGGCGCGGCTGTCAAACGCCTTAAACTCCGCGCCCACAAATCCCTTCACCTGCCCTTCGCATTCCGCCCATGATGTGAAGATGCCCGTCTTGCGCCCCTTCCAAACAACGTAGAATTTTCCCTTTGTCATACCCCTATTTTATCCGCAATCCATCGAATGTGGCTTATACTTTCTTGGACTTTCGCACATGAACGGACAGCGCAAACTCCTGCTTTTCACAATCCTGCCGGCCCTCTTCATCTTTATATTTTTGCTCTCCTCCCTTCCAAATACAGCGCTCGCGCAAACCGCCTCGCCAACGCCCACTTACGATCCGATCGCGCAACCGCCCCTCCCCCCAAATCCAACCGAATACGAACTTGGACGTTACCTGTTCTGGCAACACTGTATGCCATGTCATGGCGGCCGCGGACAGGGTCTCACCGACGAATTCCGTGCCGTCTGGGTGGAGGATCATCAGAACTGCTGGGCACGCGGCTGTCACAGCGGAAAATGGCCTGAGGAGGACAGCTTCCCCATTCCAACGATGGTCCCGGCAGTTGTCAACGAGGATCGCCTTTCGCGCTTCGCATCCCAGCAGGATTTGTTCGACTATCTCAAAGCGACTCACCCTCCGCAGTATCCCGGCTTTCTTCAGGATGACGAATACCGCGTCCTCGCATTTTTCGTCTTCACAATGAATGACCGTTTACCAGCGGACCCCACGCCCCAGCCAACGATCACACCGACCCAAAACCTGCCTCCGCCATCCAAAGCGACTCAGCCCCCTGGCCTGGTACCGTTAATCGCGCTTGGCGTGATCCTGCTCGTAATTCTATTTCGGCTCCTCCTCCCAACCCGTCTCTTCCACCGCCATGAAAATATCCGTGGCCGAGATCAAGCCGATTAACGCACCGCCTGCATCCGCCACCGGCAGGTGATGGATGTGATACTTCTGCATCACCTGCGAACAATCCATCAAAGTCCATTCAGGGTTGGCAAGGACCAACGGGCCGGACATGATCTCGCGCACCGTTGTCTCTGCCGGGTTGCGGCCCTGCCCGACGATCTTGTCGCGAATATCGGTGGTGGTGATAATTCCGTATGACGGATTCTTTTCATTGACGGCAACAACCGCGCTATGAATCCTCCGCCGGCGCATCAACGTCATTGCATAGGAAACGCTCGAATCAGGGTCAACGACAACAACCGGGCTGGACATCCAATCACGAACAAGGTGTGGCATAAGATTCTCTCCTCTGTTTTGAAATCCAAAGTCTCCAGACCTTGGGCATACTCACCAATAAATCCAACGTCTGGAGACGTTGGACTCCATTAACCGAACTTATTTTACAAGTAATTGCACCGAATCCATCGCCAGCATCGAACCATCGGCCGCGCTGACATCTTGAAGCTCGATGAAAACGATTGTGTCACTGGGAATATCGGTCAGGTCAACGGGCGCGTCGAACGTGCCGGGCAGGCCAAAATCATAAGCGTCCACCTGGATGGGGCCTGCGTTCAACTCCTTTCCCGCGACATCGTAAATGCGATAAGCAAGATTTTTCTCAAACGGCGCAATGGAAATTTTTCCCTTGACCTGTACAAAACCGCTCGCTGCACTGCCATCGGCGGGCGAGTCAATCACAATCTCGCGCTTATCGCCGGCAGGGTTGGAGGTTGTCAGGTGAGTGAGCCGCAATTGATTAGTCACCACCGCATAACGCCGCGTTGATGGAAGCGTGGGACAGCACCCGGCGTCTTCAAAACCATGCACAATGGCGTCCACAAAGATTTCATGCCCCTCGAATCCAAGCCCATTGATCATCGGCCTGTCGTCTATCAACGTGGACGTGATGAAAGCCGGCGCGCCGTTTTCATTCCTGAAAAATGCCAGCACCGCGAAGTTTCCCGTGCCGCCGAAACTTTCAACAAAGATCGCCGCGGCCTCATCCAGGCCATCGCCGTTCACGTCGCCGAGAACGATGAAATCAGTCGCAGTGACAACCATGTAGTCAGGTGCGACCGGATCCGTCCCTTGCTGAAAATTGCCATCGGTCAACTGTACGATGGGATGAGCATCGAGGCTGATGACCCGGTATTGCGCATTGCGTATCGAATCCACCGTCAGCGGGGGGCTTGACGGGACGACTGTCGGGGCGGGAGCTGTTAGTTCAACGGGAGCAGGCGTCGGGGAAGTTGGAGCGGGCGTCAGCAGTCCGCATGATGAAGTTGCGAGAGTCAGGATCAAAATCCATTTTATGGAATGATTGGAAACCATGCTGCGCCTCCGTCAGTTGACCTATAAAGCGTGCGGTGATTCGATAAATCGGACATGATTACCCAGCCGGTGGACGCGTTCGCAAAAGTCATGCTCGCAAAGAAATCACCAAAGACGACATCCGGCGCGGCCGCGCCCCACGTAACTCCCGCGTCGCGCGTGACGTGAAACTGCTGGCCGTTATAAAAAACAATTTCCTGCGCCGAGATAAATTCCGTTGTGCCCGTGCCTTGCAGGACGGTTGGCAAAAGCGACCACGTGCTGCCTGCATCGTGCGTGGCGTAGAACGCGGTGCGATATTCCTCGCCGGTGATGCGAAGCGCGATGAAGCCGTCGGCCGCGCTCACAAATTTCATCTCAGACACAGCAACCTCGCTCGTTTGAGAATTGGGAGGCAGTTCAAGATTTACCTGCGACCACGTGACGCCGCCGTCATCGGTGCGGTAAAGATAGACTGTGGCGGGCGAATAAATGACACCGCCGATCCACGCGGTCTGCATGTTGATCGGGACAATTCCGCCTTTGATGCCGCCGAGAGGAAGCGTGTCATTTGAGTTCGGAAGGTTGGGATCGTTGGTGAATCTTTGGCTCCACGTCACGCCGCCATCCTGCGTCACAAAAATGGACACGGCATTTGAGCCTGCGCCCGCGCCGAGATCGGCTTTCATCCAGCCGTTGTTTGCGTCGAGAAAAGCCATCTGCCCGCCGCTGAAATTAACGGCATTGAACGACCATTTGATTCCGCCATCAACAGTGCGATAAAGCGTGCCGCCGTTTGGAATGTTATTCGGATCCGGCACGAGCACCCAGGCGTGATTGATATCCAAAAAACTGGCGCCCACGCTGTAGCCTGCCTGGGCCAACCCCGGCGGTGTGACGTTGTACCACGTGAGGCCGCCGTCATTCGTGCGGACGATTTGAGTCTCGGTCATGCCCCAGCCATCCAATTCGTTGAGCATGTCTAGGAATTGGAGCGACGGCGCCTCGATCAATGGCGCGTTAATCCCGACAGGCACGGGGGTGTCAGGAAACGGCGTGGGAGGAATGTCTTGAAGCGGCGCTTCTACAGGCGCGGTGGATGTGGTGGCAGTTGCAGCCGTGGAACAGGCTATCAGGCTGAAAAACAACACAAACAATAAGAATTTGATTTTCACTCGAGAAGTCTCCTTGAACTGTTTCATAGAGACGTTGAAGACAGGATTTTGGTTCGTTTGCTATTTGGTCTTTCCCGTTTTGGGCGGGATTGCATCATGAAGAGCAAGTTCTTTGCCGCGGATTTCGCAGATTTTCGCGAATTGGTTTTTAAAAATCCGCGCGCATTCGCGAAATTCGCGGCTGAGGTTTTGGACTTTCCTGTAAAACGGTAGAACACGCTGCGTGTAAAAACACACGGGACGACTGTCCCGTGCGATGTTGTTTATCCGATGAATTCAATTATAGCCGCTTCGCCCTGTCCGACCCCAACGCAGAGCGTGGCAAGACCGTATTTGACTGGCCTGCCATTCTTTGCCCGCAATCTCATCTCATGGACGAGCGTCGTCACGAGCCGCGCGCCCGAACAGCCGAGGGGATGTCCGATGGCAATCGCGCCGCCGTTGACGTTTACGATCTCAGGGTCAATGCCGAGGTCCTCGACAACGGCAAGCGATTGAACTGCGAAGGCTTCGTTGAGTTCGACCAGTTCAATGTCTTTCATTTGCAGGCCCGCGCGCTGGAGGGCTTTCTTCGTTGCCGGGACAGGCCCAACTCCCATCACACGCGGCGGGACTCCCGCCGCGGCAGAAGCAACGACGCGCGCCAGCGGTTTGAGATTTAATGCTTTGGCTTTCTCCGCGCTCATCAAGAGAAGCGCGGCCGCGCCATCGTTGAGACCGGATGAATTTCCAGCCGTGACCGTGCCGCCTTCTTTTGCAAAGGCCGGTCTGAGCCTGGCAAGCGATTCCATGCTCGTATCGCGGCGAGGGCGTTCATCGGTGGCAGCAATCTTCGGGTCGCCTTTTTTCTGTGGGATGGATACGGGCAAAGTCTCTTCGGCGAAGCGGCCCGAGTCAATTGCGGCGATGGCGCGCTGGTTTGAACGCAGGGCAAAGGCATCCTGTTTCTCGCGCGTGATGTGCGGACGTTCCTTCGCGATATTCTCGGCGGTCTCGCCCATCGAGTCTGTGCCGTACATTTCCTTCATTTTGGGATTCGGATAACGCCAGCCGAGGGCCGTATCCCATGCGGTGAGGTTACCGAATGAGAAGCCTGTCTCGGCTTTCGGAAGCGAATACGGCGCGCGCGACATGGATTCGACTCCGCCCGCGACGTACACTTCCCCTTCGCCGGATTTGATGGCGCGCGCGGCCTGGTTAATGGCGTTCAAACCTGAGGCGCAAAGGCGGTTCACGGTCACACCCGCGACTTCGACGGGAAGCCCCGCAAGCAAAGCGGCCATGCGCGCCACATTGCGGTTATCTTCACCAGCCTGATTCGCGCATCCGAAGAATACTTCTTCGACCAGCACAGGATCAAGTTCATTGCGTGAGACAATCTCTTTGATAACGAGAGCCGCCAAATCGTCCGGCCTGACCGAGGCGAGTACCCCACCCAACGCGCCAATCGGCGTGCGAATTGCATCAATGATGACAGCGTCTGTCATGTAGTCCTCCAAATGGAAACTTTATTTGATTCTACCACCGAGAAAAGGGATGATATTTGTACATCTTCCTCATGACGCATGGCACTACACTCCCTTGTCGGAAAACGACATAATCAGGCTGGCGGCAATCCGCTAAATAATATCCGACTTCTCTAAAAGGAGATTCAATGGCTGTAAAAGGCTGGATCGAAGTCAGTGATGCCTATTGCAAAGGATGCGAACTTTGCATCAACGCATGTCCGCAAAATGTGATGGAACTGGACATGTCGCATCTCACACCAAAAGGTTACCACCCCGCGCACACATTCAAAGACGGTTGCACGGGGTGTGCTATCTGTGCCCTCGTCTGCCCGGACGCGGCGATCACGGTTTATCGTGAAGTAACAAAGGCCGCCGCGCCTGCCGCGGCGTAATTGTAGGGATGGGGCTTGCCCCCGTCCATTCGTGCGACCGCAAGGGTCGCCCCTACGGAGATAAATATTCATGACCAGAGAATTATGGAAAGGCAACGAAGCCATCGCCGAAGCCTCGGTTCGCGCGGGACTTGAAGCCTACTTCGGTTACCCGATCACTCCCCAGACCGAAGTTTTGGAATACCTCTCGCGCCGAATGCCGGAACTTGGCCGCACCTTCGTGCAGGCTGAAAGCGAACTCGGCGCGATCAACATGGTCTATGGCGCGGCATGTACTGGCGTGCGCGTCATGTCCAGTTCCTCCAGTCCGGGCGTGAGCCTGATGATGGAAGGCATCTCGTACATCGCCGGGACTGAGATTCCCGCGGTGCTCATCAACGTGATGCGCGGCGGCCCGGGACTCGGCAACATCGCTCCTTCGCAGGGCGACTACAACCAGGCTGTCCGCGGCGGCGGGCATGGAGACTACCAGCCGATCGTGCTCGCGCCAGCCTCTGTGCAGGAGGCGATTGACCTCACGGTTCTTTCCTTTGACCTCGCGGAACGCTACCGTTCCATTTGCATGGTCATCCTCGACGGATCTGTCGGCCAAATGATGGAACCGGCGCAGATGCCTGAGATGCAACCCGTCCAGCGCAAGGATTGGGAATGGGCAACAAACGCAAAAATGGGAAAACGAGAACGCCGCGTTCTGACTTCCATTTATCTTGATCCCATTCAAGAAGAAAAACTCAACCTGCGGCTGATCCAACGATGGAAACAAATCCAGGCCAATGAAGTGCGGTACAAGGAATATTTCCTCGACGATGCCGAGTTTGTCATCGTCGGCTTCGGGACCGCGGGGCGCGTGGCATTATCCGCTGTTCGCACCGCGCGGCAAAGAGGGATCAAGGTGGGGCTGTTGAGGCCGATCACTGTCAGCCCGTTTCCGCATGAGGTGATTGACCAACTCGCAGGGCGGGTCGAGGCGTTCCTTGTCACGGAGATGAATTCCGGGCAGATGCTGGAAGATGTCCGCCTGGCAGTGAAGGGACGCGTGCCCGTCGAGTTTTACGGGCGCATGGGCGGGGTGGTCCCATTCACCGAAGAAATCCTGCACGAGATCGAACGCATCACCACGAGCAAGCTGAGCCTGGACGAAAATCCGCGTGACGCGTGGTTTGAGAGAATGATGAGTTCGCGCTGAGCGGAGTGAGGACATGCTCTTCGTCCGAACGCAGTCGAAGCGCGTGGCACCTGTGCAACAGAAACTTGCATATATGTAACCTGTCCTTCGACTGCGCCGCACAAAAGCAAGAGCGTGCGGCTCCGCTCACCTGTGCCTGGCCTGTCCTGGCGGCCAGGCCAGGGCGAACGGTGCATGCAGGACGAAGAAACAAGAGGTATTAATGACAACAACTGCTCCTGAAAATTTAGTCTACGATAGACCCGAAGGTTTTACCGACACGCCCACCCACTATTGCCCGGGGTGTACGCATGGCGTGGCGCATCGGCTGGTCGCCGAAGTGCTCGAAGAAATGGGTGTGCTTGACAAGACAATTGGCGTCGCGCCGGTGGGCTGCGCGGTGTTCGCGTACAACTATTTCGATACCGATTTTGTGGAAGCCCCGCACGGACGCGCACCCGCGATGGCTACGGGCATCAAACGCGTTCTGCCTGATCGAATCGTTTTCACTTACCAGGGCGATGGCGACCTGGCTTCGATTGGCATGGGCGAGATTGTCCACGCCGCGGCACGCGGAGAGAACCTGACCGTCATCTTCATCAACAACGCCAACTACGGCATGACCGGCGGACAGATGGCTCCGACCACTCTGCCCGGCATGAAGACGACATCGTCGCCGAACGGCCGCGATGTGGAAACACAGGGTTATCCCATCCGCATGGCCGAGATGCTTTCCACACTCGACGGCGCGGGATACGTTGTGAGGCGGTCATTGCACGACCCGAAGAATATTCGCCTCGCCAAGAAGGCCATTCGTTTGGCCTTTGAAACCCAGGCGCGCGGACTTGGCTTCTCGATGGTCGAATTGCTCTCCACCTGTCCCACAAACTGGGGCATGACGCCGGTCAATTCGTTGAAGTTCGTGGAAGAGCACATGGTTCCCGCGTTCCCGCTTGGGGATTACAAGGTGGCGGCAGGAATAGCGCAGATAAAAATATAGGAGATTGGAGAATTAGAGAATAGAGATTTGGCACAATTCTCCAATCTCTAATCTCTGCTCCGAAGGAGCGACATGCAAAAAGAAATCATTATTGCTGGTTTTGGCGGACAGGGTGTTTTGTTCGGCGGACAGGTCGTGGCCTATGCCGCAATGGACACGGGCAAGGAAGTGACGTGGATCCCCTCCTACGGCCCCGAAATGCGCGGCGGAACGGCCAACTGCACCGTCGTCATCGCGGACGATGAGATTGGTTCTCCGCTGGTAAAGAATCCACCTTTGGCAATTGCCCTCAACCTGCCATCTTTTGATAAATATGAAGAGGTTCTCGCACCGGGCGGAACGCTCGTCGTGAACAAGTCCATGGTGGATCGCGACGCGAAGCGCGATGACATTCACGTCATTTTTGTGCCGTGCAACGAGATCGCCGAAGAGATCGGCGACAAACGACTCATGAACATGGTCGCGGTTGGCGCGTTGCTTTCCGCGTTACCTGAGATATCGTTGAAGGATGTCGAGAAGGCACTGGAAGGTCACTTGCCCGCGAGGCACAAACATCTTTTGCCGAAAAATTATGAAGCGTTGAAGAGAGGCTTTGAGGCGGCAGGAGAGCCGGTTGCTGCGGGATAGCAATCGCCGCGAGGGTGCCAGCCACAATGTTAATTGATCAATTCTTGCCAGAATATGAAGTCTCTGCGCGCTATGAGACAGATATTGACGCGCCGATTGAGACGGTATACCAGGCGGCGCGTTATCTCGAAATGGGTGAAACACCGATCGTGCGCTGGCTCTATCGTCTGCGCGGCCTGCCGAACTATAGCCTCAATCTGGATGGTATGTTGAAATCAGGATTTGTCCTACTGGTGGACAATCCTTGTCAGGAGATCGTGTTCGGCTTAATCGGACGGTTTTGGAGCCTAACCGCTGGCATCCGGCCCATCAGTGCCAATGACTTTCCCAGCTTCAAGCAGGCAGGATTTGCCAAAGCCATTGGAAACCTGACATTCACTCAGCGAGAAAATGGGCGCGTCCATGTGACAACGGAAACCCGCGTCCATTGCACAGATAGACAAAGCTTGCGATATTTCCGTCTCTACTGGGCGCTGATCGGGCCATTCAGCGGCATCATTCGCAAGGAGTGGTTAAGATTGATCAGGCAACGCGCGGAGGGGAAAAAGTAATCAGTTATCAGTGAGCAGTAGACAGCGCCCGTTTCTGCGGGGAGGCGGGCTTTTGATTTGGGTGTGTTTCATTTCAGTTGAAACCGTCCCGAAGGTTGGCTAAAACAACGAAATTTCCCCACAAAACCTTCGGGACGTTCTTTCTTTCAACTCATTTGAAACGCACCCTTTTGATTTCAGCTAAAATGTCTGTATAATGTTATCAAGGCAATCGGGAAGGAGTAACGCTATGGCTCAGAAGAAAAAACTCCAAGTATTTGTTTCGTCAACCTATACAGACTTGCAGGAAGAAAGACAAGCAGCGGTAGAAGCAATTCTTACAGCAGGTCACATTCCTGCCGGTATGGAGTTGTTTGCAGCAGGTGATGAATCACAGATGAATGTAATCAAACGTTGGATTGACGAGTCTGATGTGTATATGCTCATTCTTGGCGGCCGATATGGAAGCATAGAACCGAAAAGCGGAAAGAGCTACATCCAACTGGAATATGAATATGCGCTTGAAAAAGGGAAGCCCTTGTTTGCTGTTGTAATCGATGAAGGCCATTTAGACGAAAAGGTGAAAAAAGACGGGCTAAAAGCTGTAGAAAAAGACCATTCTGAGAAACTAAGAGAATTTAGAGAATTGGTTTGTAGCAAGATGATTAGATTCTGGAGCGACCCAAAAGACATAAAACTTTCCATTATGGAGACACTGGCTGAGTTTAGCAATCGCACTGAGTTGGTAGGCTGGATACCTGGAAATGAAACAGTAAATACGGGGGCGGTGGCAGAAGAAATTGCAAGACTTGGTAGAGAAAATGCTGAATTGAAGAACAGAATCTCAAAAACAGCAATAGCATCCCCAGAATATAATGGTCTCTCATTTGACGAAATGTATAGCATCCTTACTTCAAGAAAATTAGATTATGAGAGTATCGAATTGCAGGGAATAGCAATGACTTTAGGTGACGCAGAAACAAATCTGCTTCATTTCTTATTGGGCTTTAAGGGCAGACTTTCCTATGGTCTAGCAGTTTGTCGGAGAGAGGAGTGAATTGATCACGCGGGCTACCATGTCGAGGCGGGTTAGCTTCTGTGGACTGTGAAAAAGGCAGAAATGAGTGCGCTTCTTCTTCATTATCTCCGTTTTTCTCGAACTCCAGGCGC